>JALYHP010000055.1 GCA_030799355.1 Pseudomonadota bacterium
GTGGTGCGCCCGGAGAGATTCGAACTCCCGACCTCCTGGTTCGTAGCCAGGCGCTCTATCCAACTGAGCTACGGGCGCGCATTTTACAAAACTAAATCGACACTAGCTGGAGTAGGAAGGACCGTCGTGGGCTTGCCCCCGCTCGTCCCAGGCCCGTCCCAGGCCCGTCCCAGGCCCGTCCGTGCGGACATCATCCCATCGGTGCCTCGCCGCTCGGAACCGAAATCAATCGATGCCGGAGAGGCAGCGATTCGAATTCGGCGGTTGCTTTGTACATCAGCAACGCACCGAAATCAAAATAACTTTTGCCTACCTGAACCGAAGCTGAAGCCGTTACCTCAATCGAGGCATTGGACTCAGGGCATCGGACGCCCAACGGACATTTTACCACAGGCCTGCCCTCAAACCGGAGCGCAGATACCTATCGCTCTATCGATTCCTAGGCAACGGTGGCATGCATCCGCAACGCGCGGCATCGAGGGCTTCGGAGGGTCGGTCAAGTCCCTGCCGCGACTCATCATGGGTTTTTCATCAATTCACTCGACAGGCGCCTACGCGCTTGTGATGGCACCGGCGAATCGGTATCGGCGTGAGCGCGCCGCAGTTCGGTACGCAGGGGCCTGTCGGGTCATCGAATCATTTGAGAAATCTCGCAACGGGGCATGGCGGCGTAGGGTGCGTAATCAGGTGGCGCACGGGGACATGCGGCGCATGAGGACTCGCGTTTGGTTGGCGTAGATGCGCGTCGTCGCGTAAACTTGCTAGCTCGGCCGCCATCAAGTGCGCCGTTTGGGAGAGGTGGCCGAGTGGTCGAAGGCGCGCCCCTGCTAAGGGCGTAGGGATCAAAAGTCCCTCGAGGGTTCGAATCCCTCCCTCTCCGCCACACGGCCTGACATCGGTGGTCGCCAGATCTATTTTCGCGGTAGCGAGCAACCACACGACCGGAAAGAGAGGGAGGGAGACGTCGTCGCCGCGACGACGGTCCGCAGGACGAGCGCCAGCTCGCACTAACTCGACCGTCCGGGCGGGTTGAACGCCGCGAACGCGGCGGCCCCGCAAGGGGCGAGGAGCGCAGCGACGAGTAATCCCTCCCTCTCCGCCAGTCATGGCATCAACATTTTTCGGTCTGGATCGGCAACCCGTGGCAGCGACGAAGCGGGGATAACGCCGCGAACGCGGGTGCGACGCATGCGTCGCACGGGTGGCGAGGCCTTCGCGCTAACGAGCAACCAACCGATGTGAAAGAAAGCGAAGGTGAGACGTCATCGCGACCGGCCCTCTCAGGCGGCGGGCACGCCCGCCCGGAGGGTCCAGGCCCAAAGTGATTCAGTGGTACGAAAAACCAAGCAGGCCGAACCGTGATCAGGCGTCGTCGGCCACTTTCGCGCTGGAAGCCTGCGCCCTCGGCTCGCCGTCCTCTTCACGCTTGATTCGCTCGTAAATTTCTTCGCGATGAACCGCAACGTTCTTAGGAGCATTGACGCCGATTCGCACCTGATTTCCCTTGACGCCCAAGACGGTCACCGTGACCTCGTTACCGATCATTACGGTTTCGCCAACTCGTCGTGTCAATATCAACATATTCGGGGCTCCTGGCTTCCTTAGCTTATGAGGCAATCGATTGCGGCAAACCGCGTCGTGGTTGTTCCAGCAATATGAACTATGGAACAAGCGCTATGAGATCTCGATCAGACGGGAAGAATACAAGAAACTCGCTCGGCAATCTCGCCTGTCGCTATCGAAATAAGAGAATTTTGTTCAACTGCGACGCGTCGCCAATCAATGAGACAGCGGGCCGCGCACCAAAGTTTCCACCAAGGCGAGCGCGCGCACCAAATTTTCCGGCTGCGTGCCGCCCGCTTGGGCGAAATCGGCTCGACCACCGCCCCGTCCGCCTACCTGTGCTGCCACGGCGCCCACGATATCGCCCGCCTTGAATCTTTCGAGCAGATCCGCCGATACGCCCGCCACCAGCACGACTTTACCTTCCTTAACAGTTGCGAGAACGATGACCGAGGTGCCTAACTTATTGCGCAGCCGATCCACCGCGTCGCGCAGAGCCTTCGCATCCGAATCCTCCACCTGCGCCGCTAAAACCTTGATTCCATCGACATCTTTCGCTTGACTCGACAGATCGCCGCTCTGCCCGCTCGCCAGCTTCGACTTGAGCTGCTGAACCTCCTTCTCCAATCGGCGCGAACGCTCGACGAGTTCGCGCACCTTCTCATCCACATCCTCGCGGCTGCCGCGCAGCACCACGGCGATATCGCGCAACATTTCGTCGGTACGCAAAATCCATTCGAAGGCGCCCTCGCCCGTTACCGCATCGATTCGTCGGACCCCGGCAGCGACTCCGGATTCGCCGACGATCTTGAAAAATCCGATATCGCCGGCCCTTTCCACATGAGTGCCGCCGCACAGTTCCATCGAAAAATCGCCTATGGTGAGCACGCGAACGTCGCTTTCGTACTTCTCACCGAATAACGACATGGCACCGGCGGCCACGGCTTCGTCCAACGACATCACGCGCGTCTCGACGGGCGCATTGTCCCGAATCGCGGCGTTGACCAATTCTTCGATGCGACGCAATTCGTCGGCGGAGACAGGCTGCGTATGAGCGAAATCGAAACGAAGGCGGTCGGGCGCGACCAGCGAGCCCTTCTGCTGGACGTGGGTGCCGAGGACTTGCCGCAACGCCGCATGCAGCAGGTGAGTCGCCGAATGGTTGCGGGCGGTGGCCTTTCGCCGCTCGCCATCCACTTGGGCTTGGACAGCGTCGCCCACCCGCAACGTGCCCGACTCGAGCACGCCCACATGGGCGAATGAGGCGCCGATTTTCCGGGTGTCCTTGACCGCGAATCGCGCGTTGGCGGTGCTGAGCACGCCCGTATCGCCCACTTGTCCGCCGCTTTCGGCATAGAAGGGTGTCTGGTCCAACACCACCTGGCCGTCTTGACCGGGCTGCAATGCGTCGAGTACTTCGCCATCGACAATGAGCGCGGTAATCTTTCCCGTACCCGCGAGGCCACCGTACCCCGCGAAATCCGTCCGGCCGGACAGCTTGACCGACTCGCGCAGATCCGCACCGAACTTGCTCGCTGCCCGCGCCCGCCCCCGCTGCGCTTGCATGGCGGCGTCGAAACCGGCCTGATCGATGGTGAGTCCGCGCTCGCGCGCCACGTCAGCCGTGAGATCGAGTGGAAACCCATACGTGTCGTAGAGCCGAAAAGCCGTCTCGCCGGGAATCACCGAGGTCAATTTTGCGGCCTCGGCATCGAGCAGGGCCATGCCCGTCGCCAGCGTCTCGGCAAATCGGGCCTCCTCCTGGGCAAGGATTTGCATGGCACGCGCTTCGCCAGCCACAAGTTCGGTGTAATAGGAGCCCATATCACGCACCAACGTAGGTACCAGCTGGTGGAAAAACGGTTGCGTCTGACCCAACTTGTAGCCATGCCGGATGGCGCGCCGGATGATGCGCCGCAGGACATAGCCGCGGCCTTCGTTGGACGGCACGACGCCATCGATGATCAAGAAGGTGCAGGCCCGGATATGATCGGCGATCACGCGCAGGCTCGACGATTGCAGATCGTCGGTGCCGGTAATTTCGGCCGCCGCGCGAATCAGCGCCTTGAACAAATCGATGTCGTAATTGCTGTGCACCCCTTGCATCACCGCAGCGACTCGCTCCAAGCCCATCCCCGTATCGACCGAGGGCTTGGGCAAGGGCACCAGGACACCATCGGCCGAGCGATCGTATTGCATGAAGACGAGATTCCAAATCTCCACATACCGGTCACCCTCCTCATCGGGCGAGCCCGGCGGCCCACCGGCAACCTCGGCCCCGTGGTCGTAGAAGATCTCCGTGCAGGGCCCGCAGGGCCCCGTCTCGCCCATCGACCAGAAATTGGATTTCTCACCCATGCGGGTGCATCGAGTCGGGTCGATGCCGATTTCCTCCGTCCAGATGCGCGCAGCCTCCTCATCCTCCTGGTAAACCGTCACCCACAGCCGTTCTTTGGGGATGCCCAGCGTCCCGGTCACGAAGTTCCACGCGAAGTGAATCGCCTCGCGCTTGAAGTAGTCGCCGAAACTGAAATTACCCAGCATCTCGAAAAAGGTGTGATGGCGGGCCGTATAACCGACGTTTTCGAGGTCATTGTGCTTGCCGCCGGCGCGTACGACGCGCTGCGCGCTCGAGGCGCGCGAATATTCGCGCACTTCCTTGCCGAGAAACACGTCCTTGAATTGAACCATGCCGGCATTCGTGAACAACAGCGTGGGGTCGTTGCCGGGCACGAGGGAACTGGAGGGCACGACGGCATGCCCGTTCTTTCGGAAGAATTCGAGAAAGCTCGCCCGGATTTCCGAACTCGTCATCGACTTCAATCTCGCATCGCGTTTCATAAGTTCTACGTCACCTGTCTAATCGATGTCGGCATCAATGCCTAAAGCCATTCGAATCTGGGCGCCCGTGAAGCCACGGTAGCCCAAGAAGCGGGCTTGGCGCTGCTTGTCAGCGTAAAGGGTCGGCAGCGCCGCGCCAAACTTCTTTTGCCGCGCCTCGCGAAGCCGCTCATCCCAACGACCGTAGGCGTCGATTCCAGCCCCGATCAGCTCGTCCGCCAGCCCTATCTTGCGCAGATCGGCGCGCACCCGCAGGGGCCCATGCCCGCGGGCCGCATGATAGCCAATGAAGGTCTCCACATAGCGGCGATCATCGACGAGTTTATCGGCCCGCAAGCGCTCGATCACCTCGCCGATCAGGACGGGATCGTAACCCTTATCGAGCAGCTTGCGGCGCAAATCCGCGGAGGCATGGTCGCGCCGCGCCAACGCATCGAGCGCCGCCACTCGGGCGGCGCGGGCATCGAGCGGGTCTACCCCCGAACGGGCCAGGATCAGGCCTCTTTGACGTCACCGCCGCGATTCATCGTCGCCTTCTCGGGAATGAGCTTGGCTCGGACCTGAGCTTCGATGTCCTTCGCGATTTCCGGATGCTGCTGCAGGAACGTCCGGGCATTGTCCTTGCCTTGCCCGATCCGCTCGCCTTTGTAGCTGTACCACGATCCGGATTTTTCGACCAGGTTATGCAGCACGCCGAGTTCGATGAGTTCGCCTTCCTTGGAGATGCCGGTGCCGTACATGATTTCGAACTCCGTCTCACGGAACGGCGGCGCGACCTTGTTCTTGACGACTTTGACCCGGGTCAGCGAGCCCACGACTTCCTCGCCGCTCTTGATCGCGCCGATGCGGCGAATATCCATTCGCACCGACGAGTAGAACTTCAGCGCGTTGCCGCCGGTGGTGGTTTCCGGGTTGCCGAACATGACGCCGATCTTCATGCGGATCTGATTGATGAAAATCACGATGGTATTCGAACGCTTGATGTTGCCCGTGAGCTTGCGCAGCGCCTGGGACATTAGCCGCGCCTGCAACCCCATGTGCGAATCGCCCATTTCACCTTCGATTTCCGCCTTCGGCGTGAGCGCCGCCACCGAGTCCACCACGACCACGTCCACGGCGCCCGAGCGCACCAACATATCGGTGATTTCCAACGCTTGCTCGCCGGTGTCCGGTTGCGATACCAAGAGGTCGTTGACCTTGACGCCGAGTTTCTCCGCGTACACCGGATCGAGCGCGTGCTCGGCATCGACGAATGCCGCGGTACCGCCGTTGCTCTGCGCCGAGGCGATGATGGCGAGCGTCAGCGTGGTCTTGCCCGAGGATTCCGGTCCAAAGATTTCGATCACGCGTCCGCGCGGAATGCCGCCGACGCCAAGCGCGATATCGAGGCCGAGCGAGCCCGTCGGAATGGACTCGACCTCATAGGTGGCACCCGCATCGCCCAAGCGCATGACGGAGCCTTTACCAAATTGTTTTTCGATCTGGCTCAGCGCGGCGGCCAGAGCCTTCTTGCGATTCTCTTCCATGGGGAGTCCTCAACGATGTGTGCCTCTATTATTTCATATCCAGCGCCCCACGCTCGTCTCATATGCATCGATTTAGCATAGTTTCCTATGCGTTTTCAGAGCCATACAGTAGTGGCCAGGTATCGACTACTGTATACGCGGACTGTGCGCCGCTCGTGTCGGAGCTCATGAGACAGAAATCGCGCACCCGCCAATCGAAAGGTGCCAGTGCTGGCAGCACAGCCGCTTGCGAGACATTCCTCGCCAGGGTGATATGAGGGCGCCACCGTTTGGCATCGGGTGCCCACCGATGTATTGCAAGGTCGCGGTACAATCGCCGCGACAGCTGCTCCAGAGCATCCGGCGCGGTTCGCGCTACGCTCACGATTACCTCGGCTTGGGGCCAGTATTCATACGCATCGATATGCACCACACAGCCGGCCGCGCGCTGGGCTGCGCCGATCTCGCGCAAGATCGGCAATGTCGCCGCCGCAACGGTGCCGACAAAGGCCAGCGTCATGTGCAAGTTGCTGCGCGGCACCAGCCGCGCATTCGATTTCAACGACAATGCCGTCGCGGCTGCGCTTAAGTACCCGCGTGTCGTCGAGTCGGGCAGGACCGCGAAGAACAGCCGCAGGGCGGGCCGACCGGACTTTAGCGAGTCGGCCGTCTCACCTGTCATCGTTCCAGAATACCGGCCAGCGCAGCCCGTACCGTCTTACGACGTACCGCCTCGCGGTCGCCCCTGAAATGTCTCACTTCTGCACTCACGCGGATCCGGCGACCGTGCGCCACCGCCCATGCCAGCCAGACGGTGCCGACGGGTTTGCCCGGCACCGCTCCGCCAGGACCCGCGATGCCGGTGACGGCCACCGCAACTGGCGCGCCCGACCGGACCAGCGCACCCTTCGCCATGGCGCGGGCCACCGCCTCGCTCACCGCGCCTTGGGAGCGCAGTAACGCGCGCGGCACACCGAGGCGACGGAATTTCGCCTCGTTGCCATACGTGATGAATCCTTCCAAGAACCAATGTGAGCTGCCGGCGATATCCGTCATCGCCTTGGCGATCCATCCCCCCGTACACGACTCCGCCGTCGCCACGCCCCGGTCGGTGTGGAGCAGATGGCGACCCACGCGCCGAGCGAGGCGTGTCAAATATTGATCGGTCTCCTTCGCCGTCACGTCGAGGCTTTCCCGCTCCAACCCGGCAAGTAGCGCGCTTCCTTCGACCGCGCCAGCCGCACGCCCTCGCGAGCGGCGCGGCCCGGGTCCTTCTTGATCATTTTCGCGGGTACCCGCGGACGGAAAAAATCCGCCCATAGGAATTCCACGAACGGCGCTTGGTCTTTTGCGAATCCGCCGGCGCTTCGCACCAGCCCTGCCAGACTACGAAATGGATCGTCTTTGAGCTGCGTCAATCGCTTCGGTATGTCGGCATAGTCTCTGCGCAGGCCGCGCTGGTCGTACGGATGCGCCCACGACCGAAATTCCATGGTTCGCCAGAACACGGCAGGTTCCAGCCACGACAAGTCGTCCAACACGGCCACGGCGACTTCCTCGATGCCCCGCTCGATCAAGGCGATACCGAGGTGATGATGATCGACGATGAAATAGTCGCGTCCCAGCCCCAGCACGGCGGGAAACACGTGATGATCGATGTCAATCCTGCGCTGCTTCTTGCCCAGTCGTCCCCACTGCCGCGCTTTCAGTTCGACCTCTGCGTAGCCCACGGTCAGTTGCGTGGGACGAAGTCCCTTGAGCGGTGCGTGCGCCAGCACGGCGCTGCGGGACGGGTGATCCACGATTCGAACTCCCTTGAACGACTATCTGGCGCTTTTTTCTCCCGCCAGTATCCCTTGATTCCCATGACAGATCCAGACGCATCAATCACCCTTTCTGCTCCACCAAGACTTACAAGAATCAGCGCTGATCGTGGCCGACCAGCAATCTGGGATAACCCTTTCCACGCAACTCGCCGATCACCTTGTCCGTCAACTTCCACCCGTCACCCTTGAGCCGAACTACCAGTTCCGTCCAGACACGCTCGAAGGCAGCTACCGCATCGTCGTCGTTGAAACGAACGCCTGCAGGCAGCAACGGGGCAATGTCTTCGGTCAAGCTGCGGGTCAATTTCTC
Source organism: Pseudomonadota bacterium (assembly GCA_030799355.1). GTDB lineage: Bacteria > Pseudomonadota > Gammaproteobacteria > Steroidobacterales > Steroidobacteraceae > Bog-1198. The sequence goes on from JALYHP010000055.1 coordinate 8,046, forward strand.
CAGCATGCGCTGTTCGGCCGCCGCGCGCGTGATTGGCTTACCTTCGAGCGCGAGGTAATGATGGAAGCTGGCCACCAGCTTGTCGGCATTCAATGCCAGTTGTTTAAGCCCTTCCCCGAGGTCGAACAGGTCGCGGTTCTTACGCCGTTGCAATAGTGCACGTAGCTTGGTGCCGAACAACTCCTCAGGCTCGAAGGACACGATCTCGGTTCTACCCTGATACCAGTCACTTTCCACCGCGAACGGATAGTGCCGGATGCCGAGCAGATTCTTCTGCTCACGGTTGCTGATCTCGACCTTTAGTTTCAGCGTCGATTGCGCGTCCGTCTCGGGTGCGAACTTGAACACCAGGTGCATCGAATGCCCAGCCTGCTCGCGATTGCACTTGCCCAGCCAGGCCAGCGCGTCACGTATCGCATCGACGGTCGTGCCGATCGGTTCCGGTTGGCATCTGTACGAGGTCGATGTCCTCGGAGTAACGCAGCGGTTGCTGGAACAGCAGCTTGTTGATCGCGGTGCCGCCGCGGAATGCAACCTTGCCGCGCAGCGCCGGCGCATTAAACAGGTCGCAGAGTGCCCGGCAGATCATCAGATCCTGCTCGACCTGCCGCAGATTTGGCCACGGCGCCTTCGCGCTCCACGCCTGAAGGTAGGCTCGGGGAATCAAGAATCGACCTCTACCGTTTCATTGAGGATGAGCAACCATTTGGGCTCTTTCTCATGGAGGCCAGGCAACCCCTCGACCAAGAGTTTCACGGACGGGTCCAGCAGGACTGCCGTCTTGGCTCTCCTGACAAATGGCCGCAGGGCATTCGCTTGCGGCATGTGGTGCATGCGCTCTAGCAGGTAGCCCAGGCGGCGCACGGACGAGTTTTCATAGTGTGTCGCGATCTTGGCCAGTTTGTCCGGCTTGGCCTTCCCGCCCAAATCCTTGATGACTTGGGCCAGGCCGTTGATGCCCGCCGCCTTGTGGAAATATCGCGCGCAATCGAGCAACGTCAGCTCGATACCGGCGACCTTCGCAAAGCCCGCATCGCTTTTCAGCGAGTCCAACCAGCCGGGTTGGTTGACTTGGCCGAATACGCTTGGACTTTGATAGACAAACTCCAGACGGTGCCGGCCGATCTCGAAACCGCGCATCTGCCTGGGCACGATCACCTGAAACACCATTGCCGCCTGGTGCGACGAGCCGTGGAAGGCTGCCGCACGAAGTAGCGTGATACGATAATCGAGCCCAAGGGACTTCATCAGCGGATCGATCCAGCGTGCCGGATCGGGCGCACCGATCGACCGGTCTTCCGGGCGCAGGATCAAGTAGAAGCCCTGCCGGGGGTTGGTCACGCGGCCTTTCTTGGCCTGCCGCGTGAGCGCCATGTTCAGCGCGGCCGGCGACAAGCCAAGCGCCGCCATCGCCTCTTCCCGCGAGAAGTAGGCACGGCCCAGCGCGAGTCGGTCGTCGAGGTACTGCTCAATCGTAGCCATGCCCAGATCATATGCAGAAAATAACGCTTTGTGTATAGTTTCGCATACGGTCTGGGAGAAGGCCGAGCTGCTCACTCCATGCTGGTAAAGGTTTGTGGCCGCTGGATAGATTCAGAGTCCCTAGAGAGCTGGAGCGCATCTGGGCGGGCCTGGAAAACATGGCGAAAAGTGTCCCAAATTTGCCCCAAAGATTGGCAGCTTAGAATACAAATTATTGATTTCAAATGGATAATTTAGACAATTCGACGCACACCCCGATGATGCAGCAGTACCTGCGCATCAAGGCACAGCATCCCGACGTGCTGCTCTTCTATCGCATGGGCGACTTCTATGAAACCTTCTACGACGACGCACGCCGCGCCGCGCAGTTGCTGGACATCGCGCTCACCCAGCGCGGCGCATCGGCGGGGGCTCCCATTCCGATGGCGGGCGTACCCGCGGTCACGCTCGATTCCTATTTGGTGAAACTGGTGCGCAAGGGCCAATCGGTCGCCATCTGCGAGCAGCGCGGCGAGCCCGGCAAGACCAAGGGCCCCATGGAGCGCGAGGTGGTACGCATCGTCACTCCGGGCACCGTGACCGACGAAGCGCTGCTGGACGAACGCCGCGACACCTTGCTGGCCAGCCTCTGCGGCGCCAATGGACGATTCGGTCTTGCCTGGCTCGACCTGTCCGCCGGCCGCTTCAGCATGATGGAACTCGGCGGAGCCACCGCGCTCGAGGCGGAGCTCGAGCGCCTGCGTCCTGCCGAGATCTTGGTGCCCGACGGGGCTCAGCCGTCCCTGGCCGCCGCGGCCGGCCATCAGGAGGGGCCGTGGCGGCTGCGCGCGCCCTGGCATTTCGATACCGAATCGGCAACGCGTGCGCTGACGGAGCAGTTCCGCACACGCGATCTGGCGGGCTTCGGCTGCGCCGACAAGCCGCTCGGGATTGCCGCGGCCGGCGCGCTGCTCGCCTACGTGCGCGAGACGCAAAAGGCTGCCTTGCCGCATTTGCTGTCCATCACCACCGAAGAACGCGATGCGGCGCTCATCATGGATCCGGCGACGCGGCGCAACCTCGAACTCGACGACAGTCTCGCCGGCAGACCGGAACTCACGCTCGCCGGCGTATTCGACCGCACCGCCACGGCCATGGGCGGCCGGCTGCTGCGGCGCTGGCTGCACCGGCCGCTTCGCGATCACGCGACGTTGCGACTTCGTTACCAGGCGGTGGCGACGCTCATCGATGCCGTGCGTCACGCCGCGCTGGCGGAGATACTGCGCTCCATCGGCGATCTCGAGCGGATACTGGCCCGGGTCGCACTGCGCTCCGCGCGGCCGCGGGACCTCACGCAATTGCGCGGCGCCTTGGGCGCCATCCCCGCGCTGCGGCAGACGCTGCACGCAATCCTGCAGCAAGCGCCCTCGCCCCTGCTGCAACAGCTCCTCGCCGAGGTGAACGAGCACCACGACGAGCATGCGGTGCTGGCGCGAGCGATCGTCGAGACGCCGCCGCATTTCTTACGGGACGGCGGCGTGATCGCGTCCGGCTACGATGCGGAACTCGACGAACTGCGTCTTTTGGGCAGCAACACCGAGCAGTTTCTGCTGCAACTCGAGGCGCGCGAACGCGAGCGCACCGGCCTGTCCAGCTTGAAACTGGGGTTCAACCGGGTGCAGGGATTCTTCATCGAGGTGAACCGCAGCCAGGCCGACCGCGTACCGGCCGACTATCTGCGGCGCCAGACCGTCAAATCGGCCGAACGCTTCATCACGCCTGAACTCAAGTCCTTCGAGGACAAGGTGCTCGGCGCCCGCGACCGGGCCCTCGCGCGCGAAAAAGACTTGTACGAGGCGCTGCTGGCGCTTCTCACCCTGCGCCTGCCCGCCCTGCAGCAAACCACCGCGGCTGTCGCACAACTCGACGTGCTCACGTGCTTTGCCGAACGCGCCACGGCGCTCGACTGCGCCCAGCCGGAACTGGTCGATCAGCCCATGCTGTTCATCGAGCAGGGCCGTCATCCGGTGGTCGAGCGCGCCAGCCGCGAACCTTTCATACCCAACGATCTATGCTTCGACGACGCGCGCCGCATGCTCATCATCACCGGTCCCAATATGGGCGGCAAGAGTACCTACATGCGCCAGACCGCGCTCATCGCGATTCTTGCGCACATTGGCTGCTTCGTACCCGCGAAGCGCGCGGTCCTGGGGCCGCTCGACCGGATCTTCACGCGTATCGGCGCATCCGACGACCTGGCCGGCGGCCGCTCGACGTTCATGCTGGAAATGACCGAGACCGCCAACATCCTCAACAATGCCACGGGCAAGAGCCTGGTGCTGATGGACGAAGTGGGGCGCGGCACCAGCACCTTCGACGGGCTGTCGCTCGCCTGGGCTTGCGCGGCGTTCATTGCCGCAAAGATCCGCGCCTTCACGCTGTTCGCCACGCACTATTTCGAATTGACCAGCCTCGCCGGCGAAGCGCCCGGTGTCGTCAATGTGCATGTCGAAGCCGTCGAGCACGGCGATAAGCTGGTATTCCTGCACAGCGTCAAGGACGGCCCCGCCAATCAAAGTTATGGATTGCAGGTGGCGGCGCTCGCCGGCATTCCAAAATCCGTCACCGCCGAGGCACGGCGCTATTTGGCCGAGCTGGAACGTGAGCGCGATGCGCTGCGAACCCGCTCGGCTTCGCCGCAGGCCGAGCTGGCGCTGGTCATTGCACCGCGGCCCGACGCACCGCCGAGAGAATCGGCAGCGTTGGAGGCTCTGCGTGCACTCGACCCGAACGCCCTGAGCCCCCGCGAGGCGCTGGACTTGCTGTACCGCTTGAAGCAATTGGACGATGCCGAGCCCGCCAAGGGCTGACCGCGGATCAGCGTATCGCGCTCGACGCGAACCGCCCATCGCGCAGGAACGCCGCAGTCTGCCGAGCCACCGCAGCCGAGAACACCATGCCGCTGTGGCTCACCGGCAGCCGCAACTGCTCCACCGCGCCGCCGAGCGCGGTTTCCTCGGCCAACACCGTGCCGTCGTTGGCCTCGCTGATAGGGCCGAGAAGCCGTCCCAAGCCGACGCCTCTATCGCCGGCGATGACACCGAGATCGCGCGCGCCGTCCCAGCGGCGCTCACGGGTTTCCAATAACGCTTCGGCGGCTGCAACACCCAGAATCGCCCGTCCCAAGGGCAGCCGCACCAGCCGCTGTGCCGACCGACTGCCGCGCACCGGCGAGCCGATGAGCACGATCCTGCCCGGCGGCAGCGCCACCGCGGATCGCGACTGCGGCTGCGCCGCCACGCCCCCTGCCGTCCCGCCCATCCCGACCATCCCGACCATCCCGACCATCCCGACCGTCCCTGCCGTCCCTGCCGTCCCGACCGTCCCTGCCGTCCCTGCCGTCCCGCCCATCCCGCCCATCCCGAGCGTCCCGCCATTCCCGGCCATCGCAGCTCGCTCTACGGGCGCTCTCACAACACCCAGTTCGAACAGCCGCAAGATCACCAGCCCGCCCAGGCTGTGAGCCACCAGGTGCAGGGTATCGGCCGGTATCTCCCGCAGGTACCTTCCCAAGGCCTCGGCGTTCTCCGTGAGGCTCGCGCTCACCGATGGGTAGGAAAACAGGCGGCTCTCGGCGCCCAGCGCCCGGGACAACCGTCGACGCAGCAGGAACGATTCCCCACCCGGCAACCACAGCCCGTGCACATAGACCACCACCACTCGCATGCCGGTCGTCCCGCCTAGGAGGCTGCCAACGTATCGCGCGTAGGCTGCGGACAATATACGGGCAGGTCCGTGGAAGCCTGCCCGAGGAATTCACGTGACCGCGGGAAATACACGGGTAGGCTCCTAATGCCGCAATTGCTGAATGACCGCCCGATTGGTACTGGAAGATACGGTCTCGATGGCCTCGCCGGCCTTGGCCCACCGGAACCCGACGTGTTCCGTCGGGCTCAGGGTAACGGGCGCGCGATCGAGCAGCTTCAATGCGAAGGCGTGTTCCAGATTGCGCGTGATGCCCGGCGCGAACGTCTTGCCGAAAGCCGGCAGGATGTCATATACCTGGGTCCATTGCAGATTCCGCAGCAGCCCGTGCGTGATGCCTGTTTCCTCGATGACTTCGCGGCGCGCCGCATCGGCCGCCCTCTCGCCCCACTCCAGGCTCCCCGTCACCGACTGCCAGTACCCCGGCGGTCGGCAGCGCTCCAGCAACAGAAATTCACCGGCGCGAGTATAGATCACGACCAGCACCGACTCCGGGCGGCGAAATGCGGTTGCCGCGCGCTGCACCGGCTCCAACGGCTACTCGACTTTGATCGGAGTGCGCACGCGAATGTGCAGTTCTTTGAGCTGTGCCTCGCTCACTTCCGTGGGCGCATCCATCAATAGATCCGCCGCGGTCTGCGTCTTGGGGAACGCGATCACGTCGCGAATGCTCTCCGCGCCGGCCATCAGCATGGCCAGCCGATCGAGGCCGAAGGCGATGCCGCCGTGCGGCGGCGCCCCGTACTTCAGCGCATCCAGCAAGAAGCCGAACTTGACACGCGCCTCCTGCGGCGAAATCCCCAGCAAATCGAACACCGCGGATTGCAGTTCCGGCGTGTGGATGCGCACCGACCCGCCGCCGATCTCGGAGCCGTTCAGCACCAGATCATAGGCCTTAGCCAACGCCTCTCCCGGGTTCGCCGCAAGCGCCGCGTAGTCCACATTCACCGGGCTCGTGAACGGATGATGCATGGCCGCCCAGCGACGGGCGTCCGGGTCATATTCGAACATCGGGAAATCGACCACCCACAGCGGCCGCCATCCGGAGGCCACCATTTTCAAATCCTGCCCCACTTTCAAGCGCAGCGCGCCCAAGGCATCGCTCACCACTTTGCCCGAATCGGCGCCGAAGAAAATCAAGTCGCCGTCGCGCGCGGCGGTGCGCTGGAGGATTCCGGTGACCGCGGCATCGCTCAAGAATTTCAAGATCGGCGACTGCAAGCCCTCGCGCCCCTTGGCGACCTCGTTCACCTTGACGTAGGCCAGACCCTTCGCGCCATAGCGCGCGACATAAGCGGTGTATTCGTCGATTTCCTTGCGCGACAGCTTGCCGCCCTGCGGCACGCACAATGCCGTCACGCGGCCGCGCGGATCCGCCGCCGGCCCCGCGAACACCTTGAAATCGCAGCCTTGCACGAGATCGGCGACGTCCACCAGTTCCAGCGGTATGCGCAGATCCGGTTTGTCCGAACCGAAACGACGCATGGCCTCGGCGTAGGTCATGCGCGGCAAGGGGTTCGGCAGGTCGACATCGAGCACTTGCTTGAACAAATGCTTCACCAAGCCTTCCATCGACGCTTGGATATCCCCCTGATCCAGGAAGGAGGTCTCGATGTCGAGCTGCGTGAATTCCGGCTGTCGATCGGCGCGCAGGTCCTCGTCGCGAAAACAGCGCACGATCTGGTAGTAGCGGTCGAACCCCGCGATCATCAGCAGCTGTTTGTAGATCTGCGGCGATTGCGGCAATGCGAAGAACTTGCCCGCGTGCGTGCGGCTCGGCACGAGATAATCGCGCGCCCCCTCGGGCGTCGCCTTCGACAGCATGGGCGTTTCGATATCGACGAATCCGGCGTCGTCGAGATAATGGCGCATGGCGCGCGTGATGCGATGGCGCAGCAGCAGCCGCTCGCGCATTTCCTCGCGGCGCAAATCGAGGTAGCGAAAGCGCAGCCGCACCTCCTCGCTGACCGTCTCGTCCAACTGGAACGGCAGCGGTTCCGAACGGTTGAGGATGTCAAGTTCCTGGCACAGCAGCTCGACGTGCCCGGACTTGAGGTTGAGGTTGGCCGTGCCTGCCGGCCGCCGGCGCACCAAACCCGTGACCTTGAGCACGAACTCGTTGCGCACCCGCTCGGCGAGCGCGAACATCTCCGCCCGATCGGGGTCGAACACGATCTGCAAGAGACCCGAGCGATCGCGCAGGTCGACGAAAATGACGCCGCCGTGGTCGCGCCGCCGCTGCGCCCAGCCGGCCACCGTGACCACCTGTCCGACCAACGATTCGCCGACGTGGCCAGAATAATGTGTGCGCATGAGCTTGTGAACCGCCAAGGGAAAGCGCGCGATGCTAAGGCCTGGGACCCGCGCGGGCAAGTGTGCTCCCGCCAGACTCGCTAAATTACGAGGTGCGGCGTGTAGAAACCTGTCGGCCCAGGTCGGCCCGCAGGGTGCCGTCAGGGAGGGTTAGGCACAAAAAGCGCCGCAGGCGACTTTTCCAATTTACTAGCGGCCTCGTTTCGCCTTGGCCGGCGGCTTCTTGCTCGCCTTTGTCCGGCTCACCGGCACGGCCGGTACGCCACGCTTGGACACGCCACTGGCGGGTTTTTTCGCCGATGCCCCCGCCGCTTTATCGGCCGGTTTGGTGCCAGCCTTCTCGGCGGGCTTGACGGAGTCCTTCGCGGCAGAATCCGCCGCTTTGGCATCACCCCCCTTGGCGTCGCCCGCCTTGGCATCGCCCGCCTTGGCGTCAGCCGAGGTCGCCTTGTCATCTTTGCTGCCGTCCGCCTCCGGGCGATCCGCCAGATTTTTCTTGTTGTCCTGGTCGCCTTTGAAATCCGTCTCGTACCACCCGCCGCCCTTCAGGCGAAACACCGGGGCGGACATGAGCCGGGTCAATTGCGACTTACCGCAATCCGGACACTTCCTCAACGGCGAGTCGTTGATCTTCTGCATGGCCTCCAGGTGATGCCCGCAGTTATTGCATTGATACTCGTAGAAAGGCATGAAATTCCTCTTATTCTCCCAACAGCTCCAGTATAACGAAGCTACGCGACCGGCGCCCCGCGCCACCCGCACAGCATGCCTCGCCGCGCACCGGTTCCGCCGCATGCGAGCCCCAGACCACCCCGGCATATCCGCGCGTGCGACGCCGGTCGCACCGGCGCTCGGCGAGCCGCCGCACGGGTCGCTCAGTGCAGGCGCAGCTTCTCGAATACCAGCTGGTCGCGCTTGACCTTGGCAACCACGCGATCACCGGCCACGAAATCCCCCCGCAGCAGCATCTGCGCCAAAGGATTCTCGATCTGCGACTGGATGGCGCGCTTGAGCGGCCGGGCCCCATACACGGTATCGAATCCCGCCTCGCCGATCTTGTCGCGCGCCTCGTCTTCGAGGGACAGCTGGATGTCGCGTTCCCCGAGCCGCTCGCGCAAACGCCGCAGCTGGATGTCGACGATGGCGCGAATCTGCTCGCGGCCGAGCGAGTGGAATACCACGATGTCGTCCACCCGGTTGATGAATTCGGGGCGGAAATGCTGCGTCACCACCTGCAGGACCGCGCCCTTCATGGACGCATAGTCCGCATTGACGCCCAGTTCCTGGATGACTTGGCTGCCGAGGTTCGAGGTCATGATGATGACGGCATTGCGAAAATCCACGGTGCGACCCTGGCCGTCGGTCAGCCGTCCGTCATCGAGCACCTGGAGCAGTACATTGAACACATCGGGATGCGCCTTCTCTATTTCATCGAGCAGGATCACGCAATACGGCCGGCGCCGCACCGCTTCGGTGAGATACCCGCCCTCTTCGTAGCCGACGTAGCCCGGCGGTGCGCCGATCAAGCGGGCCACCGAGTGCTTCTCCATGAATTCCGACATGTCGATGCGTACCATGGCCTCTTCGGTGTCGAACAAGAACTCGGCCAGGGCCTTGCACAGCTCCGTCTTGCCGACGCCGGTGGGGCCTAAGAACATGAACGAACCGGTGGGCCGCCCGGGATCGGACAAGCCCGCGCGCGAGCGCCGGATGGCATCGGCCACCGCTTTGACGGCCTCGTTCTGGCCGACCACGCGCTTGTCGAGCACCTCTTCCAGGCGCAACAATTTATCGCGCTCGCCTTCCAGCATGCGCGATACCGGTATGCCGGTCCACTTCGAGACGATCTCCGCCACCTCCACGTCGGTCACGGCGTTGCGCAACAGCTGGTTCGGCTTGTGCTCCACTTCCAGCGCTTTCGCCAGCCGTCGCTCCAATTCCGGAATACGCCCGTATTGCAGTTCGGACATGCGCGCCAGATCCTGCGCGCGCCGCGCCGTGTCGAGATCCAGCTTGGCCCGCTCCAGCTCTTCCTTGACGTGCGCCGCCCCCTGCACGGTGGCCTTCTCGGCCTTCCAAACTTCTTCCAGGTCCGAGTACTCTTTTTCCAGCCCGTGCAAGGCTTCTTCCAGCAAGCCTAAGCGCTTGCGGGAGGCTTCGTCGTGTTCCTTCTTGAGCGCCTCGCGCTCGATCTTGAGCTGAATGATGCGCCGGTCGAGCTTGTCGAGCGCCTCGGGCTTCGAATCGATTTCCATGCGGATCAAGGAACCGGCCTCGTCGATCAAGTCGATGGCCTTGTCGGGCAGTTGCCGGTCGGAGATGTAGCGATGCGACAGGGTCGCCGCCGCGACGATGGCCGGGTCGGTGATCTCCACGCCGTGATGCACCTCGTAGCGCTCCTTCAATCCGCGCAGGATGGCGATGGTATCCTCCACCGACGGCTCATCGACCAGTACCTTCTGGAAGCGCCGCTCGAGCGCCGCATCCTTCTCGATGTACTTGCGGTACTCATCGAGCGTGGTCGCGCCGACGCAATGCAGTTCGCCGCGCGCGAGCGCCGGCTTCAGCATGTTGCCCGCATCCATGGCGCCCTCGGCCTTGCCGGCGCCGACCATGGTGTGCAGCTCGTCGATGAACAGGATGATCTGGCCTTCCTGCTTCGACAAATCGGTGAGCACCGCCTTCAGGCGCTCCTCGAACTCGCCGCGGAATTTCGCGCCCGCGATCAGCGAGCCCATGTCGAGCGCAAGAATACGCTTGTCGCGCAGACCCTCCGGCACCTCGCCGTTGACGATGCGCTGGGCCAGGCCTTCCACGATGGCCGTCTTGCCGACGCCGGGCTCGCCGATGAGCACCGGATTGTTCTTGGTGCGCCGTTGCAGGACTTGGATGGTGCGGCGAATTTCATCGTCGCGTCCGATCACCGGGTCGAGCTTGCCTTGACTCGCCCGTTCGGTGAGATCGATGCTGTATTTTTCCAGCGCCTGACGGTTTTCCTCGGCGCCCGCATCGTCCACCTTCGAGCCGCCGCGCACTTCATCGATGGCCGTCTCCAGCGCCTCGCGCGCCGCGCCGCAGGATTTCAAGATCCGGCCGAGCTCGCCGCGATCGTCGCAGGCCGCGAGCACGAACAGCTCGCTCGAGATGAACTGATCGCCGCGCTTCTGCGCCAGCTTGTCGGTGAGGTTCAACAGCTTGTTGAGGTCGTTGCCGAGCATCACCTCGCCCGCTGATCCCTCCACTTTGGGCAACCGCTCCAGCGCTGTTGCGAGTTCGGAGCGCAGCTTCGCCACATTGACGCCCGCCTTCTCGAGCAGGGGTCGAGCGGTGCCGCCCTGTTGGTCGAGCAGCGCCGCCATCAAATGCACCGGCTCGATGTACTGGTTGTCGCGACCCAGCGCCAACGATTGCGCGTCGGCCAACGCCTGCTGGAATTTGGTGGTGAGTTTGTCCATGCGCACAGGGTCGCCCTCGATAAGCTTTTCGGATAAAGGCGAGGTGGGGGTGAAAGGCCGGCATTCAACGGGCCGGCGACTGAATGCTCGCGCCGCGAGCAACTCGAGGTCGGGTGACCTCGGCGCTGCGCAGTCCCTGCCCAGTGCAAGCCCCAGTGAGGTCCTCGGTCATCCGCGCATGCGTCGCGCCCCCGTACCACTCGCCGCCGGTGCGCCTCCCGACGGCTGCTCCCGCCAAATCAGCGCGGTTCCAGCCAAATGAGGGTGGCCTGACGGCCGGTTCGACCGTCGCGCCGGTGCGAGAAGAACCGGTCCGCGTCGGTGTGGGTACACTCGCCACCGCCGAAGACCCGTTCCACCCCGAGACGCGCCAGCCGGCGCCGCGCCAGCGCATACAGGTCCGCCATGAAGCGGCCGGCCGGGGTCGGCGTGAAAGCCGCCTGCGCACCCCGGTCCCCCTGCAGCAGCGCCTCGCGCACCTCGGCGCCGATCTCGAAGTGGCGCGGGCCTATGGCCGGGCCCAGCCATGCCAGGAGGGAGGATGGCGAAGCCCCGAGCGCGCTCACGGTCGCCTCGATCACACCCGCCGCCAGCCCCCGCCAGCCCGCATGCGCCGCGCCCACCCGGTCGCCCGACGCCGTCGTCAGCAGCACCGGTAGACAGTCGGCCGTCAGAATGGCGCACACCCGTCCGGGTTGCCGAGTCACCGCCGCATCCGCCACCGCCGCCGTGAGGGGTCGCCCGCGTTCCGCACGGTCCAAGGGCTCGGCAGGTCTGGACGGGAAATCAAGATGATGGACGCAAGTTCCATGAACCTGTGTCAGCCATGCAGGTTCTGCCGGGAGCCCCGCGACCGCCCGCAACAGGCGTCGATTCTCCGCCACGGCCGCGCCATCGCCGACGTGCTCGCCCAGGTTCAACGACGCGTACGGGTTGCCGCTCACGCCGCCGCCCCGCAGCGTCGACAGCGCACGCACCCCCGCCGGCGCCGGCCAGTCCGGGATCAGCCACATCGGTCCGTGTTGCGGCGGCATGGGCGGCTAGCTCCTCGCCGCCGGGATCATGCGCGCCCCAACCCGCGCGCAGCGTCACCCCGTGCGTCCTCGCGCAACGCCGCCAGCAAGTCGGCGAAGTCCGGCGGCAGGGGACTTTGCACGCTGATCCGCTTACCGCTGCGCGGGTGATCGAATTCGAGCTTCGCGGCATGCAGGGCCTGGCGCTTGAAGCCGCGCAGGGTCGCCAGCAGCCGCTCGCTCGCCCCTTTCGGTTGCGCGAAGCGGCCGCCGTACACCGGATCGCCTGCGATCGGATAGCGCACGTGCGCTAGGTGCAGCCGGATCTGGTGCGTCCGGCCGGTCTCGAGCTTGACATCCAAATACGTGTGCGCGCGGAACCGTTCGAGGAGGCGATAATGCGTCACCGCCGCCCTGCCATCCTGGCGCACGGTCATGCGCAGCCGATCGCTGCGATGCCGCCCGATCGGCTCGTCCACCGTGCCGCCGCCGGTCATCACGCCCGTGCATACGGCGAGGTACTCACGCGAGACCGTGCGCGCCATGAGCTGGCGCGTGAGCGAGGTGTGCGCTTCCGGCGTGCGCGCCACCACCAGCAAGCCGCTGGTATCCTTGTCGAGGCGATGGATGAGGCCGGCCCGCGGCAGCAACGCCAACGCCGGATCGATCCCCAGCAAGGCGTTCTGCAAGGTGTGGTTGTGATTCCCCGCCCCCGGATGGACCACCAGTCCCGCCGGTTTGTCCACGACCCAGACGTCCCGGTCCTCGTGCAAAAGCGTCACCGGAATGCGTTCGGGCAGCACGTCGGGCTGCGGCGCCTCCACCGTGATGAATACCCGAATCCGCGAGCCCGCCGCCACCTCATCCCGGGGTTTGCACGGCAGCCCGCCCACCGCCACCCGGCCCGCGTCGATCCAGCCCTTGATGCGTGTTCGGGAATGGTCCGGCAGCAAGCGCGCCAACGCGCTGTCGAGACGCTGGCCCGCCAACTCCTGCGGGATTTGCAAATCCATGACACGGGACTCTGCGGCCAGGGACGGACTTTCGGGGTCAATGGAGGGGGATTTTCGCGGGGCTCGCGGCGTGGGGGACTTGGCAATCATGGGCGAACTCGGGTGCATGGGATGGAGGCTGCGCCATGGGGACGCGGCGTGGGGACTGCGGTAGGCGCATTCTGGGCGCCTCGAGGAAGGTTTGCGCCGCGGCGGTTGGGCTTTGCAGTCATGCGGAGGAACTCTGCGGTTCGGGGGGTACTCAAAGCGGGGTCCGGGCCTCGTAGGGTACTGGAATCGAGCTTCGGAGCATCAGGTATACTCGCGACGTTTTCGAGCGGCGATCTCATTATCGAGCGCCCCGGCAACGTCTCGGCTTCCCCTGGTTTGTGACCCCCATTGTAAGGAATAACCTTTGAGACTGCGTGTTCTTGAGCATCCTAGCCGCGCCTTGCTGCATCCGACTCGCATCCTGCTGCTGACCCTCGGCATCGCCTTGTTGGCCGCCGGTTGCCGCAGCCACCGCGCCGATGACGCCAAATCCGGGCCCGAAGTGATTTACGCGCGCGCGCAGAAGGCGATGAAGAATTCGAGCTACGCCGATGCCATCAAGCAGCTCGAAGCCCTGCAGTCGCGGTTCCCGTTCAGCGAGCCCGCCCGCCAGGCGCAGCTCGACTTGATCTATGTGTACTACAAGAGCCGTCAGACCGAGCCGGCCATCGATGCGGCCGACACCTTCATCCGCGAGAATCCCACCAATCCTCGCGTCGACTACGCCTATTACATGAAGGGCTTGGTGTACTTCGAACGGCAGGCCAATTTCCTCGAGCGGTATTTCAATGTCGATCTGTCGGAGCGCCCGCCGGTCAATGCCCGTAAATCCTTCGAGGCCTTCGACGAGCTCATCAAGAAATATCCGCACAGCGCCTACGTCGGCGACGCCCGCCAGCGCATGATTTTCCTGCGCAACCGGTTGGCCGATTTCGAGCTGCACGTCGCGCTCTATTACATGCGCCGCGGCGCCTACGTGGGCGCCCTCAATCGCGCCAAGTTCTGCCTCGAGAACTATGATGGCGCCCCCGCCATACGCGGCTCGCTGAAGGTGCTGGTCGATGCCTACCGGGCTCTGAACATGACCGACCTGGCCGCCAATGCCGAGCGCACCTATGCCGCCAATTACCCCGCCAGCGTCAATGAGATCCGGCCGAAAAAGACCTGGTGGAGGCGATACCTGTAGGGCTAGGTAGCGGGCGGCGACCGCCCGCTGGCCTCTTAGCGCGTGTCGGTTACCCACCGGGCGCCGAGGCGCGGCCGGCTGTCAGTGCGCCTTGTACCCGCTGGTAATCGGATACCGCCAATCACGGCCGAACGCCCGGCCGCTCACCCGCACACCGGGCGGCGCCTGACGTCGCTTGTACTCGTTCCGTTTCACCAAATCCAAAATGCGTCCCACGGTCTTGCGATCGAAGCCCCGGGCCGAGATCTGCTCCACCGACAGGTCCTCCTCGATGAACGCCTCGAGGATGGGATCCAACACGTCGTACGGCGGCAGGCTGTCGGTGTCCTTTTGGTCGTGGCGCAATTCGGCCGAGGGCGGGCGCTCGATCACGCGCGGGGGAATGGCCGGGGATTGCGCATTGCGCCAGGCAGCCAGCCGGTACACCAGCAGCTTGCTGCAGTCCTTGATGGGCGCGAAGCCGCCCGCCATGTCGCCATACAAGGTCGCGTAGCCCACCGCCATTTCGCTCTTGTTGCCGGTGGTGAGCAGCATGCGTCCGGTCTTGTTGGAGATGCCCATCAGCAGCACGCCGCGGCAGCGCGACTGGATGTTCTCCTCCGCCGTATCGGGCGGCCGGCCCGCGAATTCGTCCTGTAAGGCCGCCAGTGTCGCCTCGAACATCCCTTCGATGGAGATTTCGCTGTGTTCGACGTGCAGCCACGCCGCCTGCAGCGCCGCGTCCTCCTTGCTCATTGGCGAGGTGTAGCGCGACGGCATCGCCACCGAATGCACCCGCCCGGCCCCCAGCGCATCGACCGCGATGCACAGGGTCAACGCCGAATCGATACCCCCCGACAGACCCAATACCACGCCCGGAAAGCGATGCTTGTCCACGTAGTCACGCGTGCCCTGGACCAGTGCTCCGTACACGCTCTCCTCTTGACCTTGCAGCGGTACCAAGTCGCCGGGGACCGGCATGACCGAGCCGGCGCCATTGACCGCAAGATCCACCGCGTACAGACCCTCGGTGTAGGCGGGCGCACGCAGCGTGACCTCGCCCGCCGCGTTGATGACGAAGGAATTGCCATCGAAAACTAGCTCATCCTGGCCCCCGACCAAGTTCACGAATACCAAAGGAATACCCGTCTCGGTCACCCGTGAACGGCCGATTTGCCGCTCGCGTTGCATCTGCTTGTCCACTTCGTAAGGCGAGGCGTTGATGACCAGCAGCACCTGGGCTCCGGCCGCGCGCGCCTGGGCCGCGGGCTGCGGCTCCCAGACGTCCTCGCACACCAGCACGCCCGCCTTGACGCCGTTCAGTTCGACTACCGTGGGGTCGGTACCGGGCGTGAAGTAGCGCTTTTCGTCGAACACGCGATAGTTGGGCAGGCAGGCCTTGCGATGGTTCGCGAGTACCACGCCGTCCCGGATCACGATGGCCGCATTGAAGATGCGCGTCCCGTCATATTCCGGATAGCCGGCGATCAGGGTGATGCCGCGAACCTCGCGTTTCAGCCGCTCGATCGAGGTCATCACCTGCGCCCGCATCCCGGAGTGAAACAGCAAGTCCTCCGGCGGGTAGCCGGACACGGCGAGTTCGGGCAGCAGCACCACATCCCCCTGGTACCGGTCACGCGCCGCGACGGCCGCCGTGACGATGCGCGAGGTGTTGCCGTCGACATCGCCGACCACCAGGTTGATCTGCGCCATGACACAGCGCATCCGCCCGGGATGGCGCGGCGCGCCGTTATGGCTCATGACCTTCTCTTGGGTGATACCGGGCCAAGTCCACTCCAGCGCATGTACGAATTTTCCTTCAGTGTCGAGCCGATCGCATCGAGGCGCGCTATTCTGAATTAAGCTCGAGAGCAGCGCAAAGTGCCCCGGACACGAAAACCTTGAACCGTCAGACCGACCCCGACAGCCGCTCCAACCTCGCCCTCAATTGGCGCGTGCTCGGGCTGCTCAATCTATACCGAGTTTTGCTGCCCCTGGTGCTCCTCGGCCTGTATTCCCTCGGCGCTGCGCGCGGCATCGCGGTCGATTCGCCGCAGCTGTTCTTCGGTGCCGGAGGCTCTTACCTAGGGTTCGGACTGTTGAGCGTGATGTTGGTGCGCCGGCGGCTCGCCACCGCCTATGTCCAAACCATCGTGCAGGCCACCGTCGACATCTGCGTGTTGATGGCCCTGCTTCACGCCTGCGGCGGCGTTTCGAGCGGCCTGGGTCTGCTGCTGTTGGTGCCGGTGGGCGGCCTCGCGTTCCTGTTACCCCCGCGCAGCGCACTGTTTCTGGCGGCAGTGACCATCATTGCCTTGCTGGTGCACACCATCTGGCAGCAGCTGAGCGGGCGCGCGGACGTCAGTGCCTATGCCACGGCGGGACTTCTCGGCATCGTGCTGTTCACGCTCGCGGCGGCCGTCAGCTTCATCGCCGGCAGCATGCGGCAAAGCGAAGAGCTGGTCCGGCAGAAGGATCTGGACCTCGCGAACTTGGCCGAACTGTCGCAATACATCGTGCAGCACCTGCGCGAGAGCTTGCTGGTCGTGGACGGCGCGGACCGGATCCGTCTCATCAACGAATCCGCCGCCGAAATTCTCGGCGACGAACAGGCCGTGCCCGGGGCGCTGGCGGGCGAAGTGTCGCCGCGT
This sequence comes from Pseudomonadota bacterium, assembly GCA_030799355.1. Classification (GTDB taxonomy): domain Bacteria; phylum Pseudomonadota; class Gammaproteobacteria; order Steroidobacterales; family Steroidobacteraceae; genus Bog-1198. The sequence continues at coordinate 24,912 of JALYHP010000055.1, forward strand.
CTGCTGTATTCGCTGAGCACCTGGCGCAACAGCGAGCGCGCCGACGCCGCGCCGTCCACCTTCGTCGCGGCCGATGGCGCCCGTTTGATCCAGCCGCATTTCGCGCCCTTGGGCGGCGTGTCGCCGGGGCCCACCCTGATCTTTCTGGAGGACACCAGCTTGATGGCCGAACGTGTCCAACAGAGCAAGCTCGCCGCTCTCGGCCGGCTGTCCGCGAGCATTGCCCATGAGATCCGCAATCCGGTGGGCGCCATGAGCCACGCCGGCCAGCTGCTCGCCGAAAGTCCCGTGATGGGACCCGAAGAACAGCGGCTGACCGACATCATCCGCAACAACTCCGAGCGCGTCAGCACCATCATCAACAACGTGCTGCAGATGTCGCGGCGCGAGCCCACCCGGCCGGCGCGGCTGAATCTCGGCGACTGGTTGGACGG
>JALYHP010000060.1 GCA_030799355.1 Pseudomonadota bacterium
CAACTGGGATGCCTGGTTCATCGCGCAAGACCATCCTAAAGAGGACATGCGCCCTGGGTCAGACGTGAAGACGTGGGAGTTCTGCCCTCACTGCGGTAGGCCGATGGTTGTGACTACTTTCGATGGAATATGTGATGACAAGTAAAACAGTTCTCAGCGAACGATTCATCGGGAAGGACGTTCCCGATGACCTGGCGTTCCCTGCTCTACTTCAGCGGCTCATAAAGCAGAGCAAGCGCACGAAGTCAGGCTGCCTCGAATGGACCGGCTATTGCGGCCCGACCGGCTATGGCTTCACCGCATTCCGCGGGACCGGCAGGCCAGTACACCGACTCATGTACACGGCTGCAATCGGCCCGATCCCGGACGGCATGCAGGTTCTTCATTCGTGCGACAACCCGCCGTGCATGAATCCGCGTCACCTGTCGCTTGGCACGGGCCAGGAGAACATGCAGCAATCGGTGGAACGCAATCGCCATTACGAAGCGGTCAAAACACACTGTGATCGCGGCCACGCACTTGCAGGCGCCGATGTCTACGTTGCGAAGAACGGAAGCCGGCACTGCAAGGTGTGCGGCCGCGCGAGGCACCGAATAAATGTCGGCTGGCCTGCGGATCTAGCGTACAGCGCTCCCAAGGGCTACGTGGGCTATGTCCCGCCTGGACTCAAACGGATAACTCCGCCAAAGAAAAGGCCGCACGGCGCGCCGCACTGCTCCAAGGGCCATGAGCTATCGGGCGCCAATCGGTACGTGACGCCAAAGAAGCAGATCGAATGCCGCAAGTGCCGGCAGATTGCCCGCGACCGATATGCGGCGGTCCAGATGGCAAAGCGTGCGACACATTTCAGCGGAACAGGAGACGCGTGATGGAATGCTTCGGCGGGGGAATCAGGCACACACTGTCGCGCAAGTGCATTGAAGATGAGCATGCCGGTGCGCATGAATGGTACCAGGATCGAGGCAAGCACAAGCCGACGTGCGCATGGGTGTTGCGCGAGCGACAAGTGCCGTGCGACTGCTATCAATCTGATGCCGGGGCCAAGCCATGACCACCGCCGACAACAGCCCCAGCAATCAACTGTACCGCTGTGTGAAGTGCGGTCGAGTGGTGCAGGCCCTTACGCCAGCCCTCGTGAAGCGCTGCGGCTGTGGGGGCGCGATGAAGCAGGTGGAGCGGAAGTGAGCGACCTCGCCGGCAAAGATTACTTTACAGTAGCTGAGGCGGCCGAATATGCGGGTATTTCGGTGAGCCATTGGCGCGCCCGGATCCAACGCGAGTTCCCCCCGGGGGAGTTCTACGGCAAACTGCTCTACCGACGCTCCGACGTACAGCGATTCATCGAAAGAAAGGTCCGATGGCCACAGTCTCCCAGCGCGGGAAAAGTTGGTACCTCAATTGGTCCGAGGCCGGTATACAGCACCGAATATCTCTGGGAAGGATCAGCGCCGATGAAGCCGAGACGCACCGCAAGGCCAAAGAATACGAACTTGCCAGTGGCCGAAAGATCTTCTACGCCTCCGCCTCCTTTGAGGATCATCTGCGACGATACCTAGCCTGGCACGCGATCCAATATCGCGATAGTCATTTTCGGGTCAAGCAGATCGGTGAGCACTTCCTGGGGGACTTCACCGGCAAGGCGCTATCCCAAATCACCGCCGGTGACATTGAGCGCTGGAAGTCGGATCGCATGACGCGAGTGGGAGTCAATCGGCTAGGGAAGGCGGCCGTGATGAGTTCCGAGACCGCTGCCAAGGAACTGCGTACGCTGAAAGCGATTTTGAACAAAGCGGTGGAATGGGGGGAACTTGAGCGCTCCCCAGCCAAAGCGGTGAAGGCGCCCAAGAATCTGCGCAGCGCACCGATCCACTGGTATACGAAGGCGGACCTCGCCAGACTCTACCGAGGATCCCAATACGCCGCGATGTGGCGCCTTCTGGCCAACACCGGCCTGCGCCGCGGTGAGGCCCAGCAACTGCGATGGCTCGACGTCAAGAAGGACCACCTTCACGTCCTGTCTACCGCAGATGAGCGAACCAAATCAGGAAAATGGCGCCAGGTGCCGCTGTCCGACTCAGCATTGACGGCGCTCAAGGCGCTCAAGCGCCAGACCGGCAGGCTACCCTACGTGCTGCCCCGCATGACCGCCGCCAGCCTGTCGAGGGCCTTTAGAATCGACGTACGAGCCCGTGGGCTGGCGGGAAGTCTGCATAGCCTGCGGCATACCTATGGTGCTCATCTCGTCATGGCTCGCGTCCCCTTGCGCACGGTGCAGGTCTTGATGGGTCACGCGAGTTTCACGACGACCGAACGCTATGCCCACGTGGGGGGCGATCATCTGCAGGATCAAGCCCGGCTCGTCAATTTATAGCGCAGAAAATAGCACAGGCGTCTGCTAACCAATTGTTCCATATGGAACATCGCTAGCCCTCTCAAGGCAAGTACACGAGTTCGAATCTCGTAGGGAGCGCCAAATCAATCAAACGGTCGAGAAAAGCCGTCCTTGCCAGACTGCCGTCGACCGTGAGATGAGAACTCGCGCGGGCGCAGCCCGCGTACGAGTTCGACAACTCGACCGTCCGGGCGAGTTGAACGCCGCAGCGTCGGCTGCGGCGGTCCCGAGCCATCGGCGAGGGATTCGGCGCGCAGCGCCGAACAATCTCGTAGGGAGCGCCATTTAATCAAGCACTTACGTGCGCCTCCGCCTTTACCTCCCCATCGTCGGACACTTTTAGGGCAGTTTCATCTTCGATCGAAAACCGATTGTGCCGCGACACCGCCCACGCCGATCAGGACAAACGTGGCGTGTAGTTGCATTGCGCTTTACGTCAATGCGTGGCGGCGCGTCGGCTCATGGAAGAACATAGTCGCGACAGACTCGCGGAAGCAGTGCCGTGTCTTGCTGCTACAACGGATGAGGCCAGTTGACTCTCTGCCGACCTTCCTCACCGGCAGGGTTCTGGCAAACAAATCGCGAATCTCGCCCGATGACGAGGGCGGCCAAGTTAGAGAGTCGCTTCCTTGAAAGCTCTGAGCACGGCATTGATGCGGGTCTGATAGCCACTGCCACGAGACTTAAACCACTCAAGCACATCGACGTCGATTCGCAGCGACACTGACGCTTTAGGAGGAACGGGTTTTAGGCCCTTTCGGACGATTGCCCGGGCGATCTGCTTTACGTCTAACTCGGGATGCTCGGGCGTAACCTTTACGTGGGCGGCTTTCATCTGGCGGAGGCGTCGGAAATTGGTCTTCGATGCTTGCAAATAGGATTTCTTCTTCATGGGTTGTCGCTCGTCTGAATGAGATTACTCGGATTTCCTCTTCGGATTCGGTGTGTGCGATGGAGACCGGCACCCCGTCCAGCAAGCCCAGGGTGACGAAGCGGCGTTCATCATAGGAAAAGCGGTCGTCTTCGAAAGTTGCAGTCAGCCCGGCAAATACCCTTTCTGCGTCTACAAAATCTATCTCATGATCCCGCAGATTCTTTCGTCGCTTCGTCTCGTCCCAGATAAAACGCATATACAAATTGTATATACAACTCGCCGTAGGGTCAAAAATAAATCGACTGGGCGCCCAACAATCAACATGCCCATGATCGGAAAAAAATAAGGCATTTCAGGCGCCTACCATAGGCCGCCGTTGGGGCACTCCCAAGGCAAGTGCACGAGTTCGACAACTCGACCGTCCGGGCGAGTTGAACGCCGCGCACGCGGGCGCGACGCATGCGTCGCGCGGGGGTCAGGCACGGCCACCCAGGGCTTGCGCGCAGCCGGATAGCCAGTGCAATGCCCGAAGGGGCATCACCTTTCGGCTGCCGCAGACGCCCCGGTGAGCACGGCGGGCTGCGATTGGGCATTCGATTTCAACATTTCGTCGAGTCCGGCGAGGTCGCCGAGAACCCACAACTCGCGGATTAGTTCCGCCTCGAATCGAAAGAGCGCGGCGCCGCCCCAGCGCACCGGCATCCCCGAGGGCGGATAGCCACGAAAAACGCCGACGTGGATGCCGGAAAATCGCATCTTGGCGAACGCGCGTGGGCCCTCGGATACGCATTCGATTATCTCGCAGCGATACTGAGCGAGGGCCCTTCGGACCCGGCAAGCGTACTCCCAGAATGCGGCGTGACCTTTGAGTTCCGCCCCGAGAGATCCACGAAAGGAGAACTCTGCCGACAGGAGCTCAGGGATGGCGGCCGCGTCACCGGCATCCCAGAGACGCTCGTAGAATCGTGCAACGAGGGGTGGGATGCTCATGTGTCGATCCGCCGGGTTTGACGAAACGATCGTTTTATCAGACTTGGGAGTCGGCCGCAGACCATGCGCAGATCACTCTGGGTAGGGACTTTCGGGCAGGGACGGGGTCAATCGGTGGGACGGCGTGTCTGCGCGATGCAACCGATCTCGACGCAGGCGTTGAGTGGGAGGCTGGCACAACCTATCGTCGTCCGAGCAGGGTATGGCGGGGTGAAATGGCGTTCATAGGCGGCGTTCATCTCCTGAAAATCGGCCATATTGGTGAGGTAAACCTGGACTGATACGACGTCATCCAATGTCAGTCCGGCGGCGTCGAGAACGGCGGACAGGTTCTCGAAGCATTGATCGGTCTGCTGTGCGATGGTGCCGTTCATGAGGCGTCCGGTTACGGGGTCGATCGGAGTCTGGCCGGACAGGATGAGCAGGCCGTTCGCCTCGACCGCATGGGAGTAGGGGCCGATGGCTGCGGCGCCACGGGCGTTGATGACTTTTCTTCCCACGATACATTTCTCCCGTAGCCGCATGCCACGCGTTTACGGGGCCGGCGTAGCGAAGCACTAATAGGCTACTCCGTGAAGGCGCGACCTGTCCTGCGGACATTGCGAAATATTCATCGAGCGCCGGCACGCGTCGCAAATTCACGACGCTGCTTAAATGTCGCGGCCGCGTGTGATACATATGTCATATGAATTGCCCGGAGATAGCATGATGAGCGCCCGAAAGTTGCGGGTACCGGTGACTTGCCCCGATTGTGGCGCCGAACGACTGGCGGAGCTTCCCGCGGACCGCGTCACGGGGGCGCTGCGCGAAGGGCGGCCCCTCAGGCTCCATGCACCCTGCCACGATATATGGTGGAACGCCAGCAAGGTGGAGACAGATCAAGTGCGCCAATACATCGGCGCGTTGTCGCTCCCTGAAGAGCATGGCAGGCCACCGGTCCAAGGTCTCGAAGCGCTGCAGTGCTGAACTCGGCTCGAGGCTGGTAAAAACTCGTTCGGGCTACCCGCGAATCGCTCAGATCCAAGCGAATCTACCCGGAGCCTGTCAGTCATCCAATCTGGCGACCAGCGAATCTGTTCGAGCACTGCCAAGCTAGTGGCCAACACCGTGCGAGATTGCACTCGCGAAGCGTCGCTCAGACTCGGTGCCCGGGCGAGTGCCTACGAATAGCCACGCAGGATGAGCGGTCCGGAACGTCGATCGGACCGGTGCACCGGCGAGTGCCTACGAAGCGACGCACATGGATGAGCGATCCGAAGCGTCACTCAGGCTCGCGGTGCCCGGGCGAGCGCCTACAAATAGCGACGCACGATGAGCGGTCCGGACCGTCGCCAGGCTTCGGTGCCCAGTCGAGTGCCTACGAATGGCCACGCATGCGATGAGCGGTCCGGACCGTCGCCAGCGACCGCCAAACTATAGTAGAACTCCCGGCCAGATCGTGGTCAAGCAAACTAAATGGTGGGTTTCAATGGATTCGCAAGCAGCAGCGGCAGCAGCACCCTCCCCATTGCTCAGTGCGCTCGGTATGGCGCACGATCGTGCATTCGGCCGCAACCCCCAGGCTTGCCCATGAGCACATTGCAATTCGACGGCATCGACTGCCTCGACGATGCGGCTTCCGATCCGAACCTCCTCGCCTGGATGCAGGGTAGCCCTCCCCCGTGCGGCAAGATCATCCGCTTCGCGGATGATAATTTTCTCGCATTTCCCCGCAGCCGTTGGGCCCTGTCGCACCTACGGGAGCTGCTCCCGACCGTCAACGTGTGGCGCGGCAGCGGGGGTGCCGGCGACCTTGGCAAGCCATCCCCCGCCGACGAAGCCGCGATCGAGGAACTGAGGTTCGATGACTTATCGGGAACCCGGCGAGGGTGGGCCGATTTGCTCGCCCATTGCTACACCGACGGCATCGCGGTCGTACACCGCGGCCGTCTCGTCTACGAGCGCTATCGCGGCGCACTGCGGCCGGAATTGCCGCACGCCTGCTTTTCGATCACCAAATCCTTCGCGGCGACGCTCGCGGCCGTGCTGATACACGACGGCGTGCTCGACCCGGCTCACACCGTGCTGCATTACCTTCCTGAAATGGCCGGTACGGCGTACGCCGATGCCACGTTGCGGCAGGTGCTCGATATGCGGGTCGGCGTCGCTTATTCCGAGCTCTATTCCGATCCGGCGGCGCAGATATGGGACTACGCCCGAGCCGGGGGATTCAAGCCGCGGCCGCCGGATTATCGAGGGCCGGCCAATGTTCACGAATTCCTCGTAACCTTGCGCAAGGAGGGGGAACACGGCGGCGCCTTCGCGTACAAGACCGTCAACACCGAGGTGCTCTGCTGGGTCATGCAGCGCGCGACGGGCACGCCGCTCGCCGAACTGCTCTCGCGCAGGTTATGGTCGCCGCTCGAATGCGCGGAAGATGGCTACTTCTGCGTCGATTCGGCCGGAGTGGCCATGGGCGGCGCCGGCCTTGCCGCAACGCTTCGCGATGTGGCGCGTTTCGGCGAATTGATGCGTTGTGATGGAGCGATCCGGAATCGACAGGTGGTTCCGGCAGCGGTGGTCGCCGATATTCGGCGTGGAGGCGACCCGGCAAGCTTTGCCCAAGCCGATTATCCGCTCCTGCCCGGCTACTCGTACCGCGACATGTGGTGGGCCACGCACAACGAGCACGGCGCCTTCGAGGCGCGTGGCATCCACGGCCAGCGCTTGTACGTCGCGCCCGGCGCGCAGATGGTCGTGGCCCGCTTCGCGTCGCATCCCATCGCCGCCAGTGCGGCGAACGATCCGATCACCATGCCGGCATTGCTCGCGCTCGGCCGGATGCTTCGCGGCAAATGACGCGCCGGATTCTGCGGGCGGTGATCGAGACCGCGGTCGTGGGACCGCACCGCTCGTAAGCGGGTGCGTTCCCACCTAGCTAGGGCCGCTTCGAACTCGCCGCGGCAGGCGTTTCCACGCTACCGGTTGTCCCGGAATCGAGACCCACTCCGTACCGATAGACGTTTTGCCCGCCGCGGTAGCCGGTCACCACTGCCGCCGCCGTGGCGGCCCAGAGCAACAGCAGAAACACCCAGGTCGGACGCGACTCCTGCGGGGCGCCCGCTCCGCGCCACACCGCTGCGGCCGTGACCAGCACGGCCGTCAACATCGCCGACTTCACATGCGCCGTGATCGCCTGGTGCGCCGCCATCCCGACATGCAGCCCGATGACAGCCGCCAAGCCGCTGCCCAACGCAAAATAAACCGCCACCGCCCCCACGCAGAGGTTCCAGGTGCCGACGGTGGCCAATACCGACGCATAGCGCAGAGCGAGCCGCAGGCGCGCCAACGACAGGCACATCGCCGCCGTCACGATCAGCGCCAGCGGAAAATGCACGATCATGGGATGCCAGCCGGGAATGATCCGCATCACGGAATTTCGCCGGCGCGCGTTGCCAATGCCCTGCGCCACCAGGCGATGGTATCGGCGATACCGCCCTGCAGGTCGAAGTGAGGTTGCCAACCGAGCTCATCATGCAGGCGCCGTACCTCGGGAACCAGCAATAACGGCTCCGAGGGCGGAACGCTGCGGGCACCGAGGCGCACCAGTTCCGGACGCCCGATCTGCGCGGCGATCTCGCCGAGCACCTCAGCGATCGAGTAGCGGTCGCCGGAACCTATGTTGACCGCGCCGCCGACATCGCTATCGAGCAACGCGGCAAAGGCCGAACCGACGTCCGCCACGTGCAGGAAGTCCCGGACCTGCCGGCCGTGGGTGCACAAGGCTTCGCGCCCCGACAACAGGCTGACGATCGCCGAAGCGACCAGCCGATCCGGATGTTCGTCGGGACCGTATTGGAAGAAGATCCGTCCCCACGCCGTCGACAGGCCATGTGCGCCGCCGAAACGTTCGAGCGCCCGCTGCATCGCGATTTTACTTTCCGCATACGGGGTGAGTGCCGCGCCTCCGTTGTCCGCGAGCGGACTGGTGCGTTCATCGCATCGGCCGGCTTGCGACCAGTCGTACTCGGCGCTGCTGCCCGCCATGACCGCGCGCACCCCACCCTGGTCGCGAAAGCACCGTAGCAGCTGCTGGCTCGCGGCAAGCCAACGGCTGTTGTCGGGGCTGCGCCAGTACAGGCCGGGGGTGGCAATCCACGCGAAGTGCAGCAAATGACTGGGTTTGACCCGCGCGATGAGGGCTTGGATCGCCGGGCCATCGAGTAAATCGGCATGGTGAAGCTCGGCACCGCGCAGTTGTTGCGGCGGGTCGCGGCGGGCGGAGCGGCCCAGTACGGCGTGCACTTCATAGCCGCGACGGATCAGCTGTGGAACGCTCCAGCGGCCGATGAAACCGGCCGCTCCGCTCACCAACGCGGTTTTGCCCAACGCGGTGTTACCCGCCATCAGCGGGCCATGGCGCCGAGCAGCGGGTACTCGGCATCGCGTGTGGAAATCACCACAGGCTGCAGCGGCCAGCGGATAGCGAGCGCCGGATCATTCCAGCGCAGCCCCTGGGCGAAGCCCGCCGCATAGGGAACGGAAATCATGTAGAGGATCTCGGACTCGTCCGCGAGACTGATGAAACCATGCGCGAATCCCTTGGGAATGTACAAGGCGCGGCGATTGGCGGCGGTCAATTCGGCACCGAACCATTCCCAACGAGTGGGCGATTCGGGACGCAGATCGACGATGACGTCGAAAACCGCACCGGCGGTGCACCTGACGAGTTTTTCCTCGTCGTGCGGTGAAGCCTGGAAATGCAGGCCCCGCAGCGTGGCTTTCTTTGCGTTGAAGGACACGCTGCATTGACTCATGTGGGTGGCCAAGCCATGCGCGGCGAATTCGTCGGCGCAGAACGTACGCGCGAAGAATCCCCGCTCATCCGGCAGCCGCGCCAGATCGATGAGGTACGCGCCGCGTAACGGCGATTCGGTGAAGATCATGGATCGATCCGTACCGTGGGTACCGGCGTGACGAACCGCCCTCCCCACGCCGCGATGCCTTGCAGCTGGCGGCGGATCTCCTCCTGCAGGTTCCACGGCAGGATCAGCACGTAGTCGGGTCGTGCGTCCAGCAATTCCTGCGGCGAGACCACCGGGATATGGGTCCCCGGCAACAGCTTGCCTTGCTTGTGTGGATTTCTATCCGCGACCATCGAGATGTCTTCGCGCGTCACGCCGCAGAAGTTCAGCAGGGTGTTGCCCTTCGCCGCGGCCCCATAGGCCGCGACCGTCTTTCCCGCCCGCTCGGCGGCGGCGAAGAAATCGCGCAGCGCGCGCCGGCACTCCTCGACGCGGCCGGCAAATCGAAGGTAGGTTGCGAGCTCGGCCAAGCCGGCCTCGGCTTCCTGCCGCCGCACGGCTTGCAATGCCGCGCTATCCGAAAGATCCTCCCGGGCGGCGTGCGCGGCAAATATCCGCAACGAACCACCGTGGGTCGGCAGCTGCTCCACGTCGTAGATCCGCAGTCCGTGCCGGCCGAACACCCGCTCGATGGCGAACAGCGACACGTACGAATAGTGCTCGTGATAGATGGTGTCGAATTCGACGTGCTCGATCAGCGTCAGCACATGCGGAAACTCGACCGTAACGCTGCCCGCCGGCTTCAACAGCACGGCGATGCCGGCGACGAAATCGTTCAGTCGAGGCACATGGGCGATGACGTTGTTGCCGATGATGAGATCGGCGCTGCGGCCCTCGGCGACCAGACGGTTCGCCAACTTTTCGCCGAAGAATTCGACCAGCGTCGGCACGCCGATCTTGGCCGCGGCAGCGGCTACCGTATCCGAAGGGTCGATACCGAGTACCGAAATTCCCTGGGTCAAGAAATTCTTGAGCAAATACCCATCATTGCTCGCCAGTTCGACCACCAAACTCGTCGCGTCGAGCGAAAAGCGCCGCCTCGCCATGTCGCAGTAGGTCTGGGCATGTGCCAGCCATTCGTCCGAATACGACGAGAAGTACACATAGTTGCGGAACAGCTCTTCGGGCGCGACGTCGTAGTCCAGCTGCACCAATCTGCAGATCTCGCAGACCTTCGCGCGCAGCGGGTAGCGTTTCTCGTCGGCGGCATCGGCCATGGACGCGAGGAACGCGTTCGACGGCGGCTGCAGCCCCAGGTCGGCCATGGTGACCGATAAGCGGCCGCCGCAAGAGCGACACCCGCTGACTAGACCGGCCATGGTTGCTTCAGCCTTCCCAATTCTTCCACGGCGCGGCGCCACTGTCCCACAGGGAATTCAGATGCTGTTTGTCCCGCAGGGTGTCCATCGGCTGCCAGAAACCGCGGTGAATCCAGGCGGCGAGCTGACCGTTCGCCGCCAAGGTCTCCATCGGCTGGTTTTCCCACACCGTACTCGAGCCGTCGATCAATTCGAGCACGCTCGGGTCGAGCACGAAGAACCCGCCGTTGATGAGTCCGCCCTCGGTCTGCGGCTTCTCCTCGAAGGAGGTCGCCCGTGTGCCGTCGATCATGATCCGGCCGAAACGCGCCGGCGGGCGCACGCAGGCCACCGTCGCCTTGCAGCCGCGCTCCTTGTGAAAGGCGATTTCAGCGTCGATATCGATATTCGCCAGGCCGTCTCCGTAGGTCATGCAAAAGGGCTCGTTGGCATCGAGATACTTGCCCACTTGCAGCAGACGTCCGCCGGTCATCGTTTCCTCGCCGGTATCCACCAACGTGACCTTCCACGGCTCGCTGCGGCAATCGTGATACTCGACCCGGTTGCTCGCCATGTCGAATGTCACGTCGGCCTGATGCAGGAAATAGTTGGCGAAGTATTCCTTGACCATGTAGCCCTTGTAGCCGAGGCAGACGATGAATTCCCGCACGCCGAACGACGCGTACGATTTCATGATGTGCCACAGAATGGGCCGCGAGCCGATCTCCACCATGGGCTTGGGGCGGGTGTTCGATTCCTCCGCGATGCGCGTGCCCTTGCCGCCGGCGAGGATGACGCACTTCATCGGTCGTAAGTCCCGCCGACCAAGGCGGCGCTCCCCGCTACCGGCCCGCTCCGCGCCCGGTCACTGCTCGCTGCCGCGCCCTGCCGCATGCGTTCCTGGTACAACGCGAGCTGCGCGCGAGTGATGATCGACATGTTCTCTCCCGCCGCATGGGCACGATACCAATCCGCGGTCCAACACAGAGATTCCTCGAGGGTCAGGCGCGGCCGCCATTGCAGCGTCCGTGCGGCCAGATCCGATGACAGCGTGAGCGCGCGGGCCTCGGCCTGATGCGCGGAGCCATCGTGCTCCCAACCGGGTTTTCCGTCGAACCGGGTACTGAATGCCTCGACCACCGCGCGTACCGAGCAAAACGACGCCGGATCCGGTCCGAAGTTGACCGCGAGGGGCGCCCTCGCCGGCGTTTCGATGAGCGCGCGTGCCAAGGCGAGGTACCCCGACAGGGGCTCGAGTACATGTTGCCAGGGTCGGACGGCATCGGGATAGCGAAGCCGCACAGGCCGACCCGCGTGCAGCGCGCGCATGCAATCGGGGATGAGCCTGTCGGCGGACCAGTCCCCACCGCCGATGACATTGCCGGCTCGAGCCGATGCGATCGGTGGTCCGGCATCGAAAAAACTATCGCGAAAGCTGCCGGTGAGCAATTCGGCGCAGGCCTTGCTGTTGCTGTAAGGGTCATGTCCGCCGAGCCGGTCGCCTTCCTCGAAGGCGCGGCCCGTCCCGAGATTCTCATACACCTTGTCGCTGGTGACGATGACCACGCATTGCAGCTCGGACGCGGCTCGGCACGCATGCAGCAGGCTCGCCGTGCCCATGACGTTGGTCGAATACGTTCCCAAGGGATCGCGATAGGATTCCTTCACCAACGGCTGCGCGGCCATGTGAATGACGATGTGGGGTTGCGTTTCGGTCATCACGTCGCGCACCCGGCCCTCATCGCGGATATCGCCGATGATGGAGCGGGCGCCGCTGCCGATGATGGCCCACAGATTCGGCTCGGTCGGCGGCGGCAAGGCGTACCCGGTGACCTCCGCGCCCAAGGCCTGCAGCCACAGGTGCAGCCATGCGCCTTTAAATCCGGTGTGACCGGTCAGCAGGACCTTGCGGCCGCGCCAAAAATCGACGTCGTCGTGAACTCGTTGCACAGTCAATCCTTCGGGGTTGGCAGGCACATTGTACCCATCGCCGACGGCTGGCGTCAGCGGGCCGCCAATTCCGTCAGCAGCGCGACGTAGTGGGCCTGGTAGGCGTGCATCGCGTAACGCTGTTCGACATGCGCATGTCCGTTCGCACCGAAGCACGCCCGCAACTCCGCCGATTCGATCAACCGCTGCAGATTTCGCTCCCATTCCTCGTTGTCGCGTGCATGGAAGCCGTTGACTCCCTCCCTCACCGCTTCGGTGTTGGCACCCACCGGCGAGGCAACGCACGGCAGCGAAGCGGCCATGTATTGGAGCAACTTGAAGGCGCATTTGCCGCGCGCCCATTCGTCATCGGTGAGCGGCATCACGCCGATGTGGGCGCCGGCGAGCGACGCCGCCTCGGTTTGCAAACTCCAGGGAACGCATTCGACGCCGATCTCCGGCCAATCAGGAAATTCCGAGCAGATGATGCGCACCTTGAGCGTCGGATGGCGGGCGGTAAGCCGCGCCAGCGCGGGACGGATCATTTCCAGATAAATGAGATTCTCCGGACTACCGATCCATGCAATGGTGGGCGGGTCCGCGGGTGAGGCCGTGGTCGCGTGGTAGCTCGACGTGTCGATGGACGTCGGCAGGATGGCGATGTCGCGCGCTGCGTGCCGTGCGACCCCCGCCAGCACGTCATTGCCCGCCGCGACCACATCCACCCACCGGCAAGTTGCCTGGAACTTGCGGCGGCGCCAGATCGAGTCGTTGACCGGTTCCCCGAGGCGCCGCGGCTTGCGCACGTAAATCGCATCGTCCACGTCGAAAACCCGGTGCCGGCTCAAGGCTGCGACCAGGCGCGCCTCGAGCGCGCTCAGCTTGATCTGGTGCAACACCACGACATCGGCCCAGCGCAATGACTCACGCCGTTCCCAGGTGCGCAGTCCATAGCGCCCGCTCGGGAAACGCTCCATGCGCACCCGCCATCCGGCGGCGTCCAGCGGACCGACGAGGCTGCGCATCCGGTGCCGAAACGACGGTTGATCGAGATCGTAGCCCAGCAGGAGAACGTTCGACATGAGCGCGCCCTTACTTCGGCTCGATCAAGGTCGTCATGGCACGCAGCGCCACCTCGATTCCATCGGCGAGCCCCAGCGCGATCGCGCGGCCGGCCAACGCCTCCAAGGCGGCGGCATCCTGCAGCAGACCCGTCACCGTCTTGGCGATGACCGCGGCATCGAGAGGCGCAGCCACCGCGACCCCCGCGTTGCTGCAGCGGCGTATGCGCTCGCCTTGATCGCCGGCGATGGGCACCGCGACGCACGCCTTGGCGCAGGCGAGCGCCTGCAGGAGTGTCGATCCGCCGTTGGCGACGATGAGCCGGGCGCCGCGCATCAGCTGGGCTAACTCGGCTTGCGGCAGGGAGTCGAGCACCAGCAGCCGCGGGCCGCCCCGCGGTCCGGCGCCGGGTACCCCGTCCGTGGTTGGCTCGGCGGCGAGCGGCCGCGGCGCGCGGCCGACCAACACGGTATCGACGCCGGCGCCCGCGATCGCCCGCGCGGCGTCGAGAAATGCTTGCATGCCGAGCGGTGCGCCGGGGTGGCCCGTGCCGCCTCCCGGCACCATGAGCACGTAGCTGCCCGCGACGCGCCCCAGGCGCGCCATGAGCGCATCGCGGTGGGCTTCGGATGCCGGCCCATCGCGCGCCAGGATGACGTCGAGATAGCGGACCGCCGGGCGGCGCATCAGCCTGAGCTTGAGCCGCTCGCTCCCGCGCAGCGCGCCGGCGATGAATTCCGGGTAGGCAATCCAATGCTCATCGATCAGCCGCATCCACCGCAGACGGAACGCCTTGCGCCGTTGGCGAGGCCGCGCGCTGATGTACACCACACGCGCGCCCGACCGGTGAGCCGCGCGCAGTTGCGCCGTCCGTCCCGCGTTGTCGAATATCACCACATCGGGGCGCCACGTCTGGATGACCTCGATGACCGCGGCGGAATGAAAGGTGGGCGATGAGGCCAACAGCGTAGCGGGATATGGCGTGTTGGCCGCGTACGGCGCGGCGCGGCTCAGGATGAATCGAATGGACGCGCTCGGCCAGCGGGCCGCGACTGCCTGCGCAATGGCCAGCGAACGCGCATATTCGCCCATTCCGAAGGCGCCCGAGACCGGCACGAACAAAAGCCGCGGTGCCGGCTCGCTCGAAGGCGGCGCGTCACTCAAAAGCGGTGAACCAGCGATCGAGCACCAACAGGTACCAGGCTCGCCGAAACTCGCTGTTCACGGGGCGCCGCAGCACCCCGCGCGCCATGAGACGCGCCACGGCCTCGCGCAGCACCGCCGGGTGCCGCTTCAACCAGCGATGGACCGGCAATCCGAAACCCGATTTCGGCCTGTTCAAGTGTCCGGGCGGCAATCGCGGCTCCATCAGCCGGCGCACCAATAACTTGCCGCGGCGCTGGCGCCGATCGACCAGCAAGGACGGATCGACGCTCAGCATGAACTCCACCAGGCGATGATCCAGCAACGGCGGCCGTGCCTCGAGCGAATGCGCCATGCTGGTTCTATCCACCTTGGTCAACAAGCCTTCCGCCAAGTCGGTATGCAGATCGAGCCAGCGCAACTGTACCAGCGGGCTCAGCTCCTCGCGCCAATATTGCCGGTAGAACCAGTAATAATCGTAGCCGGGTTGCCGCCACTCATCGGCCAGCAGCGCATCGACCTGGGGCGCCGCCAGACCACCGAGCGCCACCGCGAAGGCGGGTAGTCCGACGGCGGCATGCCGTTGCATGGAAGATCCGAAGCGCGACAGCGGAGGCAGAACGCTTGCGAGAGTGCGGTTCAAGCGGTTCGAGCGCGCACCGATGTTCGACCAGTAGCGCGGGTAGCCGCAGAAGATCTCATCGCCGCCCTCGCCGCTCAGCGCCACCGTGACCTCGCGGCGCGCGAACTGCGCGATCAAATAGTTCGACCAGGCCGCGCTGTCGCCGAAGGGCTCATCGAACAGCTGCGGCATGGCCTCGAGAGCGGCCGCGAAGTCCGCGCTGCGCGCCGTCATCTCGGTGTGCGCCGTATCCAGATGCCGTGCGACGCTGCGCGCGGCCTCGAGTTCGGATCGATCGCGCGCATCGAACCCCAAGCTGTAGGTGCGCGGGCCTTTCAAGTAATAGGTGGTGAGCGCCGAGTCCATGCCGCCGCTCAAGAACACCCCCACAGGCACATCGGATAGCGTATGGGCGGGTACGATCTCCCGCAGCAGCCCGTCCAGCTGTACCAGGGTGTCGGCTTCGCTCCTCTCCGTGATGGCGGCCGAGGGTCGCCAATAGCGTTCGATGCTGACGCGGCCGTCCTCCCAGGTCAGCGTATGGCCGGCGGGTAGCTTCGAGATGCCTTCGTAGATGGTTTTCGGCGCGGGTATGTAGCCGTGGAAGAGAAAATCCCGCACGGCGCTGCGGTCTATCTGCGGCTTGCCGAGCACCAGCAAGGACTTCAGCTCCGAGGCGAACGCGATGCCGCCGGGCAGTATCTGATAATACAGCGGCTTGATGCCCAGCCGGTCTCGAGCCAGCAACAAGCGCTGCGAGCGCGCATCCCACAGGGCGAAGGCGAACATTCCCGCCACGCGGGCCAGCGCCGCGCCACCGGCCTGTGCACCGCCGGCCTGTGCCAGAAGATGCAGCAGGGTTTCGGTATCGCCGCTCGAGTGCCACGGCCCCGCAAGGCCTTGACGCAGCCGCTCGTGGTTGTATATCTCGCCGTTGTACGTGAGCACCAACGGCCCCAGCAGCATGGGTTGATGACCACCCTCGGTCAGGTCCTGGATGGCGAGCCGGCGGAAAGCGAGGGCCGCGCCGGGAGCGCACCAGACACCCTCGTCGTCGGGGCCTCGATGCCGCAGACGCTGCGCCATGAGCTTCGCGGTTTCGCCGCTCGCCCGCGCTCCGATGATGCCGACTATGCCACACATGGCCGCCAGTCTAGCGATCTTGAGGCCGCGATGTCGCTCCCGTCCGCCGATGCGCCGCGCGGGAACCGTTCGGCAGGACAACGAGCCTACTAGCCAGCGGACTGCCGTTCGTTTAGGGTGGCGCCCGGAGTCATAAACATGGCAACACCCGCCGATCAACGCCTGCTCGAACTACTGGAGAAATGGCTCAGCAGTCTCGAGCTGCATGCCAAGTATTGTTCGCTTGACGATGCGAGCTATTCCGGGATTCAACCGTGGCCGGAACATCAGCGTCCGAGCCGGTGGATCATCGACCTTGCCAGGCAAAAGGCGTTGGCCCTGCGGGACCAGGTTCGAGAACGCATCGAGGCGGGCGATGCGAAGTTCTCCGAGTCGCTGGAATTGATGACGTTCCTCGCGAATCTCGTCGGATCCGAGCACATCGAGCGCTTCATCCCGTTGGCCGAAGCCGCCGACGAATCGAGCGCGTCGCGCGGCGCCGGGCCGGGCGTGCCCGCACCGGCAGCACCACCGAGTGCCGCCGCGAGCGACACCGCACCGAGCGACACCGCGACGGCCACCCAAGAGATGCCGACATTTTTGTTGGCGAAGCCACGTCCGCCCGCGCCTCCGGGGACCGCGAGTGCCGTCCGCACCGAGCGCCGCGCTGCCGATGTCAAGGCCGCCCCGAAACCCGCCAAGACGCCGGTGAAGGCGGTTGGCTCGAATAAGCCAGCCCCGAGCGCCAAGGCGAGGGCCGCCCAGCCGCCCGACCCGCAACCCACGCGGTCCGGTTCGAGTTACGAGAAAGGCGGCCCTTCGGAGGCGGCGCGCGAACAGGTCATCGCCGATGCGGCGCGCTTGGTGCAATGGGGCCGCAAATGGTACGAACTGGCGGAGTTGATCGCGAGCATGGCGGACCGTCCCCACTTGACCGACGTGCGCCGTATACTGAAAGATAACAAGGCGGTCATCGACGCGAAGGCTGGACGCGGCTGAGGCCGGCCGGCGCTGGCGAAGCGTGTGGATGCGCAGTGACGCGGCGGTGGCGGGCTGGTGCGCGGGCGGCGGCGCAGTGGCGTGTCCGACCATGACGGCCGCACACGAGTGCAACCAAACCGCAAACCACGAACCACGAACACGAACTCGCAAAACAAACTGCCAACACCAACCGATTAAAACAGCAATCGCAAATATCATACGACAAACGCAAATTCAGTGAACCTTCGACGTTCCTTCCCCTCCAAGGCGACCATGATCACGACGAAACAATTATCCAAGCGGTATGGGGACAAGCTCGCCGTGGACGACCTGACGTTCTCGGTGGGGCCGGGCGAAGTGCTGGGCTTCCTGGGCGCCAACGGCGCCGGGAAATCCACCACCATGCGCATGATCGCCGGCTTCATCGCGCCCACGGCCGGCCGGGTCACGGTGTGCGGGCACGACATCGAAGAGGCTCCGGTGGCCGCGAAATCCTGCATGGGCTACCTTCCCGAAGGCGCACCCAGCTACGGTGAAATGACCGTGGCCGAATTTCTCGATTTCGTCGCGGACATTCGTGGGCTGAGCGGCGCGCGGCGGCGGCAGCGGCGCGGCGTGGTCATCGAACGGCTCGCCTTGGAACCGGTCATCGACCAGGTGATCGATACCCTGTCGAAGGGCTTCCGGCGGCGCGTCGGCCTGGCTCAGGCGCTCATCCACGACCCGCAGGCTCTCATTCTGGACGAACCCACCGACGGCCTGGACCCGAATCAAAAGCACGAGGTGCGGCGCCTCATCAACGAACTGAGCAAGGACAAGCTCGTCATCGTCTCGACCCACATCCTGGAAGAAGTGCACGAGGTGTGCACGCGCGCCATCATCATCGCTCATGGTCGCATCGTGGCCGACGAAACACCGAGCGCGCTCGAGGCGCGCTCCCGCTACCATCATGCCGTGAGCCTGCGCTTCGAGAAGCCGGAGCAGCTCGCGGCCGCATCGCGTGAGCTCGGTTCCCTCGCCGAAGTGGCCGCGGTGGAGACCAACGAACGCGACCTGAAGGTCACCGCGGTGCCGCGCCCGGGCGCCAATGCCTTGCCCGCGGTGAGCGCGCTGATCGCGAAATTCGATTGGGACGTTCCCGAGCTGCATCTCGAGTCGGGGCGGCTCGACGAGGTATTCCGCGCATTGACCCAGCCGCCCCCGAGAGCCGCCGCGTCCCGGCCGGCGGCGGTCACCGAAGGAGCAGCGATTTGAACAAGGTAGGGGTGGTTTTCCGCCGCGAATTACGCAGCTATTTCGCGACGCCGTTGGCCTATGTCTTCATCGTGATCTTTCTGGTGCTGGCCGCGGTATTCACCTTCCAGGTGGGCGGGCTGTTCGAACGCGGCCAGGCGGATCTACAGCCGTTCTTCCGCTGGCATCCGTGGCTGTACCTGGTGCTCATTCCCGCCATCTCCATGCGTCTGTGGGCCGAAGAACGCAACAGCGGCAGCATCGAGCTGCTCATGACGCTGCCCCTGTCGCTGTGGCAGGCGGTGACGGGCAAATTCCTCGCCGCGTGGTGCTTCGCGGGTGTTGCGCTGCTGCTGACCTTCCCGGTGTGGATCACCGTCAACTACCTGGGCCGGCCGGACAACGGCGCCATCGTCGCCGCCTATCTGGGCAGCTTCCTCATGGCGGGCGGGTTTCTCGCCATCGGCATGTGCCTGTCGGCGGCGACGCGAAATCAGGTGATCGCCTTCATCACGGCGGCGCTGGTCGGCTTCGTATTCCTGCTGGCCGGATTCCCGCTGGTGCTCGATTTCGTCCGCGGCGTATTGCCGCAGACCCTGGTCGATGCGGTCGCATCGCTGAGCTTTTTCACGCATTTCGACGCCATCTCGAAGGGCGTGATCGATTTGCGCGATCTGGTGTATTTCGCGGCGTTGATCGGCTTTTGGCTCACGGCCACGGCGGTGGTTCTCGACATGAAAAAGGCGCAATAGGTGAACGCGAATAGTCCACGAAGAAGGGGTTGGCAAAGAACCGGTTACGGCCTGGCCGGCCTGCTGGCCCTCGTGCTGCTGTTTTTAGGCGTGGTGATGCTGTCGAACGCCGGCTTGCGCGGGATGCGGTTGGATCTCACGCAGAACAAGCTCTACACCTTGACCTCGGGGACGCAACAGGTGCTCGCCGAACTGAAGGAGCCGGTCAATCTATATTTCTATTTTTCGCGAGACGCCGCGGCGAAACAATCTCCGCTCATCATGCCGTATGCGACTCGGGTCCGTGAATTCCTCGAAGAGGTAGCCGCCCGCTCCGGCGGCAAGGTGCGCTTGCGGGTGATCGATCCGCAGGCATTCTCCGAGGACGAAGATCGGGCGGCCGAGTCCGGACTGCAACCCATGCAGACGGGCAACGGCGAGTCGGTGTACTTCGGCTTGGCGGGAACCAATTCGACCGACGGTCGTTCGGCCATTCCGAGCTTTCAGGCCGAGCGCGAAGAATTCCTGGAATACGACGTCGCCAAGCTGGTGCACGAGCTGGGCACGCCCAAGAAACCGGTGATCGGCCTGATGTCCTCGTTGAACATGCAAGGCCGCTTCGATCCCGCGAGCGGCGCCATGAGCGATCCCTGGCCCATCCTCGCGCAGATCCAGCAACTGTTCACGGTGCGCGCGCTGACCTCCGACATCGATCACATCGACAAGGACGTCGACGTGCTGATGCTCGTCCACCCGAAACAGCTTCCCGCCAAGACGCTGTACGCCGTCGATCAGTTCGTCATGCGCGGCGGCAAGGTGCTGCTGTTCGTCGACCCGAATTCCGGAGCGGACACCAGCGGTCAGGATCCGTCGAATCCGCTCGCCGGCGCGATGGCCAACCATTCCTCGACGCTCGAACCCCTGCTCTCGGCATGGGGAGTGAATTACGATCCGGGCAAGGTGATCGGCGATCTGGACCTCGGCCTCGAGGTGCGCGCCAGCGTGCAGGCGCCGCCCACCCGCCATATCGGCATTCTCGGACTGCGGCGCGCCGCCATGAACCGCAAAGATGTGGTGACCACGGCGCTCGAGGTCATCAACGTCGCCACCGCCGGTTCGCTGTCGCCGCGCCCCGGGGCCAAGACCACGCTCGAGCCGCTGCTGCTGAGCTCGACGAGCGCGGCACCGATGCCCGCGGAGCGCTTCAATGCGCTCTCCGATCCGTCGGCGCTGCGTGACGGATTCAAACCCACCGGCAGCCGCTACATCCTCGCCGCCCGCGTGACCGGTCCCATCGAATCGGCCTATCCGCAGGGAGCGCCGCAGGATCAGAAGCCCGCCGCCGGGCCGCCGGTCGCGCACCTAGCGAAGGCGGTATCGCCGGCGAACATCGTGATCATCGCGGATACCGATATGTTGATGGATTACATGTGGGTGCAGACCCGCGAGCTGTTCGGGCAGAAGATCGCTCAAGCATTCGCGAACAACGGCGATTTCGTCGCCAACATTCTCGACAACTTGAGCGGCAGCAGCGCGCTCATCAGCATCCGCGGCCGAGCGAGCTTTTCGCAGCCGTTCGAACGCGTGGAGGCGCTGCGCCGGCAGGCGGATGATCGCCTGCGCGCCAAAGCCCTGGAACTGCAGTCCGAGTTGCAACAGACCGAAACCAAATTGACCGAGCTGCAAAGCAAGCGCAACGATCAGGCCTCGCTGATGCTGTCCCCCGAGCAAGAACAGGAACTGAAGCGCTTCACCGCCGAGAAGGCGCGGGCACGCAAGGAATTGCGCGAAACTCAGCGCGGCCTGAACGTCGACATCGATCGGCTCGATTCGATGCTCAAAGTCATCAACATCGCCGTTGCGCCGCTGTTGGTGGCGGTGGCCGGAGGCGTGGTCTTGTCGATGCGCCGACGCCGCAAGTCGCGAGGATCGAGCCGGACCCGGCTGTCGCCGGCCGAACCGAGTACGCCATGAGCCGGCACCGCTTTGCGCTGCTGCTGATCGCGGCATTGGTGGTGCTGACGGGCGCCCTGTACCTGAGCGGACGGCGCAACGCCGTGCCCGACGCGCAGGGAGTGGCCTTGTTCCCTTCGCTCGCCGGCGAGCTCAATGCGGTGACGGCCGTGAGCGTGCGCAAGGGTAGCGCGACGCCCTTGACCATTCACAAAGCCGGCGATCACTGGTCGGTGGCGCAGCGTGCCGATTATCCGGCGGATACCGGAAAACTGCGCAAGTTGCTGCTGTCGCTGCGCGACGCGAAGATCGTCGAGGAAAAAACCGCCGACCCGACGCGCTTCGCGAGCATCGGCGTCGAGGATCCGGCGATGCCGGATGCGGCCGGTATCGAAATCACGGTGATAGGGCCCGGCGTAAAGCACGCAGTGATCGTCGGTAAACCGCTGGGCGACGGCAGCTTCGTGCGGCGCGTGGGCGAGAACCGCAGCTACAGCGTCGAACCGACGATTGCACTCGAAACCGAGCCGCGCTATTGGATCGATTCGCAACTGCTCGATGTGCCCGCGACGCTCATCCAAAGCATCGAAGTCAAGCCCGCCGCGGGCGCCGCCTATGCCATTCGCCGTTCGACTGCCGCGAACGCGGACACTGCCTTCAGCCTGGAGGGGGTACCGGCGGGCCGTCAACCTCTGGACGGGCACGCTCTCGCACCGGCGCCGACCACGTTCACCGGCCTCACGGCCGAGGATGTCGCGCCAGCGGCCGATATCGACTTCAAGGCCTCGACACAAGCCATCGTGTCGCTCACGGATGGCAATATCGTTACGCTGACGGGCGCCGCGGTGGCCGACAAACATTGGATCCAAGTGAAATCCAGCAAGGATGCCGCGTTGACGGCGAAGACCTCCGGCCGCGCCTTTGAAATCGCGGGCTATCGGTACGAGGCGATTTTCAAACCGCTGGAGCAGCTGCTGATCCCCAAGGAACCTGCCGCGCCGAAGGGCACGCCCGCCGCTCCGCGCGGGCCGAAGAAACCGGCGGCGTAGCGGCATGCATGGTTAGCGCCGGCTTGGTCAGTGCCGGCTTCGGCAGGCGGTTCGCGGCGCTGATCTACGACAGCTTCCTGTTGTTCGGGCTGCTGATGGTTTTTACGGGTGTGCTATTGGTGTTCACGCGCCGAGCGCTGCTGCCGGAGACCTTTGGCGCCTGGGCCTACCTGTACCGCGCCGGCCTGGTCGGCGTGATCGCCGGTTATTACATTCTCAACTGGATGCGCAGCGGCCAGACCTTGGGCATGCGGGCCTGGCGGCTGCGCACCGTGGCCGATACGGGTGAGCGGGTGAGCGGGCGAGCCGCGGTGATGCGTTTCGTTTATGGGAGCCTGGCGTGGCCGCCGGCGGCCCTCGGCGTCCTGTGGCTGTATGTCGATCCCGATCACTTGGCCATCCACGATCGACTGTCCAAAACGCGCGTGGTTGGTTGGCCCGGCTAGCCACCTCGACTAGGCAACGGCGACGCTCCGTTCTGCACTCGCGACAGCGCTCCGCCGTACGCCGTGGCTCGCGCCGGCCCCGCGGGCCAGAGCACCGCGCCTCGCGGCTCCGCTACGCCCCGGCTGTGTCGGCCGTGTTCCGCGGGACCGGCTACGTTGCGGTTGCGCACCTCCGGTGCGCATGCGCTGCGCTATCGGGTTCTGAAGATGGCGATCACCGTGCCCATGCCGATGACGGCCGTGGGCAACCATCCCACCAGCATGGGATTCATGCCGAACAGCTGCCCGCCTTTTTCGACCATGCCGTTGATCAAAAAGAACACCACACCGAGCAGCACGCCGATGACGGTGCGCGCGCCGGCGCCGCTGCTGCGCAACGGCCCGAAAACGAACGGTAGTGCCAGCAGCGTCACCACGATCACCGCGAACAGCCGAGCGATGCGCGACCAGAAGCCGATCTCGTAGGGAACGGTGCCGAGTTTATTGCGCCGCAGATGGTCGATGTACGAAGCCAGCCCGCGCAGCGTCAGAAGGTCCGGATCGGTGGCCGCAAGTCCCAGAAAATCGGGGTTGACGGACGAGGTCATGGTGATCTCGGGGACGGTCTGGCTCGCGACGCGATCATCGGTGAAGCGAGTGGTCGATACGTTGTGCAGCTGCCAGTGACCGGGATCGGCCACCGATATGCGCTCCGCGCGCCTCACCGACAGCAGTCGGTTGGAACCATCGAGTTCGAACAGCGACACGCCGCCGAACGCCCGGTCCACTTCGCCGGTCTGCACCCGCATGATGAGGTTGCCGTCCTTCACCCAGGCGCTGCTCGATCCGGCGAAGCTGATGTCCGCCAGCTTGCTCGTGGTTTTTTCACGTTTGGCCAGTTGCGCCATGGGGGGAGCGACGTATTCGCCAATTCCGTACATGGCGAGGGCGAGTGTCAGGCCGGCCAGGCCAACCGGCCAGGCGATGCGCCATACCGAGATGCCCGATGCCCGGGTGACGACCAGTTCGCTGCCCGCGGCGAGATTTCCGAGGCCCATCAGCGCGCCGATCATGGCGGCGATGGGCATGACCTCGAACGCCTGCTCCGGCACGTTGAGCAGGGTAAAGAGAAACGCATCGCCGGCGTTGTAGTTGCCGACCCCGATATCGCTTTGCTGGCTGATGAACAAAAACAAGGCGCCCAAGGTCACCAGCACGGCCAGCGCCATGCAGGCGAAAACCAACACGGTGCGATAAAGATAGCGATCGAGCGTGTTCATGTGGTGCTCGACTCCCGGTACACCAGATAGAGGCCCAATGCCAAGATTGCCACATGCACCCACCAAACGCCGATGGCCGGCGGTAAATCGCCCTTTTCGAGCCATACCTTGGCCGCGGACAGGAGGTTCGAGTAGACGAAATACACCACGATGGCGAACCCCACCCGCGCATAGCGGCCCTGGCGCGGACGCAGGCGGCTCAAGGGTACGGCCACCAAGGTGAGCACCAGCGCCATCAACGGACTCGAGGCGCGCGACTGCAGCTGGGCGATGTCGGACGGGGAGCGGCTTCCCCACAGTTCCCGTGTCGGCTTGGTATCCGGGTCCTGCGGTCCGGCCACATCGGCCGGCGTCGAGATCGGAATGCCATGCTCGCGAAACTCGATGACTCGAAAGTCGCTGCGCCCGGGCACACCCTCGTAGCGGCGGCCGTTGAACAGCGTGACGAAGTGCGTACCGTTTGCGGCGGCCTTCGAATAGGTCGCGGTGTCGGCGAGCGCCAATTCGATGCGGTCGCCGGACTCGCGCCGCACGAACACATTGTGCAGGAGCCCGTCTGTATCGACGCGTTCGGCATAAAAGACGGCTTCCCCGCCGCTGAACGAACGGAACCGGCCGGCGTCCAGCTGGCCGAACTGGGCCTCCTTGATGGCCGACTGGCGCAGCAATTGGACTTGCTGGTCGGCGCGCGGCACCTGCACGAAGGACAGCCACCCGAGTCCGACCGCGATCGCCGCGGCGAATATGAACAGCGGCGCGAGCAGCCGGCTCGGCGCGAATCCGCACGCCTGCAGCGCGGCCATTTCGCTATCGTGATACAGACGCCCCAGCGTCAGCACCACGGCAAGCAACAGGCCCACCGGCACGATGACGGAGAGGTTCATCACGGCGCCCAAGGCGATCAGGTCGAGTACCACGTGCCGCCCATATCGATTGTCGGCCGCTTGACCCAAAACCCTTGCTAATTGGTTCGAAATCAGAATGGCCACCAAAACACCGGTCACCGCAACCCATGTTTGCACGACTTCGCGCAGCACGTAGCGTTGGACGGTCCATTTCATGATCCGAGCCCTTTTCATAGGGTTGAGCTTAGAGCCTTCGTAATAATCTAGTAAACTATTTGCTGAATGAGACCACCCAGCAGCGCGGACCGATAGGGAGTTTTTGGAATGGAATTCAATGTAGTCGTCGATGCCAAAGCACACGGCAGTGCCGAATGCGCCGTCGTGGGTGTCTATGAGCACGGCGATCTGGGAATCGCCGCTCAGCACATCGACGCGCAGACCGATGGGCTGATCGGCAAACTGCACGGCAGCGGCGATTGGGCGGGCAAGCTCGGTGATAGCCTGCTGCTGCCGCTGCCCACGGGAGCGGCGGCGAGCCGGGTACTGTTGATCGGCCTGGGCCCCCGCGCCGGCTTTGGCCGCAAGCAATACCGCAAGGCGCTGCTGTCCGCGGCCCAGGCGCTCGGCAAGACCGGCGCGAGGGACTCGATCCTGTACCTAGCGCTCGAAGAGGTCGCGGACCTCGACGTGCTGTACCGCGCGCGCGCGGTGGCCGAGGTGTTCAGCGTCCACGCTTACAAGATTCCCGATCTCAAGACCAGCGCCAAGCCCAAGCCGCCGGCGCTGTCGCGCCTCAGCATCGCCACGGAGAATGCGCGGGCAGCGAAAGCCGCGACGGACGGCTTGGCTCACGGAGTGGCCCTCGGCGGCGGCATCGCCCTGGCCCGAGACCTGGCGAATCTGCCACCCAACATCTGCACGCCCGCGTACCTGGGAACCCAGGCCCTGCAATTGGCGAAGCAATGGCCCAGCATCAAGACCAAGATCTTCGACCAGAAAGGCATCAAGGCCCTGAAGATGGGGGCATTCCTCGCGGTCACGCAGGGCTCCGTTCAGCCGCCGCGCTTGATCGTCTGCGAATACCGGGGTGCGAAGAAGAAAACCGCCGCGCCGATCTGCCTCGTCGGCAAGGGCATCACGTTCGACTCCGGCGGAATTTCGCTGAAAGATCCGCCGGCCATGGACGAAATGAAGTTCGACATGAGCGGCGCAGCCACCGTCCTCGGGACCTTGCGAACGGTTGCCGAACTGCAGCTGCCCATCAATCTGGTGGTCATCATCGCCGCGTGCGAGAACATGCCGAGCGGCGCCGCGGTCAAGCCGTCCGACATCGTCACGACCATGTCGGGCCAAACCGTGGAAATCCTCAATACCGATGCCGAGGGTCGCCTGGTTCTGTGCGATGCCATCACCTATAGCCGCCGCTTCAATCCGGCCGCCGTGATCGACGTCGCGACCTTGACCGGCGCCTGCATCATCGCCCTCGGCAATCATTTCAGCGGCTTGATGGGCAACGATGAGGTGCTGACGAACGAGCTCGCCGCCGCTGGGGCGCGCGCCGACGACCGGGCGTGGCGGCTGCCCATCGGCGACGAATATGTCGATCAACTGAAGAGCAACTTCGCCGACATCGCGAACGTCGGCGGTCGTGAAGGGGGGGCCTGTACGGCGGCGTCGTTTTTGTGGAAGTTCGCCAAGGACCTGAAATGGGCGCATCTGGACGTGGCCGGAACCGCCTGGCTCAGCGGTTCGCAGAAAGGCAGCACCGGCAGGCCGGTGCCGCTGCTGACCGATTTCCTGATACACCGTGCCGGCACGAAGTGATCGAACCGACGTGACCGAACGGGTCGACTTCTACGTGCTGAAGAGCTCCTCGGCCAAGCAGCGTTGGGCCTTTGCCTGCCGGCTGACCGAAAAGGCCTACCTGCGGGACTTGAAGGTGGTGCTGTGGGGCGAGGCTGCCGCCGACGTCAAGGTCATCGATGAGATGTTGTGGACCTTCAATGAACGCTCGTTCGTACCGCACGCCATCCATGGCGATTCTCCGGGGTTGGGCGGCGCGGCTGCGGGCGGGGGCGGTGCGGTCTTGCCGCCGGCCCCGGTTCAACTGACCGTCGATCTCGAGGCCGTCGATACGGCGGATCTGCTGGTGAATCTGAGCGACCGCCTACCCTCGCGGCTGGAGCGGTACGCGCGAGTCGCCGAAATCATCGATGCCGACGAGCAGCGCCGCCGTCTCGGCCGCGAACGGTTCAAGGCCTATCGCGAGCTCAAGGTGGCCGTGGAAACGCACCAGCTGGATGACGCCGCGGGCGCGTGAGCCGCGGGCACGCTATCGAACCGCATGAACATCGAATCGCATGATCCGCGCGACATCCCCACCCTGACCGATGCGGTGGAAAAGGACGGCCGCACGTACACTTTTTTCGATACCAAGGCGGTGCATGCCGCGATCGTGACCGAGACGCTGAACCTCGCCGACTCGTTACTGCACCAGGCAGCCAAGGACATCGAGGCCGCGC
Organism: Pseudomonadota bacterium; assembly: GCA_030799355.1. GTDB lineage: Bacteria > Pseudomonadota > Gammaproteobacteria > Steroidobacterales > Steroidobacteraceae > Bog-1198. The sequence continues at coordinate 27,296 of JALYHP010000060.1, forward strand.
TGTTCGAGCGCGTCTTCGATCAGCTGCGCGCGCAGCTTCCGGAACTGGTGGACCGCGTCATGCGCGAACACGCGGACGCACGGGCGAACACTCCGCCCGTCACGGGCATTTGACCAAGCTGCCGCTCTCGCCTACCGCGTCCCGCCGCTCGCGCAGCGTACCGCTATAATCCCACGCCATGGATAAAGCTTTTTCTCCCGCCGACATCGAATCGCGCATCTACGCCCAGTGGGAAGCGGCGGGGTATTTCGTGCCCAGCGGCCACGGCCCTGCCTACTCCATCGTGATTCCTCCGCCCAATGTCACCGGCACGCTGCACATGGGCCACGCGTTTCAGGACACCATCATGGACGCCCTCATCCGCTTCAAGCGGATGCGCGGCTTCGACACGCTGTGGCAGCCGGGCACCGACCATGCCGGCATCGCCACGCAAATGGTGGTGGAGCGTCAGCTGAACGCCGCGGGGCAGAGCCGCATCGGACTGGGACGCGACGCATTCATCGAGCGAGTCTGGGAGTGGAAAGACAAATCCGGCGGCATCATTGCCAATCAGCTACGCCGGCTGGGCGCCTCGGTGGACTGGCGGCGCGAGAAATTCACGATGGATCCGGCGCTATCGCGGGCGGTGACCGAGGAGTTCGTGAGGTTGTACCGCGAAGGCCTGATCTATCGCGGCAAGCGCCTGGTGAACTGGGATCCGGTACTGAAGACGGCGCTGTCCGATCTGGAGGTAGTCGCCGAAGAGGAAGCGGGCAGTCTGTGGCACCTGCGCTATCCCCTGACCGGCGGCGGATACTTGGTGGTCGCGACCACGCGGCCCGAGACCCTGCTGGGCGATGCGGCGGTCGCCGTGCATCCCGAGGACGAGCGGTATCGGCATTTGATCGGCCGCGAACTGCGGTTGCCGCTGACGGACCGTACCATTCCCATCATCGGCGACACGTATGTCGATCCCGAGTTCGGCAGCGGCTGCGTCAAGATCACGCCGGCGCACGATTTCAACGACTACGAGATGGCGCAGCGCCACGGCCTGGCCCTCATCAACATCATGACACCGGAGGCCTCGCTCAACGACGCGGTGCCGGCCGCTTACCGTGGCCTCGACCGCAGCCTTGCCCGGGCCAAGGTGATCGCCGACCTCGAGAGGCTGGGGCTGGTCGAGCGCATCGAGCCGCACACGCTCAAGGTGCCCCGCGGCGATCGCACCCACGCGATCCTGGAACCGCTGCTCGCCGATCAATGGTATGTGGACATCAAGCCGTTGGCGGCGCCCGCCATCCGCGCGGTCGAGGAGGGGCGCATTCGTTTCGTTCCCGAGAACTGGTCGGGCGTTTACTTCGAATGGATGCGCAACATCAAAGATTGGTGCATCAGCCGCCAGCTCTGGTGGGGACACCGTATTCCGGCCTGGTACGACGCCGAGGGCCGCTGGTACGTGGGCCGCGACGAAGCCGAAGCGCGCGCGGCTCATGGCCTCGATGCCGCGGTGGTGCTGCGTCAGGACGAGGACGTGCTGGACACGTGGTTTTCCTCGGCGCTCTGGCCCTTCGCCACCCAAGGCTGGCCGGATGACACGGCGGCGCTGCGCACCTACTATCCCACCTCCGTGCTGGTGACGGGATTCGACATCATTTTTTTCTGGGTGGCCCGCATGATCATGATGGGCCTGAAGTTCACCGGTCAGGTGCCCTTCCACGAGGTGTATGTCCACGGCCTGATCCGCGACCATGATGGTCAAAAAATGTCCAAATCGAAGGGCAATGTCATCGACCCGCTGGATATCGTCGATGGGATCTCGCTCGCGGACTTGCTGGCGAAGCGCACCAGCGGACTGATGCAGCCGCAGATGAAGCCGGCCATCGAGAAGGCGACGCGCAAGCAATTTCCGCAGGGCATCCCCGCGTTCGGCACGGATGCGTTGCGGTTGAGCTTCGCGTCGCTCGCAACGCAAAGCCGCGATTTGCGCTTCGACATGGCCCGGGTCGAGGGCTATCGCAATTTCTGCAACAAATTGTGGAACGCGGCCCGCTACGTGCTCATGAACGTCGAAGGACAGGACTCGAGTCCGGAGGGCGCGCGCTTCAGTCTCGCGGATCGCTGGATTCGCTCGCGCCTGGCGGCGGCGCTCGCGCGCGTGGAGACCGGCTTCGCCGAGTATCGCCTCGATGTGGTTGCCAACGCACTGTATGAATTCACCTGGCGCGAGTATTGCGACTGGTACCTCGAGCTGTCGAAAGCGGTGTTGTTCTCGGATGAGGCCACCGCCGAGGAGAAGCGCGGCACCCGCTACACGCTGATCCACACGCTCGAAGCGCTGCTGCGCGCGTTGCATCCGCTCGCGCCGTTCATCACCGAAGAGATCTGGCAGCGGGTGAAGTCGAGCGCCGGCGTCCGCGGCGATACCATCATGCTGAGCGAGTTCCCCGTGGCGGGCACGTTCGCGGCCGACTCACAAGCCGAGCAGGAAATGCGCTGGGTGATGAGTTTCATCGACGGCGTGCGCCAGATCCGCGGCGAGATGGACATCCCGCCCAGCCGCAAATTGAGGGTCTTGCTGCACAATAGCACGCCCACCGACATCGACTACGTAAGTCACAATCTGCCCTGCTTGACCCGTCTGGCGGGCGTGGAACCGCCGCGGGCGCTGGGGCCCGGCGAGCCTGCGCCCGTGTCGGCCGTGGCCCTGCTCGGCACGTTGGAAATACTCATACCCATGGCCGGCTTGATCGATCCCGCGGCTGAAATGGACAGGCTCGCCAAGCGTCTGCGCAAGACCGAGGCCGAGCTCGCCAAGCTCGACGGCAAACTGGCCAATGCCGAATTCGCCCGCAACGCGCCGGCAGACGTGGTGGCCAAGGACCAGGCGCGGCTCGCCGAATTGCGCACGGAGCTTAGGCAACTGACGGCGCAAATCGCTCGCGTCGACCTATTGAGCGGCCCCGTCCCGCGCTGATGCGCATGCTCCGAGCCGTGCGCCCCGCCCGCTACCCGCCTATCGATGCGCCGCGCCGCTGCGCCTCACGCACGACACTGGCGCCCCGCCCATGACCACACCGACGCGTGACATCGCGGCCATTCTCGCGCAACTCAATCGAGTCATTCTCGGCAAGGATGAGCAGATTCGCTTATGCGTGGCCTGTTTGCTGGCGCGCGGTCATCTGCTCATCGAGGATATCCCCGGCGTCGGTAAAACCACGCTGGCCCATGCGCTCGCGAGGACGCTGGGGTTGTCGTTTCAACGGGTGCAGTTCACCAGTGACCTGTTGCCGGCCGACGTGCTGGGTGTCTCGATCTACGACCGTGAAACCGGCACGTTTCGCTTTCAGCGTGGGCCGATTTTCGCGCAATTGGTGCTGGCGGATGAAATCAACCGCGCTTCTCCCAAGGCACAGAGCGCGTTGCTCGAAGCCATGGAAGAGCACCAAGTCACCATCGATGGTCAGTCGATGGCGCTGCCGGAGCCCTTCTTCGTCATCGCGACCCAGAATCCCCAGGACCAGGTAGGCACTTTCCCGCTTCCCGAATCACAGCTCGATCGATTCTTGATGCGCGTCCATCTGGGCTATCCCGCGGCAACCGCGGAGCGCGAATTGTTGAAGGGCATCGATCGGCGCGATCTGGTGAACGGCCTCGAGCCGGTGGTAAGTGGTGAGGTACTCACGCGGCTGCAGCGCAGCGTTCTCGAGGTCCATGTCTCCGCGGCGTTGCTCGATTACGTCCAAGCGCTGGTGGCCCACACGCGCAACGCAGCGGCGATCAGCCTCGGCTTGTCGCCGCGGGCGGCGATCGGATTGTTGCGCGCGGCGCGCGCCTGGGCCTTGCTCGCCGGCCGCGACGCCGTGATTCCCGAACATGTGCAGCAGGTATTCGCGGCGGTGGTCGGGCATCGCTTGCGGCAACGCGACCATGGTCCCTCGGCGGTGGCGCGCGTGCTCGAGGACGTACCCATCCCTTGAGGAGGAGCCTGTCTGAATAGTCCCCGTGGCCGTGAGCGCGGCAGATCAGACAGGCGCTCGATGCGGCAAGCGGCGATCGCGCGCTTGACCCGGTGGTCGGCCCGCCGGCACGGCACGGACCGCTTGCCGATGACCATCGGCCGCCGCCGCATTTACATCCTACCCACTCGCTTCGGAGTGGCGCTGGCTCTGCTGCTCGCGGCCATGCTCGTGGCGGGCTTGAACTACAACAGCAACTTGGGACTGGCGTTCGGATTTCTCATGGCCAGTCTCGCGCTGGTCGCCATGCACCATTGTCATCGGAACCTTTTGGGGCTGCGCGTGGACGTCGCCGCCGAGGCCGAGGCGTTTGCCGGGGAGCATGCCCGCTTCGAGTTCGTGCTGCACAACGACGCGGGCATCGACCGCTGCGATATCGAGATTCGCTGCGGACCGGCCGATCCCGGTACCGCAAGTGTGGCCAATGCTCGGACCACCGCCGATGCCGGGGCCACCCCCGACCCCCGGATCCTCCGCGGCGGGACAGCCCCGCGCGCCGGGATCCTCCCCGGTGCCCATACGGCGACCCGTGCCGGGACCACCCTGGGCCGCCGGACCCTTCCCGGCGACGGGTCCGCTGCCGCGCTCACCGCCCCGGTCGCAGCCCCGACCGCCGGCGCGGCTCCTCATGGCGTGGCCGCTCATAGCTATCGGCAGGTAGCCGTGGCCTTGCCGGTCCCACAACGCGGACTGGCTCGTGTGGCGCGCTTCGAATTGCGTACCCGCCATCCTTTCGGCTGGTTCCGCGCCTGGACCTACGTGCACAGCCCGCTGACCGTGTTCGTCGCGCCGCGGCCCGGCGGTGATCGGCCCTTGCCCGGCGCGGCGGCGGCGCTGGGCACCGCGTCGCAGATCGAACACCGAGGCGAGGAGGACTTCGCCGGCTTGCGTGCGTATGAACCGGGCATACCGCTGAAGCACATGGCCTGGAAGGTGTTGGCGCGCGGCGGCGAAGCGGCGGTACGCAGCTACAGTGGCCTTGCCGCGCAGCCCGAATGGCTGGACTGGGCCCTGCTCGACCGCCTCGACACCGAGGCAAAACTGTCGCAGCTGTGCCGGTGGGTGCTCGACAGCGAGGCTGCGCACCGTTCGTATGGCCTGCGCATGCCCGGGATCCGTATCCTGCCCTCGCGCGGCGAGCGACACCGCTCGGCCTGTCTGCGCGCGCTCGCCGCGTACCCCTCGGTGCTGCCGCCATGAGCCCGCGGGCCGTGCGCGGCACCCCGGCGGGAACCGCCAATGCCGCGGGACCCGCCGTCCTCGCCGCAGAGGCGGTGAGTTTCGAGCTCCTGGCCTGGATCTGCGGATGCATGACGCTCGCATTGCTCGCCGGCATCGCAACCTTGCCGGTGTGGGTGACCGCGACGGTAGGCGCCGCCGCGGCAGCGCGGCTGGTGCTGGCGGCGCGTGGACGCGATGCGCCACCGCGCGCGATCCGCACCGCCGTTTCCGTGGTTGCGATCGCCTTTCTGTTTTTGCGGTTTCGCACGTTCAACGGCCTCTCCGCCGGCATCGCTCTGCTCAGTTTGATCGCGGGTCTGAAGCTCCTGGAGACCCGGACCCGGCGTGATATCTACGTGATCTCGATGATCATTTATTTCTTGTGCCTCGCCGCGCTTCTGCAAGCCGAATCCTTTTGGCTGCTGAGTTACTTGATTGGCGTGTGCTGGCTCACCACCGCGACGTTGCTGCGCTTGACCGGCCCGTCGCGGGCGGGGGATTGGCGCGGCAACGTGCGCTACGCCGGCCGCCTCCTCCTGCACGCGCTGCCCCTCGCGGTGGCGTTCTGGCTGTTTTTTCCCCGCTTCGGCGCGCCGCTGTGGCGGCTGCCGGACAATGCCGGCAGCGCGACCTCGGGCTTGAGCGATCGCATGAGTCCGGGTGACATCACCGAGCTGGCGAGGTCCGATGAGATTGCATTTCGCGTGCGCTTCGGCGCCGCCACGCCGCCACCGCAACAGCGGTATTGGCGCGGTCCGGTGCTGCATGATTTCGACGGTCACGCCTGGCAACGTACCGAGGCGAACATCGGCCGCCCCCCGGCGCTGCTGTTCCAAGGTCCCGCATACCAATACACGGTGAGTCTCGAGCCCAGCGAGCACAATTGGATTTTCGTACTCGATTGGCCGGCCCGGTGGAACGCGGTGCGCGGCCTTTTGACCAGCGACTATATGTTGGTCGCGCCCTATGCCTTTGCGCAGCCCATCGACGTCGCGGCCACCTCGTATGGTCAAGCCCGGGCCGCGGAGCCGCTGGGGCCGGCCATGCGCACCCGCGATACCCGCTTGCCGCCGCGAAGCAACCCGCGATCCTTGCGCCTGGCACGGGAGCTGCGCGCGGCCCATCCCGACGACAGGGACTACATCCGTGCGGTGCTCGACCTGTTTCGCAACCAGCCGTTTTTTTACACATTGACGCCGCCGCGATTGGGCGAGGACTCGGTGGACGGATTCCTATTCAACAGCAAGCGCGGCTTCTGCGGACATTACGCATCGGCGTTTGCCGCATTGATGCGCGCCGCCGGTATTCCGGCGCGGGTCGTGACCGGCTATCAGGGCGGCACCTACAATCGTTTCGCCGATTACTGGATTCTGCGGCAGAGCGACGCGCATGCCTGGGACGAGGTGTGGATCGAGGGCGAGGGTTGGCTGCGGGTGGATCCCACGGCTTCGATCGCGCCGGAACGGGTCGAGCGCGGATTGACCGACATGGTCGCCGCGGACGGGCCGGTCACCAGCCGCTGGCAGCAGCGCACGCCATGGCTGACCGATACCCGGCTGCGTCTCGATGCGCTGCGCCTGCTGTGGCGCGAGCGGATCTTGCAGTTCAATCAGGGCTCTCAGGAAAAGCTCCTGGCTTTCATGCACGTGCCGGAGCCCGACGGCGAGAAGCTCGCGCTGGTGCTCGCGGCATGCCTGATAGCGGGGATGTCGTGGCTGACCTGGCAAGTGCGGCGCGAACTCAAACCTCGGCTCACCGACCCCATCGCTCGATCCTACGCGCTGCTGTGCCGCCGGCTGGCCGCCACGGGCCTACCGCGCATGCCGCACGAGGGAGCCGAAGCGTTCGCCGCTCGGGTAGCCGCGGCACGGCCCGAGCTCGCCTCCACGGTGCGCGCCCTGTGCCGCCGCTATTCCCAGCTCCGCTATGCAGCCCTCGCCAACCCCGCCGCCGCCGCCAATTTCATTGCCGGCGTGCGCGCGTTCAAGCCGGGCCGTCACAAGCCGCGACGCGCATAAGTTCGCGGCCGCGCAGACCGATGCAATGGAGGCGCCGGACCACGTACGGCCACCCCCGGACCGCGCACGGCTACCCTCGGACCGCGCACGGCTACCTCCGGGCCTGTACGGCCGTCTGGCCGACTTGGTTACCGTGCAGCGCCGGCCCGCGAGGCGAGTCGTGCCGCACCGACTACTAAGCCGCGAGGTTCTCGCGCGTCTTCATGAACTCGATCTCCGGCCAGCGCTCTTCGATGAGGCCGAGATTGACGCGTGTGGGCGCGAGATACACGAGCTCGCCGGCATGATCGACGGCCAGGTTGTCGTACGCCTTCTGGCGAAATTCCGCCAAGCGTTTCTCGTCGGCGAGCCGCACCCAGCGCGCGACGGCGACGTTGATGGTCTCGAACACGCATTGCACGCCGTATTCGTCCTGCAAGCGAAAGGCCACCACCTCGAACTGCAGCTGGCCGATGGCGCCCAAAATCAGATCGTTGTTGCGCAACGGCTTGAACAGCTGCGTCGCGCCTTCCTCGCACAGCTGCGACAGACCCTTTTGCAGCGCCTTCATGCGCAGCGGATCTTTCAGCACCGCACGCCGGAATAGTTCGGGCGCGAAGTTCGGCACGCCCGTGAAGGTGAGATTCTCGCCCTCGCTGAACGTGTCGCCGATATTGATGGTCCCATGGTTGTGTAGGCCGATGATGTCGCCCGCGAAGGCCTCTTCCGCCTGACTGCGGTCGGCAGCCAAAAACGTCAGCGCATCGGCGACTCGGATGTCTTTGTTCAAGCGCACGTGACGCATGCGCATGCCGCGAGCGTATCGTCCGGAGCACAGTCGCATGAAAGCAATGCGGTCGCGATGCCCGGGATCCATATTCGCCTGAATCTTGAAGACGAAGCCGGTGAGTTTCGCCTCGTCGGCCTGCACGGCGCGTTGCAGGGTCGGGCGGGGCAACGGCCCCGGCGAGTGCCGCACGAAGGAGCTCAACAATTCTCTGACACCGAAATTATTGACCGCGGAGCCGAAGAATACCGGTGTCTGCTTCGCGGCGCGGTAGGCGCTCAAGTCGAATGCCGGACTGGCACCGCGCACCAGTTCGACCTCCTCGAGGAACTGCGCGTATCGCGGACCCAAGAACTCCTTTGCTTCATCGCTCGCGATGCCCTCGATGGTCTCGTGGGTTCCCACCCTGCCCTTTTCGACGGGAACGTAGACGTAGACCTTGTCCTCGAGAAGGTGGTACACGCCGAGCAGATCCCGGCCCATGCCGATCGGCCACGTAATGGGCGCACATTGAATCTTGAGGACGCGCTCGATTTCGTCGAGCAGCTCGATGGGCGCGCGCCCGTCCCGGTCGAGCTTGTTCACGAACGTCATGATGGGGGTGTCGCGCAGGCGACACACGTCCATGAGCTTGATCGTCCGCTCTTCCACGCCCTTGCCGCAATCGATGACCATCAGCGCCGAGTCCACCGCGGTGAGTGTGCGGTAAGTGTCCTCGGAGAAATCCTCGTGGCCCGGCGTGTCGAGCAGGTTCACGATGCACTCGTCGAACGGGAACTGCATCACCGAGGACGTCACCGAGATGCCGCGCTGTTGTTCCAGCCGCATCCAGTCGGAGGTCGCATGGCGCGTGGCTTTCCGCCCCTTGACGGTGCCGGCCATCTGGATGGCACCGCCGAACAGCAGCAGTTTTTCGGTAAGGGTGGTTTTACCCGCATCCGGGTGCGAGATGATGGCAAAGGTTCTTCTTCTGCCTATTTCCTCGGTAAGTGAGCCATTCGCCATTCGTTAAAATTTCCGACTTTGTACAGCTTTTTGTACAAGTTTCTAGAGGGTGCCCGGCGCGCAGTCCGCAGGCAAATAAGCCGGCCATTGTATAGCGTGGGATGAAGCTGGCACACCGGATAGATTGATCGACCCGGCAAGAATATTCGCGGACGCAAGCCCTACCTGCGCCCTTGATGCCGCCTTTGATGTCCCCCTTGATGTCCCCTTGATGTCCCCTTGATCTCGCCCTTAGGCGAGATCATAAATGATTAGGTGTTTAATTGGATCAACATATACATCCTATATGTTGTCCCAATTAAACTCTTGACTCTGTAGGCCCGTCATTGGTATAAGTTGATTTTACTACACATATAACCGATATAAGTGGTTTCAAATAAACATGGCGAAGACCAGTCAAATCTCAAAGACTCCGCCCTACGCGGTTGAGCAAATCCTCACCCAGCTGGGGCGGAACATCCGCATCGCACGTCTGCGTCGCAAGCTCCGTCTCGAAGACTTGGCCGAGCGCGTGGGCATCTCCCGCTACGTCATGTCCGATATCGAAAAAGGCAAGCCAACAACCGCCGTCGCCGCATACATCGGCGCGCTGTGGGCACTCGGCCTGAGCGACGATCTGCGCAATGTCGGCGATCCGGACCGGGATGCAGAAGGCAAAGCCTTCGAGAACACGCGCGCCCCGACGACGGCCCCAAAACGCACAAAGGCTCTCGACAATGACTTCTGAGCGCGAATGCTTCGTCTATATCGTCCCGCCCGGTGCAACGGAGTTTGTCACGGCGGGCCGCTTCCGGGTATCGCAGGGTCGCGACCGCTATCCGCTTGGCGAGTTCATCTATGGCAAGCGTTACATGGAACGCCCCGACGCCGTAGAGCTGGACCCCGTAGAACTGAAGCTTGCACAAACACGCTATGAGACCCCGCGCATGGCTGGGTTCTTCGGCGCGATCCGCGATGCCATGCCGGATTTCTGGGGCCGCCGCGTCATTGAGCGTCACGCCGGTCAGACAACGCTCGACGAGTTCGACTACCTGATGCACGGCCCGGATGACCGGGCGGGCGCACTGGGCTTTGGTCTGAATGCAGGACCCCCTGCCCCGCGCCGCAATTTCAGCCGCACGCTTGATCTTGAGTCCTTGCAGAAGATGGCCGACGCCATCATCAATGACCGAACCGACAACATTGCAAATAAGGCCGATGCGCAGCAGGTGCAGGAGTTGTTGCTGGAAGGCACGTCGATGGGCGGCGCGCGGCCCAAGGCTGTGGTTGAAGACGATGACGGTCTGTGGATTGCAAAATTCAGCAGCCCGCAAGACCGCTGGAATCATCCTCTCACCGAGCGTGCCTTCCTCAATCTCGCCAGAACCTGCGGATTGAGCGTTGCCGACAGCAAGGTCACCACCGTCGCCGGGAAAGACGTTCTTCTGGTCCGCCGCTTTGACCGCGATAAGGCCGATAACGGATACCGTCGCCACCGCATGGTGAGTGCATTGACGCTCCTGCGTTCGGACGATGATCCCAGCTCAAAAGAAAACTGGTCCTATCTTCTGCTGGCCGATGAAATTCGCCGGGCGAGCGCCAGCCCGAAAGCTGATCTGCGCGAGCTCTTCGCGAGGATGTGCTTTAACGCCATCGTGTCGAACCTCGATGACCATCCCCGCAATCACGCGATGCTTGCCAAAGGCAAAGCCTGGCGGCTAAGCCCTGCCTACGACCTGACGCCAACACCAACCATTGCGAAGGACACTCGTTTGCTTGCGATGGCCTGTGGCACACAGGGGCGTATCGCACGCAAACAGAACCTGCTGACAGCTTCCGGTCGCTTTCTCCTCTCCAACGAAGAGGCAGAAGGAATGATCGACAACATGGTCAACGTCGTGCGCGCTGAATGGGATGCAACCTTGCGACGCACCGGAGCCAGCGACAAAGACTGTGCATCGATTGCCAGCGCGCTTATCTATGAAGGTTTCTTCTACGACATAGAAACCTGAGCTACTGGAGCCCAAGACATCAAGATTGTAACGGCGACACAACCAAACTGGCATGAGGAGATAATTCGTGCTGAGCGGCCTTGGTACTTCGCTCGGACTATCGGCCGTTCTCGCAATCGACTCCGCCGACTGACGTTCGATGACGCCGTATCGGTCCAGGTGAACGTTTCAGTTTACCGTAAGGCAGACCTTTCCCATGTGACCCCCCGCTTGGAGATGCCGGAAGGCGGCTGCGGCCTCCTCGAAGGCGAAGACCTTGTCGATGATCGGATGCAGGCGTTTGGCGTCCAGCCAAGTCAGAAGATCTTCCAGCATGGAACGGGATCCGGTCTCGATGCCGTCGAGGCGCAAATTCTTCTGAAAGACTTCCGCCAGATTGATTTCCGCATTCAGGCCGCCGACCAGGCCGACGATGCTCACGACGCCTTCCATACCCACCGATGAGATCGACTGGTTGAGCGTGGTGGCGCCGCCGATATCGATTGCGTGCTGCACCCCTCGGCCCTGGGTCAGTGCCAGGACGTCATGGCTCCAAGTGGGTCGTTGCAGGTAGTTGATCGTGTCCGCCGCGCCAACCTCGCTCAGACGTTTCAGTTTCGCATCCGAACTGGACGTTGCGATGACCCTGGCGCCGGCTGCGGCGGCGATCTGCAACGCGAAGAGGGAGACGCCACCGGTCCCCTCCACCAGCACGGTCGCGTCCGGTCGTAAAGAGCCCGCCCGCGTCAGGGCGTGCCACGCTGTGAGCGCCGCGGTCGGCAAGGTCGAGGCTTCGATATGCGTAAGATACTCAGGCGCTGCGACAAGGCCCGCCGCATCCAGCAGCACCAGCTCGGCCATCACTCCGTCCGCCGCCGGGCCGCCGAGGCCGCCTTCGCGCTTCTGGTTGGTGAGAGGGCCTGAAATCCACCTCGGCAGTATGGTCGTCATTACCCGTTGTCCGACCTTTATGCGCTCGGTTCCGGGCCCCACCGACTGCACCACACCGACGCCATCGGATCCTGGAATGCGCCCGGCCGGTGGTCGCCACCGATCATGGCCCGTTGCGACCATCAGGTCCCTGAAATTCAGTGCTACGGCCTTCATGCGCACCAAAGCCTGGCCGACACCGGGCTGCGGTGGATCACGGCGCGTGACTGGGCGCAGATCGGAAAAGTTAAAAGTGGAAGCGACCTCTACGACACGCATATCAGCTCCAGTGGATCGAGCAAAAGGTCGCGCGGCTGGGCCGCGCAGAAGCATTTTCGTGGCCAATTGCTGATGGGACGGCAAGAATAGGCCGCCGACGTACATTAATAAATCAAATTTTTGTTAATATTTACATTAGATATTATAATGTTAATGATGCGCAATATCGACGTCGCCCTGCTTCGCACCTTCATCGCCGTGGCCGATCACTCGAGCATGACCATCGCGGCAAATGCGTTGAACGTTACCCAGGGCGCGGTCAGCCAGCAGATTCGGCGACTCGAGGATCTCTTCGGTGGCCCATTGTTGGATCGAGACCGACGCGGGCAACGACTGACACCCTCGGGCGAGAGGTTAGTGGGCAGGGCACGCGAAATGCTGAATCTAAACGACGAGGTTTGGCGCGAGATGACGGCCCACGGCGCGGCGGGGCGGGTGAGGTTTGGACTTCCGCACGATCTTGCCGGTGCCTTCATAGCTCCCGTACTCAAAGCCTATACGGAGGCGTACCCACGGGTGGAGATGTCCCTAATCTGCGCATCCTCGCCAAAATTGCTCGACGCCCTCTCCAGCGGTGAGCTCGATATCTGTGTCGTGGAAGAACCCCTGGGACCGACCAGTGGAGAGTGTTTGGGCTTACAACGGCTGGTGTGGGTCGGCGCGCCGGCGGGGCGAGCTTACTTGAAACGTCCGCTTCCGGTTTCCATGGTGGCCGATACCTGCGCCTTTCGGCCAGCCGTGCTGGCAGCGCTGCATGGGCAGAGGATGAACTGGCGAACCGTCTTTGAGAGTGGAAGTGTCGAAGCGACTACTGCGATCGTGAGAACAGATTTGGCCGTTACGGTCTGGTTGGCAGCCACCGTGCCTTCTGATCTTGAAATTTTGGGGCAGGAAGCCACACTGCCCGCCCTGCCGCCCTTCTCCATCAATCTGCATCTGTCGAATAAGGGCGCTGACCTCGCAAGCCAGGCGTTGGCGCGTCTTGTCCGTGAGCGATTCCTGCGTGTTCAACACACCGCATGAAGCGAGCGCAGGTGAAGGCCCACTTGACCGGAGCGCGGACGTTTCCGCGGAAACGTCCGGAGCGAAGAGCTGTTACAGGCGCGGATGACGTTAAGGATTGCCGCGTCCGGGAGTTTGTAGCTGGTCCGGATATCGGCACCGGCAGCCGTGTATGCTTCGCGCGCACGCGCGACAGAGCGTTGCAGCGAGTTTATCTTCTGGGCGCCGACGTCGGTCACTGTCCATAATCATCCATGGACCGGCGCCCCACGGCGAAGCCTCGATAATTGGTGCCGACAAATAGAGCGAGCGCAAGCGGGAACAAACTTGCCAAGGAGCAACAATGTTCACATACATATATTTGGGAACCAACAACCTAGAGCGTGCTGCTCGTTTTTATGACGCGGCGCTGGCCGCTCTTGGGCATTCGCGTTGTGATGTATCCGATGAGCCGAATCTTGGCGACGTGCTGGGCTGGGGAATTTACGAACAGCACGGACTCACGGAGTTAGCGCTTTGGCTCGGCCCGCCATTCGATGGAAAGCCGGCGACCGCAGGAAATGGGACCATGGTGGCTTTGGTGGCAAAATCATGGCAACAAGTCGATGCGTTCCATGCCGCCGCGCTCGCGCATGGCGGCACCTGCGAGGGAGCGCCGGGCTTGCGTTTGCGCTACAACCCGGATTTTTACGCCGCCTATGTACGCGACCCCGACGGAAATAAACTGGCGGTGGTTTGCCGGGGTTTTACCGAACGCCAGTACCTAGGGAAGAGCGAGCCAGCGGCTGTTGGACGAGGTGGCGCAAGCTACCCATGCAATCACGCCTGAACTGTCACTTGAAAGCAGGCACCGTTTAGGTTCCCGCAGAGACCTCAAGCGAAATGTTACGTGGCGTTGTCCAGTGACCGGTAACCATTGCGCTCTTCACCACCGTCCGCTTGCGGACTGGAGAGACCGACCGACAATCCGCCCGATTGCCGCACCTTTCTGTAATCAGCTATTCTCCGCGGCATGCACAAGATCCTACTCGCTGCGTTGGTGTCGATACTCGGTGCGTGCCAGCAAGCTGCCGCCGCACCGCCGCCCGACCTCGATGAGCTGAAACAGATGTCGGCGCGTTTTGTGTCGACGCCGCTGAAGGTCGACACATCGACGCTGTCCACCGCAGATCGGAAAGCCATGCGCAAGCTGATCGAGGCGGCACGCGTTCTCAATCCATTGTTCATGCGGCAGTTTTGGAGCGGCAACCTGGCGCTCTATCAGAAACTCCAGCAGGACAAGACACCGCTCGGACAGGCGCGCCTGCACTACTTCTGGCTCAACAAAGGTCCGTGGTCGGAAATTGACGAGCACCGTGCGTTCCTGCCTGGCGTTCCCGCGGTGAAGCCACCGGGAGCGAACGTCTATCCCGAGGACATGACCAAGGAAGAGTTTGAAGGTTGGGCCGAGAGGCTGGATCCGAAATCGAAGGTGGCGGCGACGGGTTTCTTTACCCTTATCCAGCGCGACCCGCAGCACAAGCTTAAATGGGTGCCCTACAGTACGGAATACCGCTCCGAACTGGAGCACGCGGCAACGCTGCTACGCGAAGCAGCCGCGCTCACCGACAACGCCACCCTGAAGCGCTTTCTGACAACGCGCGCCGCAGCCTTCGTGACCGATAACTACACCGAAAGCGATATTGCATGGATGGACCTGGATGCCCCTCTAGATATCACCTTCGGGCCCTATGAGACCTACAACGACGAGTTGTTCGGCTACAAGGCGGCATTCGAGGCCTATATCAACGTGCGCGATGACAATGAGACGGCACGACTGTCGTTTTTCGGCGATCACCTGCAGGACGTTGAAAACAATCTACCCGAAGCAGCACAGTTTCGTAACCCCAAGCTCGGAGCGTTGGCACCCATTCGCGTCGTGAACGAGGTTTTCAATGCGGGGGATGCCGCTCATGGCGTGCAGACTGCAGCCTATAACCTGCCGAACGACGAGACGGTCGTGCAGCAGAAAGGCGCCAAGCGCGTGATGCTGAAGAACGTCCAGGAGGCGAAGTTCGCGGCCATACTCGCACCCATTTCGAAGATCGTGCTACAGGGGCCGGATCAATCGGACGTGAACTTCGATCTTTTCTTCGCGCACATCGTGTCTCACGAACTCTCACATGGTCTCGGCCCGCACCAGATCAAGGTCGCTGGGCGTGATACGAGTCCGCGAGCGGAATTGAAGGAGGCCTACGGTCCGCTCGAGGAGGCGAAGGCCGATGTGACCGGACTGTTCACGCTGCAGTTTTTGATGTCGCAGGCAGACAAGGGACAGGGACAGGCGCAGGGTCCACTGCCGCACGGCGTCGCCGCCGAGCACCGGCTTTACACGACCTATCTGGCGTCCTCGTTCCGCACCCTGCGGTTCGGCATGCAGGACGCACACGCCAAAGGCATGGCCGTGCAGTTCAACTATCTGTTGGACAAGGGAGCCTACGTCCACAACAGGAATGGGACCTTCAGCGTGGATTTTGCAAAGATCCGCGATGCGGTCCTCTCCTTGGATCACGACCTGCTCACGCTGGAGGCAACCGGGGATTACAGCGGCGCAAAGAAGATGCTGGCGCAACTGAGCGTGATTCGTCCCGACGTACAGCGGGCCTTGGACCGCCTGAAATCCCTCCCCACCGATATCGAGCCGATCTTTGTCACGGCCGAGGCGCAGTGACCGCGGTGACGCAATCCTGGGGCGGGGGCTATCACCGACCAGCGCCCGCCGACGCGGACCGGCTGCCTTTGGCTGCTATACCTCGGTCTGCTCGGCCATCGGGCGGGTCATTTACGCCACCATTTGGACATCACAAGCGCCTAGTTGGGCGATGGGTTGCGCCATCCGCTGAAGTGCGTCGGCGCCAAGGCCGCTTCGCGCGGATTCCGCAGTCGGCTGGCGGGATGACGGATCAGAATGCCATGCCGTGCTGTTCATTGCTGCGTATCTGCGCGGGATAGAAGCCCTGCGATCATGATGAGCAGCGCTCCCGCGAAGAGATTCCAAGTCAACGATTCGAGTCCGAGTACGGCGAGCAGCGCGGCACTGCAGAGCGGCGTCGCATAAGCCATTACGGCCAGTAGCTGACTGTCGCCCTTGCGAAATCCCTCGTCCCAAGTCCAATTTCCAAGCGCCGCCGGGATAATGCCGGTGACCACGGCGGCCACGCCACTGCCAACCCCGGGCAGCGCCGAGTGTTCCCCGAGGAAGTGGAGGACGGCGCAAAAGACCGCTGACAGGCCAAAGCCACGCTGAAGAAGCCGCGCCGTGGGTGCCTTCCATTTGAGACGGAAGACGCAATACCCGGCCCAGCAAAGGGCGCCGAGCAGCGCGAGCCCTATCCCAACATAGGACAGCGACAGCTGTTTGAACCCTATGAGGACGGCCGCACCCACAAAGCCGAGGACGATTCCCACTATATGGGGTAAGCGAAGACGGACCCGGAAGTAATGCCGGTATCGGAGTTCCGCAAGCAGGGTGAGCGTGATGCACGGAAAAAAACGGCAATGCTGTTCGTCATGGGACTGCACTGGCGGGTCAAATCATATGCGGGGAACAGTTTGCACCATTAGCCGCGCCGGGAACAGTGTCCGCACGCGACACGGCCGCCGCTCACATCCTCCTAAGCGACTCTACTACGGGGGGATGGGATGGCTTAGATATGAGTTTTCGCCCTGCCCATATGGAGCATCATCCAGCAATCATTATGGCTGTGGCCGGTCTCACCGATGGGCGCCATAAGTCGCTTGAAGCCATTGCGTTCATAGAAGGCTATCGCGTCGGACATCTGGGATACCGTTTCGGCATAACACAGCTCGAAACTGTAGGATCGCGCCGTCTCGAGGCAAGCCTTTAGCAGAGCTTGTCCGACGCCGCGGCCCCGGTGCTGCGAGAGAAGATACATCCTCTGCAACTCACACGTACCCCAGTCTCCGTTGGCAAGCGGAAAAATTCCGGCCCCACCCAGAACACGGCCATCCGCCACTGCGACAAAGTAAGCGGAGCGGCGGTGCCGATAGACATCGAAAAGGGCGTAATCACTCGGCTCGAGCAGCGTGGTAACGCGACCTGCCAAGCCGAACTCCTGACGAATGCCTCTGATGAGTTCCAACAGTTGATGTACATCGCCCTGTTGCAGGCGTCGAATCTGAAAATTTGTTATATGCACGGATCGCATCCCTTGGCCTAAAACGGATGCGTACAAAAAAGCCTCCGCTTGGGAGGCCTTTTCGTTGAGCTACTGTCGTCTGGATCCTAAATACTCAATGAGGCGCCTCCGCACATGGACCGTTGAGCACGTAATACAATGTTGAGGCAAATAACCGCATGACTGGAGTATAAGGGTTCCGAAATAATACGGTCAACGGCCAGTTATCGATCGGCTCAAGGACAACGGATCGCTCGGTCACGGCACCCATTTCGCCAGCGCTCGACGATGGCCCAACCATCTGGCCAGTCGCCGAGACCACTGAGGGCATTGATATGTCCACCCTGACTCAAGCGAACGTGCTCGGCGCCCCAGAGTGCAACTTGTTCCTCGGTGTACGCTGTCGTCGCGTAGGGGTCGTCGTCGCTGCTGACCACCGTTACTCGATGTTCGCGTAACGCCGGAGGCACCGTTCCAAATCCAATGGCGACCCGTGGAAAGTCCGGCCCGCCGGGATTCGGCACGGCGACCAGCAAGACGGCAAAACAGGGTCGATCCGATCGCGCCGCCCAGTGGGCAACCGTAAGACAGCCCAAACTATGCGCGACCAGAATTGGCGGCGCGGCCGCTTGCTCCACTGCTTGATCCAAGGTCTCAACCCACTCATTACACACCGGGTGATCCCAATCACGCTGCATTACCCGATCAACGTGAGAGTGCTTTGCCTGCCACAATGATTGCCAATGGCCAGGGCCGGAATTGCCGATGCCTGGCACGAGAAGGACGGGACGCATATGAATCCTCACACCATGGACCTGGACAAAAAAGACCGATCGATCATCGAAGCATTGCAACAGGACGCGCGGCAAAGCCTATTCCTCTCGGCTGGACAAATATCACGCGGCGTTTTCACCTGAATAGCGACGAACCGGCGGCGGCGCACCAAGATCAGCCGGCCCCTCGGAAATCTGGGGCGATTCGGACCGTCGCCAGGGGGCCTGCTTGCTATAATAGTGCGGCCCGCCGGGAGGCGGTCAAGTCAGATAACCGGCGGCTTCCACCCGATATGAAAGCGCGCCGGAACGGACGGCGCGGAACGATCCGATGCCCGAGGAAGCAGCGAGCCCGTGAAGCACGCGCGCCTGGCGCCGATTCTCCACGAAGCGCGGTTGAATTAACCTGACGTGGGCATCGGAGAGCTCATGGATTCAGAACATCGGAGGTCCCGTGCATTTAGAAAAAGCCAGCGTCTGCCCCCTCGATTGCCCGGATACCTGCAGTCTTGCCGTGACCGTGGCCGACGATCGCATCGTCTCCGTCAAGGGTTCGAAGGTCAATCCGCTCACCCATGGGGCCGTGTGCGCCAAGGTGGCCAAGTACTACCCCGAATTCGTCCATGGGGACAATCGGTTGCGCCATCCGCTGAAGCGCGTCGGTGCCAAGGGCGAGGGCCGCTTCGCGCGGATTTCTTGGGACGAGGCGCTGGACATCATCCACGCCCGCGTCACCGACATCGTGTCGCGTTACGGATCCCAAGCGCTGCTGCCGCTCAACTATTCCGGGCCGCACGGCATGCTGGCCTGCGATTCGATGTCGCTGCGCTTCTTTCACAAGATCGGTGCATCGCTGCTGAGCCGCGGGCCCTTATGCGGCGGGATTCGCAGCGCGGCTTATTCCGGTACGTTCGGCGCCACGCCCGGCACGCCGCTGCAGCAGGTGAGTCAGGCCAAGCTCATCATCGTCTGGGGCAACAACGCCACGGCGTGCAATCTGCATCTGATGCGGCAGATCAACGCGGCCAAGCGCACCGGCGCCAAGCTGGTGGTGATCGATCCGCGGCGCGTCAAAGTCGCCGAACAGGCGCACCTGTATCTGCCCGTGCGGCCCGGCACGGACGTGGTGTTGGCGTGGGCGCTCGCCGTCGAGTTGGAGCGCCTGGGCGCCATCGATTGCGCGTTCGTCGAGAAGCACGTGCTGGGATTCGATGCGTACATGGAAGCCGCACGCGCCTACCCTCCCGAGCACGCGGCGGAAATCTGCGGCATTCCGGCCGAAGACATCCGCACCTTGGCTCGCTGGTACGCCGACGCGTCGCCGGCGGTCATTGCGTGGGGCAACGGCTTGGAGCGCAACCAGAACGGCGGCTCAGGTCTTCGCGCCATCGCGGCGCTGCCTGCGCTCGCAGGCAAATTCGGCGTGGCGGGCGGCGGTTTGGTGGGCGGCGCGGGTCACGCCTTTCCGAAGACGCCGGGCAAATTGACGCGCCCGGATTTCGTGCCGCCCAACACGCGTACCCTCAACATCGTGGACGTGGGTAGATTGCTGCTGGACCAGAGCCTGGATCCCCCGTTGCAGGCACTGTTCGTCTACAACCACAATCCCCTGATCGTGCATCCGGACCAAAATCGCATGAGGCGCGGGCTGTCGCGCGAGGATCTGTTCGTGGTCGGCATCGAGGTAGCGATGACCGACACCATGAACTACGCGGATGTGATCTTACCCGCCTGCACGCACTTCGAGCACGCGGATGTGTTCGCGGCGTACGGCCAGCAGTTCATGCAGCGCGCCGCGGCGGTCATTTCGCCGGTGGGTGAAAGCCTGCCGAACACCGAGATTTTTCGCCGGCTGGCCGCGAAGTTCGGATTCACCGATCCGGCTTTCGCCGAAGACGACGCCGCGCTCATGGATGCCGCATTCGATGCGGATGACCCGCGCATGCAGGGTTTGCGCCCGAGTCAAATCCCGATCGATCGGGCGCTCAAGATGGAGTTCGGCGGCGAAGAACCGGTGCTGTTCCGCAATGTCATGCCACGCACGCCGAGCGGCAAGATCGAACTCGACTCATCCACCTTGGGTAATCTCTACGGAGCGGCCCTGCCCCGCTACCGGCCCCTGGCATCGTCCTATCCTTTGACGCTGATTACCCCCGCTTCCGACAAGCAGATCACGTCCACCTTTGGCGGCCTCGCCACCCATACCGCCGCCCCGGCGCTCGACATGAATCCTGCGGATGCTGCCGCACGCGGGCTCACCGATGGCGTGTACGTGAAGGTGTGGAACGAACTGGGAGAGGTATTCTTGCCGCTGCGAATCAACGACGCCGTGCGTCCCGGGGTGGTGAGTTCCGACAAAGGTGCCTGGTTTCGGACCAGTTCGAACGGACAGACGGTCTCGGCACTAGCTCCCGCGCACAAGGCCGATCTTGCCGAGGGGGCGTGCTACAACGATGCGCGAGTGGAAGTGGCCGCGTGCTCGAGCGGCCGCGACGCGTAGCGGAAAAGAATCGCGTACCAATTCGCTGACGCTCATGTCCGGCCCGGCAGCCGGATCCGGCGCAACCGACGCATCTCGCAGCTGAAAGAGTCGCGTACCGATGCACCGATGCGCTCATGTCGGATCCGGCAGCCGGATCCGACGCAACCGATGCATCTCGCGGCCTAGAAGATCGCGTACCGACGCGCTGCTGCCCTCATTTCGGGTCCGGCAACAGGATCCGGCGCAACACCGACGCATCTTCGCGGCCGGTGGTCGCCTGGTAATAGCCGCGCCGCACACCGACTTGTTCGAATCCCAACGAGTGATACAGCCGTGCGGCGGTGGTGTTCGACGGCCTGACTTCGAGAAACGCCTCGTACATCCCGGCGAGGCGCGCCCGATCGATCAAGTACAAAAGCATCTTCCGCGCCAGACCCCGTCCGCGATATTCCGCACGGACGCAAACATTCAACACATGCGCCTCGCCGGCACCGATCGACATGATGCCGTAGCCGGCGATATCGTCCCGGACTTCCACCACGCGGCAGATATAGCCCACGCGCAGGCAGTCGCGAAAGATCCCTTCGCTCCACGGAAATTGGTACGCGGAACGTTCGACAGCCACGACCACCGGCACGTCGAGTTCGTGCATGGGCCGGATGTGCGGCTCGGGGAACTCATCCTCCTGTTTGACGCTAGCCACGGCCATGCACCTCGCGAGCGAACTTCAGATCCTCCCAGGCTTTGCGCTTGTCGGCCGGTGTGCGCAGCAGATAAGCCGGGTGATAGGTAACGACCAGAGGCACACGCAAATCGCCAAAGACATGGACCTGTTGCCGCAAGCGGCCCAGCGGTACCTCGGTGCGCAGCAGATTTTGCGCGGCGATCCGCCCCACGACCAGTATGATTTTCGGTTTCAGCAAAGCGACCTGACGCTCGAGGAACGGTAGACACTCGGACGTCTCGCCCGGCTGCGGGTCTCGATTGTTGGGCGGGCGGCATTTCAGGACGTTGGCAATATAGACTTCTTCGCGCGCCAGGCCGATGGCGCGCAACATGGAATTCAATAGCTGGCCGGCGCGCCCCACGAAGGGTTCCCCCTGACGGTCCTCCTCGGCACCGGGCGCCTCGCCCACCACCAACCAAGTCGCTTGCGGGTTGCCCACGCCGAACACCGTCTGGGTGCGCGTGGCGCTGAGCCCACAGCGAGTGCACGCGGCAACCCGTTCCCGAAGTTGCGCCCAATCGCAGCCGGCCTCGCGCTGCGCCGTCGGAATCGCCGCCGACGCCGGCGCCGGGCCCCGGAATATCGCCGCGTCGGTAGGCACCTCCGCCATCGAGACCGGCGCCGACGGGTGGGTGGAGGGCGGCGCTGCCGCGCGCTCGTTGGGCACGGACGTCGCGAGGTGCGCGGCGCGCGGCGGCGCTGCCGCGCGCTCAATCGGGGGCTGCGCCGACGCCGCGAGGTGCGCAGGCTCGAGGGCCGCCGGGGACTCGGGGGACCCCACGCGCGAGCGTACCCTCCACGTCTCGAGGCCCAACGCCGCAGCATATTCCTTGCGCAACGCACGATTCATGCGCATGCCTCAAGCATGAGTGGTGGCCCCACGCGTGCGCTTGCGAAATCTCCGGAAAATCCAGACGGTGGGTGCCGAGAGGGCATAGCCGCCGAATAGCGCGAGCAGCGTGATGGACGGATGCAGAAAGATCAGGACGAACGCCAAGGGTACGAGCACGATGTGAGGGAACCGCACCCGCGCGCCGGGAACGACTTGTTTGAAGCTGCTGAACGCAAAACGGCTGATCATCAGAGCGCCCGCGAACGCGGTGACCAGGAAGGCGAGCAGCAGGCCCGGCAAGCCGATGTTGGTTTGGTCGCTCGCCAGCCAGATCAACGCGGCGACGATGGCGGCGGCCGATGGGCTCGGCAGGCCTTCGAAATAATGCTTGTCCTGGGTCGCGGAACGCGAATTGAATCGAGCCAACCGCAGCGCCGCCGCCGCCGCGTAGAAAAAGCACACCAGCCATCCCAATCGTCGCCATAGCGGTCCGTACTCGGCGATCCGCGCGACGCCCCACTGGTAGGTGACGATGGCCGGCGCGAGCCCGAACGACACCATGTCCGACAGACTGTCGTATTCCTTGCCGAACGCGCTCTCGGTGTGCGTCCAGCGCGCCACGCGCCCGTCCAACCCGTCGAAAAACATGGCAACGAATACCGCGATGCCGGCGTATTCGAAGCGCAGATCTATGGCCGCCACCACCGCATAAAAACCAGCGAACAGCGCCGCCGTGGTCAGCAGGTTCGGCAGCCAATACACGCCCCGCGGTCGCGTCTGTGGGTCTTCGGCGTCGCTCATGAGCCGCCATAATACCAGGGGGCCTGATGTAAGATATGCGGCTATGCGCTTATCCCAATATCCGATTTCCACGCTCAAAGAAGTACCCGCCGAAGCGGAAGTCATCAGCCACCAGCTGATGTTGCGGGCCGGCTTGGTCCGGCGTTTGGCGGCCGGGCTGTATACCTGGCTGCCCATGGGCCTGCGCACGCTGCACAAGGTCGAACGCGTCGTCCGCGAGGAGATGGACCGGGCGGGCGCCCTGGAATTGTGCATGCCCACCATCCAGCCGGCCGAACTGTGGCAGGAGTCGGGACGTTGGAGCAAATACGGTCCGGAATTGCTGCGTTTCAAGGACCGGCATGAGCGCGATTTCGTGTATGGGCCCACCCACGAGGAAGTCATCACGGATATCGCGCGCCGCGAATTGCGCAGCTACAAGCAGCTGCCGGTCAATTTCTACCAGATCCAGCTGAAATTCCGTGATGAGATTCGGCCGCGCTTCGGTGTCATGCGCGCGCGTGAATTCATCATGAAGGACGCTTATTCGTTCCATGCCGATGAAACCAGCCTCGCTGAAGGCTATCGCGCCATGTTCGACGCGTATACGCGCATTTTTACCCGCCTGGGCCTGAAGTTCCGGGCGGTTCAGGCCGACGGCGGCAGCATCGGCGGCAGCACCACGCAGGAATTCCATGTCCTTGCCGATTCCGGCGAGGATGCGATTGCATTCTCCGACGGGGATGACTACGCCGCGAACGTCGAAACGGCGGCGACGTTGGCCGCCAGTACGCCCCGCGCCGCGGCGGCCGCGCCGCTCACCAAGGTGCCCACGCCGCAGGTGCGCACCATTGCCCAATTGAGCGAGTTCTTGGGCGTGAGCCCCGCGCGATGCGTCAAGACCCTGCTGGTCGACGGCAGCGCGGGCGAGCTCATCGCCTTCGTGCTCCGCGGCGATCATGAGCTGAACGTCGTCAAGGCGCAGAAACTGCCGGGGGTCGCCAATCCGTTGCGCATGGCCAGCGCCGAACGGGTGCGCGAAGTCACGGGCTGCGATCCCGGTTCGATCGGTCCGATCGGGTTCACCGGCACGGTGTACGTCGATCACGCGGCCGCTCATCTGGCGGATTTCGTGTGCGGCGCCAACGAGAAGGACGTGCACTTCACCGGCGCCAATTGGGGCCGCGATCTGCCCGATGAGCGATCGTACGACCTTCGCACCGTGCAAAAAGGCGACCCGAGTCCGGGCGGCCGCGGCACGCTCGACATCGCACGCGGTATCGAGGTGGGGCACATCTTCCAGCTCGGCAGGCTTTACAGCGAAGCGATGAAAGCGGCGGTACTCGACGAGGAAGGCAAGGCGCTGACCATGTACATGGGTTGCTACGGCATCGGCGTCACGCGCATCGTTGCCGCGGCGATCGAGCAGAACCACGACGCGAACGGCATCATCTGGCCCGATGCACTGGCGCCTTTCCAGATCGTCCTGGTGCCCATCAATTATCAAAAGTCCGCGCGGGTGATGGAGGCAGCCGACAAACTGTACCAGCAATTCATGGCCGCCGGCATCGAGGTACTGCTCGACGATCGGGACGCACGCCCGGGAGTGAAATTTGCCGACGCGGAGCTCATCGGCATTCCGCATCGAATCGTGGTCGGCGAGCGCGGGCTCAATGCGGGCACGCTGGAATACCGGCATCGCCGCGACAGCGTCTCGACGGAAATCCCGGCGGACGATCCGGTAGGCTACCTGCGGTCCAAATTGAACGTCTGAGGTCCTGTTCGTGCGGTGGCGGATCCGCGGAAGACTCACGAGTGTCTGGGCACTGGCGGGATACTGCGTCCTCGCCGGCGGCGGTATGGCGCATGCGGACCAACAACGGGATCCCGAGCTCAAAGGGCTGCTGCAGGGAATCCTCGGCAAGACCGATTGCTTCGCCGACCGATACGAATCCGAGGTCTGGCACAAGGCGATGGAACCCCGCCTCGCCCGCTTCGTGCCGGCGCACGAGGCGCGCATGGAAATCCTCGACCACGTGTATTGCGAAGCAAAGCGCGATTCGACCCTGCCGCTGCCTCCCGACCTGGTGCTGGCCCTGATCGAGGTGGAGAGCCGTTTCGATTCCTGGGCGGTCTCGCCGGCGGGCGCCGTGGGACTGATGCAGGTGATGCCATTCTGGCCCCGCGAACTGGGCGTGCAGAACGAGCTGGTGCGCGTCGGACCGAACATTCGGATGGGCTGCGAGATCCTGCGCTATTACCTGCGCGCGGAGCATCACGACTGGGCGCGCGCCCTCGCTCGCTATAACGGCAGCGTCGGCCGCAACGCCTATCCCGCGCTGGTCATGCAGCGCTGGCAGCGGGCGTGGCGGTTTTGACCGCATTGCCTAGGCCGACGGCTCCGCTGCTACAGAACCCTAAAGGTCACCGGCCGCCGGGGTTCGCCATCGGCGTTGGGTTGGTGTTGGGGGGATCGATGTTCCAGCGATTCAGGGAATTGATGTTCCAGCGATTGATGTTCCGGGGGAAGTTCTTGCACGCTCGCGACCCGCGCCGTTGTGGGCCCGCGGTGCAGCCACTCGCGGAAGGTGTCCAGCGCGGCTCGAGGGCCATGCGCGATGACCTCGACCGACCCGTCCGGCAGATTGCGGGCGAGACCCGTGATAGCCAGCCGCTCAGCTTCGAGTCGCGCGCTTTGGCGGAAGTACACACCTTGCACCCGGCCGGTGACCCGGAAGCGCCGGGTTATCGCTGCCTCGCCCACCGCCCGGCGTCCCGTCAATGCGATTGAGCGGCAGGCTCGGCGGGAACCGGCGTGCCGTTGGTGGGCGTGGCGAGGCGTGGATCGTAAGGCGGCGTCGCGACGCGCGGCGTGGCGACCCGCGGCGTGGCGAGGCCCGTTCCATCCGGGCGCTGCGGCGCGCCGGCGAGAGCGGCCCCCGCGTGGCGCTTGGCTTGCATGGCTGCCAAGCGCGCGCGCGTATATTCACCTGCTTCGAGATGCCTCTCGGCACGCACGATGGCCGCCTGCGCCGCGTAGAAATCGGCGGACGTCCCTTCCGTGACGCCCGCCATCTGCGCGGCCGCAATGGCTTGCCGAGCATCGCTCATTTCTTGCACGGGAGCGTTTCTGCAACCGGCTAGGCAGACGAGACCGACAAATACCGCAATGAAGCGCAACATACGGGTAACGGACACTAACAACAGCGGTCAGGGTCGTCAAACCGCCGCGGCTGTCCCCTGCGCGAAGCGCCGCGAACAATTCGTTGCGCCAACGCTGCACAGGGCCATGAATCGAGTGATTTCCCGCGAGGCGCACCGATGAGCGAGATTCTGATTTTGTATTATTCGCGCCAAGGCAGCACCGCCGCGCTGGCGCGACAAATTTGCCGAGGAGTCGAGGCAGTCCCCGGAATGCAGGCGAGACTGCGTACCGTCCCGCCGGTGGGCGCCACGGTCGAGCGGCTGGACCCGGCGGTACCCGACGAGGGTCCGCCCTACGCGACGCACGCCGATCTGATCGAGTGCAGCGGCTTGATTCTGGGCAGTCCCACCCGTTTCGGAAATATGGCCGCCCCTCTGAAATTCTTTCTCGACGGGACGAGCGCGCTCTGGCTTGCCGGTGCGCTGGTGGACAAGCCCGCCGCGGTTTTCACGTCCACGCAGACGCTTCATGGGGGGCAGGAATCGACGCTGCTGTCGATGCTGGTCCCGTTACTCCATCACGGCATGGTGCTCGTGGGGCTGCCCTATACCGAGCGCGGCTTGACCGACACCCGCAGCGGGGGCACCCCGTACGGTGCCAGCCACGCCGCCGGGGTGAGCGGCCCCGGCGAATTATCGGTTGCGGAGCGCGACCTGGCGCGCGCGCTCGGTGCACGCGTGGCGAGGCTGGCCAGCCGGTTGGACCGCAGCCCATGAGCGCGGTGCACACGGCACGGCGTCTGGCCATCGGGCTGTGGCTCGCGGTAAGCCTGAGCTTACTGGCATGGATGGCCGTCGGCTATCCTTGGGCGGTGTGCGTCGCCGCCGTACTGCCGTTGCTCGCGCCGCTGCACGGCCTGGTGCGGGGGCGCCGCCACACCTATGCGTGGGCCACCTTGTTCGCGATCCCGTATCTCACCTTTGCGGTGACCGAACTGCTGGTCAACCCGGCGGCGCGGTGGGTTGCCTCGATCAGCCTGTTGCTGGTCTTCGGCTGGTTCTGCACTATGGTTTTGTTCCTGCGAGCCTCTGCAGCGCGTCGCGAATGAACGGCACCGTCAGGCGGCGCTGCGCGACCAGGGAGGCCTCATCGAGGTGATCCAAGAGTTCGAACAGCGACGGCAGATCGCGCGGCATCCGACGCAGCAGATAGTCGGCGGTCTCTTGCGGCAGGTGCAATCCGCGCTGCGCGGCGCGCAGCCGCAGCGCCTCGATCCGTCCGGCGTCATCCAACTCGCGTAACTGGTAGACCACGCAGGCGGCGGCTCGCGAGCGCCAGTCATCGAGGCGCCAGGGGAGCTGGCGCGGAGCGGCGCCGGCGGCGAACACCAGCCGGCTGCCGAGCTCCGCCACGTCGTTGAAAAGGCGGAACAGCCCTCGTTCCCAGGCCAGGTTCCC
Organism: Pseudomonadota bacterium; assembly: GCA_030799355.1. Taxonomy (GTDB): domain Bacteria; phylum Pseudomonadota; class Gammaproteobacteria; order Steroidobacterales; family Steroidobacteraceae; genus Bog-1198. The sequence continues at coordinate 54,856 of JALYHP010000060.1, forward strand.
GGCCACCGCATCGACATCATCCACGCATACCACTCGGCAGCTCTCGAATCCGCCGAGCACCGCCGGCGGCAAGGCCGGCCGGTTGAGCGGCAGATACGCAGCGGGCTCGCCCGCCGCGGCACAGACGGCCTGCAGCAGGTGAGTCTTTCCGGACCCATGATTCCCCCACAACCACAGCGGCGCGGCGTCGGCACCGCGCAGCGCCGCCAGCAATTCCGTATTCGAGCCGGGCGAGAAGCTCTCGAAGATGGCCTCGGCGCGCAGTCTCACTTCCAGCGCCAGTTGCTTCATACCGGCTTCGCTCCCGGCGCGAGGATCCTGGTGGGGCCGGGCGGGGTCGGAGGAGGGTCGCGGGGGCAGCGACGCATCGCCTATCGACGCAGCTGGAAGCGCTGGATTCCGTTGTCGCCCGCGGGTTGCGGCTGCAACCGTCCGTTCAAGGCAATCGCATGCTGCAAAGGCTCGATGCCGCCGCGCGCGCCCAGACGGAAGGTCACGGAGTCGCCATTCAAGGCCTGCACGCCGACATGGGTGATGAAGGTCAGCGACTCGAGGTAGGTCTGCACATTGGCATAGTCGCGCAAGTCGGCGACGCCGCTCACCTCGATGTCGATCGGCGCCACGCTGCCGCTGGCGGCGAACAGTCCCGCGTACAGGTCGGCGGCGCGGTTGATGCCCTCCAGCGTACCGGAGAATTCGCTGCTGCGATCTTGAAAGAGCAGGCTCCAGCGCACGCCGGCAGCCTTGTCGGCGCTGGTTGCGCGTCCGACCAGCACGGCATCGGCTCCCGCACGACGTGCCATCTCGGCCGCGGCGGGCGCGGCGGCCGCGGCGACCGCCGCACTCGGCCACACCAGGGGAATGCCGCGGATCTCGGCCGCCGCATCGATGGCCGCTTTCAGCTCGGACGTGTCGTCGGCGGACAGGACGGTGCCGGGCTGCGATCCGTCTTGGACGGATAGCCAGACGAGGGTGGTCGGCCGCTCACGGCCCCACGAGGGCTGCCCGTTCTGGGTGAGCCAGCGTTCGATGGCTGCGCCGTCGAAGGCCACCCACAGTTTACTGTCGGGCGCGGTCCGATACTGCTGCACATAGCGGGGGGCGCTGTTGAACAGCGGCGCAAAAGCCGGATCCTCACCCGCGGTGCGGCGCCCGGTGACGCGCACCAATACCCCCTTCAGGGCGGCTTGAAAGGCGGCATTTCTCGCCGCTTCGGAGCGATCCGCAACGGGCGCCGTGGCTTGAAAAAGCTCCACCCGGGCGGTCGCAAAAGCGGTCCCGCCAAGGCTGGCTGCGATGGCACCCAAGCATACAATCGCTGCAAGGTGCAATCGTCGGCTGAACATATCGAGGTAGCACTGTGCCATGGAGTAATCACGGAAGCCTGGGGTCCCCTGATGTAAAATACCACAGAGCCGGCCACCCGGCGCCGACCCACCCGTAGCCCAAGGACATCATGACTGAGCGAGCGCCCGTAACCTATCGCGACGCCGGCGTCGACATCGATGCGGGGGAGGAACTGGTCGAGCGGATCAAGCCCGGCGTGCGCCGCTCCCTGCGGCGCGAGGTGCTGGGCGGCATCGGCGGCTTCGGCGCGCTGGTCGAGGTGCCCCTCGATCGCTACCGAAAACCAGTGTTGGTGTCGGGAACCGACGGGGTGGGCACCAAGCTGCGGCTCGCCATCGATACCGGGCGCCATGACACAGTGGGCATCGATCTGGTGGCGATGTGCGTCAACGATGTCATCGTTCAGGGCGCCGAGCCGCTGTTCTTCCTCGACTATTTCGCCACCGGGAAATTGACGGTCGATATCGCCGCGCGCGTGATCGAGGGCATCGTCGAGGGCTGCGTACGCGCGGGCTGCGCCCTGGTGGGCGGCGAAACCGCCGAGATGCCGGGCATGTATCATGGCGAGGACTACGATCTCGCGGGCTTCTGCGTCGGCATCGTCGAGAAGGATGCCATCCTCGACGGCAGCCGGACCGTGGCCGGCGATCTCGTGCTGGGACTGCCCTCGTCGGGACCGCATTCGAACGGTTTCTCGATGATTCGCAAGATCCTCGCGGTGAGCGGCGCGGATCTGCAAGCCCCGCTCGATGGCGTTGCGCTGCTGGATCGCCTCATGGCCCCGACCCGCATCTATGTCAAACCGGTGCTGGCGCTGATCCGCGCGCTGCCCGTGCACGGCATCTCCCACATCACCGGAGGCGGCCTGGTGGATAACATCCCGCGCGTGATTCCCGACGGCCTGGAAGTCGTGCTCGAGCGAAAATCCTGGCCGGCCGGTCCGGTATTCGATTGGCTGCGGGCGCAAGGAGGCGTTAGCGACCCGGAAATGTATCGCGTGTTCAATTGCGGCATCGGCATGACCATTCAGGTGGCGGCGCGGGATGCCGACAGCGCCATCGCCGTCCTGCACGATGCGGGGCAGGAAGCGCGGGTGATCGGCGAGGTGCGCAGCGGCACCCGCGGCGTCGTCATCGTTTGAGCGAGGCAACTCCAGCGCGCGTCGCGATCCTGATTTCGGGGCGGGGCAGCAATATGCGCGCCTTGGTCGAAGCCAGCCTGAAGCTGCCGCGGATTTATCGGGTCGCGCGGGTGCTGTCCGATAATCCCGCCGCCGCCGGGCTGGCGCTGGCGCGGGATCTGGGCGTGGCGGCGCGCTCGGTCGCCGCCCCGGTGGCGGTGCCCCCCCTCGACAAGCAGGCCGCTCGCTTGGCGTTCGATCGCTCGATGGCGGCCGCCATCGATGAATGTACGCCCGATCTGATCGTGCTCGCCGGATTCATGCGCATCCTGTCGGCTGAATTCGTCGACCGCTATGCGGGCCGGATACTGAACATACACCCGTCGCTGTTGCCGAAGTATCCGGGACTGCACACGCATCGACGCGTGCTCGCGGCGCATGACAGGGTCCACGGCGCCACGGTGCACTTCGTGACCGCGGAACTCGATGGCGGCCCGCCGGTGCTTCAATCGCACGTCGCGGTGCAGCCGGACGATGACGAAGCGACCCTCGCCGCGCGGGTCCAGGTGCAGGAGCACAAGATCTATCCGCGCGCGGTCAGCTGGTATTGCGAGGGGCGTCTGCGCTGCCGTGAAGGGCGGGCCTGGTTGGACGGCACCGCCCTCGCGGAGCCGCTGCTGTACGAGGAGAGCGATTGAACGAGAAGGCATCGATGCGTGCACGGGGCTTCATGGCGCTATGGCTCGCGCTCGGGTGCGGGCCCGCGGCCGAGAACGCGGGCGCCACGGGTCCGCCGGCCGAAGCTGCCTTGGCGCCTTTTTCCGCTCGTTACGGGGCGGAATGGAAATCCATCGAGGTGGGCACCAGCGATCTGAAGCTCGAGCCCGACGCCACGGCCGGTACGTACTCGTACACCTGGACCATGACGGCCCGCGGGGTGTTTCGGCTCGCGTACAGCAGCGATGTGATCCAGAAGAGTTGGTTCAGCGTCCTCGACGGGCACGTGCGGCCCGCCAAATACCATGCCGAAGAGGGCGCGTCCGCGGTCGATATCGATTTCGAGTGGACCACCGGACATGCGCGCGGCGTGGCGGAGAAAAAACCGGTCGAGCTCAACATCGCCGAGGGCACGCAGGACCTCTTGTCGATCCAGATCGAGGTGATGCTGGATCTCAAGAACGGCAACCTTCCCAAGACGTTTCGTATCCTGGACAAGGATACGGTGAAGGACTTCGTCTATACCGAGGAGGGGCCCGCCAGAATTCGCACCGCGCTCGGGCGACTCGATACCCTGGTGGTTTCGAGCCGCAGGACCGGCAACGATCGGGTGCTGCGCATGTGGTTCGCACCATCGCTCGGCTTCGTGCCGGTGCAGGCCGAGCGATTGCGCGACGGAAAACTGGAATTCGCGATGCGCATCAAGAGCCTGCAGCGCTGAGGGTCTCTTGGTTTTATGCTCGCGAAGCGAGCACCTTAGGACGGCGTCGCCCCGACGCCGTAGGAGTTGGCGCGAAGCGCCTTACTAGGTCTTCGGCAAGGTGACGCCGCGCTGGCCCTGGTACTTCCCGCCGCGATCCTTGTAACTGGTCTCGCAGATCTCGTCGGATTCGAAGAACAGCATCTGCGCCACGCCTTCGTTGGCGTAGATCTTCGCGGGCAGCGGCGTGGTGTTGGAAAACTCGAGGGTGACGTGGCCTTCCCATTCGGGTTCCAGAGGCGTTACGTTCACAATAATTCCGCAACGTGCGTACGTCGATTTTCCCAGACATACGGTGAGCACGCTGCGCGGAATGCGGAAGAACTCCACGGTACTCGCGAGCGCAAAGGAGTTCGGCGGGATGATGCACACCGGCCCCTTGAAATCGACGAACGATTTCTCGTCGAAACTCTTCGGATCGACGATGGTGGAGTTGATGTTGGTGAAGATCTTGAATTCATCGGCACAGCGTACGTCGTAGCCGTAGCTCGAGGTACCGTACGAGACGATCCGGTGGCCGCCCGCCACCCGGACCTGTTCGGGGGAGAACGGTTCGATCATGCCCTGCGCGGCGGCCATGCGCCGGATCCAACGGTCGCTCTTGATGCTCACGTGTTTTCGACCGTGATCTTGGGAAACATTCTGCTGTAGTCCTTGTTGAGCGTGGCAAGCCGCGCCGCCGTGCGGCGCGCCATGCGCAAGTAAGCGAGTGCGCGGGGGCTGTCCGGCTCCGAAACCACGGTCGGCGCGCCGCCGTCGGCGTCCTCACGAATCCGTATGTCCAAGGGCAGCTCACCGAGCAGCTGCACGCCATACTGCTCGGCCATGCGGGCCCCGCCGCCGTTGCCGAATACGTGTTCGACGTGCCCGCAATGGGCGCAGACGTGGACACTCATGTTCTCCACCACGCCGAGCACGCGTACTTCGACCTTCTCGAACATCTTGAGGCCCTTGCGCGCATCGAGCAGCGCGATATCCTGCGGCGTGGTGACGATGACCGCGCCGCTCACGGGCACCCGCTGCGCCAGGGTGAGCTGGATATCGCCGGTGCCCGGCGGCATATCGACGACCAGATAGTCGAGCTCGCCCCAGTTCGTCTCGCCGAGCAGCTGCGTCAGCGCCTGGGTCACCATGGGGCCCCGCCATACCATGGGCTGCTCGGCATCGATCATGAAGCCGATGGACATGACCGCCACCCCGTGCGCGAGCAACGGGCTGAGCTGTTTGCCATCCGGCGAGGTTTCCGGCTTGCGGCCCGCCAATCCCATCATGAGCGGCTGGCTGGGCCCATAAATGTCCGCATCCAGCAGGCCCACTCGGGCGCCCTGCGCCGTCCATGCCAGGGCGAGATTCGCCGCGGTGGTGGACTTGCCCACCCCGCCCTTGCCCGACGCGACGGCGATGACGTTCTTCACGGTGGCCAGCGGTTTCAATGTCTTTTGGACCGCATGGGGGGTAATTTTCGCCTTCAAAGTCAGCGTCATGCGGGCTCCCGCGAGCTCCGGCCGCAGATGGCTCTCGAGGGCCGCCCCTAGCTCCCCGGCATAGTCCGCCACCGGGAAGCCGAACGTGAGTTCGATACTCACCGCGCCGGCACGCACCGAAACATCGTCGATCGCCTTGGCTTGGTCCAAGGTTTGTCCCAGGTAGGGATCGATATAAGCGCCTAATTTTGCGCGGATCGCGCTGGCCGTCACGGAAGGTTGGGTCATATGTCGTCCATAGTCTACCGTACGCGGACAACTCCGTGCGGTATGGCATAATGAAAGCACGTAGCTCCGTATAACGGGCGGCGTTTGACGCTCAGGTGAGAACGGAACGCTCCCGAGGGATGTGCAACTTGAAGGCACCGAATGAGTTTTTTTGCCAACTACCGTGCCGATCGGCTCATCGCCGAGGTTAGATCCAGCGGTAACCCCGGGGGACCCCCTGCGCAAAAGGCCTTGGAGAAGCTGGTCGGCCTCGGGCCGAGCGCCATAGAACCCATCATCGCCGCCCTCACCAACGCCGAGAAGCGCGAGACCGTGGCCTATGTCGAGGCCCTGGCGCGCCTGATCGACGCGAGAACGCTGCCCATCGTGCTTCGCGCGATGGCGGAATCGAATGGGCGAGCCACGTCCGGCATCGCATGGGCGCTGTCATCGAGCAAGAGCTATCCGGCGAGCGCGCTCCTCGAGGCATTGACCAAGCCGGACATGCCGAAGCAGGCGATTATCGACGTCATCGCAGCGCAGAAGACGCGCTTTTCGGTGCGTGAATTGCTGAATGCGGCCTATACCCAGGAGGCCACCGAACGCGCCGGGCTGTTCAAGATCGTCGCCGACATTGCGGATGCATCCTCGGTCGACGATCTGCTCGCGAGGATCGAGGGTAAGGACCCGGTCGCGCGGCTGCACATCATCAACGTGCTCGCACGGTTCAACATGCCTGCGGTGCAGCAGGCCATCCAGAAGCAGCTCAAGGACAGCAGCAAGTTCATCCGCGCCGCGGCACTCTCGGCCCTGTCGCGCATGGACGGGCCCCTCGACATGGCGCTGCTGTCCGGGATGTTGCGGGATCCCGAGATCGAAGTGCAAAACAAGGCCGTCGACGTGATCGTGCGCGCCAATCACCCGGAGACGGTCAAATACCTGGTCGAGGTGCTCAAGGACGAAAATGAATACGCGCGTCGCGCCGCGGTCGAGGTGCTGAACGCCGTCGGCACGTCGCAATCGGTCAAGTATCTGCTCGAAGTGCTGGCCGACAGCGATTGGTGGGTGCGCACACGCGCCGCTGACGCGCTCGGCAAGATCGGCGGACCGCGCGTCGTCGATGCCGTGCTCACGCTCATCAAGGACGAAAATCAGGACATTCGGCGTGCCGCCATCGAGATCCTGAACCAGACCAAGGATGAGCGGGCCGTGGCACAGCTGATCGAGGCCACCAAGGATCGCGACTGGTGGGTGAGCGAGCGCGCCGTCGACGCATTGTCCGAGATCGGCACCACCAAGGCCGTACCGCGTTTCGTCGAAATGCTCGCCGGCACCGAAGCGAAGTCCCTGCCCACGGTGATCCGCGGCTTGGCGAAGCTCGGCGATCACAAAGTCATCGAACACTTGTTGCCGCTGCTGCAGCGCCCGGAAAATGAAATCAAGTTGGAAGTCATCGCCGCGCTCGCCAAGCTGGCGGACGAACGCCGGGCCGAAACGATTCGCGTGCGGCTGCAAGCCGCATCGAGTGCCGACGGCACCATCAGCCAGGCCGTCGCGAGAGCGATGCAGGAACTCGACAACCGTTTCTCGAGCACCCAGCTGGCCGCCAATCAGCGTGCCGCTCAGCTGCAGGAGCCGGCCAAGACGCTGCTCATCGACAATCAGGAGCTGGCCAAGGTCGTCAGAGAGAACGAGGCGCAGATGTCGAGGCTCGACATCGCCACGCTGAAGCCGGGCGATGTGATCGAGGGCCGCTACAAATTCATCGAGAAAATCGGCAAAGGCGCCTTCGGCACGGTGCTGCTCATGGAAGACACCGTGGTCGAGGAGCGGCTCATTCTGAAGTTCCTGAACGCCAATGTGGCTTCCGACGAAGAGATGATGAAGCGTTTCGTGCATGAATTGCGCTACAGCCGAAAGATCACGCACAAGAACGTCATTCGCATCTACGATTTCTTGTACATCCAGGGCAACTACGCCATCTCGATGGAATATTTTCCCTCCCATACGCTGGGCGGAGAGATCGTCAACGAGAAACCGGTGGCTCTCAAGCGGGCGGTCAAGTTCGGCATCGACATCGCCACCGGCATGGCCGTGGCGCATCAGGCGGGGATCGTACATCGCGACCTGAAGCCGGCGAACGTCCTGATCGACGACGACAGCCTTCTCAAGGTCGTCGATTTCGGGGTGGCCGCGGCGCAAAGCCAGGGCGACACGCAGCTGACCAAGACGGGTTATGTGATCGGCTCGCCCAAATACATGGCACCCGAACAAATCCTCGGCAAGAAAGTGGACGAACGGGCGGACATCTACAGCCTCGGGGTGATTCTGTACGAATTGTTCACCGGAGTGCCGCCCTACTCCCGCGGCGACCATATGTCCGTGATGTATCAGCACGTTCAAGGCAAGGCCCGCCCGCCCATCGACATCAACAAGGACTTGCCGCTGGAATTGAACAACCTGGTGGTGAAATGCATGTCGCTCGACAAGGCCAAGCGCGCGCAATCGATGGATGAGCTGCGCCTGTCGCTCGAGAAATTCCTGTAGCACGGCGCGCCGCGGGAGCTTCGGTCCCGCGCAGTCGGACTTACCTCACGTTTATGGCCCCTGCCGCCGCCTAACACTCGAAAAACCAACCGCTTGCGGGTAGCCTTGGGGCGTTATGGCAAGAATCGACGCATTCCTCAAACTCGCCGTCGCCCAAGGCTGCTCCGATCTGCATCTGGCCGTCGGGGTGCCGCCGATGATGCGCATGCACGGGGATCTGATCCCCATCAAGTTCCGCGACCTGGGCGATGCGGAACTCGACGGATATATCAGCGAGGTGTTGACGCAATCGCAGCTCAAGGTGCTGCGCGACGGACACGACCTCGATTTTTCCTACGTGTCGGCCGAAGGGGGGCGCTTTCGCGTCAACGTGTTCCGCAAGGAAACCGGCATCGGCGCCGCATTCCGGGCGATCCCCACCACCATGCCGAGCATGGACCAGCTGGGCCTGCCCCCCATCGTCCGCAAGCTGTGCGACTACCACCAGGGAATGATCCTGGTCACCGGGGCCACCGGAACCGGCAAGTCGACCACGCTGGCCTCCATGATCGATCACCTGAACGCGACCCGATCGCTCAACATCATCAGCCTCGAAGACCCCATCGAGTTCGTTCACCGCAGCAAGTCGAGCCAAGTGATCCAACGAGAACTCGGCACTCACCTGCCCTCGTTCGCGGAGGGGGTCCGCGCGGCCATGCGCGAGGATCCCGATGTGATACTGGTCGGCGAAATGCGCGACGCCGAAACCATTTCCATGGCCATGACGGCGGCGGAAACCGGCCACTTGGTCCTCGGCACGCTGCACACCACCAGCGCCACGAAGACTTTGGACAGAATCATCGATGCCCTGCCCACCGAGGAGCGCGAGCAGACCAAGAGCTTCCTGGCCGCGAGCCTCATCGCCGTCATCACGCAAATCCTGGTGAAAAGTCCGGATCAACGCGCACGCCGCGCGATTTGCGAAGTCATGGTGGTGACCAAGGCCATCGGCAAGCTCATCATGACCGACCAGACCCATCAGATCCCGAGCCAGCTGCAAATGGGCAAGGAATACGGCATGCAGCTCATGGATCAGGCCTTGCTCGCGGCCATCGGCGCCAAGGAAATCGACCCGGAGCAGGCGTACATGTACGCGGCCGACAAGCGGCAGTTCCAGCGTTTCGTCACCGACACCTCGTTCGTACCCATCGAACCCGCCGCTCCTTGAGAAACCCATGGCGGTCATCGACAGCTATCTGACTCAAGTGCTCGACAAGAACGGCTCCGACCTGCACTTCCTGGCCGGCGATCCGGCGCGTGTCCGCCAGTACGGCGAGCTCAAGCCCTTGAGTTCGGAGCCCCTCGGCGCGGAAATGGTCAAGGCGGCGTTGTACGAAATCATGCCGAAACTATCGGTCGAGCGCTTCGAGGCCAAGGACGGGACCGACTTCGCTTACGCCATGCCGGGCGTCGCCAGATTCCGGGTCAACGTCATGCGCCAGCTCAACGGCATGGGCGCGGTATTCCGCGCCATCCCCTCCAAGGCCCGAACCGCCCAGGAACTGAAGCTTCCCGAGGCCGTGCTCAATCTGTGCAAGATCAACAACGGGCTCATCCTCGTCACCGGCAAGACCGGTTCCGGCAAGTCGACGACGCTGGCCGCCATGATCGATGACATCAACAGCCGCGAGAAGGGGCACATATTGACGATCGAGGATCCGATCGAGTTCGTGCACGTCCGCAAACAATGCCTCATCAGCCAGCGGGAAATCGGCATGCATGCCGCGTCCTTTTCGTCGGCGCTGATGTCGGCGCTGCGCGAGGATCCGGATGTCATCCTGGTCGGCGAGCTGCGCGACCTCGAGACCATGAGCATCGCGGTGACCGCCGCCGAAATGGGCATTTTGGTCATGGGCACTCTGCACACCAACGGCGCCGCAGCGACGGTCGACCGCCTGGTCAATGCCTTCCCGGCGGACAAGCAACCGCACGTCCGTACCATGTTATCCACCAGTCTGCGCGGCGTGGTCTCGCAGCAGCTCATTCCGACGTGCGACGGCCAAGGCCGCGTCGCCGCCCTCGAGATCCTCATCAATACGCCGGCGGTCGCCAACCTGATCCGCCAAGGCAAGATGGACCAGTTGGAGAATGCCATGCAGAGCGGCGCGGCCTCCGGCATGCGGCTGATGGACACAGCCATCCAAACCTTGCTGGAGCAGCGGCAAATCTCCGGCAAAGAAGCTTATAAAAAAGCCATCAACAAGAGCCGGTTCGAACAGTATCGCAACGCTTGATCGGGCGCTGCGCCCACGAAGGTGGCCGGGAATGGTCACCCTGGGCTTGCGCGTGGCATGGCCGACCAACTCCCGGGGCGCCGCGCGCGGAACAGGGCGGGCCAACCCGTCGCGGTCGCGGTAAACTGTCGCGATGACCCGCAACCTGTTCGTCACCACCGCACTACCGTATGCCAACGGCCCGTTCCATATCGGGCACATCATGGAGTACACACAGGCCGACATCTGGGTCCGGTTCCAACGGATGTTCGGCAACGTGGTGCACTTCGTCGGCGCCGACGATGCGCACGGCGCGCCCATCATGCTGAAGGCCGAGGCCGAGGGCATCTCCCCGCAGGAGCTGGTCGCCCGCATCACGGCGGACCGGCCCCGGTATCTGCAAGGCTTTCTCATCGACTTCGACCATTGGCATTCGACCGATTCGCCGGAGAACGTGGCCCTCTCGCAGGACATCTACTTGCGGCTGAAGGCCGCGGGGCTGATCTACGTCAAGCCGGTGGAACAGTTCTACGATCCCGTGAAGAGCATGTTTCTTGCGGATCGCTACATCAAGGGCGAGTGCCCGAACTGCCATGCGAAGGACCAGTATGCCGACGCCTGCGAATCCTGCAGCATCGTCAACGCGCCGGCCGATTTGATCGATCCGTACTCGACGTTGTCCGGCGCCAAACCGCTGCTGAGAACATCCGACCACTACTTCTTCCGGCTGTCCGATCCGCGGTGCGTCGAATTCCTGAGCGGCTGGCTCGACACACCCGGCCGACTTCAGCCGCAGGTGGTCAATAAAGCGCGCGAATGGCTGGCGGGCAAGGGCGATGAGGCGCTTGGCGACTGGGACATCTCCCGCGATGCGCCCTACTTCGGCATTCCGATCCCGGATGCCCCCGGCAAGTTCTTCTATGTGTGGCTGGACGCCCCGGTGGGCTACCTTGCGGCGTTGCGCAACTACTTCGATACCGGCAAGGCGCGCGCGCGCGGCGAAGCGCGTAGCTTCGAGCAATTTCTCGCGGCCGCCGACACCGAACAGCTGCATTTCATCGGCAAGGACATCATCTACTTCCATACGCTGTTCTGGCCCGCCATGCTGAAGTTCGCGGGCCCTCCCTACAAAGTGCCCGACCATGTCTACGCGCACGGCTTCATCACGGTGTCGGGCGAGAAGATGTCCAAGTCCCGCGGCACCGGTATCAGCCCGCTGCGCTATCTGGAACTCGGGATGAATCCGGAGTGGCTGCGCTACTACATCGGCGCGAAGCTCAATGCGAGCGTCGAGGATCTGGACTTCAATCCGGATGACTTCATCGCACGGGTGAACAGCGATCTGGTCGGCAAGTACGTGAACATCGCGAGCCGCGCGGCGACGTTCATCATCAAGCACTTCGGCGGCGAGCTCGGCTATGCCGGCGACACGGCGCTCATCGCGCGCGAAGCGGACGGCATCGCGGCCGGCGTGGCGCAGCTCTATGACGCGCGCGAGCTGGGCAAGGCGATGCGCGAAATCATGGCTCTCGCCGATCGGATCAACCACGACTTCGATGCGCATCAACCGTGGATTCTCGCCAAGGATCCGGCCAACCGCGCCCGGTTGCAGGACGTGTGCTCGCGCGCGCTGCAAGGCTTCAAGCTGCTGAGCGTATTGCTGGCGCCCGTGCTGCCGCAGGTCGCGGCCCGGGTCGCGCGCGAACTGTTCGGACTGGAGCGGACGTTTCAGTGGAGCGACGCCGGCGTCCTGCCGGAGCGCATCAACCCCTACCGGCATCTGATGGCGCGCGTCGATGCGAAACAGCTCGAGGCCTTGTTGGCGCCGGACACGGGCAGCGAGACGGGCGTCGCTGCGCCGGCAACCGCCGGTACGTCCGTCGCGGCACCCAACCCGTCGGCGGCTGCGGCCTCCACCGTGCCTGGAGCCGCACGCCCCGCCACGGTCTCCGCCGTGCCCGCCGCGGCCTCCGATGCGGCCACCCTGGCGGCCGCGGCCGCGGTGGAGGGCAACATGATCTCCATCGACGATTTTTTGCGCGTGGACCTGCGCGTGGCCCGGGTCGTGAGCGCCGAGTTGATTACCGGCGCCGACAAACTTTTGAAATTGCGCCTCGATGTGGGCGAATTGGGGATGCGCGATATCTTTGCCGGCATCCGCGCGGCCTACGAACCGGCGTCGCTGATCGACCGGCTGATCGTCGTGGTCGCCAATTTGGAGCCCAGAAAAATGCGCTTCGGCGTCTCGGAGGGCATGATGCTGGCGGCAGGCCCCGGCGGCAAGGATATATTCGTACTGTCGCCCGACTCCGGTGCCGCCCCCGGGATGCGCGTGAAATAAATGGGCACGGAGTCCGCGTCAGACGTGGTGCGGCACATTGACGCGTTACTTCCGCAGACGCAATGCACCCGCTGCGGCTACCCGGGTTGTCTGCCCTATGCAGCGGCCGTGGCCGGCGGGGAGGCGCAAATCAACCAGTGCCCTCCCGGGGGTAGCGCGACGATTCGCGCCCTCGCACGCTTGCTCGACAGAGCGTTCTTGCCATTGAACCCCACCAACGGCGTGGAGACCGCGCCGCAGGTCGCCTGGATCGATGAATCACGGTGCATCGGCTGCGCCCGCTGCCTGCCGCCGTGTCCGGTCGATGCCATCGTCGGCGCCGCGAAATTCATGCACACCGTCTTGGCGGAACGCTGCACGGGGTGCGAGCTGTGCCTCGCGCCCTGTCCGGTGGATTGCATCGAAATGCGGCCGGGACCCGCGCCCGCGGCAAACCATGCGGCCCTCAATCGGGCTCGCCATGAGGCGCATACGCGACGCCTGCTGCGGCGAGCCGCCGAACGGCAGCGCGAGTTGGCGGCCAAGAAGGCATCCGTATCGCAAGGCGTTGCGGACGCGCCGCGATCAGCTTCCACGCCATTGGCTTCGACGGCATCGGCTTCGACGGCATCGTCCGGGCCACGGACCGCCGGGCCACGCTAATCTCTGTTAGGCGTTAACCATGAACGACACCAAGCGGGGCGAAATATTCTCGCGGCTGCGCAAAGCCAATCCAACGCCGCGCACCGAGTTGCACTACGGCTCGCCGTTCGAGTTGTTGATCGCGGTGATCCTGTCCGCCCAGTCCACCGACAAAGGGGTCAATAAGGCCACGCCGGCCTTGTTTCGCGCCGCGAACACGCCGGCCGCCCTGCTCGCCTTGGGCGTCGAAGGATTGACGCCGTACATCAAGACCATCGGGCTGTACAACAGCAAAGCGAAGAACATCATCGCCACCTGCCAAGCGTTGGTCGCACGGCACGCGGGGCAAGTGCCCAAGACCCGTGAGGCGCTGGAAGCCCTGCCGGGAGTCGGCCGCAAAACGGCGAATGTGGTGCTGAACACGGCCTTCGGCGAGGCGACGATCGCCGTCGATACGCACATCTTTCGCGTCGCCAACCGTACCGGTCTGGCGCCCGGCAAAACCGTACGCGCGGTCGAGGACAGGCTTCTCAAATCCATCGCACCCGAATATCAACAGAACGCCCATCATTGGCTGATCCTGCACGGCCGGTACGTGTGCAAGGCGCGGGTACCCGCCTGTCCCCTCTGTGTCATCGCGGATCTGTGCGAATACCGGCACAAGACCAAGCCGGCTGCGTGAGGCCGCTCGCGCCGTGGGCGGCGCGTGATCGAAAAAGCTCGCGGCATCAGGCGCAAGACCCCCGGCCATCACCCCGCCGCCGGGGTACCGCCGGACAGCACCTCGAGGAACCTCGCCCGCTCGATATTACCGCCGCTCAGGATCACCGCGACGTTTCGCTCCGCCATCCGCGAGCGTTCCTGCAGCAGCGCGGCGAGCGGCGCGGCCCCGGCGCCTTCGACGACCTGATGCGTAGCGTCGAAATATAGGCGCATCGCCTCGGCGATCTCATCCTCGCTGACCAGCACCATGCGCGCCGCGCCCCGGCACATGATGGCGATCGCCTCGGCGCTGGGTTCACGCGTGGCGATCCCATCCGCGAACGTGAGCGCGGACGGCATCGCGACGGCCCGCCCGGCCGCAAAGGACTTTGCCGTGGCCGGCGCATTCACGGCCCCGACGCCGACGATTTCGGTCCTGAGGCCGAGCAGATCGCGCGCCGCGATGAGGCCGCAGATCCCCGAGCCCATGCCGACACCCACGTACACCGCATCCAATGCCGGCACGCCGCCGAACAGTTCGAGAGCGTAGCTTGCGACCCCGGCGACCAGGTCGCGGTGGAACGAGGGTATGAAATGCAGACCTTGGTCTATGGCGGCGTGTTGCGCCGCGTCTTTCGCTTCGTCGAAGTCCCGTCCCGCTTCGATGACGGCGGCGCCGAACGCGCTCATCGCCGAATTTTGGTCCGGCGAATTGCCCCGCGGCACGTAGAGGGTCGCCGCAACGCCGGCACGCGCGGCCGCAAACGCGATGGATTGACCATGGTTGCCGCGCGTCGCCGAAATGATGCCGGACACGGCGGGCATCCGGCCCAGCAAACGATCCAGATAGACCAAGCCGCCCCGGACCTTGAAGGCACCCGTCGGCGTGTGGTTCTCGTGCTTTACCCAGACGGTGCAGCCGGCGCGGCGGGCGAGTTTCGGCCACGCGTACTGCGCGGTGGGCGGCACGGTCCGGTGGACGAACAGCGCCGTCCGCTCGAGTTCGTCCCGCGTGAGGTCGAGTGCTGATCCGGTCACGTCGGCTCCGTGGTAGTCTAAGGGCATGTTCATGCGGTCGACGTTGCGGCTTGCCGACGCGAATTCCGAGTCTACAGATATCCATGGTCGGGATGCGGAGCCATACACCCCAGATGTTCGATACCCATACGCGGGATGAGCTGCGCCGGAGCTATTCCGATGCCTGGCGCAAACACCTCACCGGTGCTTCGCTGACACCGCTCGAGGCGATGATCGTGGAAGTCATCGGACTGCATCCGGAATATCAGCCATTGATCCAGGATGCCGAGGCGGCGCTGATGTTCGAGCCCGCGGCCACGCAGGCCGGCCAAAACCCGTTCCTGCATATGGGATTGCACATCGCCGTGCGCGAACAAGTCTCGATCGACCGGCCGCCGGGCGTGCGTCATCTGCATTCGCGGCTGCGGTTGCGCTTCGGCGACGTGCATGGCGCCGAGCATGCCTTGATGGACGCGCTGGCCGAGACGTTATGGGAAGCACAACGGGCCGGGCGCCCGCCCGATGAGGCGCAGTATCTCGCGCTCGCGAGCGCGCGCAGTCCCGAACGTTAAGGAACCTTCATCCCCGCTTCATGGGGTCGGCGGTCCCCGAGCGATATTCTGGGGCGTTCGCCCGTCTGCCCGCCGAGGTGCCGCTCATGCTCTTCCCCCTGCCCGCGAGGGCCGTAAGCTTATGTTTCATGCTGCTGCCCGGTGCCGTATGGGCGGCTGCCCCGGCCGCCGCTCGCGGGCAATCCGCAAGCACCGCGCCGGCCGCGGCTCCCCCGGCAAACCGGGCCCCGGCCGCCCAGGTGACGCCCGAGGGGTCCGCAACCGACGCCGCGGCGCGCCACGCCAAGCGCAGAGAGTGCCTGCAGCAAGCCAAGGGCAAAAAGCTCCTCGGAACTCATAGAACTACCTTCATCAAGGACTGCATCGCCGCTCGCTGAGCGATGTCCCGCGGTCCGGTACCGAGTCGACGTCGCATGCCCGCGCGGGCGCGCCTGGACATGCCGAGTCGCCAGCGCTTATGCTGGCGCGCCGCAAGCCGCCCGCTCAACAGCGAATTGCCGCCGCCCTACCTTCAACCCGGGATCCAGCGCGCCGTCCAATGGAAGAGAAATCCGCGCTACTGCAGAAGCTGCGCATCGACCGTGACCCGCCGCCCACCGACGAGGGCCGCGGGATGCCGCGCTGGGCCCTCGCCAGCGCCCTGATTCTCCTCGCCCTTGCGGCCGGCGGTTGGTTCATGGCCAGCCGCGCGGCCCTTCCCGTGCACACGGCGGCGGCACAGCCCATCAGCGGCGGCCCTTCCAGTGCCTCCGTGCTCGATGCGACCGGCTATGTCACCGCGCGGCGTCAAGCCACGGTATCGGCGCAAATTACCGGCACCTTGACCCACGTGCTGATCGAGGAGGGTGATCACGTCAAAACCGGACAGATCCTGGGCCGCCTGGATGACACCGCGCAAAGGGCCTCGCTGCAACAAGCGCAGGCGCAACTCCTGTCGGCACAGGCGCTGCTCGTGCAATACGAAGCGCAACTGGCGCAAAACTCACGCGATGTAAAGCGCGCGGAGGATCTGGTCGAGCGCAAACTCGTATCGCAGCAGACCGCGGAGCAGGCGCGCACGCTGGTGCAGACCTCGTCAGCCCAGGCGCAAGCACAACGCAGGCAGATTCAGCTGGCCGAAGCGAACGTTCGCTCGGCGCAAGTGCAACTCGACTACTGCACGGTACGGGCGCCGTTTACCGGCGTGGTGATCGCCAAATCGGCTCAGGTGGGCGAGATCGTGTCGCCTTTCTCCGCGGGCGGTGGCTTCACGCGTACCGGTATTGGTACCATCGTGGACATGGATTCGCTGGAGGTCGATGTCGATGTCAACGAGGCGTACATCAACCGCGTCCAGCCGGGTCAACCCGTGGATTCGGTGTTGAACGCCTATCCGGACTGGAAGATTCCCTCGCATGTGATCGCGATCATCCCGACCGCGGATCGCTCCAAGGCAACCGTCAAAATTCGCGTCGGGCTCGATCTCAAGGACGCGCGCATCGTGCCGGACATGGGCGTGCGCGTTTCGTTCCTCGACGAGAGGAAGCCGGGCGCGCCCAATTCGCTGCCGCCCCACGGCGTACTGGTGCCGACGGCCGCCTTGCGCAAGGCTGGCGAACGGGACGTCGTATTCTTGATGAGGAACCGGGTCGCCGAGCGGCGCACCGTCACGCTGGGCAGCGAGGTGGGCGATTCGCGCCAAGTCCTCACCGGCGTGAGCCCGGGGGAGATCGTCATCCTCGATGCGCCGGCCGGACTCCAGGACAACGCACCGGTGGCGGTCGCCAAGCCATGACAGATCCCTCTCGAGCCGAGGTCGACATGTCCGAGTCCCTGGTAGAGATCCGCAGTGTCACCAAAACCTACGAGCGCGGCAAGCAGAGAGTCGAAGTCCTGCACGGACTCACCCTCGATATCCCCAAGGGCGACTTCGTCGCGTTGATGGGCCCGTCCGGTTCCGGCAAGACCACCTTGCTCAACCTGATCGGCGGTCTCGACCAGCCCAGTGAGGGCGAGATCCGCGTGGGCGGCAGCCGCATCGACCGGCTCTCCAGCGGCCAGCTCGCGCGGTGGCGCGCTCATCACATCGGCTTCGTCTTCCAGTTCTATAATCTGATGCCCGTCCTCAGCGCCGAGGCCAATGTCGAATTGCCGCTGCTGTTGACGAAACTGTCGGCCGCGCAGCGCAAGAACAACGTCGCCATCGCGCTCGACGTGGTGGGCCTTGCCGATCGCGCCAAACACAAGCCGCGCGAACTGTCCGGGGGCCAGGAACAACGGGTGGCGATCGCACGCGCGCTCGTCTCCGATCCGACGCTGCTGGTCTGCGATGAGCCTACCGGGGACCTCGACCGCAAGACCGCCGACGAGATCCTGGGCTTGCTACAGGTTTTGAACCGCGAACACGGCAAGACCATCGTCATGGTCACCCACGATCCGAAAGCGGCGCAGTTCGCGCGCCGCACCCTGCACCTGGAGAAGGGGCGGCTGCTCGAGCAGGCGGCTTGAGAAAGACCAAGCCATGACCCGGTCAGGTTTCGTGGTGGCCAATATGTTCCGCAAGAAGACGCGGACCATTCTCACCCTCCTGTCGGTGATCATGGCCTTCCTGCTGTTCGGCCTGCTGCAATCGCTGAGTCATCTATTCGGTGGCGGTGCCGACTTCGTCGGCGCGACCCGGCTCGTTACCCAGGCGCGCGTGTCGTTCACGCAGCCGCTGCCGCTCTCCATGGTGCCGAAGCTCGAGTCCATCCCCGGGGTGGCGCGCGTGGCCTATTCGCAGTGGTTCGGCGGCGTTTGGCAAACCAACACCCAAGTGTTCACGTTCGCCGTGGATGCGCAGCGCTACCACGACGTGTACCCCGAATGGGTGATGCCCGAGGAGCAATGGAACGCATTCATCCATACACGCACGGCGATGGTCGCAGGCAAGCGGCTCGCGGACCAGTACGGCTGGAAGGTGGGACAGAAGATTCCGCTGTCATCGAACATCTACCCGCAGAAGAACGGCAGCAAGGCGTGGGCCTTCGACTTGGTCGGCATCTACGACGGCAAGGATGAGAGCTGGAAAAAACAGACCAACGCGGTGTTCATCGACCATGACTATTTCGACGAGGCCAATCAGTTCGCCAAGGGACGCGCGAACTTCTTCATCCTCAAGCTCGCCGAGGGTAGCGATGCCGAGGCCATCAGCAGGACCATCGATGCGATGTTCGAGAATTCGCCGGACGAAACCAAGACTCAGACCGAGAAGGAATTCAATCTGTCCTTCGTCAAGCAGATCGGGGACATCGGCCTAATCGTGCGGTGGATCCTGTTCGCGGTATTCTTCACCCTTCTGCTGGTCGTCGGCAATACCATGGCGCAAAGCGTCCGCGAACGCGTACCGGAGCTGGCTGTCCTGAAAACCTTGGGCTTCTCCGACGGCAGCGTGCTCGGCTTCGTACTCGCGGAAGCGGTGGCGCTGTGCTTGTCCGGCGGCCTGGTCGGGTTGGTGCTCGCCACGCTGCTCGGCGCGATGGTGGAAAAGGGCACCGGCGGCCAATTCCAGCTTCGCGTCGACGCCTTCGTCTGGTCCGTCGGGATCGCCGCCATTCTGGTCATGAGTATCGCCGTGGGCCTGCTGCCGGCGCTGCGCGCACGACGGCTGAAGATCGTCGACGCCTTGGCGGGACGCTGATGTCTCGAGTCGCAATTGGCATCGACTCTCGCTCGAATCGCGGTTCACGCCGGCAACGATAGCGGCAGGAATCAGCACCATGTTCAGACAAGTCACGGCCATCACCGCCATCAACATCAAGAGCATCCCGGCGCGCTGGGCATCTTCGCTCGTCATCGTCGTGGGCCTCGCCGGCGTGGTCGCGGTGTTCACCGCCTTGCTGGCGATGGCGACGGGCTTCGAAAGCACGCTCAAAGCCGCCGGCCGGCCCGACGTGGCGATAGTCATGCGGGGCGGCTCGGATGCGGAGATCAATTCCGGTCTCGATCGCGAGTCCAGCGATCTCATCAAGCAGGCGCACGGCATCCGTGCCGGGGCCGACGGCACACCGGCGGCTTCTGCCGAGATATTGGTGATCGCCGAGCTGGTCCGCAAGAACGACGTCAGGAGCGGCGCGAACATTACCATCCGCGGTGTCGATCCGGCTGCATTCGCGCTCCGTCCGCAGTTGAAGATCGTCGCTGGCCGCGCCTTCGCGACCGGTGTGCGCGAACTGATCGTCGGCCGGGGCGTTCTGCGCCAGTTCCAGGGCGCCGATGTCGGCGATGTGGTGCGCATGCGCGGCTCGCAGTGGACCGTGGTCGGCGTATTCGAGTCCGGCGACGCGAACGAAAGCGAGTTGTGGGCCGACGTCAACGTCGCCCGAACCACGTTCGGGCGCAGCGGCTCGAGTTCCGTGCGTGTTGGACTCGGCCCGCAGGGCTTCGACGAGCTGCAGCGGGCGCTCGCCGCCGATCCCCGGCTGACCGTCGATGTCATACGCGAGCAGGAATATTACAGCGGCCAGACCAGACAGTTTCGCCAGACCATCGGCGTCCTGGCGGGCGTGGTCACGGCCATCATGGCGCTCGGCGCGATCTTTGCGGCGCTCAACAGCATGTATGCCGCGGTCGCCACGCGCAGCAAGGAGATCGCGACGCTGCGCGCGATCGGCTTCGGTGGCCTCCCCGTACTGGTCTCGGTGATGATCGAGGCGCTGTTGCTGGCGCTGCTCGGCGGAGTGCTCGGCGCCCTGCTCGCCTACGTGCTGTTCGACAACCTATCGGTATCGACGCTCGGCCAGAGCTTTACCCAGGTGGTCTTCGATTTCAAGGTAACCCCGGGGCTGGTGGTGCGGGGCCTCGTCATTTCCTTGGTCATCGGCATGACGGGGGGCTTCTTCCCGGCCTTACGCGCGACACGATTGCCCGTGGTGGAGGCGCTGCGCACTGCCTGAGCGGCGCGGCGTAGGCCGGCGCTCCACGCGTTAGCGCGTTCGCTGTTCGATTCGCTTGGCCAGTTCCGACAGATCCACGTCCTCATCGATGGATATTTCGATCGGCGCATTCTCTGCTGGGATGGCCGACGCTTGGGGGCGGGAGGGTTTGACTGCCGGCTTCGGCGGAGCCTTCAGCGGCGAACTGGGCGGCGGCGGATCGGGCGGCACGGCACTCGGCGGCGGCGCACGCGTCCAGTCCCGTTGCTGCTCCATCCATCGCTGGTAGCGGTCGAAGGTCCACATTCCGTCCTCGCCGCCGGACTGGATCACGTTGGCGATCTGGCTGAACTGTCCCGAGCGAATCGCCCCCTTGGCGCCGGTACTGGCCAGCAGGATTTCGCAGCGTGGCACGCGCATCTGATGCGTCTCCAGGAACTCCAACCGCTGGCATACCACCCCCACCAGGCAGTCGGCGAGTTGCGCGCGTATGTTCGATTGCAGATCCGGGGGAAAGGCCATGCAGATGCGGCTCAAGCTCTCGGCGCAGGTGGCCGAGTGCATGGTGGCGAGGACGAGGTGCCCGGTCTCCGCCGCGTTCAGCGTCAGCCGGATCACCTCGGGGGTGCGCATTTCGCTGATGACCAGCACGTCCGGATTCTCGCGCAGGGAGTCGATGATGGCCTGCTCGAAACTCGGCGAATGCGTGGGAATTTCGCGCTGTTGTATGAAGCTGCGGCGATTGGTGAACACATACTCCAGGGGACTTTCCAGGGTGATGATGTGCCGCGCACGCGCCGCATTCAATTCCTCGATCAACGCGGCCAGGGTCGTCGATTTGCCGCATCCGGTGGGTCCCGAGATCACCACCAGGCCGGACGTCGGTTCCAGCAAGGAACGCAGATCGGGATGCAAGTTGCAGGTGCGCAGGTCGTGCACCGAGGGCGCGAGCAACCGCACGGCGAAAGCCAGGCCGCGAATCGTGCGGTACATGTTGATGCGGCAGCGGGTGCCGCCGAGCACCACGGAGACGTCGGCCGAACCGCGCTCCATGAACTGCGCCCAGGCTTCGGTGCCCAACGTCTCCTTGCCCGTCTGCACCACCTGAGCGCCGGCGATGGGATCACCCACCGAGCGCAGTTCGCCGCCCACCCGCACCACCAAGGGACTGCCGCCTTCGACGTGCAAGTCGCTGGCGCCCGATTTGCGTCCGATCTGCACCCAGTCGCGAAGGCTCACGCTGTTCCGTCCTAGCGCTTCGGAATGTACAGATCGGTCAACGTGCCCTCGAATGCCTCGGCGGAGAATGCCACCGTTTCGGAGAGCGTCGGATGCGCGTGAATGGTCAAGCCGACATCCGCCGCATCCGCGCCCATCTCGATCGCGAGCCCCACTTCGGCGATCAGTTCGCCCGCGTTGGTGCCGACGATGCCGCCGCCGATGACACGGCGCGTCTGCTTGTCGAACAGCAGTTTGGTGAAGCCGTCGTCCCGATCGATGGCGAGCGACCGGCCGCTGGCGGCCCAGGGGAAAACGCCCTTTCCGAATTCGATGCCGCGCGCCTTGGCCTCGGTTTCCGTGACACCCACCCAGGCGATTTCCGGATCGGTGTATGCCACGGAGGGAATGCATCGGGCATCGAACGCGGCCTTGTGCCCCGCGGCGACCTCCGCCGCGACCTTCGCCTCGTGCGTGGCCTTGTGGGCGAGCATCGGGGCGCCGGCGATGTCGCCGATGGCGAATATATGCGGAACATTGGTGCGCAGCTGTTTGTCGACGGCGATGATGCCGCGCTTGTCCACGGCCACGCCGGCCGCGGCCGCGCTGATCGCGTTGCCGTTGGCGCTGCGGCCCACGGCGACCAGCACTCGATCGAACTCCTGCGGCTCGGGCGCGTTCGGGCCATCGAAGGTGGCGCGCAAACCGCGGGCGTTCGGCTCGAGCCTGGCCACCTTGGAATTGAGCAAAATTCGCTCGTAGCGCTTCTCGATCCGCTTCTCAAGGGGCCGCACCAGATCCCGATCCGTGCCGGGCATGAGGCCCTCGGCCAATTCGACGATGCTGACCTTCACGCCGAGCGCATCGTAGACGCAAGCCATTTCCAAACCGATGATACCGCCGCCCACCACCAGCAGCCGCTTGCAATCGGCCGGCAATTCCAACGCGCCGGTCGAATCGATGACCCGCGGATCATCGGGAAATCCGGGTAAACGCACGGACTCGGATCCCGCGGCAATGATGCATTGCTTGAAATCCAGACGGCGCGGACCCTCGGCGGTCTGCAGTTCCAGCGAATGCGGCCCGGTGAATTTGGCTTCGCCGTGGATCACATCCACTTTACGCTGCTTGGCGAGACCGCTGAGCCCGGACGTCAATTTGCCGACCACGCGATTCTTCCAGGCGCGCAACCGTTCATGATCGATTTGCGGAGCTCCGAACACGATGCCATTGGCCGCCATGTCGTGCGCGTCCTCGATCACCTTGGCCGCGTGCAGCAAGGCCTTCGAAGGAATGCAACCGACGTTCAAGCAGACACCGCCGAGCATTGGCCAGCGCTCGATCAGCGTGACCTTCAGGCCGAGATCGGCGGCGCGGAACGCCGCGGTATACCCGCCGGGACCTGCGCCCACGACCACCAGGTCGAGCGCTCCCGGCGGAACGGCGGACGGCTGAATCGGCACCGCGGAGGCCGCCTTCTCGGAGACCGCTTTCTCGGACACGGCGTTCCCGGCCGCGTCGCCGCCTGGTGGCCCTGCGGGGGCCCCTGCCGTGCCCGGTGCCGCCTTCGATGCGCCGGGCTGCGCGGCCTCCTCCACCTCGACCGTTGCGATCAGCGTGCCGGCGGCCACCGTGTCGCCCTTCTTGACGGCGATCGATTGGATGACGCCCGCCAGCGGCGATGGTACATCCATCGATGCCTTGTCGGTCTCGAGCGTGATGAGCGGGTCGTCCACGCGAATCGCAGCGCCCTTCGCGACCAGCACATCGAGGACGCTGACGCCCTTGGAGTCCCCCATGTCGGGGACCCTGACTTCGACGACGCTCATAACAGGGCCTTTACATCGCCCAGCGTCTTGCTCAGAAACACGATGAAGCGCGCGGCTGCCGCGCCGTCGATGACGCGATGATCATACGACAAGCACAACGGCAGCATGAGGCGCGGTATGAAGTTGCCCCGGTCGAATACCGGCTTGTGGATGGATTTCGACACCCCGAGAATGGCCACCTCCGGCGCGTTGATGATCGGGGTGAAGCCCGTGCCCCCGATACCGCCCAGGCTCGAGATGGTGAACGAGCCGCCTTGCATTTCCGCCGCCTTCAGTTTGCCGTCGCGCGCCTTCTCCGAGAGGGCCGCCAGCCCGCGCGCGATCTCGAAGAGGTTGCTGCGGTCGGCATCGCGGAGCACCGGCACCACCAGCCCGTTCGCAGTATCCGCGGCGAAGCCGATGTTGATGTATTTCTTGAGTACCAGATTCTCGCCGGACGCATCGAGCGATGCATTGAACCGCGGAAATTCGCGCAGCGCCACGGCGCACGCCTTGACGATGAACGCCAGCGGCGTGAGCTTCACCCCTTCCTGCGATGCCTTGCCCTTGAGCGCGACGCGCGCGATGTCCAGGTCGGTGATGTCCGCATCGTCGTACTGCGTAACATGCGGCAGATTGATCCAGCTCGCCTGCAGACGCGCGCCCGAAATCTTCTGGATTCGCGACAGCGGCTGGATCTCTACCGCGCCGAAGGCGGCAAAGTCGACTTGCGGCACCTTTGGCAACGCCGTCACCGGGGCCCCGGAGGGCGCCTGGGTGGTGAGGATCTTCTTGACGTGAGCCTTCACGTCATCCTCGATGATGCGCCCTTTCGGGCCGGTTCCCTTGATGGTGCCGAGGTCGGCCCCCAGCTCGCGCGCGAACCGGCGCACCGACGGACTCGCGTAGGCCAACGAGAACGCCTTTTCGTCGATCGTCACCGGCGCTCGCGCGGGTTCTGCGGCCGCGGATGCCGTGGCTGCGGGCTGCGGTGCGGGTGCCGGTGCTGCGGGCTGCGGTGCGGGTGCCGGTGCTGCCGGTGCAGGTGCCGCGGCGGCTTTCGCGCCGGCCGCGGCAGGTGGCTCAACCGGCGACGCCGCGGCGCTCTGAGCGGCCGCGGCCACCGCCGGCTCGAGCAACAAGATCAACGACCCTTCCGAGACCTTGTCGCCCTGTTTGAGCTTGACCTGGGCGATCCGTCCGGGAGCCGGCGCAGGCACATCCATGGCCGCCTTTTCAGTTTCGATGGTGATCAACGGCGTCTCTTTGTCGACCTGTTGCCCGTCCTTCACCAGCACATCGATGACGCTCACGTCCTTGAAGCCGCCGATGTCGGGAACCATTACCTCGATAGATGTTGCCACTATGTTCGCCTAGACCGACAGGGGGTTGGGTTTTTCGGGATCGATGCCGAACCTTCGCATGGCGTCCGTCACCTTCTGCAGGTTGATTTTGCCCTCGTCCGCCAAGGCCTTCAGCGCCGCGATCACCACGTAATGCCGATCCACTTCGAAGAAACGCCGCAGTTCGGCGCGTGAGTCGCTGCGGCCGAAACCGTCCGTGCCGAGCACCGAATAGCGCCCCGGCACCCACTGCCGGATCTGATCGGCCACCGTTTTCATGTAGTCGGTCGCGGCGATGAACGGGCCTTCGCAATCCTTGAGCGCCTGCTGGATGAAGGCCTGCTTCGGTGGCTCATCGGCGTGCAGCAGGTTCCAGCGCTCGACGGCGAGCGCATTGCGCCGCAGTTCGTTGAAGCTGGTGACCGAAAACACGTCCGCCGGCACGCCGAAATCCTTCTCCAGCAGATCGGCCGCGGCCAGCACCTCGCGCAAGATCGTGCCGGAACCGAACAAGGTTGCTCGAACCTTGCCGGGGCCGCCGTTCCGCAGCAGGTACATGCCGTTCAAGATGCCTTCCGCGATGCCGGCGGGCATGGCCGGGTGCGCATAGTTCTCGTTCATGCAGGTGATGTAGAAGAAGACGCTTTCCTGTTCCTGGTACATCCGCCGCAGGCCATCCTGCACGATCACCGCAAGCTCATAGGCGTACGCAGGATCGTAGGCGACGCAGTTCGGCACGGTGGAGGCCAGCAAATGGCTGTGTCCGTCCTGGTGCTGCAAGCCTTCGCCCGCGAGCGTCGTGCGCCCGGCGGTGCCGCCCACCAAGAATCCGCGCGCTTGGCTGTCCGCCGCCGCCCAAATGAAATCGCCCACGCGCTGAAACCCGAACATGGAATAGTAGATATAGAAAGGAATCATGCTGACGCCATGATTCGCATACGCCGTGGCGGCAGCCAGCCAGGAGCACAAGCTGCCGGCTTCGTTGATGCCCTCCTCCAAAATCTGGCCCTGCTTGTCCTCGCGGTAGAACATCAGCTGATCGGCATCCTGCGGCGTGTACAGCTGACCCACCGAGGAGTAAATGCCCACCTGCCGAAACATGCCTTCCATGCCGAAGGTGCGGGCCTCGTCGGGAACGATGGGCACGATGTGCTTGCCGACGTTCTTGTCCTTGATCAACGTCGTCAAAATCCGCACCAGCGCCATGGTGGTGGAGATCTCGCGGTCACCGGTGCCCTCCAGCAGGGCATTGAACGCCTCGAGCGGCGGTACCGCCAGCGGCGGTGCGGAGGTGTGGCGCTCGGGAAGATAACCGCCGAGTGCCGCCCGGCGTCCTTGCAAATACTTCATTTCCTCGCTGTCGGGCGCCGGTTTGCGGAACGTCAAACCCTTGATCTCTTCGTCGGAGATCTGGATGTTGAAGCGGTCGCGCACCTCCTTGAGCGCTTCCTCGCCGAGCTTCTTCTGTTGATGCGCGGAGTTCAGTCCCTCGGCCGCCTTGCCGAGCCCGAATCCCTTCACGGTCTTCGCAAGGATCACGGTGGGCGCGCCCTTGTGCGCCATGGCGGACGCGTAAGCCGCGTAGACCTTCTGCGGATCGTGACCGCCGCGGTTGAGGCGCCATATTTCCTCGTCCGACATATTGGCGACCATTTCCTTCAATTCCGGATACTTGCCGAAGAAGTGCTCGCGCGTGTAGGCGCCGCCCTTGGACTTGAAATTCTGATACTCGCCATCGACGCACTCTTCCATCAACCGCTTGAGCAGCCCCTTCTGGTCTCGCTCCAGCAACGGGTCCCAACGCGACCCCCACAGAACCTTGATGACGTTCCACCCGGCACCCAAAAAAGCGGCCTCGAGCTCCTGAATGATCTTGCCGTTGCCGCGCACCGGGCCGTCGAGCCGCTGCAGATTGCAATTGATGACGAAAACCAAGTTGTCGAGTTTCTCGCGGACCGGCATGGTGAGCGCGCCCATCGACTCCGGCTCGTCCATTTCGCCGTCGCCCAAGAAAGCCCACACCTTTCGGTCGGAGGGAGGAACGATGCCCCGGTGTTCCAGGTAGCGCACGAATCTCGCCTGGAAGATGGCCGTCATGGGGCCCAAGCCCATCGACACCGTGGGAAATTGCCAGAAGTCCGGCATCAGCCAGGGGTGAGGATACGAAGACAAACCTCCGCCTCCTACTTCCTGCCGGAAGCGCAGCAGCTGGCTTTCGTTCAAACGGCCTTCCAGATAGGCCCGAGCGTAGATTCCCGGGCTCGAGTGCCCCTGCATGAAGATCATGTCGCCGGGATGAGCATCGCTCTTGGCCCGCCAAAAATGGTTGAATCCCACCTCGTAGAGCGTCGCCGCGGAGGCATAACTGGCGATGTGGCCGCCGTACTCGGAACTCACTCGGTTGGCTTGCACCACCATCGCGAGGGCGTTCCAGCGCATGTAGGCTTCATTACGCCGCTCCAAAGAGCGGTCGCCCGGATAGTCCGGCTCCTGGGCCTTGGAAATCGTATTGAGGTACGCCGTAACGGGCTTGAACGGCAAGTACGTCCCGGAGCGGCGCGTGAAATCCACCAGCTTTTCCAGCAGGAAATGGGCGCGCTCGGGTCCCTGGGCACGCAGCACGGAGTCGATCGACTCGAGCCATTCCTGCGTTTCGGTGGGATCGATGTCTTCGTAGGGGGATTGTGGTGTCATTTTCAAGCCTTATTCGAACCAACATGCGCACATGCACATGCCAACCTGTCCTGTTAAGATGGCGCAGTTTCCGGGCCGTCGCGCGAACTGCCTGAGATTTTACCAGGATGAGCCGGCGGATTCCCGCGCCGCTTGCGGTTTAACAGATATGCCGATGCGCTTGCCCTTCAGTTCGCTCTTGGTTCCTGCGCGGCAAATCCGCGCACGGCTCACCCCGGCGA
The DNA here is from genome assembly GCA_030799355.1 of Pseudomonadota bacterium. GTDB lineage: Bacteria > Pseudomonadota > Gammaproteobacteria > Steroidobacterales > Steroidobacteraceae > Bog-1198. The sequence continues at coordinate 82,719 of JALYHP010000060.1, forward strand.
CCCTCGCCCGATACGGCTGCGCCATCGTATTCCTGCCCGCCACGCCCGGTCCGAGCGACTGGGCCGCGCTGCCCCATGGCAACTTGCTGCGCGACCTGTATCGACGCAAGGAACGCAAGCCCGCCGAGAGCGTGCAGCTGAAGGTGGGCGCGCATGCGCAGACGTTGCTGGTGGCGGTGTGTCTGCCCGAAACGGCGAGCACCTTCGAAAGATTGCAAGCGGCCGGGAAACTGGCGCGGCTCGCCCTGGAGGATGAGCCGCGGTCTCTGGTTCTGAGCACGCAGGGCTGCGGCGGCAAGACCGCGCACGCCGCGCTACATGCCACCGTCGCGGCGCTCGAAGCCGCCGCATTTCGCTTCGCCACGTTCAAGAGCAAGCCGAAACCGCATCGTCGGTTGGCACAGATCGACCTCGCCGTGGCCGACAAGTTGCCCGATCTCGACGTCACGCTGGCCACCGCGGCGGGCAACAATTTGGCGCGATGGCTGACCGCCTTGCCGCCGAACATGCTCGACGCCGGCGGTTACCGGCGTTTACTGCAGGAGCTGGCCCGCCGTTTGGATGTGGAATTCAAGTTCTACACCGAAGCGCAGCTGAAGCGGCTCGGCGCGGGCGCGTTCGTCGCCGTCTCGCAAGGCAACGGCGCGCGCGATGCGGGAATCGCGCATCTCGCCTATCGGCCGGGCGGCCGGGCGGCCGGCGCTACGCCGAGCGGCCGAGCGCCGCCATCCGCGGCGAGGCCGAGCGTGTCTCTGGTGGGCAAGGGGATCTGCTTCGATACCGGCGGCACCAATCTGAAAACCCACAAAGGCATGCTGGACATGCATATCGACATGGAAGGCAGCGCCGTCGCGGTGGGCAGCCTGTATGCGTTGCATGCGCTGCGCTCGCCCCTCGCGGTGGATTGCTGGCTGGCCATCACCGAAAACCGCGCCGGGCCCTTGGCGTACAAACCGCAAGATGTGGTGCGCGCCTACGACGGGACCACCATCCAGGTGATCCATACCGATGCGGAAGGGCGCATGGTGCTTGCCGACACCTTGTGTCTCGCCGCGGCTAAAAAGCCTCGCGCCATCATCGACTATGCCACGTTGACGGGCGCCTGCGTGTACGCGCTGACCGAGCGCTACAGCGGCGCGTTCACCAATCGCCCCGAGGCACGCGAGCTCATCGAGGCCGCGGGCAGCGCCAGCGGCGAACGAGTCTGGTGCTTTCCCATGGATGCCGATTTCGATTCCGATTTGGAGAGCCCGGTGGCCGACGTGCTGCAGTGTGCGACGGAGGGCAAGGGCGACCATATTCTGGCGGCGCGCTTCTTGAATCGCTTCGTGCCGAAGAACATCGCCTGGCTGCACCTGGATCTCGCCGCCGGATCGCGGGCGGGCGGCCTCGCGCACATTGCCACCGATATCACCGGATTCGGCGTGCGCTACACGCTCGAGCTGCTGCGGCGCGGTTGGCCCGCGGCGGACGCCGCATGAACCGCTTGACGATGCGGCGGCCCGATGATTGGCACGTGCATTTGCGCGACGGGGCGGCGCTCGCCTCGGTGGTCAAGTTCACCGCGCAGCGGTTTGGCCGCGCCATCGTCATGCCCAACCTCAAACCCGCCATCACCTCGACGGCTCAGGCGGCCGCCTATCGCGATCGGATCGTCGCGGCGCTCCCGCCCGACATCCGCTTCGAACCGCTCATGACGCTGTACTTGACGGACGCCACCGGGCCGGAGGAAATCGATCGCGCCAGAGCGGCCGGTATGATTCACGGCGTGAAGCTATACCCGGCCGGCGCGACCACGCACTCGGATGCCGGCGTCACCGACATCCGCAAGACGTATCCGACGTTGGCGCGCATGGAAGAAGTCGGCCTGCCGTTGCTGGTGCACGGCGAATCCCCCGGCGCGGACATCGACGTGTTCGATCGCGAGACTCATTTCATCGACACCGTGTTGATACCGCTGCTCGAACGCTTCCCCGCCCTGCCGACCGTGTTCGAGCACATCACCACGGCAGGCGCCGTCGAGCTCGTGCGCGGCGCGCGCAGCGGCGTCGCGGCGACCATCACCCCCCAGCACCTGCTCCACAATCGCAACGCCATTTTTTCGGGCGGCATCAAACCGCATTTTTATTGCTTGCCCATCTTGAAGCGCGAGCGCGACCGGGAGGCACTGCTCGCCGCCGCCACCAGCGGCGATCCGCGGTTCTTTCTCGGTACGGACAGTGCACCGCACGAACGGGCATCGAAGGAGAACGCCTGCGGTTGCGCCGGCATGTTCACCGCCCACGCAGCGATCGAATTGTACGCCGAAGCCTTCGACGCCGCGGGCCGGCTCGATCGACTCGAAGGTTTCGCCAGCCATTTCGGAGCGGACTTCTATGGTCTGCCCCGCCACGACGATGTCATCACCTTGATCAAGGAGCCTTGGGTGCCCCCAGCAACATACGATTTCGGTAACGGCGCATTGGTGCCGTACCGTGGCGGCGAGTTCATCGCCTGGCGTCTCGAACCCGTGGCGCATGCCTGATGCCGATCCCGCCCATTACCTTCGCCACGCGCTTTCGCGGCTTCCTCCCCGTGGTCATCGACGTCGAGACCGGAGGCTTCAACTGTCAAACGGATGCGCTGCTCGATATCGCTGCGGTTTTCATCGAAATGCGCAGCGACGGCACGCTGGCGCGCGGCGAAACCATTCGGTATCACGTCATCCCGTTTCCCGGATCGAACATGGAGCCCGCCTCCATGGCGGTGAACGGCATCGATCCCCATCACCCGTTGCGGCCCGCCATTGCCGAACAAGACGCCCTGCAGCGCATGTTCCACGAGGTGCGCAACGCCGTTCGCGCCGCGGACTGCAGCCGCGCCGTGCTGGTCGGCCACAACGCCTTCTTCGATTTGAATTTTTTGAACGCCGCGGTGGTCCGGACCCAGGTCAAGCGTAATCCCTTTCACCCGTTCACCAGTTTCGATACGGCCACGCTCGGGGGAGTCGCGTTCGGTCAGACCGTCCTGATGCGCGCGACGCTCGCGGCGGGCTTGGAGTGGGATACCTCCTCGGCGCATTCGGCCGCCTATGATGCCGAGCGCACCGCGGATCTGTTCTGCATCGTCTGCAACCAGTTCCAAAACGCATTCGACGCCAGCCGTCGGCGCTTGGCGTCCATGGGACCGCTGGAGGTCGATCCGGAGGCGCCCGCCGGCCGGTGAATCGCCAGGCGCCCGTGCCCGCTGCGGTCGCCTGTGCGGCTGCTCGCGCCCAGACCGCCTGCGCCAAGACGCTAGGCCGTGACCGCGCCCGCTTCCGCCAACAGCTGCTTCAATTCGCCGTTCTTGTACATCCCGACCACGATGTCGCAACCGCCGATGAGTTCGCCGTTCACATACAGCTGCGGGAAGGTGGGCCAATTGGAATAGGTCTTCAGAGCCTCGCGCACTTCCGGATCCTCGAAAATATTCACATGGGCAAATTTCGCCTTGCTCGCCCGCAGCGCGCCCACGGTTTGAGCCGAAAAGCCGCACTGCGGAAAATCCGGGGTACCCTTCATGTAGAGTACGACGGGTTCGGCCGACAGCTGGCTCTTGATTCGTTCGATGGCATTCATGGTCCAGATTCTCCAAGTAAGTACCGGGGGCTACGGCGCCCGTTCGCCTGCGGCATCGGGGCGGCGACCGGCCGCCCTGTTCAGCACGGCCCACTGCTCGGCGGGATTCATCTGTCCCCAACCGGCTATTTCGGCCATTGTACGATAACAGCCCACGCAGATCCCGTATGAGTCGAGGGCGCAGACGTTGATGCAAGGCGATACGGGCGCAGCCTGGGACATCTGCCGTGCATGGGGGCAGGCCCCCTGTTCTTCCACCCCCGCGACGGGCATTCTGCGCGTTTCCGCGGCTTACCGGCCACGGCCGCTTCCGAGGCATCTATGTCAACAACGATTTCGCCCATCCCGGAGCCCCCTGACCTGGCCGCTCAGGTCGAGCGGGCCCTCGCCGAGGACATCGGCAGCGGCGATGTCACCGCGGCGCTGATTCCGGCGGACCGGCGCGGCCGCGCATCGGTGATCACCCGGGAAGCCGCCATTCTCTGCGGCGTGCCTTACGTCAACGAGAGCTTCGCGCGCGTGGATGGCACCGTGCGCGTCGATTGGCAGGCGGCCGAAGGGGACCCGGTGGCCGCCGACCAGCTGTTGTTCACGGTCGAAGGACCGGCTCGGGCCCTGCTGACGGCCGAGCGTACCGCCCTCAATTTTCTGCAGCTGCTGTCGGCCACCGCGACGGCGGCGCATGCCTACGCGGCGTTGATCGAAGGCACCGAGTGCCGGGTGCTCGATACGCGCAAGACCCTGCCGGGCCTGCGCTCGGCGCAAAAGTATGCCGTGCGGGTGGGTGGCGGCCATAACCACCGCCTTGGCCTCTACGACATGATTCTCATCAAGGAGAATCACATCATGGCGGCCGGTTCCATCGCCCAAGCGGTGGCGAGCGCCCGGGCTTCGGGCGCCGGTGTTCCCGTGGAAATCGAGGTGGAGAGCCTGGAGGAGCTGCGTCAAGCCATCGCGGCGGGCGCGGACATCGCCATGCTCGATGACTTCTCGCTGCAGGAGATGCGCGAAGCCGTGACCATGAACCGCAGCTGCGGCCATCCGTTGAAATTGGAAGCCTCCGGAGGCGTGACGCAAGCGACGATTCGCGCCATCGCGCTGACGGGCGTCGATTACATTTCGGTGGGGAGCATCACCAAGCACGTGCGCGCCGTGGATTTGTCGATGCGCTTCGAATGGCGGCAGCCCTGAGGCACCGTCTGCCCGGACTTCGGCCCCTGCTCCGGAGCCCATCCGCCGCCCCGGGGCGGAGGCTCACGGTCCTGAATCAGAAATTCGCGCCGTCCTCGCTCGGTCCGAGCCTGCGAGCGCCCTTAGGCGAGGTTGGCGGCCTTGAGCACGCGCTGCGGCTGCGAGACGCCGTAGCCCTGCGCGTAGTCGACGCCGAGGCTGCGCAACATGTTGATGATCTCGACGTTCTCGGCAAACTCCGCGATGGTCTGCTTGCCGGTCAAATGGCCGATCTCATTGATGGATCGGACCATTTCACGGTCGATGGGATCGTGCAATATCTCCTTGACGAAACTGCCGTCGATTTTCAAGAAGTCCACCGGAAAGTGCTTCAAGTAGCCGAATGAGGACAAGCCGGTGCCGAAATCGTCGAGCGCGAACTTGCAGCCCAGCTCCTTCAGCGCCTGAATGAAGCGATTGGCCTGGGAGAAGCTCGCGATGGCGGCCGTCTCCGTGATCTCGAAACAAATCTTGGTGGCATCCAAACCGCTGCGGTGGAATTGATCGATGACATACGGCAGGAATTTGTCGTCGGCCAGACTTTGGCCCGACAGATTGATCGAACACATGGCGAGCTTCTCGCGCTCATCGGCTTCCGAGACCAGCCAGCGAAAGGCGTTCTCGATGACCCAGCGATCGATCTGCGGGGTAATGCCGTAACGTTCCGCCGCCGTGATGAAATTGTCCGGCGCGACGATCTTGCCTTGCTCGTCGCGCATGCGCAGCAGCAACTCGTAATGGGAGCCCTCCTCGGTTTTCTGCAACGGCAGGATGGTCTGCCGGAAGAGCTCGAAGCGGCCCTCCTCGAGCGCCGTGTTGATGCGCGCCGCCCATTGCATCTCGCGGCGTCGACGCATCAGATCGATGTCGTTCTCCTCGAAGCTGTGGACGCGATTGCGGCCGGCTTCCTTCGCCGCCTGGCAGGCACTGTCGGCGGCGCTCAAGACCGAGGCGACGTCGATGTTCTCGGCCGCGATCGGCACCACGCCGATGCTCGCGCCGAGCCGGAAGGTGCGCTCTTCCCAGGTGAATTTGAAATTGCGCACCGCTTCGCGCAGGGATTCAGCCGTCCGCATGGCTTCATCGAGCGAGCAGCTCTCGAGCAATATCCCGAACTCATCGCCGCCCAACCGCGCCAAGGTATCGCGCCAGCGGACTTTCGACTTGAGCAGCGCTCCGACCTGCCCCAACAGGGCATCGCCGGCGCTATGGCCGCAGGTATCGTTGACGATCTTGAACTGGTCCAGATCGAGACAGCATAAGGCGTACGATGTTTCCCGGGCCTTGGCGCTCTTCAGGGCGCGCTCCATCCGGTTCTCGAACTCGCGCCGGTTCACCAGCCCCGTGAGTACGTCATGACTCGCGTGGTAGCTCAAGCGCCGGTTGAGTTCACGCGCCTCGCTCACGTCGTGGAATACCAGCACGCCGCCCGAGACGGCGCCGCTGCCGTCACGGATGGGCGATGCCGTGCTTTCCACATAGATCTCGTTGCCGTCGCGGCGGATGAGCAGCATCGGCCGCACCGACTTGATCGAGCGCGTGCGCCGGATGGCGACGGCCAGCGGGTTTTCGAGCGGTTCGCAGGTCTCCTCGTGGAACGCCCGGAAGATCTCTTCGATGGCACGGCCTTGACTATCCTCGAGCCGCCATCCGGTGAGCGCTTCGGCGACCGGGTTCAGATAATCGATCACCCCTTTGGCATCGGTGGTGATGACGCCGTCGCCGATGCTTTGCAGCGTGATCTGCGCGCTCTCCTTCTCGCGGAACAGCGCCTCTTCATACAGCTTGCGCTCGGTGATATCGAGTTCGACGCCCACCAAGCGCAACAGCCGGCCCTTCTCATCGACGCGTGCCTTGGCGCGGCTGATGACCCAGCGCCACTCGCCACTGGCGTGCAGCATCCGATGCAGGCTTTCGAATATCGGCGTCTTGCCCGCCACATGATCGCGGATAGCCGACTGCACGCGCGACATATCGTCGGCGTGCACCAGCGTTCGCCAATCCGGTGCCTGCCCCACGCCGACTTCGTCGTAGCCCAGCATCGCCTTCCAGCGCGGCGACAGATACACTCGGTTGTTGAGGGTGTCGAAATCCCAGAGCCCGTCGTTGGCGCTATAGAGGGCCAGTTCGTTGCGCTCTTTCAAATCGCGCAGTTGCGCTTCGATCTCGATGCGCTCGAGCCCCGTCGACAGACTGCTGCCGATGAGCTTCATGAGAAGGTGCAGCTGCACTTCCCAGCTCTCGCGCGGTCGGGCGCCGGCGAGCCCCAGGATACCGGCGGCGCGCCCCTCGACGTGATAACCGATCATCAGCACCGACCCGATGCCCAATTCACACCACAGCGCCGCATCTTCGGTCTGGTCGGCTCTGGGTTTGGCGGTGTCGCGGAACTCGGACACGCGCAGCGACGCGAGGCGCGAGCGCAACCAAGGCGTCGCATCCAGGCTCCGTCCACGCAGCTGCTCCGGATTGCCGGTGGCCAACATGCCGCGCGCCACCTGCACGTCGGCGAAGACCTGAAGATCCTGGTCCAAGGTGATATGGAAGGCCGTGTCGACGCGCGTCGCCTCGCGCAGCAATTCGAGGTTCGAGAAAATACGCTCGGGGGCGGTCGCCGCGGTCATGCTCTGAAAATCCACCGCGATCTTGGTGCAGATCACGTCCAGACCCACCGGCGGCCGCACACCCCGGCGCGGCCAGACCTGCGGCGACAGAATATCCGACGCGGTCAAGTCGGTATGTCGGGGATCGGTGGGTGCTATCGCCATGCGCCGTCAGTGACCCCGGAAAGAAGATTACGGTTGTGGATCAATAGTTTGCCATCGATTCGAGCGTAAAATCGAATGCGTCACACAGTTTCAGGGCTTGCAATAGGCCACCTACGAGCGGATTCTCGCATAGTTTGTAAGGATTTCAAGCTAACTACTTGTATTGACAGCCTAAACTTCGAAGGCTCATTCAAGTGCCTTTTTTGCTTGCAAGTACAGCGCTTTCAAGCGGCTCTCCATGTCGGCCTGGTGTCGCTCGAGCCCCGCGGCATCCAGACCCTTGGGTATGTACACCGGCTCGCCCACCGCGATCGCGATCCGCGCGCCGGGCTTCGGAATGACGAATCGATCCCACTGAATTTTCCAGGCGCGCGATGCCGCGTACGCCAAGGGAATGATGGGCCGCTGCGACAACTGCGCGAGCAGCACCGCGCCCGGCTTGAACTTCCACGGAGGACCGCGCGGACCGTCGGGCGTGATGGCGGGCGACACGTTGTCGTGCGACAGCGCCTGGTAGTAGTCGCGCAGCGCGCGGGCACCGGTATGCGAGGAAGAGCCGCGGATCACTTCGCCCCCCACGCTGCGCACGAGCATGGCGCCGAGTTCCCCATCCACCGAGGGACTGATCAGGAAGCCGAGCTTGACCCCAGCCCCGCGCAGCGCCAACAAGTGTCTGACGCAAAACAGCTGATGTTGATGCCAATAAACCGGTACGAACGACGGGGCGGTGCCGAGCGCCCGGGAGATGTGCTCGCTGCCGACGACGCTCACCACCCTCGACCAGCGCCACACCAGGCGCACCAGCGACAGTGCGATGGGCACCAGCACCGTGTACAGAACTCGCCGGCCGGCAGTGAGCCGGCGGCTCGAGCGCGTCCGCTGTTGGTAGAGGGTGTTGCGAAGGCCGTCCCCGCCGGGCGTCTTTTCGCCGGCCGGTTTTCCACGGGCACCGGCCGTTTCGGGGCCAACGGCTCTGTCGCGGCCGCCGGGCGTCTCGCCATCATCGGTTTTTCGTTGCACGCCTCATTGTCGGGAAGCACGCCGGGCCGCGCAAGGCCGGGCACGTTACAATGAGGCATGCACATCATGGCCCTCCCCCCAGGCCCCGCCGAAGGCTTCGATCTCGGCGGGAGTGAAGAATCATTGGCCTTGATGCGCCGGTGCTTTGCGCAATTCGGCGATGTATACCGGATCTTCGCGCCGAGCCGCGGCGTGTTCAACTATGTCATCAACCACCCCAGCGACATCAAGCGCGTGTTGCTCTCGAACCATCGCAACTACACCAAGGGCGAGGGCATGGATCGCGTGAAGATCCTGCTCGGTACCGGCATCATGACCAGCGAGGGCGATTTCTGGCGGCGCCAGCGGCGCATGATGCAGCCGAGCTTCCATCGCCGGGTGATCGAGCGGTTCAGCGGCCTGATCCACGACGTCAACGAGAAGTTCGCCGAGCGCTGGGCGGCCAAGGCCGCCGCCGGCGAGCCGATCAACCTCACGGAGGACGTCAGCGAGCTGACCTTGGAAATCGTTCTGCACTCCATTTTCGGCACCGATCTCGAACGGCTGGAGCGGCAGCTGGGCGCAAACCCGTTCGAAGTGGTCGCCAAGGAACAGAACCGCGATCTGAAGTTCGCCTTTCGTTTTCGCTCCCTGGGCAAACTGGTGGCCGAACTGATCGAGCGTCGGCGCCGCGAGCCCGAGGAAGAACGCTTCGATTTCCTGGAAATGCTCATGGCCGCACGTGACCGCGAGAACGATGCGCCGATGAGCACCAAGGAATTGATCGACGAGGTGATGACGCTGATCGTGGCCGGTCATGAGACGACGGCCGCGGCTTTGACCTGGGCCTGGTATCTCATCAGCCAGCACCGCGAGACGGCGGCGCAGCTCGAAGCGGAAGCCGATCGTCACCGGCCCCGGGCATTGGGGCTGGATGCGGCGCAGTCGCTCTCCTTCACGCACCGGGTGCTGCAGGAGGCGTTGCGGCTCTACCCCCCCGGTTGGCTATTCACCCGGCGAACGATCGAGGCCGACGAGCTGGGCGGCTTCGCCATCGGGCCGCGCACCGATGTGTTCATCAGCCCCTATTTGCTGCACCGACATCCTGCTTTCTGGAGCGATCCCGAGCAGTTCAGGCCGGAGCGCTTTGCCGGTCCCGATGCCGAGGAGCGGCATCAATTCGCCTACATTCCCTTCTCGGTGGGGCCGCGCCACTGCATCGGTGAGAACATCGCCATGCTGGAAATGCTGGTACACGTGCACACCATGGCGCAGCGCTTTCGCCTGACCCGCGCCGACAACGACCCCATCGAGCTCGAGGCGCAGATCAACTTGCGTCCGCGCTCCAACTTACTGATGAACATAGAGACCCGATGATGCCAACGACTTTGGTGGAAGTACTCGAAAACAACCGTAACGTCGAGCGCGCGGTTACCTACATCGGCGGTGAAAACGTCGAGCGCCGGGTGAGCTTCGCCGACATTTACGGGCGCGCGCTCGGCATCCTGTACCACCTGCAGGCCATGGGCGCGCAGCGCGGCGACAAAGTCATCATTTTCCTGAACGACAACGAGCAGTTTCTCGACGGGTTCTGGGCGGCCGTGTGCGGCGGAATCATACCGGTGCCGCTCGCCGTCGGCATCAGCGACGAGCATCGCCATAAGCTGTTGCGGGTGGCGCGAAAGATCGGCAGGCCGCTCCTCTATACCGATGCCAAGAATCTGGAACGCCTGGCGGCCCTGGCGCGCGAAGTGGGCGAGACGGCGCTGTTCGATGAGCTCAAGTCGCGCTGCTTCCTGGTCGAGTCGATAACCGATATTTCGCGGCCGGGTAAGCTTCACCGCCCGGCCCCGGACGATCTGGCATTCATTCAGTTCTCCTCGGGTTCGACCAGCGAGCCGAAGGGGGTCATGCTGACTCACGGCAATCTTATGGCGAATACCGCCGGCGCAACCGCGGTGGGCAAGTACGACGAGCGGGACGTGAGTTTGAGCTGGATGCCGCTGACTCACGACATGGGTCTGATCGGCCTTTATCTGATTCAGTTCGCGAACAAAGTGCACATCCATCTGATGCCTACCGACTTGTTCGTGCGGCGGCCGGTGCTGTGGCTGCAGGTGGCATCGCAGAAGCGCGCCACCATCACCTGCTCCCCCAATTTCGGCTATCGGCACCTGCTCAAGGTGCTGGGCGGCCGTCGTCTGGATGGCCTCGACCTGTCGAGCATCCGTTCCATCTATAACGGGGCTGAGCCCATTTCGGTCGACCTGTGCAATGAATTCATGCAGGCCCTCGCCTACACCGGACTCAAGCGCAGCGCGATGTTCCCGGTGTATGGGCTGGCGGAAGCCTGCTTGGCGGTCACCTTCCCGCCGCTCGGGCAGGATTATCGGTGGATCCGGGTCGATCGCCATCGCTTGAACGTGGGTTCTACGATCGAACTGAATCCGGCCGGCAAGGATGTGCTCGAGCTGATGTGCGTGGGCCAAGCCGTCCCGAACACGAATTTGCGCATCGCCGACGACGCCCGGACCCCCCTTCCGGAGGGGCGAGTGGGACACATCCTGATCGGCGGCCCGAGCGTGACGCGCGGCTATTTCGGCGATCCCGACGAGACGGCGCGCATCATCGATGCCGAGGGGTGGGTGGACACCGGGGATCTCGGCGTGCTGCACGAGGGTAGCCTGTACATCACGGGGCGAAGCAAGGAAATCATATTCATCAACGGGATGAACTACTACCCCTATGACCTCGAGAACATCGCCGTGCGGGCTCCCGGACTGGACTTGAACAAGGTGGTGGTGGCCGGGGTTGCGAAACCCGGCAGCCAGGGCGAGGACCTCGTGGTGTTCGTATTGCATCGGGGCGGCATGCCGGACTTCCTGCCTATTTCATCGGCCGTCAGCCGCCTCATCAATGAGCACACGGGACTGGAAGTGACGCAAGTCATTCCGGTCAAACGCATCCCCAAGACCACCAGCGGCAAGGTACAGCGGCATCTCCTGCAGCAAGCACATATCGATGGTGAATTCGATCAGGAACTCGCCGAGTTGCAGGCGCTGCGCGCGGCCCACTCCGGCACGGCGCAAGTCAGCGGTTCCGAACTCGAGACCCGTCTGCAGAGCATCTGCGAACGCGCCCTTCCCGGAAAACGAATCGACGTGAACGACAACCTGTTCGACATCGGCGCAAGCTCGCTCAAGCTCATCGAAATTCACGAAAACATCGACCGCGAATTCCCCGGTCTGATCGACCTGACGGAATTATTCGACTTCCCCACCATCGCGGAATTGGCCAAGCACTTGGAGAGCAAACTAGCGAAGTCGGCCGTGTGAGCCATTCGCGGATGCGAAGCGTTCGCGGCGACGCTCGTCGCTTGCTCCTGCGAGCGCAGCGCCGGCTTACAGCGAGGCGCCCGCCCCGAAGGTGTCGCAGTTGTCGATCTTGCCCGAGTCGAAACCGCGGCGAAACCAGCGCACGCGTTGTGCCGAGGTGCCGTGCGTGAAGCTGTCGGGTACCACCGTCCCCTGGGTCTGCTTCTGCAGCGTGTCATCGCCCACCGAGGAAGCAGCCTTCAGCCCTTGTTCCAGATCGCCCGGCTCCAGAATGTGGCGCGCTTGGTTCGCCTGCGCGGCCCAGACACCCGCGAAACAGTCCGCCTGCAATTCGACCATGACCGACACCTTGTTGGCGCCGGTCCGGCCCGCCTGTTGTTCGTCCCGGGCCGCCTTGTCCGTGAGGCCCATTAGATTCTGCACGTGATGGCCGACCTCGTGCGCGATCACGTAGGCGCGCGCAAAATCGCCGGGCGCGCCGAATTGGCTGGCAAGCTGACGGAAGAAGGACAGATCGATGTACACCTTGCGGTCGCCCGGACAGTAGAACGGGCCGGCCGCCGTACTCGCCAAACCGCACGCCGAATCCACCGAATCGCTGAACAACACGAGTTTGGGCGGCACATAGGTCTTGCCCATGCCGGTGAAGGAGGCGCCCCACACATCCTCGGTCTCCCCCAACACGGCCCGGACGAAATCCACTTGCGGATCCTTGGAGGCCTGGGGCGCCGCGACGCCGGGCGTCGAAACGTCGGGCGCTGCCGTTCGTGTCGGCGCCGTCACGGCCGGCGTGTCACCGTTCAGCAGACTCAACAGGGTCGATGGGCTGATGCCCATGAAATAACCGACCACCAGGATCACCAGGGTGCCGCCGATACCCAGGTGGATGCCGCGAATGCCGCCTCCGGAACCGCGATCATCTTCGACATTGTCGCTGCGCCGGCTGTCATCGAGTTTCATCGAGGCTCTCCTGGTAAGTGAACTGTGCCGTGGCGGTCGAGTCACGCCGGCCCCTGCGGTGAGAATTCTCCGTCTTCAGTCCGCTCCATACAATGGCCTCTGCAGGCGCCAGCGTCTGTAGGACCAAAGCCAATCCGCAGGGCTCTTGTAGACATCGATTTCACAGGCCCGCGCATAGCGTTCGGTGATCGCGTTCGGCCCGAGGGTCTCGCGGCCGTCCCACAAGGGCTGCAGGTCCACTTCGTACCTGCCGCGCCCGACCCTGCGCATCGCGACGTAGATCATGGGCAGGCGCATGGCGCGCGCAATTTGCTCGGCGCCGATGTAAAAGGCCGTATCCTGGCCCAGGAATCGGGTCCAATAGCGCTGGTCGGTGGAGACCGGCGCCTGGTCGGCGTTCATGGCCACGGCGCGCACCACACCCCGGCGGTGGATGAAGTCCGCGAGCAGACCCTTCGCCGGAATCAGCCGCGCGCCGAACCGCGAGCGGATGTCGAGCATCAAGCGCTCCGCCCACGGGTCGTGAAGCGGCTTGTAGGCCGCATCGACGGGGTATCCCAATTGTGTGGTGACTCCCTGCAACAGCCACTCCCAGTTGCAAAGGTGTGAAGTGACGAGCATGACCGACCGGCCCGCATCCAGATGCCGCCGCGCCGGCGCCGAATCGACTATGCGCACATGCGCCGTCATCTCGGAGGCACTCATCGATACCGACTTCAGTACCTCGACCAGCACGTCGCAGAAATTCTTGAGGAAGCGCTTGTGGATGAGGAGGCGCTCGGCAGCTCCCCTGTCAGGAAAGACTCTCGCGAGCTGGTCACTGATGACGCGGTGCCGATGCCGCACGACGTAGTACGCGAGGAAGTACAGAAACGAGGAAAATGCATATAGCGCCCGCATCGGCAGGCGCGATAAGAATTTGATCATCGGCCCATGTTACTACAGGCGGGCCCGCGGCCAGGCACCGCCACGAGACCGGCCACGGCCGGCGACACCGCCACGAGGCATGGAAGCTACAGCCACCGTTATGAAAAGCTCATGGCTTCCAAAGCATGGCTTACTGATCGCATCGCTCGGAGGTCGCATGGCTCGGAGGTCTCATGGCTCCCGGCCATATGGCTTCCACAGGTCATGCTTCACAGCCCACGCTTCCATAGCTCATGCTTGCTTTACAGCTCTTGCTTTCACAGCACCTGCTTTGACCGTTCATGCTTTGACCGCTCCGGCTTCCAAAGCTTAACGAGTCTGGATTTTTTGATGGCCGCATCATGCGTAGCGAGCGGCAGCTCGTGAGCACGCGCCGTCGCGACGATCATGCGGTCCGCCGGATCACCGTGGAAGCGTGCCGGGAGCTCATCGATGGCGATAACGACATCGGCACTCAGAGGGAGTACGTTAAGCATATCCGGCGCGGCGGCGCGCCTCAGCCAGGTCGCAAACGGAACGGGCAGTTCCATCCGCTTTTTACGATGCAGCATCTGCGCCTCCCATAGACAGATGGCGGGCAATAAGATGCCGTTGTCGGCCGCGATCCGATCGAGCGCCAGCCGTTCCCGATCCGGCAGCGGAGAGCCCGGCAATAGCCACCACACCCAGATATGGGTGTCGAGGATGACTTTCACCGCAAAGCCTCAAAATCCTCATCCGCCCACACGGATTCATTCGCCTCGACCTGGGTATGCCCCCCCAGCGCACGCAGCTGTTCCCACGGCTTGCCCTGCCCCGAACCGCTGCCGGCAGGCTCCAAACGCGCGACCACCTTGCCGCGGCGACAGATCGTGATGGCCTTGCCGCTATCCTCGACTTGCCGGATCAAATCCAGGCAATGCGCTTTGAACTGGGTGACCGAAATGTCCATTTTACGATCATAAATGACCATTTTTGGGATGGCAACCGCGCGATGCGCCTCGAAGCGTCGGGCAGAGTCGCCACGCTGGAGCCATGGCTCGGCGCCGCGGATAATGCGTGATCATTGCCTCGGGAAGGAGATTGACGGCAGGCGGTCTATGCGCGTTGTCTTGGATGCGCATTTTTCGAAGCGACAGTGCGGCAGCAGCCTTTGTCGAGAAGAACCAACGGCGTCCCATCGATGAGCCGCGCAAAGCGCGGCGATCGTGATCGGCCCCAGCTCAGCACGAAGTGAGCGAGTGCGATGGCCACGATCTGTAGAACCGCGTTGGTGATGGAATGTTCATCTGCGACTATCGCCGTGAGGGCAAGACCGCCGATGAAGAAGATCAGGGGGTGCAAAGCATGGCGCGATCCAAGCGAGAGTTTTGTAGCCGCGTGCCTTCCCGACTCGCTCGCTATGACTGGCAGCGCTCGCTAACGACTGACAGTTCGTCCATGCGATGAAATACTCGCGGTCCTCCGGGTCGGCAGACCGATGCAGGCCGACGCCCATGAATTCCGACAGGTCTTGGAGGCGTTTGGTCCTAGAGCGTCCACGGCGGAGCTACTAGGTTCGCGTTGGGTATAATCGTGCCGTTCGGGCATAAGCTGGTTGTATGCACATGCGAATTCGTCCGCTGCTGAATAACGCCGCCAGGGCGGGAGCCACCACGGTGGGGGCTGGCCGTATTGGTCATGGGCTGCTCGACCGTGCGCCGGCCGGCGCCACCGACACCGCTCGATAATCTTACCCAAGTGGAAAATCTGCCGGGGAAGGCCGGGTGCTTCTGGACGTCTAGCTTTCAGGGAGATTGGACGGTTCTGAATGCCTCCACGCTGATCGTACGTTCGCCGCTGCCGAAAGATGCCTATGTCATCAAGCTATTCGAACCGGTGTTCGACCTGGATTTCAAGCAAGGCCTCGGCTTCGAGGACAGGGATCACACGGGCCAAATTTGTAATAACGGCAACGATTATCTCCTGGTCCCCGGGTGGCAGCCGCCACGGATACCGATCGTGGCGGTTCAGGCCCTGACGACGGCGGAGCAGAACCAATTGCTGCAGGCCGCAGGTAAGCCGTTGCCGCGCTCGCACACCGCCACGCAACCCGCACAGCCCAAAAATTGATAGCGACAGAACCGGGGGCGGCTTCGTTTCAGGCCGCGCGAGCCGAGTCATTTCCAAGTCGGTAAATTTTTACCGTCGCTCACTGGCTTCGAGTCGATCTGACCTGCCGGGCACCCAATAATATCCGATTCTGCGAGCCCGTTCTTAAGCCCGTCCTGAGCCTTTTTTCGCTGGATTTCCGTGATGGACTTTAAAATCGGGTGTAATCGGGTATCGAATCGGGTCCGCGATCCAACGGCGAGCCCCCCAGTCGCTTTTGCTCTCATCGCATTCACGACTGCATGTACCCGCGTCCAATTCAACCCAGCAATATCGTCGTTGAATTGCCCGACTATAAGGGCAGGTGCAGAAATTGATTGAATGCGCTTCGTTGGTATTCGGCAAAGGGCTCACCATCGACAAAACCGCGGCGACGGTAGAGCAGAATGGCCGGTTCAAAATACGAGCCGCTTCCGGTTTCCAAACTGAGCCGGGTCATCCCTTTGCCTCGAGCCACTGCGATGATGTGCTCCAGGAGTACCGTCGCGACGCCCTGGCGCAGAAAATTGGCGTGGGTACGCATGGATTTCAATTCCCCGGTGCCATCGCCGAGATTTTTCAACGCACCGATTCCGGCGATCTTTTCGCCCTGCCATGCGGTCCACACGGCGACATTCGGGGCCGTCAGACCCGATAAATCGAGGGCGAATACGCACTCAGGGGGTGACTGCGCATGCATGGCTTCCAAATGGAAACGGACGAGATCACGCGTCGCGTGACTGGAAAGATCGTCGTTGCGGATGTCCCACGAAGTGGTCGTCATGTCTTCCACTCGCTCTGGTCAACCCTAGAGATTCTCAGAAGATATTCCCGGAGCGCCTCTCACAAAACACCCTCCTACAAGGCCACCCGGGTCATGGGCGCAGGCAATATGTACCGTACGCCGAGACGCAGCGCAACTGCCTGGAGCTTATCGTCCGCCGATTCACCGATGGTACCTACGGTACCGAAATCGATCGATGAGAGAAACCCCGAACGGCTCAAAATCGTCTACATTGCGAGTGACCACAGTCAGCCCGCGAACCAGGGCAGTAGCCGCGATGAGTGCATCTTTGCCGGGACCTGTCAGGGCTTCACGAACCGCGGCGAAGCGATCGGTCTCGCCCTTGATCGAGGGATCGAGCACCTTTCGTGAATAGCGTAGCGGCTTGATGGCTTGCACCTCCGCCTCGGTCAGCAGGCCGGCAAATGGTGCAGCGGCGGCTCCGCCTCGCGACAGTGAGCTTGCGTTTATCAGTCTCGGCGTCATGGCGGGCTAACGGGCATGAGCGGCCATTATCTACGAAGGCCGCATGAGCAACTACCAGAGGCGGTCAGCTCCTTCCGTTACCTTTTACCGAACGTGAGAGAATCGTCGCACGAGTGCGCGGTCGATTACAGGGGAGTAATGACATATGAGTTTGCGGACCTGGTGGCTGTTCGTAATGATGACGTTTGTCGTATCGGCGACACCCGGTCCCAATATGCTGCTGGTGATGAGCAGCAGTGCACGCCTCGGTTTTCGCGCCGCTGTCACGACGATGACCGGTTGCATGACGGCACTGCTCGCAATGATGAGCATTTCCGCTGCGGGTCTGGGAGCCTTGCTTCAGGCTTTTCCGTCGGTATTCGACGCTTTGCGCTGGGCGGGCGCCGCTTACCTCGCATACCTCGGTATCAAGAGTTGGCGTTCACCCGTGCATGCCCCAGGCGTGGACGCTACCCGACCGACGGGGCAGCCACGCAAATCCGGTGCATTGTTCCGCCAGGGGGTGCTGGTCGCTGCCAGCAATCCGAAGGCAATCCTGTTCTCTGCGGCCTTTTTCCCTCAGTTCATTCATCCGCAGATGGCGAAGTTGCCGCAATTTATGATTCTCCTGTTCACGTTCGCGGTCATTGAAACCAGCTGGTACGTGGTGTACGCCGGGAGCGGCCAACGACTAGCAGCCTATCTGCGCCGTACCGCGGTGCTGAAGGCCTTCAACCGGCTTACTGGCGCTGTATTCGTTGGCTTTGCCGTGGCGATGGCGGCAGTGCGCGATTAAGTCCTCAATCTGCGATGCGCGATGCTGATCTCAGGCAGGCCCCGCGCTTCATGGGAACCAGTTTGTCGGCAGGGGTCGCCATAGGGTTGCTG
>JALYHP010000075.1 GCA_030799355.1 Pseudomonadota bacterium
CCAAGAACGTGAATTCTCGGGAGCGTGAGAGGGGATCCCACGATTGAAATCATCTAAAAAGAGAAGTATGATTCGTAATATGTTGATTTTAAATGATTAAAATATTCGATTTGCCCCAAAGAGTCTACTGGGAAGATACCGACGCCGGCGGCGTCGTCTACTATGCCAACTACTTGAAGTTCATGGAGCGCTGCCGTACCGAGTGGCTACGCTCCCAGGGCATCGACCAGCATCGGCTACGCCTCACGCGGCAGCTGCAATTCGCGGTGGTGCATGTCACGGTGGATTTCTTGCGGCCGGCGATGCTGGATGATGAAATTATCGTCACCGCGGCTCTCGCCGGTTTGACCGGTGCGACAATTTCCTTCAAGCAGACCATCATGCGCGGCGATACGCAGCTGATCGACGCCAGCACGCGCGTTGCCTGTCTGGATTCCGGCACGCTAAAACCGCGCGCCATCCCTAAAGATCTATTCACGGAGTGGCGCAATGGGCAATGACTTGTCGATCTGGACTTTGGTGCTCGATGCGAGCCCCATCGTGCAGGCGGTCATGGTCCTGCTCATGGGAGCGTCCGTGGCTTCGTGGGCGGTCATCATCAAGAAAAGCCGGGTTATCTCGCATTCGCGCCGTCAAGCCGATCAGTTCGAAGCGGCTTTCTGGTCGGGCAGTGATTTGTCGACGCTGTATCGCGGTATCGAGACGAAGGGGCGTGCCGGCACCGGCGAGCAGAGTATTTTCGAATCAGGCTTCGGCGAATTCAGCCGGCTGCGTCAGCAGGGTACGCCCGCCGACCTGCTGCTGGAGGGTGCGCGACGGGCGATGCGCGTGGCGCAAATGCGCGAGCTCGACCGGCTCGAACGCAACCTGGCCATGCTCGCCACCGTGGGGTCCACCAGCCCCTACGTAGGGCTGTTCGGCACCGTCTGGGGCATCATGAGTGCCTTCCATCACTTGGGTAATGTCCAGCAGGCCACCCTCGCGGCGGTGGCGCCCGGCATTGCCGAAGCACTGGTCGCGACGGCCATCGGCTTGTTCGCCGCGATCCCTGCGGTGGTGGCTTACAATCGGTTTGCCGATCAAGTGACCCGTCTGGAACTCCGGTTCGATACCTTCGTCGAAGAGTTCTCGACCATCCTGCAACGGCACGGTCCCGCCCGAGCGGCACAGGCTTAGATTCGATGCCGGCACCGCTTCGTCGACGCAGGCTGATGGGGGAGATCAACGTGGTCCCTTATATCGACGTCATGTTGGTGTTGCTGGTGATTTTCATGATCACGGCGCCGCTGCTGAAGGAGGGCGTGAAGGTGGATTTGCCGGATGCCGGCGCCCAGCCCATCGATGCCGAATTCCTCGCGAAGCATGAACCGCTGATCCTGACCATCGATAGCGGCGGGCGGCTGTATGTCAATTTCGGGCAGGACCAGGATCGCCCTTCCTCGGAGGCCACGGTGAGCGCGCGCACCTCGGCGCTGTTGCGCCGGGATCCGCAAACCCCCGTGCTGGTCAGGGCGGATACCACGGTGCCCTACGGTACGGTGGTGCGCGCCATGGTGTTGTTGCAGCACGCCGGTGCGGCCAAGGTGGGATTCTTGACCGACCCGCCCAAGACCGCGCCCCCGGGCGGCGCGCATTGAATGCGGGACTTCCTGCGTGAGCACGCCGGGCCGGTCGCCGCATCCGTGTTGTTGCATGGGCTGCTGGGGGGCGGCCTGCTGCTCATGACGTACCTATCCAGTCAGCAGCGCCTGCCGTCCGTGCAACCGCTGCCCATCGACGCCGTGGTCATGGATTCACGGGTGCTGCACTCGATGCAGCGAGCGAAGTACGAGCGAGCCGAACAGGAGGCGCGCGCACGCGCCGAAGCCGAGGCGAAAGCCGCAGCTGCGGCTCAAGCCGATGCGGATGCACGGGCAGCCGAGGAAGCGAAAGCAACTGCCGCGGACCACACCAGGAAACAGACCGACGAAGCCGAGGCGCTCGCAAACGCAGCGAATCAGGCCAAGGCAGCGGCGCAGGCCGCGCGCGAAGCCGCCGAACAGCAGAAGCTCGAGCAGCAGAAGGCGGCGACGGCTCAGGCCGCTCGCGAAGCCGCAAAACAGCAGAAGCTCGAGCAGCAGAAGGCCGCAACGGCCCAGGCCGCGCGCGAAGCCGCGGACGACCAGAAGGCCGCGCGGCAGAAGGCCGAGCAGGCACAGCACCGTGCCGAGGCTGAGAAGGAAGCGGCCGCCGTGCAGGCCGCGTTGGTGGCGCGCAAGGCAGCCGAAGCCAAGGCGGCGGCCGAGACTAAAGCGGCGGCCGAAGCGAAGGAGGCCGAGGCCCGTGCGGCTGCCGACGCCAAGCGCGCCGCGGAGGACCGCGCGAAACGAGACCGCGAAGCGGAACTGCGGCGCCAGTTGGCCGACGAAGAACACGTGAGCGCCGTGCAATCCGGTCCGCTACGCGACCGGTACATTACTTTATTGCGCAATAAGATCCAAAATGCCTGGATCAAGCCGCCGTCGGCGACGGCGGGCGTGGACTGTCAGGTGCAAGTCACTCAGGTGCCCGGGGGAGAGGTCACGGGCGCCCGCGTCACCGAGTGCAACGGCGATGCGGCCGTGCGCCAATCCATCGAGAATGCGGTGTATCGTGCGTCACCCTTGCCGGATCCTCCGGATCCGGCGCTGTTCGAGAGAAATATAGTTTTAAGGTTCAGACCCAATGAATAGAGCCAAGCACGCCGGACTCGCCTGGATGACGTTGCTGGGCGTCATGCTGTTTTGCCCGCGATCGCGGGCGGAACTGGTAGTGGAAGTCACGCACGGCCAGGACGATGCCATTCCAATCGCGATCGTGCCGTTCAACTCGGCCCAGGTGGCGGCGCCGTCTTTCGACGTGGCCGAAGTCGTGAGCAACGATTTGGCGCGCAGCGGCCGATTCAAGAGCATGGACCGCAAGGATATGGTCGACCAACCGCACACCGGCGCGGCGATCGGATTCGATGACTGGCGCCGGCTCAGCAACGATTACATCCTGGTGGGCGAGGTCCAGCCGCAAGGGGCCGATCGCTTCAATATCGTCTTCGAGCTCTATAACGTGCTCAATCGGCAGCGTCTGCTGGGTTATCAGATCAGCGCCAACCAGGCGGGGATGCGGCTCGCCAGCCATCAAGTCGCGGACATGGTGTTCCAGAAGATTCTGGGCGTGCGCGGTGCCTTTGCGACCCGCGTGGCCTATATCTCCGTGCTCGGGCATTTGCCGACCAAGTCGTACCAGCTCATCGTCGCGGATGCCGACGGCATGAATCCGCGCATCGTGATGCAGTCGAACGAGCCGCTGATGTCGCCGGCTTGGTCCCCCGACGGCCAAAACCTGGCATACGTATCGTTCGAGGACAGGCTGCCCACCGTATACGTTCAGTTGCTGAAAACCGGTGAGCGGCACCGGGTATCGGCGCGAGCCGGCGTGAACCAGGCTCCGGCATGGTCGCCGGATGGAAAGAAACTCGCACTGACGTTATCGACGCGCGACGGCAACTTGGATATCTATACGCTCGATCTCGCCACCCAAGCGCTCACGCGCATCACCGACGACCCCGGGATCGACACGGAGCCGCAATGGTCGAAGGATGGCCTCAGCCTATATTTCACGTCCGATCGCGCCGGCGGACCGCAGATCTACCGCATCGGTGTTCAGCCGGGCGACAAGCCTCGCCGCCTGACGTTTCAAGGCTCGTATAATGCGCGCCCGCGGCTGTCGCCCGATGAGTCGCAGCTCGCGTTCGTGACTCAAGAGGAGGGCGGATACCACATCGCCACCCTGGATTTGCGCGGCCGCGGCGAGGTGCAAGTGCTGACCAAGGGGCGCTTCGATGTCTCGCCGAGCTATGCACCGAACGGTGCCGTGATCATCTATGCGAGCCGTGACCGGGGCCGGGGCGTACTCGCCCTGGTGAGCGCCGATGGACGGGTTCAGGAACGCCTGGTATCGAGCGAGGGAGAAGTGCAAGAACCTGCGTGGTCGCCCTTCTGACGCGCGGGCCGAGCGCTGGTGCAGGAACCGGCATGGTCGCCGTTCTGATGCGCGCGGGCCGAGCGTTGGTGCAGGGACCCGCAGGGTGTCTTCTGATGCGCGACATGCCCGACGGAGGCACAATGACGGATTCATCGATGGGCTTGGGTTCAACATAGACTTTTGACGGAGAAATGAATGAAACGAATGATAACGATCGCGTGTTTGCTGGCAGGCGCGGCGCTGCTCGCAGGCTGTCCCAAAAAGGCTACGACGATTCAGCCCGCGACGGCAGGAACGCAGGTGGGGGGTTCGGCGAGCACGGCGCCCGGCGGCGGCGCATCGACCAACGGCAGCCCGCTCGGCGGCGACGCCGGCGCCAACGGGACGCGGGGATTGGGCGGTGATGGGACCGGGGCATCGGGACGCCAAGTCATCTACTTCGATTTCGACAAGTCCGAGATCAAGCCCGAATTTGCCGACATCGTCAGATCGAACGCGCAAAACCTCACCGCTCATCCCGGCCTGAAGCTCAAGCTGGAGGGAAACACCGATGAGCGTGGCACCCGCGAATACAATATCGGCTTGGGAGAGCGCCGGGCCCAAGCGGTGCGGCGCGCCCTGATGCTGCAGGGGGTCTCGGAAACCCAGCTCACCACGGTGAGCTTCGGAGCGGAACGGCCCGCAGCGGAGGGCGATGACGAGGCCGCCTGGGCGCAGAATCGGCGCGTGGAATTGGTCTATCTGCCGTGACCGGCCGCAGCCGCAGCGGGACCTTCTTGAGCGCCGCCTGCCTTGCCGCACTGGCGGTCGGCGGCTGTGCGGCCACGCCGCCCGACGAGGACCCGGTCCAAATCAAGCTCAAGGATCTCGACACGCGGTTGGCGAGGGTCGAGAGAGTGATGTCGAATCAAAGCTTGCTCGACTTGGCCAACCAGGTCGAAGCGCTGCGCAGCGACGTGCGTGCCATGCACAACGATGTCGACATCGTGAACCACAATCTCGAATCTGCCCGCAAGCAGCAGCATGATCTGTACGCCGACCTGGATCAGCGGCTAAAGGCTCTCGAGACGCGCGGCGGGGCGGGCGC
>JALYHP010000094.1 GCA_030799355.1 Pseudomonadota bacterium
CGAGCGGGGTGCGCGGCGCGGGGCAGGCGGTGGCCGGCCGGCGCCAGTCGTCGGGCATGCCGCATTGCGGACCGGCACCTACCGGGGCGGGGAGGATGCGGGCGGCGGCTGCGCCGCCAGGACCTGGGCGGCCTCGTACGCGGGCAACGGCCGGCTGAAGAGATACCCTTGAGCCTCGTCGCAGCCGAGCGCATGCAGGCGAGTCGCCTGCTCCTCGGTCTCGACGCCCTCGGCGACGACGAAAATTCCGAGGGCCTTGGCGATGTTGATGATGGCCGACACGATGGCCAGCTGCTCAGGGCTCTTGGTCATGTCGGCGATGAAAGCGCGATCGATCTTGAGCGCATCCAGGGGTAGATGTGCGATTTGGCTCAGGCCCGAATAGCCGGTGCCGAAATCGTCCATGAACACCTGCATGCCGGCTGCGCGCAGCTGCAGCAGTTTTTGTACATTGGCCGTCGCGTTGAGCGCCAGCATGGTCTCGGTGATCTCGAGATCGATACCGGCGTCGGATGGCCGCGCAGACCCGAGTGCGCCGAGTACGGTGGCGACGAAATTCGGATGGCGCAACTGGACTTCCGACACGTTCACCGCGACGCGCGGCACGCTCAGCTCGAGATCGCGCCAGGCCTGCGTATCCGCCACGGTTTGCTCGATTACCCAGCGGCCGACTTCCACGATCAGCCCGGATTCCTCGAGCATCGGCATGAAGTCCATCGGCCAGACCAGGCCCCGACCGGGATCGTTCCAGCGAATGAGGGCTTCCAGTCCGCGGATGCGCCGCGTCGCCAAGTCGACCTTGGTCTGATAGTGCAGTACGAACTGCTTCTCGGCTACCGCTCTGCGCAGCCGGCTCTCCAAATGCAGGCGGTGCGCCACGCGGGCGTTCATTTCCGGCGAGTAGAACAGATACGGATCAGGCGCATCCTTGGCCCGCTTGAGCGCTGCTTCGGCATTGATGAACAGAGTCTCGGCGGCTTCGGCGTCGGCCGGATACAGAGCGATACCGATCTTCACGGAAATGCGCAATTCGATGTCATCGACCATCAGCGGTTCGGCAAACGCGTCCACGATCCAGTCGTCGATCCAGCGCGCCATGGCGGGGCCGGGAAGGTTGGGTACCACCACCGCGAAGCAGTCGCCGCCGATGCGCGCGGGGGTCGCGGACTCGGCGATGGTGCGCTTCAACCGGCTCGCCAACTCCTTGAGTACCTGGTCGCCGGCATACCGGCCCAGGGTCTCGCTGACCCTCTTGAAGCGCTGCAGATCGATGACCATGACGGCGAGTTCGCGCCGCGTGGCGCGAGCCTGGTGCAGCGATTGCGCCAGCCGGTCGAAGAACAGCTGGCGGTTGGCCAGTCCTGTCAGAGAGTCGTAGTAAGAAGCATAGGCCAGCCGTTCCTCCTTGCCGATGTAGTCCAGGGCAAAAGAAATATCGCCGGCGAGGTCCTTGAGGAGCTTCAGTTCCTCGTAGTCGAAGAAACCGGTCTCTCCCGCGAACAGCACGAGCACACCGGTGACTTCGTCGGCAACCAGCAGCGGCATGACGATCAGCGCATGGAAGCCGCGCGCCGAGGCTTGCTGCTTGAACGCCGTGTGCGGATCGGTTTCGATATCATTGGCCACGACCATTTTCTTGTAGCGAATGGCCTCGCCCACCGGACCGGGATCTTCATCCGGCGCCAGAGGGCCGTACACCTCCTCCAAGTACCCCTCATTGAAGCCTTCCCATAGCAGCGGCGTCGCATGGAGGGCGCCCGGCTCGACCGCGCCGACCCATGCCATTCGAAACCCGCCCTGCTGCACGGCGATGCGGCATGTTTCGCGGAACAGTTCGCGCCGATCGCGAACGCGCACGATGGTCGCGTTGATGCCGCTCAGTACCGCCTGGATGCGGCTCAAACGAGCAATCCGCTCCTGTTGCAGGCGCCGCTGGGTGATGTCGCGGGCCACGCCGCGGTAACCGACGACCGTGCCGACGTCGTCGAACAGCGGGAACGCATTGTTGTCCAACCAACGGATGCCGCCTTTGGCGTGTAGCAGATGCAAGGTCAGATCGCGCCAACCGCGTTTTCCTTCGGCCGCATGGCGCAGCAGTTCGGCGACCGCGGTCCGCGTACTCGGCTTCACCATATCGAGGCAATTCTTGCCGAGCAAATCGTTCGGCTTATAGCCCAGGATCATCTCCACCGCGGGGCTGGAGAAAGTATAGAAACCACGGCGGTCGATCTCCCATATCCATTCTTGGGTGGCTTCCGCGATCGACCGGAATCGCTCTTCGCTGGCCTCGAGCTTGCGCAGGGCCCAGCGTCGGGCCTCCCGATCTTCGGCCTCCTTGAGGGCTCGCTGAATCGCCGGCACGAGGCGTGCTCGATGGTCCTTGAGTACATAATCGACCGCGCCTTGCTGCAACGCTTCGATGGCGCGCTCCTCGCCGATGGTCCCCGAAACGAATATGAAGGGGACGTCCGGTCGCAGTTGCCGAGCGATTCGCAACGCGAGGGTCCCGTCGAATCCCGGCAGGGTGTAGTCCGACAGGATGAGGTCGGGAGCGAAATTTTCCAGGGCCTCCTCGTAGGCCGGCTCGCTCTCGACTCGACGGTCCACGATGCTGAGACCGCCGCGGCGCATCTCGCGAATCAGCAAATCCGCGTCATCCGCCTGATCCTCGACCAGCAATACTTTGATCTCGCCCCGTGTACGCACCTTGCTTCTCTCGGGCTGGTTGTCCTGCATCAGCGGTCGTTACCGGTGCTCGGTAGCCTCGCGCCGCGATGCTCGTTGCCCGTGCCTGCCGGGCGCCCACTCGCCATCGGCCTCGCGCCCTGCCAGGTCCGGCATCGCGGCCGATCCTGCCCGATTGACTGCGTCCACACTCCGTTCAAGGCCCTAGCTCGGAAGCCGGTTCATGAGGGCCCAATACATTCCGGCCTGTGCTATGACATCGGTGAAAGTCAGGAAATTCACGGGCTTGACCAGGTAGCTATTGACTCCGAGGAGGTAGCTTTCGGCGATATCTCGCTCCTCGGCCGAGGACGTGAGCATGACGACGGGAATCACCTTGGTCCGGGGGTCCGACTTGAGGCGCCGCAGGACATCGATGCCCCCGAGCCGCGGCATCTTGAGGTCCAGCAGAATGAGTTTCGGCTGCCCGCCGCCGCGCCGCCGGAAGGGCCCTTCTCGAAACACGAATTCCAAAGCTTCGACACCATCGCGCACGCGCAGCCTGTTGACCAGGCTGCCTTTACGCAGCGCCCGGCTGGTCAGCTCGGCATCCGCATCGCTGTCCTCGACGAGAAGTATGTCCACCGCTTCCGATTCATCCATGGCTGACTCGCTTGGGAAGTGCAAAAGAGAATATCGCGCCCTCGTCCACCCTGCCTTCGGCCCATACCCGCCCGCCGTGCCGGCTCACGATCCGCTGGACGATGGCGAGGCCCACTCCCGTCCCGGCGAAATCGCTCGGATGATGCAGACGCTGGAAAACACCGAACAGTTTGTCGATGTAATCCATGCTGAACCCGACACCGTTGTCGCGGACGGAGTAAAGATTTTCCGAGGCGCTTTGCCGGCCGCTCACCACGATCCGAGGCTGCGTCCGTGTGCTGCTGTACTTGACGGCGTTGGAGATCAGATTCGTCCACACCTGGCGCAGCAGCACGCGGTCGCCCTGCGCCGCGGGCAGCTTGCCGATCTCGATCCGCGCAGCCGCCCCGGGGGTATCCAGTACCTCTTGCGCGACATCGTGCACCAGAGACTCGACGTTGATCTCGTGGTTCACGACGGGCAGGCGCCCCAGCCGCGAGAATGCAAGCAGGCCATCGATGAGTTCACCCATGCGCTTGCTGTTCTCGCGGATCACCGATAGGAAGCGGCGGCCCTCGGCGTCGAGGCGTTCGCTGCAATCGTCTTCGATCATCAGCGCGAAGCCGTCGATGGCGCGCAGCGGAGCGCGCAGATCATGCGATACCGAATAGCTGAAACTTTCGAGTTCTTCGTTGATGGTGGTCAGTTGGGCGGCCTTGGCTTCGAGCGCCGCGTTCAATTCATGGATGGCGTGTTCCGCCAACTTGCGGTCGGTGATGTCGGTCCAGATCGCCAACAGGAATCGCGGGCTGCCCTGCTCACCACCGATGGGCATCTTCATGGTGTGGAAAAGCCGTCGGCCGAGATGACGCGTGTGGACCTCCTGTTCGGGGATATCCAGCAATCGATTTTGTTCGAGCGCCTCGCGGTCCTTCGCAATGATGAACTCGGCCTCTTCGGCGCTGAACAGATCGCGCGCGGTCTTGCCGATCATCTCCTCGCGCGAATAGCCGAAGGCCTGCTCGAAGGCGCGGTTCTGGCGCACGAAAATCAGGCTCTCGACTTCCTTGACGGCGATCATCACGGGCAGGTTGTCGACCAGGGAATCGAGGAAGCGGTTGGCCTCCCGCAACTCGCTTTCGCTGCGTTTGACGTCGGTGACGTCGCGCGAGACGGCGAGCAGGCGTTCCGGGCGGCCACCGGCGCCGAGCACGGGCATGACGATCACGTCCCACCATTTCGGTGTGCCCTTGAACGTGGGGCAATAGCCCTGAAAACGCCCGTCGCGGCGCTGCAGGGCGGCCTCGATGGCCGCCTTCGCCGCCGTACGGTACGGCTCCGCCCAAATACCTACCCAATCGATATTCGCGATGGAGGTGAAATCATCGACTTCCAGCAAACGGCAGCCGTGCGGCGTCAATTGCTGCAGCCGCCCTTCGAGCGTGAGCACGCCGAGGCAATCGGGCGAGCTGTCGACGATGCTGCGGTTGTACTGTTCGCTGGCGCGCAGCGCATGCTCGGCATCGCGCCGTGCGAGCATGCCGCGATGTATGGCGCGAAACAAACCGGTGAACAGCGCCAGCGCGGCGGCGAGGGTCGCCAGCAGCGAAATCAAGGTGGTGTGCCGCTCTTTCGCCGTTGCGGCTTGCCGCGCGGCGAGCAGTTGATCCTCGGCCGACGTCATGCGAGTGGTCAGTGCGCGCACCTCCTGCGCCGTATTGACCTGACGCCTCAGTCCCATCACCGCCCGTGCCGCCGGCAGACCGAAGTCAGCATGGGCTTGGAGCGTGCTCGTCATCGCGGCCAGCTCCGCGGTAACCAGCGGCTCCAGCACGCCGAGACTTTCCTGTTGCATCGCGCTATCGCGACTGAGCGATGTGAGCTCGGCGAGCTGCCTCCTGACCTCCCTCATGGACTGTTCGCCGTCGTCCAAGCGCGCCGGGTCCTCGGTCAATAAATAATCACGCAGAGCCACCTCCGCCCCTTCCAGCGATCCGTGGAGCGAGGCCAAGGATGCGCGTACCTCGTGGGTATGAGTGACCCACGCCGCCGAGTCCGCGTACCGTACGCTGGTGTAATAGGTGTAACTGCCGCCGACGAGCAGCAGCACCGTGGCCACGATGAACCCGGCCAGGACCTTGGTTTCGATCGCCGTGATGAGGATATCTTCGGTATCGAGCTGCCCGGGGAGCCTCGGTGACAGCGGACTCGCCTCGGTCAGCGAGACGAGCCGGACCACCGAGTGGGCGACTCGGTCGGGATGCGCGGCCTCATTCAGCGAGCGTTGCAACATGGAGGCAAGGTCGCGCAGTTCAGGCCCCTACCCAACGACCTCGGGCCATTACCCGATGGTCGGGGCATTCCAATTCCCTGGAGAGATCCGACACGGCTCGACATGATGTTAATCTGGGGTGCCGGGCGAACCATGGGTAGCGCATAAACCCCGTTTATCCGTTAAGCGAATACCCTAACGTTAGGCGCCGCAAGCTCACCCGCCGGCGCCGCCCACGGGGCTGGCGCCCGCAGCCCATTCAAGGCCGATCAAATCGCTCCGAAGTTCGACCGTACGGCACGCAGCACACGTCCGATCCCGCCATTCAACGCTTGCGAAATACGCCGGCCGCGGATGGCTGTGGCGCCTTCGGCCGTGGCCGCCAGCCCCGCAACAAAGACGCGGCGTCGCGACCCGCGGACCGCGCGCACCGTCGGCCGCGCGACCGGCCTTGATTTATCCTCGCCTGCTCCCGCCGGTACCCCCCACCCGCGCCCATTTGGCCCCGCCATTTGCGTGCGCAGCCCGGTCTGTGCCGAAGATCGGCGCATGTCGTGAAGACGAGGCCTACCTGAGCGAGATGAAAGAATTACGACAACGGGTTGACACGCCGGAACCCCCGGCTATACTGCGCGCCCTTCCAAGTGAAAGGCGGTTTTTGGATCTTCCCGGCGGTTGACGGGCATCGAAACTCAGCTATACTTAGAAGTCTTTCCCCGGACCTTTGTAGTCGCGGGTTATTCTTTAAAAATTCGAACAGGTAATTTGTGTGGGGACTCGCGTCATTTGCCTTTGGTGCAATTGATGATACGAGTACCAAACGACCAGTCGTTCATTCGTGCCTCAACAGCACGTCGAACGGATGTGAGTTTGGGATCGTGATTGCTTCAGTGACAAAGTGTTATTAACTGAAGAGTTTGATCCTGGCTCAGATTGAACGCTGGCGGCGTGCCTAACACATGCAAGTCGAGCGGTAACAGGTGTAGCAATACATGCTGACGAGCGGCGAACGGGTGAGTAAT
>JALYHP010000127.1 GCA_030799355.1 Pseudomonadota bacterium
GTGCCGAGAATGTCCGGCGGATCGCCGCCGCCGCACTGGGCCAGGTGCGTGAGCGCTAGGATGATCGCACGCGGGACGGGAGAATCGCCCGCGCAATACCGGCGCATCGTGCGCTCATCGACGCCCAGCTCTCGGCCGGCCCCTCGCTGGGAGAGGCCGGCCTTGGCGAGCAGGACGCGGATTTTATCCGCGTCGGTCATAGGACGTATTTGACCAGCGCAAATGCGGCGCCAAATATTCCCGTGACCGCAACCCATGGGTACCAGCGCGACTCAGTGCGTAGCTTCAGCGACTCGACAAGCAGCTTGAGCGTTTCCGCGTTGAGTTTTTCGATCTCGGCGCGGATCTTGTCGTGCTCTGACTGCTGAAATTCGTGGTTGGTGGTAGCGCTCATCTCGTGTCCTCGATGTTGGTTTCGGGTCTGTCCCCTCGGTGCGTCCGGGGTAGAGGTACTATAGGGCATAGTGTCCTATAGTGCAAGCGGGGGAGTGATTATTTTCGTGCGCTCGTCTAAGAACCCCCTTAGGCACCTAGGCGTTTTCGGCGGATGAAACACGTAAGTCGTTGATATTGGCTCCCCGGGAGAGATTCGAACTCCCGACCAACGGATTAACAGTCCGTCGCTCTACCACTGAGCTACCGGGGAATGCAAAAGAGCGCGGATTGTCGGGAAGCTGGACCCTTAAGTCAAGAAACAGCTCGCGGTTCTCAGGAGTGGCCCGCGACGGGGCGGGGGACATAGGGGGCCTCGAGCTGCGCAATCTCGCTGTCGCTCAGATCGAGAGCCAGTGCCGCGACGGCGTCATGAAGGTGCTGGGGCTTCGACGCGCCGACAATGGGGGCGGTGACCACCGCCTTTTGCGCCACCCAGCCGAGGGCGACCTGGGCTCTCGGCACGCCGCGTGCGGCGGCAACCGCGGCCACCGCCTCGACGATGCGCCGGTCGGACTCCACCGCCGCGGTGTAAAGCGACTTGCCGTACACGTCGCTCTGGATGCGCGGCGTCTGGGTGTCCCAATCGCGGGTCAGGCGCCCCCGGGCGAGTGGACTCCACGGCAGCACCCCGATTCCGGCATCCGCGCACAGCGGCATCATTTCCCGCTCCTCCTCCCGGTACAGCAAGTTGTAGTGATTCTGCATGGAGATGAAGCGCGTCCAGCCATGGGCGCGCGCAACGTGCAGCGCCTTGCTGAATTGCCATGCATACATCGATGAGGCGCCCAGATAGCGTGCTTTGCCTGCCTTGACGACGTCGTGCAGCGCCTCGAGCGTCTCCTCGAGGGGCGTCCGATAGTCCCAGCGATGAATCTGATACAGGTCCACATACTCCATGCCGAGGCGCCGCAGGCTGGCGTCGATGGAGGCAAGAATGGCTTTGCGCGACAGCCCGCCGCTGTTGGGTGCATCGGTCATCGGAAAGAATACTTTGGTCGCGACCACGACTTCCTCGCGGCGCCCGAAGTCGCGCAAAGCACGGCCCACGATCTCCTCGGACGTGCCGTCGGAATAGGCATTCGCCGTGTCGAAGAAGTTGATACCGAGATCGAGGGCCAGCCGGATGACGGCTCGACTGGGTTCTTCCGGCAGCGTCCATGGGTGGTCGCCACGCTCCGGAACGCCGAAGCTCATGCAACCCAGGCAGAGTTCGGAGATCCGCAGCCCCGTCATACCTAAGTTTATGTATTTCATGTTGTTATGGATATGTCTTCACAGACAACTGGAATTATACGAGCGGGGCTCCGTCGGTGGATAAGCTGCCCAGCCCACCTAGCGAGCCGATCCAACCTGAGGCGGACATGCTAACCGCCGCTCACGGGCCGAGGCGCTAGGCCTCAAAAAAATAGTGTCACCCAAAACGCCACGCCGCCAAACGTCAGGTTGCCCAGCGGTGGTAACCAAGGTCGCCGCAACGTCAGGTCTCGCCAAGGCGCTATACCAAAAAAGGTCACCGCAACGTCAGGTCTCGCCAAGGCGGCTATACCTAGGATCGCCACCACGTCACGGGGCCCAGGGTACTAGCTAGCCCCAGAGGTCGCTTATCTCCGCCGGCGGGAAACGTGGTCCTGCAGCAGGGCCCCGTGATCGTTACCCGCCGAGAACCGTGTCAGGCGCGCTTCGCTATCGCCACGGAGAGCGCGCGCTCGATACGTCGCAGCGCATCCTCGAGCATTTGCATGCTGCAGGCGAAGGAGATCCGCATATGTTCCGGCGCTCCAAAACCGGAGCCGGGGACCACGGCGACGCCGGCCTCCACCAAGAGGTACTCGGCGAAGGCATTGTCGTCCTTGATGCCGAGCGCGCGCATCGCGCCGCTGACATCGGCAAACGCATAGAACGTTCCGGCTCCCGGCTGGCACGAAATACCGGGAATCGCATTTAGTCCCGCCACGACGAAATCATGACGCTGCTTGAATGCTTTGTTCATTTCCGACACGCAAGATTGGTCGGCGTTGAGGCCCACCGTCGCCGCACGCTGCGAAATGCTCGAGGCGTTCGAGGTCGACTGGCCTTGGATGGTGCCCATCGCCGAGACGATTTCCTTCGGTCCGCCGCAATAGCCGATGCGCCACCCCGTCATGGCATAGGCTTTGGAAACCCCGTTGATGGTGACGGTGCGGTCGTAGAGCCGCGGATTGGCTTGCGCAAAGCTCGTGAAAGGCTCGGCGGCCCAATAGATATGCTCGTACATCTCGTCGGCGGCGATGACCACCTGCGGGTGCTGCTCCAGAACCGCGCCCAGCGCCGCGAGTTCCGCTCGTGTGTAGGCGGCCCCGGTGGGATTGCTCGGGCTGTTGAGAAACAACAACTTGGTGCGCGGCGTGATGGCCGCGGCCAGTTGGGCCGGCGTGATCTTGTACCCCTGATCGGCGCCCCCATAGACACATACCGGAACGCCGTCGGCGAGCAGCACCATGTCGGGGTAGGAAACCCAATACGGAGCCGGTATTACGCATTCATCGCCCGGGTCGAGCAGCGCGGCACAGAGATTGAAACAGGTCTGTTTCGCGCCCGAGGAAACCAGTATCTGGCTGCGGTCGTAGGTGAGCTCATTGTCGCGTTTGAATTTGGCGATGATGGCATCTTTGAGCTCGGCGGTACCGTCGACCGCCGTGTAGCGGGTGATGCCCTTACGGATGGCATCGACCCCGGCATCCGCAATATGCACGGGAGTATCGAAATCAGGCTCGCCGGCCCCCAGGCCGATGATGTCCTTGCCTTCGGCTTTGAGTTTCGCCGCTCGGGCGGTGACGGCGAGGGTGGGGGAGGGCTTGACCTTGTGTACGCGCTTGGAAAGGGTTACGGGCAAAGGGAATCACCTATATAAAAATGTGTATGTAAAAAAAATGGCGGCAAAGTGTACGAAAAATAGGCAGCGGGCGCCAGGATTAAGCGGACAGGCTCCCGGCGCTACAGGATCCGGCGATCGTGGTGGCCCTCAGCCCAAAGCCTCCCGGCGCTCCAGTATCCGGGATCGGCCCGCACCGAGGCTCCCGGCGGGGCTGTCAGGGCCCCGGGAACGCAGCGTGGCCCGAACCTAAAGCTCCGGCGGGGTGTTGCAGGCTCCGTGAACGCGGTGGCTCGCAGCCCAGGGGTCCCGGTGGGCTGTTGCAGGTCCGGGAACGCGGTCACCCGCAGCCCAAGGGGTCCCGGCGCGGCTGTGGCAGGACCTTCAACCAGCGACCATCAACGTGAGAGAATCGGCCAATGAACTTTGAGCTCTACTCGGACTACGACCCGGCAGGTGATCAGCCGCAGGCCATTGAAAAGCTTGTGGATGGGCTCACCAGCGGGCTGGCTCACCAGACGCTCCTCGGCGTGACCGGGTCGGGCAAGACCTTCACCATCGCCAACGTGATCCAGCAAGTGCAGCGTCCCACCTTGGTCCTCGCGCACAACAAGACGCTGGCGGCGCAGCTCTACGGCGAATTCAAGGTGTTCTTCCCGAAGAACGCGGTGGAGTATTTCGTTTCCTACTACGACTACTACCAGCCCGAGGCCTATGTTCCCGCCTCCGACACCTTCATCGAGAAGGACGCCTCGATCAACGAGCACATCGAGCAGATGCGCTTGTCCGCCACCAAGGCGCTGCTCGAGCGGCCCGATTCGATCATCGTTGCGACGGTATCGGCGATTTACGGTCTCGGCGACCCCAAGGCCTACCTCAGCATGGTGCTGCACATGTCGCGCGGCGACCGCCTGGAACAGCGCAAGCTGCTGCGGCGATTGGCCGATATGCAGTACACGCGCAATGAAATCGATTTGCAGCAAGGAACATACCGCGTGCGCGGCGATGTGATCGACATCTTTCCAGCCGAATCGGAGCGCGAGGCGGTACGGGTGGAATTGTTCGACGATCAAATCGAGTCCCTGAGCTTGTTTGATCCGCTGACCGGCGAGGCGCTGCGCAAGATGCCGCGGCTGACGGTCTATCCGTCCTCGCACTACGTGACGCCCAAGGAGCGCGTGCAATCGGCGGTCGAGGAGATTCGCAGCGAATTGCGGACACGGCTTCTCGAACTGCATGGTGCGAGCAAGCTGGTCGAGGCGCAGCGCCTGCAACAGCGCACCTTGTTCGATCTCGAAATGATGAACGAGGTCGGGTATTGCGCCGGCATCGAGAACTATTCCCGCTACCTGTCGGGACGGTCGCCGGGCGAACCGCCGCCGTGTTTGTTCGATTACTTGCCGAACAACGCCCTGCTGGTCATCGACGAAAGCCATCAGACCATCCCGCAGTTGGGAGCGATGTACAAGGGCGATCGCTCGCGCAAGGAAACGCTGGTCGAATATGGATTTCGCCTGCCCTCGGCCCTCGATAACCGGCCGCTGCGGTTCGAGGAATTCGAGCACCTGGCGCCGCAGGCGATTTATGTGTCGGCGACGCCGTCGGTCTACGAGAAACGCGTCTCCGGCCAGATCATCGAACAGGTCGTGCGCCCGACCGGTCTGACCGATCCTGCGGTGGAGATACGGCCGGTGCGCGCTCAGGTGGACGATCTGCTGTCGGAGATCCGGCTGCGTGCGCAAGTCAACGAGCGGGTGCTGGTGACCACGCTCACCAAGCGCATGGCGGAGGATCTGACCGAATATCTCGATGAGCATGGCGTGAAAGTGCGCTACCTGCATTCGGACATCGAAACGGTGGAGCGCTCGGAAATCATCCGCGATCTGCGTCTCGGTAAATTCGATGTGATCGTGGGCATCAATCTGCTGCGCGAGGGCCTCGATATGCCCGAGGTGTCGTTGGTGGCCATACTCGATGCCGACAAGGAAGGCTTCCTGCGATCGGAGGGCTCGTTGATTCAAACCATCGGCCGCGCTGCGCGCAATGTGCGCGGCAAAGCCATTCTGTATGCCGATACGCGTACCGGGTCGATCGAGCGCGCGATCGCGGAAACCGACCGGCGGCGCACTAAGCAGATCGAATTCAACGCGCAGCACGGCATCACGCCGCGCACCATCATCAAGGCGGTGGGCGATGTGATGGAAGGAGCGCGCTCGGTGCAGGAAAGCCGTCTCAAGGGCTCCGACGTCGATTACGCACTGTTGCCGCCCGAACAGGCGGTGAAGCGCATCAAGAAACTCGAAGCCGAGATGATGAAGCTCGCGCGCAATCTCGAGTTCGAGCAGGCCGCCCGGCTGCGCGATGAGATCCAGCAACTGCGTAAGAGCGCATTGGGCGTGCCCAATGCATTGGCCGGCTGACGCACCCCGGCGGGCGCAGAAGCGATGGCGTTGGAGTACACCGAACCGCAAGACGTGGACCTCGATCGCACCGACAGGCTGCCGATCGCGGCTGGGACGGTCTTCGATGAGGACGTCGAGGACGATGCCGTCCGCTTGGACTATGCCCCGGCGGTACTCGGCATCAAATCCGGATTCTCCAGAACCGCCGGTACTGCCCCTGGGGCCGACGTTGCCGACGCGGCGGGACCCCCCGGAGCCATCGGTGCTCCGCAGGCGCCAGGTAGCGCCGATCCTCCCGAGGCCGCAGGCACGGTAGGCGGTTTCGGGGCCGCGGGTACGCCGAGAGATTCTCCCGAGCCTGCGGGTGTCGCGGCAACGTCCCTAGCCGCCGATGGTGCCAAGCCTGCGGGTGTCGCGGGTACGCCGAGAGCCGCTAGTGCTCCCGAGGTCGCGGGTGGCGCAGGCGCTGCCCGAGCGGGTACTGCCGCGGCCGCGGTTGCCGTTGCCATCGGTCCTCCAAAGACCGCCGCGACTGCCCATGCTGGTAGTGATCCGCGTGACGGCTTGGCGCCGGGCGAAGCCCCGGCTATCGCCCGCGCCGCAGATTCAGCGCCGGGCGCGGGCTTTGCCAGGCTGAGAGCCCTGCTGCACCTCGAACAGGAACGCGCGCGCGCGCTCGAGCGGGCGCTGGCCGCTAAGGACGCCGCGGCGGAGGCGGCGCGGGGCCAAGCTGAGGAGGCTCTGCGCGAGGCGGAGCAGCGCCATCAAAGCGAGTCGCGCACCTGGCGCGAAACCTTGGCCGCGCGCGACGCCAGTTTGGGCCAGGTGGCGCGTTCGCTGGCCGAACGCGATGCGCAGCTCAACGCACTGCAGCGCGAGCACGCGCAGGTGGTTCCCGCGCTCGAGCAGCGCTCGCGGCGGGGCACGCAGCTCGAGGCCGAGTTGCAGGCGCTGCACGCGCGTTACGAAGCGATGTCCGGCGACCTGCGGAACACTCGACAAGCCTCGGCGGCACTTGCCGCGAAGCTCGCGGCCGGCGCCGAGGAACTCGACAGTGCTCGACGCGAATTGCACCACGCCCGGCTGCAGGCCACGACGTATCTGGAGCACCTGCGCACCCGCGAGTGGTGGCGCGGATTCGCTTTCACGCAGCATGCGCGGGGAGATGTCGCGGCGTTGCAGGCGGAATGCGACCGCTTGCGCGCCCGCGTGATCGAGGCCGAAGCCGAACTCGCTGAACGGGACGCCGCCATCGGTACTCTCAAGGCCGCGGGCGAGGGGGAGCAGCACGGCAGGGAGAACCAGTCGGCGGCGGAAACAGCGAGCGCGGAGCTGGCCGCTCAAGTGAAACGTCTGCAGTCCGAAGCGCAGACACGCGAGGACGAGAACGCCGTATTGCTGGCGCACCTGCGCGAGGCGCGGCGGGCGGTCGAATCCCCTGGGGAAAACACCGATCACATCGACTTGGCCACGAAAACGCGGGCCATCGAGCTGCTGAGCGAGGATAACCGTGCGCTGCGCGCGGCGTTGGAACAGGCGCGCCGCACCCTCGAGGAGCGCGAATTCCTGATTCGCCGTTTGGAGCGCGGCGAGGGTGGCGCGATCGACAGGATGCCGATGGAATGCACCGCCGAGCTGGTCAGGATCGACGGCGAGCACACGGTCTCGCACACCCTGGCCCGGCGCACCCGGATCGGCCGCGCGCCGGGCTGCGAGCTGCACATCGCATCGACGTCCGTGAGTCGCCACCACGCGCAGCTGCATGTGAACTCGCGCGACGTGATCATCGAAGATCTCAAGAGTACCAATGGGGTACTGGTGAACGGCCGGCGGATCTCGCGCCAGCTCTTGAATGACGGGGACCTGTTGACCATTGGCGAGGCGCAATTTCGCCTGACCATAAAACCCGCTCCGCCCGAGCCGGCGCAGCGCACGCAGCCATAGCCGGCGGCAGCGGCGCGCGGCACCAGGGTCGCGGCGGGCCCAGGGTGGCAGCGGCGAGTCGGGGCGTGAGCCGCACCGCGTCCCGGCATGCGAGCGCTCCACAGGTAGCGGTGGCGGGCGCCGCAAAAGCTGCGGCAGCGCGTCCCCACCAGGCCGCGCAGGCGGCGCACAGGCTCGGCAGCAAGTTCGCCCGCATGGGGTTACCGCGGGGGCCGCAGGGCTCGGCAGCATCCAGGCACCGGCCGCCCAAGCGGCCAGCGGCAGCACCCCGCACCCGCCGCACGGCATCATTACGCAGTTTCGGCGGCTTGCCCTTTATCGCGGCCCGCGAATCCGGTATCTTTCGCGCCCTCCGAGCGCGCTTAGCTCAGCGGTAGAGCATCACCTTGACATGGTGGGGGTCAGTGGTTCGATCCCACTAGCGCGCACCAACCCTCGCCGGGGGCGCGGAGCCCCTTAGGTTTATTGGTCTTATGCCCGTAGTGACACTTCCCGACGGAAGCCAGAAGCGCTTCGACCATCCGGTCTCCGTGGCGGACATTGCCGCCGCGATCGGTCCGGGCTTGGCAAAGGCGGCCTTGGCGGGCAAGGTCGACGGCGTCCTCGTCGACACTTCCTCGCGGGTCGATCGAGACGCCACCGTGAGCATCGTGACCGACCGGGACCCCGAGGGGCTGGAGATCATCCGCCATTCCACGGCGCACCTGCTGGCGAACGCGGTTCAAGAGCTCTATCCGGACGCCCAGGTGACCATCGGACCGGTCATCGAGGATGGCTTTTACTACGATTTTGCCTACAAGCGGCCGTTTTCCACCGACGATCTGGCCGCCATCGAAAAGCGCATGGCCGAGATCAGCGCCAAGGATCTCACCGTACGCCGTCGCGAGCTGCCGCGCGATGCCGCCGTGGCGCATTTCAAGAACATCGGCGAGCATTACAAAGCGGAAATCATCG
The DNA here is from genome assembly GCA_030799355.1 of Pseudomonadota bacterium. Taxonomy (GTDB): domain Bacteria; phylum Pseudomonadota; class Gammaproteobacteria; order Steroidobacterales; family Steroidobacteraceae; genus Bog-1198. The sequence goes on from JALYHP010000127.1 coordinate 8,587, forward strand.
CGGCAATCCCGTCGAACGAACCCATCAGCCTGTACGGCCAAGGGGAGTGGGAGGACTTGTGCCGGGGGCCGCATGTGCCGAGCACCGGCAAGCTCAAGGCTTTCAAACTCATGAAAGTGGCGGGCGCCTATTGGCGCGGCGATTCGCGCAACCAGATGCTGCAGCGGATCTACGGCACGGCCTGGGCGAACGACAAGCAGCTGAAAGAATATCTTACCCGGCTCGAAGAAGCGGAGAAGCGCGATCACCGGCGCATCGGCAAGGAGCTGGATCTGTTCCACCTCCAGGAGGAGGCCCCGGGCGCGGTGTTCTGGCACCCGAAGGGCTGGGCACTGTTCCAGCAATTGATCGGCTACATGCGCGAGCGCCAGACGCAGGCGGGCTACCTGGAGGTCAACACGCCGGAGGTCATGGATCGCGAACTATGGGTCCGCTCCGGGCACATGGAGACCTTCGGCGAGAACATGTTTCTCACTCAGACGCCGGATGAGCGCACGTTCGCCATCAAGCCCATGAATTGCCCGGGTCACGTCCAAGTCTTCAGGCACGGCTTGCGCAGCTATCGCGAGCTGCCGCTGCGGCTCGCGGAATTCGGCAAGGTGCATCGCTATGAGCCCTCGGGCGCGCTGCATGGACTCATGCGGGTACGAGCCTTCACCCAGGATGATGCGCACGTTTTCTGCACGCCCGAGCAGCTCACCGAAGAGGCGGTCAAGATCACGCAGCTGATCTTGGGCATTTACCGGGATTTCGGCTTCGATGACGTGCGCATCAAGTTCTCCGATCGGCCGGCGAAACGGGTGGGATCGGATGAGGTGTGGGACAAGGCCGAGGCGGCGCTGCGCCAGGCGTCCGCAGCGGCGGGCATCGAGACCACGTTGAACCCCGGCGAAGGGGCGTTCTACGGTCCGAAGCTCGAATTCGTGCTGCGCGATGCGATCGGGCGCGACTGGCAATGCGGCACCCTGCAGGTGGACTTCAACCTCCCCGGGCGCCTCGGGGCAAGCTATGTGGCCGAGGATGGCCAGAAACACACGCCGGTGATGCTACACCGGGCGATATTCGGCTCCCTGGAGCGATTTACCGGCATATTGCTGGAACATCACGCCGGCAAACTGCCCACCTGGCTTGCGCCAATTCAGGTCGTGGTCATGGGAATTACTAACGCGCAAGACAAATATTGCACGGAAGTCGCGGAAAACCTGAGAAATCAGGGGCTTCGGGTAGAAACGGACTTGAGGTATGAGAAGGTTGGCTTTAAAATCCGCGAGCACACACTCAAGCGTGTGCCTTTTCTCCTCGTTGCTGGTGACCGGGAAGTCGAGGCACGCACCCTGGCCGTACGCACGCGCAGTGGCAAAGATCTAGGCAGCCTGGAGTACAAAGAACTCAGCGCCTTGCTTTGCGACGAAGTCGCGAGCCGCGGCCGTCTCGTTTTGGAGGATCGCTTATCGCAACGTCGAAGCGCGTAAGGCGCAATGAGGAGATCTCCGCACCCTCGGTGCGGGTGATCGCAGCGGATGGAAGCCAAGCAGGGGTCATGACACGCGCCGAGGCGCTACAACTGGCCAGCTCGCAGACTCTGGACCTGGTCGAGGTCTCCCCGATGGCGGAGCCGCCGGTGGTCCGAGTGATGGATTTCGGCAAATTCTTGTTCGAACAGAACAAGAAGGCGCACGCGGCGAAGCGGAAGCAGAAGCAGATTCAGGTCAAGGAAGTGAAGTTTCGTCCCGGCACGGAAGAGGCGGATTACCAGGTCAAACTGCGTAACATCGTCCGCTTCTTGACCGAGGGCGACAAGGCCAAGGTAACGTTGCGTTATCGCGGCCGTGAGCTCGTGCATCAAGACATCGGTCGGCGTCTGTTGGCGCGGATTTCTGAGGATCTCGCCCCGTATTCGGTGGTCGAGCAGAACCCGCTGATGGAAGGCAAACAGATGATCATGGTGTTCGGACCGAAGAAGAAGTGAACGGCCGACCGTAAGGTTTGGCCGCGAGACAGCGGCGGCGACCTCAACAGTCCCGCCGCTGACAAGTGAGCGGCGGACCGTAAGAAGTCGGCCGTCAAAGACGTGGCGGCGACCGTAAAAAGTCCCGTTACACAAGTGAGCGGCGGACCTTGAAAAAGTCCGCCACCCCGCCTGTAGCGGCGCCGGCAGCGGAAGATCGCGAGATCCTTCGTTGGGGCGTTTGTGAACAGGGCTATAAAATCAGGAGTCGAACGTGCCCAAAATGAAAACCAAGCGGGCCGCGTCGAAGCGCTTTCGCAAAACAGCGAATGGCTTCAAGCGCGGTCAATCCCACCGTCGTCATATTTTGACGAAGAAACCCAGCAAGCGTAAGCGCCAGCTGCGCCGCGAGGCCGGTGTCCACGAGACCGACGTCGGCCGCGTAAAAGCCATGCTTCCCTTCGCTTGAGAACCTGGAGTTAACAGAATATGGCACGAGTCAAACGCGGTGTCGTCGCCGGTCGACGTCACAAGAAAATCCTCAAGAAAGCGAAGGGCTATTTCAATGCCCGGCGCAAAGTATTCCGTACGGCCAAGCAGGCCGTCATCAAGGCGGGCCAGTACGCTTACCGCGGCCGGCGCGAGAAGAAGCGCGAGTTCCGCGCGCTGTGGATCACGCGCATCAACGCGGCGGCGCGATTGTGCGGCATGACCTACAGCACCTTGATCGACGGACTGAACAAGGCCGAATTGGCCATCGATCGCAAGGTGCTGGCGGATCTCGCCGTGCACGACATGCCGGCCTTTACCGCCATCGCGGAGAAGGCCAAGGCGAGCCTGCCGGCGTCGGTCAGCCGCGCGGCCTAGCCGGCCGCGCAGCCTGAACGCCAGGATTGCGCGCGTCTCGGGCCACCGGTCCGATGCCGCGCGCAATTTTTTTCTGGAGCCGCCCATGGCCATTGCAGAACCTCTCGATGCGCTGGTCGACCGCGCCCTCGCCGACGTGAACGCGGCCGCGCATGTGGCTGCGCTGGAGGAGGTGCGGGTTCGCCTCCTCGGCAAGAAGGGCGCCCTCACCGAACAGCTGAAGGGCCTCGGCGCATTGCCGGCGGCGGAGCGGCCCGCCGCGGGGCAGAAAATCAACGAAGCGAAGGCGGCCATCCAGTCGGCGTTGGAGGCGCGCCGCGCACACCTCGAAGCGGCGGCGCTCGAGGCAGAACTCGCCGCGGGTACCCTCGATGTGACCCTGCCCGGGCGCGGAGCGGATGTGGGCAGCGTGCATCCGGTGACGCGCACTCGCCTGCGCATCGAGCAAATCTTCGTGCAAGCGGGCTTTCGAGTCGCGACCGGTCCGGAAGTCGAGGATGATTTTCATAACTTCGAAGCGCTGAACATTCCGAAGAATCATCCGGCGCGCGCCATGCACGATACGTTTTATTTCCCCGACGGCCGGCTGCTGCGCACCCATACCTCGCCGGTGCAGATACGCGCCATGCGCACGATGGAGCCGCCCCTGGCGGTGATCGCGCCCGGCCGCGTGTACCGCAACGACTCGGATATGACACACACGCCGATGTTCCATCAGGTCGAGGGCATCGTGGTGGGCGAGAGCGTGAGCTTCGCCAACCTGAAGGCCATGCTGCATACCTTCGTCGAGCATTTCTTCGAGCGGCCGTTGGGGATGCGCCTGCGGCCCTCGTATTTCCCGTTCACCGAGCCCTCGGCCGAAGTCGATATCGAGTGCGTGTTCTGCCACGGCGGCGGATGCCGCGTGTGCAAGCAGACCGGTTGGCTCGAGATCCTCGGTTGCGGAATGATCCATCCGAAGGTACTCGCCGCGGCCGGCATCGACAGCGAGCAGTGGCAGGGCTATGCGTTCGGCATGGGAATCGAGCGCCTGGCCATGCTGCGCTATGGCGTCGATGACCTGCGCCTGTTCTTCGAAAACGACCTGCAATTCTTGAAGCAATTTCCTTGAAGCAGTTTCCCGCGAGGCAGTCTCGGTGAAGATCACTCATCACTGGATGCGTGAATTCACGCCGCTCACCGTGACGCCGCAAGAGCTCGCGGCGCGGCTGACGCTCGCCGGCCTCGAGGTGGAAGCAGTGGCTCCAGTGGCACCGCCGTTCGACGGCGTGGTCGTGGGCGAAGTGCTGGCGGCCGGCCGGCATCCGAATGCCGAGAAGCTCAGCGTCTGCGAGGTCACCACCGGCTCGAACCGGTTGTCCATCGTGTGCGGCGCCCCCAACGTGCGCAGCGGTCTGAAGGTGGCGGTGGCCCTCGAAGGGGCGCGGCTGCCGGGCGGGGTGCTCATCAAACGGGCGAAGCTGCGCGGCGTGGAATCGAACGGCATGCTCTGTTCGGCGCGCGAGTTGGGCTTGGGCGGCGAACACGATGGCATCCTCGAACTACCGGCAGAGCTCGCGCTGGGTGTGGATCTGCGCGTGGCGCTCGATCTCGAGGACACGCTGCTCGAAGTGAACGCCACGCCGAACCGCGGCGATTGCATGAGCGTGCTCGGCATCGCGCGCGATTATGCCGCCGCTCACGAGGGGCGCTATCTCGCCCACGAGGTCGCCGCGGTGGCCGCGCGTCACCAGTCCGTGTTTCCCGTGCGCATCGACATCCCGAGCGGCTGTCCGGTGTTCGCCTCGCGCGTGATTCGCGGCGTCGGCACGGGGGGGGCATCGCCCGCCTGGCTGCGCGAGCGGCTGCGCCGGGTGGGCATCGGCAGCATCTCGCCCGCGGTCGATGTCACCAACTACGTGATGATGGAACTCGGGCAGCCGCTGCATGCATATGATGTCGCGCGCCTGTCGGGCGGCATCACGGTGCGGGCTGCCGAGGCAGGCGAGCGTCTGGCCTTGCTGGACGGCAACGACTACGCACTCGATCCGGACTTCATGGTGATCGCCGATGCCAGCGGGCCGATCGGGCTGGCCGGGATCATGGGGGGACGCGCCACTGCGATTTCCGAGTCGACCACCGAGGTGTTGTTGGAAGCGGCGCATTTCACGCCGGACGCCGTGGCGGGCCGCGCTCGCCGGCTGGGCCTGTTCACCGATGCCGCGCAGCGTTTCGAGCGCGGGGTGGACCCCACCTTGCCCGCGCGCGCCATCGAGCGGGCCACCGCGCTGCTGCTGGAGAT
>JALYHP010000052.1 GCA_030799355.1 Pseudomonadota bacterium
CAACCCGTGCGGCCGTCGAAGAAGGCGTGGTTCCGGGCGGTGGCGTGGCGCTGGTGCGCGCGTTGAAGGCGATCGACAAGATGGTCGGCGCCAACGAAGATCAGACCACGGGCATCAAGATCCTGGCCCGCGCGATCGAAGAGCCGTTGCGCCAGATCGTCACGAACGCCGGTGAGGACGCCGCAGTGGTCCTCAACCGAGTCCGCGAGGGCAAGGGCACGTTCGGCTACAACGCCGCGACCAGCGAATACGGCGATATGATCGAACTCGGCATCCTGGATCCCACGAAGGTGACGCGTCTGGCTCTGCAGAACGCCGCCTCGGTGGCGGGCCTGCTGCTGACGACGGAAGTCATGATCGCCGAGTCGCCGAAGGACGATGAGCATGCGCATGGCGCACCGGGCGGCGGTGGCATGGGCGGCATGGGCGGCATGGACATGTAATACCCCTTAAAGGGTATTCGGTCCTGAAGACAGGCCTCGCCGGTTCCAAAGATCGGCGAGGCCTTTTTCTTTGCGCGGGTTCAGTACGAGGTGTATCTCTCCCAGTCGGTCACCGCAACCTTAAAGAGCGCTCGGCGGTTCTAAAGGTTATGACGAAACCTTTAAAGGCGTATTGAGCTTTTTAAGTTTCTCGAATATCATTAAGAAGTGGCGCCACAGCCCCTTAAGCTTCCATATACGAGCCGGGAAGCACATGCGTCGAAACCAAATCGCGAAGGACCGCCAGCCTTATCTGGTGCCCGCACATGGGTATCCGAAGGTTTGCGCGCTGGTGGCACCGCCCACGCCGCGCAAGCTCCCCTTAGGGTCTCGGCATGAAGCTGCCTTCCCACAGGCACACGCCGCTTTGGGCCGCCTGCAAGGCACTCTCAAGCACCTTGCGAATAGCGACATGGTGACCCGCACGCTCGCACGTCGCGAAGCAGTCATGAGCTCGCAGATCGAGGGCACCCAGTCGGACCTGTGCCATTTACTCACCTACGAGGCCACGCACGGTACCGGAGGCCTGCCTACGGACGTAAGGATCACCGAACGCTACGTCGCAGCACTTCAGCACGGCCTGGAGCGCGTCCGCGTCGGTGGCCGCGCGGTGCTCGACCTTGCGCTCATCCACGAACTTCATGCATTGCTAATGCAGGATGAGGCGACTCACTTCCCCGTGGGAGCCTACCGCGAAGACCAGGTCTGGATCGGACCGACGCTGCGAATCGAGGATGCGACGTTCGTACCGGTACCGCCCGCCCGGGTGCAAGCCTGCATGGACGAAATGTCGGCAAACATTCTCGAGTACGCGCCGCGCGAAGATGAGCAGGCGGCGCTCACGATACTGGCGCAGCTTGCCATCGCGCACGCTCAGTTCGAGACCATTCACCCCTATCACGACGGCAATGGCCGAACGGGACGGCTGCTCATGCCGCTCATACTGGCCGCCGAGGGTTACCCGCCGCTTTACCTCTCCGGAGCGTTGCTGCGGGCAAAGTCTGAGTACTACGCAGCGCTTGCCAGCGTCCAGCTACAAGGGGACTGGGGTCCGTGGCTCGAGCTGCTGGGCCGCGCCGTGGTCCAGTCCTGTGACGAGGCGATCTCGATTGCGGAAGATCTCCTCGCTCTCGCCGAGCGCTGGGAACAGGAACTTCGCAGCTACCGGGCACATTCGGCCACGCGCCGCCTTCCGCGCTTCTTGATCGGGCATCCGGTGCTCTCGGTGCAGCAGGCAGCGGCGGGTTTGAGCATTTCCGTGCCCGCGGCGAACGCCGCGCTCAATAACTTACTCGCCGCAGGTATCGTGAGTCTGGTGAATGAGCGCCAGTGGGGCCGCGTGTTCCAGACCACCGAGGTATTGCGCCGCCTCGATCAGCCCCCTGTCCCTCGCCACGCCTAAGGTACGCTTGGAGCATGGGCATGGCGCATGGGCATGGAGGGAACATGGAGCGTGGAGCATGACCGGGACCAGGGCATGGACGGCCGCGAGTCGGGGAGTGGGCGCTGCGGCAGGCGGGCGCAGAGGCACGGGCAACGGCAGGGGCGCGGGTAGGGGCGACGATGCATGACCTGACGATGATTCCGCCGCTGCTGCGCGACAGCGTGTCGCGCTGGTGGGAGCGCGCCTGCGCGCTGCCCGCATTCAAGGATGCCTACGAGGCCTTGCCGCCGCTGCTGCGCGATGAATTGCCGCGCGTTGCGGCCGGCAGCGAGTTTGTCGCGGCGGGCCTCATCCAGGATCCGCAGGCCCTGGCCTGGTTGGGCCGGCACGCCGCACCCTCGGCGGCGCGGGCGGCCAATGTCGAATACAGCTCCCGCGCGGCAGCGGCCGCCACCACGGCAGACTCGCAGCGCCTCCTGCGGGAGTGGCGCCGGCGCGAGATGATGCGCATCGCGTGGCTCGATATCGCGGGGCGGGCGAGCGTACGCGAGACCCTGCGCGACGTTTCGAATCTTGCCGACGGCTGCATCGGTGCAGCCGCGGCGGCGGCGCAGCGGCATCTGGAATCGCCCTTCGGACGGCCGCGCAACGCGCAGGGCGCCGACGTGCCGTTCATCGTGGTCGCCATGGGCAAATTGGGCGGGGGGGAACTCAATTTCTCCTCCGACATCGACCTCGTGCTGCTGTATGCGGAAGCGGGCGAGACCGACGGCGCGCGGCCGCTCGACAACTCGGAGTACTTCAATCGCGCCGGCCGCGAGCTGATCCGCCTGCTCGATGCCAGGACCGACGAAGGATTCGCTTTCCGCGTGGACATGCGCCTGCGTCCGTTCGGCGATAGCGGCCCGTTGGTGGTGAGCCTGGCCGCTCTCGAGGACTACTTGCAGAACCATGGGCGCGATTGGGAGCGCTATGCGTGGATCAAGGCGCGCGCCGTCGTCGGCGCCGCCGCCTACGCGAGCGCGACACGAGATTTCATACGGCCGTTCGTCTATCGACGCTATCTGGATTTCGGTGTATTCGAGTCGCTGCGCGAAATGAAGGCGCTGATCGCGCGTGAAGTGGCCCGGCACGAACTGGACCAGCACTTGAAACTCGGCGCGGGCGGCATTCGCGAACTGGAATTCATCGTGCAATCGCTGCAGCTGGTGCGCGGCGGCAACGACCGGCGGTTGCAGAACGCCGCGCTGCTCGACGTACTGCCCTTGCTGGCAGGCTCCAAGCTGCTGTCCCAGGCGGCCGTGGATGAGTTGCAAGAAGCCTATCTCATCCTGCGTAAGGCCGAAAACGGCCTGCAGATGATCCGTGACGCACAGACGCACTCGCTGCCGGACGAGCCGGCCGAGCGCGCACGGCTGTCGCTCATCATGGGGCTGCCCGACTGGCCCGCGACGGCCGCGCATATCGCTGCGGCGCGGCGTAGCGTGGCGCGGCACTTCGAAGCCCAGGTGTTCGGCGGACCGCAGACCCAGCGCCGTAATGGCGAGGCCCCGCTCGATTGGCTCGCGTCGGAAGAGCTCGATATCGGAGTGGAATTGGCCGGGTACAGTTTTCCGTCCGGCGATATCGTGCCGCTCACCGGGTTGCTGAACGAATATCGCCATGGCGCCGCGTATCGGCGCTTGGATGAGGGCGCGCGGCGTCGCGTGCATGTGATATTGGGCCGGCTGTTGAGCTCGGCGGCCCTGCGCCCGGCGCCCGCAGTGGTGGTGCAACGGGTCCTGCGGGTGCTCGAAGCCATCGGTGCCCGATCTTCCTATCTCGCATTGCTCAAGGAGCAGCCGCCGGCGTTGGAGCGGCTGGTCGAGGTATGCGCCATCAGCGGTTTCCTGGCGCGGCAGATCGCGGATTTTCCGTTGTTGCTCGATGAGTTGATCGATCCCAACGCATTCGATCAATTGCCTTCGAGAGCGAGCCTGGCGCGAGAACTCGAGGCTCGAACCGAGCGGCTGCCGGCCGCCGACCCGGAGCGGCAAGTCGAAGGGCTGCGTCAGTTCCAGAAGGCCGCGGTATTCAGCGTGGCCTACGCCGATCTGTCGGGGCGCATGCCGCTGATGACGGTGAGCGACCGTTTGACCGACATCGCGGAATTGATCGTGCAGCGCTGCCTGTATCTGGCGTGGGGTCAGATGACGCAGATGTATGGAACGCCGTACTGCAGCGAGGGCGACCAGCCGCCGCGGGCGGTGAAGGTGGCGGTCGCCGGTTATGGCAAGCTCGGCGGCTTGGAACTCGGCTACGGGTCGGACCTCGATCTGGTGTTCCTGCACGATTCGAGCGGCGAGGTGCAACAGACCCGGAGCGACCCGGCCGCGGGCGCGCATGGCAGGAGCGGTGAGGGCCAGGGTGAATTGGCAGAGCAGACGCAGAGCGAACAGATCCGGGGTGAACGGGCCACGAGCGACCCGGCGACGAGCGAGCCAAACAGGCGCGGCCAGGTCGATGACCGGAACGGGAGCGGTCAGGCCGGTGAAAAGATCCGGGCCGAGCGGCCGCTCGACAATGCCGTGTTCTTTCTGCGTCTCGGGCAACGCATCGTGCATCTGCTCACCATGCATTCAGCCGCCGGGCGCCTGTACGAAGTCGATATGCGGCTGAGACCGAACGGCAAGGGCGGCTTCCTCATGACGGGCATCGAAGCCTTTGAGCGCTACCAACGGCAGGAAGCGTGGACGTGGGAGCATCAGGCGCTGCTGCGCGCGCGGCCCGTCGCCGGCGACGCGCAGCTGTGCCGACGCTTCGAAGAGGCGCGGCGCGGCGTGCTGCGCACCTCGGTGCATCGCGACACCCTGCGCACCGATGTCGCCGACATGCGCAAGCGCATGCGGCGCGAGCTGACCCGCGCCGGCGCGGGTCAATTCGACATCAAACAGGATGCGGGCGGCATCGCGGATATCGAATTCCTGGTGCAGTACTGGGTGTTGGCCGCCGCCGACATGCATCCCGAACTGCTGACGTACACGGACAATATTCGGCAGCTGGCGGGGCTGGCCGCGGTCGGCGTGCTCGATGCCGCGACTGCGCAAGGGCTGAAGGAGGCCTACATCGGCTATCGGACCGTCCTGCATCATCTGTCGCTCGAGGGCGGCGAGCGCGTGGTCGAGGCGGCGCCTCACGCCGCGACGCGCGCGTGGATCAGCGGTATCTGGTACAACACCTTCGAACGATGACATCATATGTCGGTAACGTGGACGCGGGCCCGCACCGACGCTGCGCGTCCGTGACTTGGTGTAGGTGATGTCAAATGCATGGAGTGAGGATATGCCGGCGATGGTTCAAGAAGACGCGAAGCACACGTTGATCCAGCCCAATGCGCTGCATCAGTACACGGTGACCCCGGCCGATTTGCCGCTGTCCTGTCCCATGCCCGGCATGTATCTGTGGAACTCGCATCCGCGCGTATATCTGGCCATCGAGACAGGGTGGGCGAAGTGCGGATATTGCGGAGCGGAGTACACGCTCTCCGGCGTCGACGCACCGGCCAAGGCCGCCGGGCCGCGTTGAACACCCGTCCCGGCGAGGCGCGGCGCGGCGCCGGATTCGAAGCCGGGGGCCGGCGGCGGCGCGGTGCGCAAGCGGCCCCGGAGGGCATCAGTAGGCCTGGTACGACTTCTCTTCGACGAGGGTCGAACCCAACTTGACATTGATGCGCCGCTTGATCGCGGCTCGTTCGTCGTTCTCGACGTAGACGGCGCGGGCAAGGCGAATGAACTCGGCATCGAAGGCGCGGGCGCGTTCTTTGTCGCGGATGTCATCTTCGATCGCCCACAGCCGGCCGTTCACGGCCATCAAGGCGTTCACGTCGGCATCGATGTCGATGGCCGCGTAATTGGAACCGCTCCACGTGTCTTGCAGCGCTTGCAGTTCCAGCCGCACGTTGCGCAGCTTATCCGGGTCGCTCATGCGCTGCGATTTGATCCGCAGAATGGTGATCTTGTCGAGCAGCTCGCCGGGCGATACGGGTACTTTGATCTCGTTCATCACGCGCATTTTAAGCTATTTCGAGGGGCGCGGCAGCGCGCCGCGCATCAGCGAGTCGAGTCGCTCGGCAACCTCGTTCACGCCGATCAGGTCCATGACGCCCGGGCGCTCGATTTTGCGCGTCCAGGGAATGTCGGCGGCCGGTCTCCCGAACACCATGCGGGATGCTTCGTCGTACTTGTCCACGCACCATTGCCGGCTGTAGTAAGGACCCGCGCGGGCCGTGCGCGTGGCCGCGTACAGCCCGATGACGGGCAGGCCGACCATGGTGGCCATGTGCACGGGCCCGGAATCGGGTGAAATCAGAACCGTGGCTTTGCTCAACAGCCCCAATAACTCCGGCAACGTATCCTGGCCGATTTGATTGACGAGGGAGCCGTGCGCGCCGGCGGCCACGATGGCGGCTCCCATGCGTCGTTCCTGATCGCTGCGCCCGCCGGCGAGAATGACTTGCATGCCGTGATTCGCGATGGCGTGGCCGGCGACCGCCGCGTACCGTTCCGCGGACCAGTTACGCGCCGGGTGGCTGGAGCAGGGACTGATGATGAGCGTCGGCCGCTCATCCGGAATGAGCCGCTCGGCGTAGGCGCGTGCTTCCGGGGGCAGCGTAATGTCCCACGCGGCGGGCCCGGGCTCGACGCCGCAGGTGCGCACGAAGCCCATGAACGAATCGAGCACATGCTCCGCGGCGGCCGGGCGGATCTGCGCGTTGGTGAACAGCCATTGCAGTTCGCGCGCGCGCGCGCGGTCGAAGCCCAGTTTGATCGGCGCCCTGACCAGCGAGGCCACCAGGCTGGCGCGTATCGAGAGCTGTAGATCCAGCAGCACATCGAAGCGCCTTGCCTTCAGCACCTCTCGCATGCGCATCAGTTCCGCGGCCATTGCACCCTTATCGAAGGTGATAAACTCGACGCCCGGAAGTACCGGCGACATCAGCTTGCCTTCCAGCTTGCCGATGATCCAAGTCAACCGAGTCGCCGGCCACGCCTCTCTCAGCGCACGCAGCGCGGCGGCCGCGTGGCAAGTATCTCCGATGGCGGACAGGCGCAGCAGACAGACACGTTGCGGAGGGCGAACGAAGGGCGGCGGATCGAAGCGGAGGGCCATCGGGGTATCATGACAAAGGATGGAGGTCTGCGCATCGCCACCGCCGGGGGCGCCCTACTGGTCGATCCGGATGCCGTCGATGAGGACCCACGGCCCGTTGCGAAGGGCGTGCCGGGGGCCGAACTGGATACCTGGTTCGAGCCGGCTTTCTGGGCGAGTCGAGGTGAACTCATCGACGTCACCGGCGGCCGGGGTGCGGCTTGGTTCATCGCCTCCGCCTCTCGTCAATGGGCGTTGCGGCATTATCGGCGCGGCGGGTTCGTTGCACGCCTGTCGACGGATGGTTACGTGTGGGCCGGCGAAGCCCGGGTCCGTGCATTCGCCGAGTGGCGTCTGCTCGCGGAACTCGTCCGCCGCGGATTGCCGGTGCCGACGCCCGTTGCCGCCCGCTATCGGCGCCGCGGCTTGCTCTATCGCTGCGACCTCATCACGCTGCGGATTGCAGACGCTCGACCCTTGAGCGCGCTGCTGACCCTCGGCCCTTTGCAGGAAAGCGCATGGCGCGAGGTAGGCGCAACGGTCGCGAAATTGCATGCGGCCGGAGCGGATCACGCCGATCTGAACGCGCATAATATCCTGCGAGACAGCGCCGGCACGGTCAGTGTGATCGATTTCGATCGCGGCCGGCTGCGGCCGCCGGGCCCGTGGAGGCGGGCGAATCTATCTCGCCTGCGGCGCTCGCTGCGCAAAGTGACGCGCGATCTGCCGCCGGATCGCTTTCCCGCGGCCGCGTGGGATTGGCTGCTGGCCGGCTATGCCTCGGCGCCGCGCCGGTGAAGCAGCTCATCCGTCACCTGTACAGCGCGCTCATGTATGTGCTCAGCCCGGTCGCCTTTGCGGCGGTGCTGTGGCGGGGCCTCGGCAACGGCGGATTCTGGGTGGGCCTGAGTGAACGCTTCGGTTTCGGGGCGCTCGAGGGAACCGCGCGGCCCACGATCTGGGTTCACGCGGTGTCGTTGGGCGAGGTGACCGCCGCGGCGCCGCTCGTTCGCGCCTTGCGCGAACGCTACCCCCATCTGCCCGTGGTGATGACCACCGCAACGCTTACCGGGCGCGCGCGGGCGAAAGCGTTTTTCGGCGACGGCATCGCCGTGCGCTTCCTACCCTACGATACCCCGGGGGCCATGCGGCGTTTCGTCGCGCGAATCGAACCCCGGCTGGCCATCGTCATGGAGACCGAAGTGTGGCCTAACTTGTTCCATCAGTGCCGGCGGCGCGGCATTCCGGTGGTGCTGGCGAGCGCGCGTCTGTCGCCGAAGTCGGTGGTGTGGTACCAGCGTTTCGGCGCTTTGTTCCGCGACGTGTTTTCCGACAACACCCTGGTGGCGGCGCAGAGCGCGCAAGATGCCGAACGTTTCATCAGCATCGGTGCCGCCCGGGCGAGCACGCGCGTCATCGGCAACCTGAAATTCGATGTGCGGATCGAGGCCGACGTGGCGGCCCATGGGCTGGCACTGCGGTCCCGGTGCTGGGACGGACGGCCCGTATGGATCGCAGGCAGCACCCATGCGGGCGAGGAGGAGGTACTGCTGACGGCGCACGCCTCGCTGCAGACGCAGGTCGCCGGCCCGCTGCTGCTGTTGGTACCGCGTCACCCGGAGCGATTTCAATCCGTCGCCGATCTGCTGGGCCGTCGCGGCTTTCGCTTCGAACGGCGCAGCAGCGCGAATCCGGTGCGCCCGGACAGCCAGGTGTTGCTGGTCGATACGGTGGGCGAACTCGCTGCGCTGTACGCCGCCGCGGACGTGGCGTTCGTCGGCGGAAGTCTCGTCCCCGTGGGAGGGCACAACCTCCTGGAGCCGGCCGCACTGGGCGTGCCGGTGATCACGGGCCCGTATCAGTCGAGCGGCAAGCAGATCGCTCGCCTGTTGCTGCAGCAGGGCGCGGCGCTGCAAGTGGCGGACGCGTCCGAACTCACCGCCGCGCTGCGGGATCTATTTGCAGACCCGGCGAAGCGCGCGGTGCAGGGCGCTTGCGGACGTCGCGTCGTCGATGCGAACCGCGGCAGCGTGGCGCGCTTGCTGGAACTCATCGCGCCGCTGTTGGCCGAGGCGCAGGGCTCTCCCTGAGCAGGGAGTTCAGCCGATTCAGGCTCTGCTCGGACAGGGTGCCGGCTGCCTGCTGCAGCTTGAGCACATCGATCATATAGTCGTAGCGGCTGCGCGAGTAATCGGTCTGTGCCTGGATCCAAAGGCGGCGCGATTCCACCACCTCTACCGCTGTGCGGGTGCCGGCCTCGTAGCCCGCTTCGGTGGCATCGAGCGCGGTCGCGTTGGACTCGACCGCGCGCCGCAATGCGTTGACCCGCGAGATATCCGACAGCACTCCAAGATACGCATCGCGCGCATCATGCTCGGTCTGGCGCGCCACGCGCTCGACTCGTTCCTTGGCCGCCCGATGCAGATATACCGCCTGCCGTACCTGCGAGGAGGCCATGCCGCCGGAATACAGCGGGAAGGTCAATTGCAAGCCGATCGAGCGTTGATGCTGATCGAGCGACGAGCTGCCGTACGGCGTGCCGTCCGCATTGATGCTGCGGCCGTCGTTGTCGACCCTGTAGCCATTTGCGACCAGATCGAGCGACGGGAAATGTCCGCCGCGCGCCGAACTCACGTTTTCCCGGGTGATATCGGCGGCCAGACGGCTGGAAATCAGCGACACATTCTGCTTCAGGGCCACATCCACCCACTTATCCTCGCTGATCGGATCGGGATTGCTCATGTCGAAGGGCTCGATGGGACGAGCCAAATCCTCGAGCGGGTCGCCGGTGATTTCGCGCAACAATTCGCGAGCCGACGCGACTTGGCGTTTGGCGGCGATGACGGCGGCGGCGCCGGTGTCATGCGAAGCGCGGGCCTCCTGCACGTCGGTGATTGCGATCAGGCCCACCTCGTAGCGCGTCTGCGCCTGTTCGAGCTGGCGGCTGACCGACGCGAGCGCGCCTTCCTGAGCATCGAGAGCATCTTCGGACGCGAGCACGTCGAAGTAGCGCTGCGCGACGCGGGAGATCAAATCCTGCTGCGCCGCCTGGTAATCCGCCTCGGCTTGGGCGACTTGGACATCGGCGTGTTGTAGTGCCACCCAATTCTCCCAGCGGAACAAGTTCTGCTTGAGCTCGACGCCGTACTTGCGGTCATGGGAGGTGGTCGTGCCGTTGAAGTTTTGGTTTTGGATGACGGTGACGGGCTTTCCGCCGGAAAGTCCGGTCACCGAATAGGCTTGGTCGTAGGGCCCGGAGTCGCGCTCCTCGCTCACCGCCGCGCTGCCGGTGATCTGCGGCAGCAAGGCCGCGAGCGCCTGGGGTTTGGCTTCCAAGGCGGCTAAGCGATTCGCTTCGGCCTCACGCAGTTGAGGATCGTTTTGCAGGGCGCGCTGGTATACCGCCAGCAGATCGGTTGCCGCGGCGAGGTGAACGGTGGAAAGACATGCCACCAACGCCAATAAAAGCTTCATTCGGTTTCCATGTGCGGCGGCCCCCTGCGAAGTAATGACATGGACTTCCCCCATGGACTTCCCCCTGCTCCGGCGGCCGATGCCGCAAGTCCGCGTCAATAGGGCGGGATCCGGGGGTCGACATCCTTGGACCACGCCAAGATGCCGCCGGCAAGATTGAAAACCGATGTGAATCCCTGCGTCGCGAGGAAACGTGCCACCTGCAGGCTGCGGCCCCCGGAGCGGCAGATGACCACGGTGTCCTGGTGCGGGTCGAGTTCATTCAGCCGCTCCGCGATGCGCCCCATGGGAATATGCACGCGAGGCGAGGGAACGGGTGCCAGCTCGGTCTCCCAATCCTCGCGGACGTCCAACAAGGTCATGGGCTCACCGGCGGCACGGCGACGGAGGAACTCTTGCGGGGTGATTTCCCCAACCGTGGGGCCGGTTTCCTTGCTCATCGGAACACGAATCCTTGCGGTGCGGGGGCGTTGACCAGAGGTTCGATGACGGTCTCGAACAGGCTTTCGCGGATCCATTCGGCGCCGTCCACGCGTCGAATCAGAACAGCCTCCATCACCGGCGCCACGCCGACCACGGCGAACAGCCGACCGCCGACGCGCAATGCGCGCTCGAAGCGAGTATCGTAGACCGGGAGCGAGCCGGTGACGGCAATGACATCATACTCGCCCAAGGATGCGGCGTTGAACGCATCGCGAGTTTCCAGGTGCACGCTGGCATGCGGCACGGCGCGTAGATTCTCGGCGGCGGCCGCGGTAAATTGCGCGCGAATATCGATCGAGCGGATCGACTTCGACAACAAACTCAGGCATGCGGCCAAGTAACCGGTGCCGGTACCCACTTCGAGAACGCTATCCGAGGGCGCCGGCCCCAGGGCTTGCAGGATTCGGCCCTGAAGTGCGGGCGCGAGCATGAATTGCCCGAAGCCGATGGGAATCGGCGTGTCCGCAAACGCGAGCTCGCGATAACCCGGCGGCACGAACGCTTCTCGGGGTACCGCGTTGAGCACGTCGAGCACGCGCGGGTCGAGGACCTCCCACGTGCGAATCTGCTGATCGACCATCTGCTGACGAGCTGCCAACGTGTCCATAGGCTACCTACGTGATTATGCCTACCGATTATGGTCAATTTTGGCAGGCTAGGCGAGTCCCTTAGGCTATTCTCCTAGTCACGATGTTGCACGCTGTCCCCAGGCCCCTGGGATCTCAGATTTTACGCATCGCCACGAGTCATCGTCATCGAGGTTCGCGTTGATCCTGTCTTCCGTCGTTTTGTGGTCGCTCACCTCGGTGGTTCTCGCCGTGGGCGCAGCTACGCTCTTCATTTGGAAGCGGCGTCAAGAAAACGCGGTCAATGAATTCTCCGAACAAATCCGGCGGCTCACCTTCGAAGCCGGCACGGCGGGCAGAATCGGCCTGGAGGGCAAACCGCAGTCGCTGGAGGAACTGGGCGCGGCGGTCAATAAATTGCTCGAAAACCTGGAGCGGCGCGGCGCGGACCTTTTGGGCCGCGAACAGCTGTTTCAGCGCTTGGTGGAAACCGTACACGACGCGGTGCTCATTCACAGGGAACAGATCGTATTCGCCAATTCCCGGTTCCTGACGCTGCTCGGGTTGCCCGCCGCCGAGGTCATCGGCAAGCCCTTGAGCGCGTTCGTCGGGCCGGAATATGTCGAGCTGGTCGACAGCAACCTGCGGCGCAGGCTCGCCGGCGAGCCCGCCGCCGAGCGCTACGAGGTCGAGCTGATCGGCGCCCACGGCGAAGTGACGCGCATCGAACTGTCGAGCACGATCATCGATAGCGCCGGCGAGGCGGCGTTGCTGCTCACCGCGGTGGAAATGCTGCCGGGAGCGGTGATCGCACCGGCGGCCGCAATCTGGCCGCGTGCCCTGGCGACCCTCGATGCCATGGGCGAGAGCGTCATCACCGTCGATGCCGAGGGACACATCGATTATCTGAACGCGTCGGCCGCGGTGCTGTTGAGCCAGAAATCCGATCATGTGCTGGGCAAATCCTTTCCCGAGGTTGCCGCGCTGGTCGACGAATCGGACCGCCACTCGCTCGGAGATCCGGTTCGCATGGCGCTGGCCGCGGGCGGGCGCGTCACCATGGGTCGCCGCGCCGTGCTGGTGCCGGCCAGCGGCGCAGCCGAACGTTCCGTCGAACTGAGCGTGACCCCCTTGAAATCGGACCTGGGCGAGATGCTCGGGCTGGTGCTGGTGCTGCACGATACCAGCGAATTACGCGGGCTGGCGCGCCAGATGACCTATCAGGCCAGCCACGATGCGCTGACCGGGCTGGTGAATCGCCGCGAGTTCGAACGGCGGCTGCAGGAGGCACTGGAATCCGCCGAGAACGGCGACGCGGCGCACGCACTGTGCTACCTGGATCTCGACCGGTTCAAGCTCATCAACGATACCTGCGGCCACACCGCCGGCGACAATATGTTGCGTGAGGTGGCCTCGATCATCAAGGAGGCGGTGCGCGATTCCGATACGGTCGGGCGAATCGGCGGCGATGAGTTTGCGCTGCTATTGGTGGGGTGTCCGCTCGAGAAGGCGCGGCAGATCGCCGATGATGTGGTGAAGTCGGTCGCCGAATTCCGCTTCGTATGGAAGGACAAGATTTTCGATATCGGGGTGAGCATCGGCCTGGTGGAGATCGGCCGCGGCGGCGGCCGGATCGAGGATCTCCTGAGCGCGGCGGACTCCGCCTGCTATGTCGCCAAGAAGCAGGG
Source organism: Pseudomonadota bacterium (assembly GCA_030799355.1). Taxonomy (GTDB): domain Bacteria; phylum Pseudomonadota; class Gammaproteobacteria; order Steroidobacterales; family Steroidobacteraceae; genus Bog-1198. The sequence goes on from JALYHP010000052.1 coordinate 13,205, forward strand.
CGGCGTGCACGTCCATGTATATTCCGCGCGGGAGGAGGCGAACGCGCGCCACAGCGGCGAGATCCATTGGCTGCAGAAGCTGCAGTCCGCCCTGCGCGACAACAAATTCGAGCTCTACTATCAGCCCATCGTGCACGCGCAGATAGGCGGCCTGCGCGGCCCGGCATTGGAGGTGTTCGTGCGCATGGAGGCGGAGAACGGTCGGCCCGGCTCGCCGACCTCCGAGTTCATACGCGCCGCCGAGCGCTACCGCTTGATGCCGCACGTCGATCGATGGGTGGTGCAGGCGGTGCTGTCGGCCTTGGGACGCGGCGGCATGAAACTGCCCGTGGGCCGCAGCGTCGCGATCAACATCGCCGGGCAAACCTTGGGTGATTCGGGCTTCCTGGAATTCGTGGTCGAGTGTTTCGACCACACGGGCGCGAACCCGGGCGATATCTGCTTCGAAGTCACGGAAAGTTCGGTGGTGGCGAATCTGGACCATGCGCGCCGGTTCATCGCCGTGCTGCATGGGATGGGTTGCGAGTTCGCGCTGGATGATTTCGGCAGCGGTTTGAGCTCGTTCTCCACATTGAGGACCCTGCCCATGGACTACCTGAAGATCGACGGTTCGTTCATCCGCAATCTCGCGGCCGACACGGTGAACCAAGCGATGGTCGCGGCCATGATAGATCTGTCGCACACCCTCAACTTCCGGATCGTGGCCGAACACGTCGAGGATCAGTTATCGCTCGACACCGTCAAGGGCATGGGCATCGACTTCGTCCAGGGTTGGGTCATCGGGCGCCCGCAGCCCCTGCCGGTGACACCCAGCCCCGTCTAGCAGCCCTGGCGCCCGCAGCCGGCCGGCGGGGATACCACGCGCCAGCCGGGCCCCGGCCGCGCCGTCGGCGGGCCAATTCGGGAAGCGGCTGGGC
>JALYHP010000084.1 GCA_030799355.1 Pseudomonadota bacterium
GAACGGGTAAACTTCCGTCCGTGCATTCCAAGCGAAACATCTTTCTGATCGGCCCCATGGGGTCCGGCAAGTCGGCCGTGGGGCGGCAGCTCGCGCGCATATTTCATCTGGATTTTTACGATAGCGATGCGGACATCGAGGCCAAGACCGGCGTCGATATTGCCTTTATCTTCGAAAAAGAAGGCGAGGCGGGGTTTCGCGTGCGGGAAAAGGAGTCCATCGAGCGCTTGACGCGGCTGGAAGGTATCGTTTTGGCAACCGGCGGCGGTGCCGTGATAGACCCCGACAATCGGCGCGTGCTTGCGGAGCGCGGGGCGGTGGTATATCTCGAAACCTCGCTCGATCAGCAACTCGAGCGCACGCGGCACGCGCGGCATCGGCCCCTGCTGAACGACACCGATCCGGAGGAAAAGCTCAAGGAACTCATGCAGCGACGGGCCGCCTTGTACGCTGAAATCGCCAATATCACGGTCTCTACGGACGGCCGGCGGGTGCAGCTGGTGGCCGAGGAAATCCATCACGAGCTGCGGCGGGCGCACGCGCCGTAAGCGCCGTATAATCGTCCGGCCGTGCAAACACTTAAGGTAGACGTCGGACATACGAGTTATCCCATCACCATCGGGCCCGGATTGCTGGGTGACCGTGCGCTCCTTGACTCCCTGATCCTGGGGCGGGACCTATGCGTGGTGACGAACACGACGGTGGCCGCCCTGTACCTCGAGCGGCTGCGGGCGAGTTTGAGCGGGCACCCTACCGCCGTATGCGTGCTGCCCGACGGCGAACAGTACAAAACTCTCGATACCGCCGCCCGGGTGTTCGATGCCTTGGTAGGCGCAAAACTGAATCGCGATGCCACCGTTCTGGCGCTGGGCGGGGGCGTCGTGGGCGACCTCGCCGGGTTTGCGGCCGCGTGTTATCAGCGCGGCGTGGGCTACGTGCAGATTCCCACGACGTTGCTCGCGCAGGTGGATTCCTCGGTGGGCGGTAAGACCGGCGTCAACCACCCGGGCGGCAAAAATCTCATCGGCGCCTTCTATCAGCCGCTCGCGGTCATAGCCGACACGGATACATTGGCGACGCTGCCGGACCGTGAGCTGCGCGCGGGACTCGCCGAGATCATCAAATACGGGTGCGTATGGGATATCGAGCTGTTCGACTGGCTGGATATCCATATTGCTCGGCTCACCGGCCGCGATCCGCCTGCCCTTGCTCATGCCATCGAACGATCCTGCGCCATCAAGGCGATGGTGGTCGCCCGGGATGAACGCGAAAACGATCTTCGAGCCATATTGAATTTCGGCCATACGTTCGGCCACGCGATCGAATCGGCCACCCATTACGATACCTATCTGCACGGTGAAGCGGTGGGGCTTGGCATGCTGATGGCCGCGCGCCTGTCGCACCGGCTGGGGTTGATCGATCGCACGGCCGAAGAGCGCATACGAAACCTCTTGGCGCGCGCCGGGCTGCCCACCGACCCGCCGCGCATCGGTGCGGCCCGCGCGTTCGAATTGATGCAGATGGACAAGAAGGTCCGTGCCGGTACGGTGCGGCTCGTGCTGCTGGAAGCGATCGGGCGCGCCGTGGTGACGGGCCGGTACGCGCAAAGCGCTCTCGATGCGACCTTGACGGAGTATTTCGCTTGACGGTGCTGGCGCCGTACGCCGCGAGCGACCACCGGTCGCGCGGGCGCCGCTATGCCGAAGCGCCGCCGTCCTACCGCTCCGAATATCAGCGAGACCGCGATCGCATCGTGCACTCCACGGCGTTTCGCCGGCTGGTGTACAAGACGCAGGTATTCGTCAATCATGAGGGCGACCTCTATCGAACGCGGCTGACGCATTCGCTGGAGGTGGCGCAGATCGCGCGCACGATCGCGCGCGCGCTCGGTCTCAACGAGGTGCTGTCCGAGGCAATCTGCCTCGCCCATGACCTGGGCCATACGCCGTTCGGTCACGCCGGCCAGGATGCGCTCAACGAATGTATGTTGGATTTTGGCGGGTTCGAGCACAACCTCCAATCCTTGCGGGTGGTCGATGAGCTGGAAGAGCATTACGCGGACTTCAATGGTCTCAATCTGACATTCGAGTGTCGCGAGGGCATTCTCAAGCATTGCTCCTACAACAACGCCGTGCAGCTCGGCGAATTGGGGGAGCGCTTCGTCAAGCGCCAGCAACCGGGGCTCGAGGCGCAGCTGGCCAACTTCGCCGATGAAATCGCCTATAACAATCACGATGTGGACGATGGAATCCGCGCCGGCCTCATTACGGTCGAGCAATTGCTGGAGGTGCCGCTCTTCCGCGAATATCACGACGAGGTGTCCGTCAAATACCCCGACCTCGAGGGTCGGCGCCTCGTATTCGAGATCTTGCGCCGCATGATCAACCGGTTGGTTACGGATTTGATCGACTCTTCGGCGTCACGGTTGCGCGATTCCGGCGTGACTTCGATCGGCGACGTGAGGGCGTATCCCAAGCCGCTGATCGGTTTCAGCGAGGCCACGCGCGAGCTCAATCATGCGCTGAAGTCGTTCCTGCGCGAGCACGTCTACCGGCATTATAAGGTCAGACGCATGACCTCGAAGGCGCGTCGTGTGGTCGCGTCGCTGTTCGACGCTTTTTTTGCCGACCCCAGCCTGATGCCGGCCGCGGCGCGGCGCGGCGAACCCGGGGAAGCGGCTGCCGGCGCGGGAGCCTCGCCGGGCGGCGGCGCTCGCGCGGTCGCCGACTATATCGCGGGAATGACCGATCGCTATGCCATCCTGGAGCACCGCCGCTTGTTCGATCCGAGCGAACGAACATGACCGGCGAATTGAAGAACGATTTACTGCTGCGCGCTCTGCTGCGCGAGCCGACGCCGCGACGGCCCATCTGGTTGATGCGGCAGGCGGGACGATATTTGCCAGAATATCGCGCCAGCCGGGCGCGTGCCGGAAGCTTCCTCGCGATGTGCACCAACCCGCAAATCGCCTGCGAGATAACGCTGCAACCCATCGACCGCTTTCCCCTGGACGCGGCCATTCTGTTTTCCGACATCCTGACGATTCCCCATGCCATGAATCTCGGCCTGGAATTCGAATCCGGCGAGGGACCGAAGTTTGCGCGCCCGGTGCGTTCAACGGCCGACATCGATAAGCTCGGAGTCCCCGATCCGGCGCGGGAACTGCGCTACGTGATGGACGCCGTGGCCCTGATCCGGCGGGAACTCGGGGGCCGCGTGCCCTTGATCGGTTTCGCCGGAAGTCCCTGGACCGTCGGGACGTACATGGTCGAGGGGGGCGGCAGCAAGACGTTCGGCCTCATCAAGCGGATGATGTACGAGTCGCCCCGCCTATTGCACCGGCTGCTCGATCTGCTCGCAAGGTGCACGATTTCGTACCTCAACGCGCAGGTTGCCGCCGGTGCGCAAGCCATCATGCTGTTCGATACCTGGGGAGGCGTGCTGACGCCGGCGCAATTCCAGCAATTTTCACTGCATTACATGGCGCAAGTGGTGGCCGAGTTGACGCGCGAGAACGAAGGACGCCGCGTACCCATCATCGTCTTCACGAAAGGCGGCGGGGCGTGGCTGGATGAGATCGCGGCAATCGGCTGCGATGCGGTCGGTGTCGACTGGACGACCGACCTCGCCACCGCTCGCACAGCGGTCGGGGGGCGGGTTGCCTTGCAGGGCAACCTCGATCCCTCGGCGCTGTTCGCGTCCCCCGAGACGCTGCGCGCCGAAACGCGCCGGGTGCTCGACAGCTATGGAAGCGGACCAGGCCATGTATTCAATCTGGGCCATGGCATCACCCCCGACGTGGACCCGGAACGGGTGGCCGTGCTGGTGGACACGGTTCGGAACTACGGTTTGGGGTAACTCGGCGTAGGGACCCGACGCGTTGCCTCGCGTGACGGCCGGGTCGCGAGATTCAGCGGGCCGCGGCCTTCGGCGCGTGATTGGGGCCCGCCGCGGCGCGCAGCTCATCCCGCAAGCCGCGGCGCAGAATCTTGCCCACGTTGGTCTTCGGCAGCTCCTTGCGGAAATACACGTGCTTCGGAACCTTGTAGCCGGTGAGGGCGGAGCGACAGTGCGTGATCAACGCCGCGGCGGTGAGATTCGGGTCCTTCTTCACCACGAATAGCGCCACCGCCTCGCCCGACGCCCCATCCGCCTGCGCAACGGCGGCGACCTCCAATACGCCGGGATGTTCGGCCGCCACCGCCTCCACCTCGTTCGGATACACATTGAAACCGGACACCAGAATCATGTCCTTCTTACGATCCTCGAGATAGACGAAGCCCGCCGAGTCGATGCGGCCGATGTCGCCGGTGCGCAGCCAATCACCGAACATCACCCGCGCGGTCTCATCGGGACGGTTCCAGTAGCCGCGCATGACCTGTGGTCCGAATACGCAGATCTCGCCGAGGGTGTTGATCGCCACTTCTTTGCCGTCGTCATCGCGAATCGACACGTCGGTGGAAGGAATTGGCAGCCCGATGCTGCCGTTGAAGTCGGCGCCGATGGGATTGGCGGTGGCAACCGGCGAAGTTTCCGTCAATCCCCATCCCTGCGTGATCACGCAGCCCGTGACTTTCTTCCAGCGCTCCGCGATGACCGCTTGCACGGCCATGCCGCCGGCAAAAGAGCAACGCAGCGAGCTGAAGTCGACGCTCTCGATACCCGGCGCGTTGAGCAGTGCGTTGAACAGCGTATTGACGCCGCTGATGAAATTGAATTTGTGCCGCTTCAGTTCCGCCACGAACGCCGGAAAATCGCGGGGGTTGGTGATGAGTACGTTGCACGCGCCCAAGGGCAGAAACGCCAAACAGTTCGTGGTCAGCGCAAAGATATGATAGAGCGGCAATGCGGTGATGATGGTGCGTGCGCCGCCCCCCGCCCGCATCGCCGGAAATATCCATGAGGTGGTTTGCAGCACGTTGGCAACCATATTGCGATGCGTGAGTACCGCCGCCTTGGCGATGCCGGTGGTGCCGCCGGTATATTGCAGGAATGCGATGTCCTCCGGGCCGAGCGGCGTCGCGCCGAGCTTCAGGCCGAGGCCCGCGCCGAGCGCACTCTTGAAGGCAATGGCCCCCGGCATGCTCCACGGCGGAATTTGTTTGCGGACGTGGCGCAGCACGAAGTTCACGATCAGGCCGCGCGGGAATCCCAGCAGATCACCGATGCCGGTCACCAGCACGTGCGTGAGGCTGGTGCGCGGCAGCACCTGCTGCAACACATGGGCATAATTCTCGACGATGACGATGCATTTCGCGCCGCAATCCCTGAGCTGATGTTCCAGTTCCCGGGCGGTGTACAGCGGATTCGTGTTGACCACGACCATGCCGGCGCGCAAGGTCCCGAACAAGGCGATGGGATATTGCAGGACGTTCGGCATCATCAACGCGACCCGGTCGCCCGCGACCAGTCCCGATTTTTTCAGCAGCCAAGCGGCGAACGCTCTGCTCAGTTCATCGAGCTGCGCGAAGCTCAGGGTGGTACCCATGTTGGCGTAGGCGGGCTTGTTGCCGTGGGTAGCGACGGCCTCCTCGAACAGCTCCCGGAGCGAGGGGTACTCGCTCGGATCGATGTCGGTCGGCACGCCGGCCGGATACTGTCGTAGCCAAGTTCGCTCCACGGTAACTCCTGTTTATCCCGCGTGTATAGCACCGGTTCGGTAAGCCAGCAATGTCCTTATCCCGCGACGTGCGGCCGAAGGCATGAACAAGTTGGGGGCACGCCGCAGATCGATTGCCAAATCGCGTGTCGGCGGCCGACGTGGGTGCTATCCGGTGGCGCGCGGCATGGAAGAGTTGGACATGTCCGAGGAACCCTATCAAGATGCCTGCGATATGCACGGCGGCGCGGTATGAGAAGTTCTCGGCTCTGGATCCTGTATGCGATGGCCGTGGTGGTCACGTTAACCGGATGCGTCAGCGGCCGCGGCTGCTTATTGCTTCAGCCGGTCAGACATGTCTTGACGGGCCGCATTCATTTCCGCTCGTTTCCGTCCCCGGATGGGATCGACAACGTGCCGATCCTGGCATTGGACCATACCGCCTACGTGTATGCACCGGCGCATAGCTACCAGTGCATACCGGTCACCGAGTTGCAGCTCGTGGGTGTGTCGGAGTTTCCGGCCAACATCATCGAGAATTCGCACGTGACTGCGCGAGGATCGCTGTTCGAGGCGACTGCCGAGCATGAACATATCCGCTTCCTGATGAAGGTGGCGACGCTGCTGCCGCTCAATACCGCCCCGTGAGCGCTCCCGAAGATGCCCCGTGAGCGCCCGGGAAGCACCCGGGGAGCCTTCGGATCCGCCGGAGAAACGCGGAAAGAAGCGCCTGGCCGGTCCGGGCACTCACCCTCGAGCCGCAGCGGCGGAGCGTGTCACCCGATCCACACGAACGGGTTTACAATCGAGGGGGACTCAAACAACCGGGGGATATCGTGAAAAAAACTTATTTTATGTGCGCCTTCGCCGCACCTCTGCTCATGGTCACACTGGCGATGCCCGGGCACGCGGCCTCCACCGATCCGACCACATGCAAGGATGGAACCACGTCGGCCGCCACCGGCCGAGGCGCGTGTAGCGGCCACGGTGGCGTCCGGAAACCTGCCAAAACCTCTGCGACATCGCCTGCCGCCACGCCTGCCGCAACGGCACCGGCGGCAACCAGCGGCTCAGCGGAGGCCGCGCCTGCGGCGAAGCCCGCGGCAAAAAGGACGCCTTCGGTATCGAAGTCGGCGCCCGCGGACACTGCCGGCAACAGTTCCGATCCGGCCGGCGCGACCGCGAAGTGCAAGGACGGAACTTATTCGAAGTCCAAGCACCGCACCGGCACGTGCTCGCATCATGGGGGAGTGGCCGAATGGCGGACCGCCCCCTGATCCCCGTGCCTGTGGGGTAGGCCCCGCTCGGCGAGAGGACTCGCGGACGGCGTTGGCGTCGTTCTTGGCCCGCGCATGCGGTGCGCAATCACGAACTGTGGCCAAGCGTCCGTGCGCGCGGGGACGGCACCTTCCCGGCGGGCGGATTACTGTGCAACATCGCCTTCAACGAGGGCCATACATTGGCCAGAAGTATGGGTTGGCCGAGTTCGTTGGGGTGCATGCCGTCCGCCTGCATCAGATCGGGCGACAGCGCGATGTCGGCCAGTAAGAAAGGCACCAGCGGTATTTTTTTCTCCTCGGCGACCGCCGGAAATACGGCGCGAAATTTTTCAGTAAATTCAGGACCATAATTGGGCGGTATACGGATTCCCAACAGCAGCACCCGGGCCCCGGCACTCACCGACAGATCCACCATGGTGGCGAGATTGGCGCGCATTTGGTCGATGGGCAGAGCGCGCAGACCGTCATTCCCGCCCAGCTCGATAATCACGATCCGGGGGTGATGCACCGACAGGGCGTGCGGCAATCGGGCCAAGCCCCCGGCGGTGGTTTCTCCAGTAACACTGGCATTGATGACTTCGTAACCGTAACCTTCGTCCTTGAGCTTCATCCGCAGCATCCCCACCCACCCCTGGTCGATGTGCGCCAGTCCATAACCGGCACTGATGCTGTCGCCGAACACGAGAATCACGGGCGTCTCCGCTCTGACCGACAATGCCGTCAAACCGAACACCAACAGGAAAAAAAGCCGTCTCACAGGGCGAAACTCCCAATGCAACATGAAGTCGTACTCGAGGCTAGAAATGTATCGAAGACCGTACCCAGTCCTGAAGGACCGTTGACCATTCTCGCCGATGTGAGCCTTGCTGTCCGGACCGCCGAAACCTTGGCCATCGTCGGTGCCTCGGGCGCCGGGAAATCGACGCTTCTGGCGCTGCTGGCCGGCCTCGATTCCCCGAGTACCGGGCAGGTGCTCATCGCCGGCATCGATCTGACGGCCCTCGACGAAGACGGCCGGGCCGAGATCCGCGGGCGGCATGTGGGCTTCGTATTCCAATCCTTCCACTTGATCCCGTCGCTCACGGCCATTGAAAATGTCATGCTGCCGCTGGAACTGAGGAGCCGGCCGGACGCCCGCCAAGCGGCTGCACAGGCGCTCGCCCAGGTCGGATTGACGCCGCGGTCGGCGCACTACCCGAGGCAGTTATCCGGCGGCGAGCAGCAGCGTGTGGCCATCGCTCGCGCTTTCGTCACGCAGCCGGCCGTGCTATTCGCCGATGAGCCCACGGGCAATCTGGACACGGCGACCGGCCTCAAGATCACCGATCTTCTGTTCGAACTCAACCGCAGCATCGGCAGTACCTTGATCCTGGTGACGCACGACCGCTCGCTGGCACAACGTTGCGGCCGTGTGCTGGAACTCGACGCGGGGCATGCCGCGAAGGAGCCTGCCTGACCACCCCGGGCGGTCCCGCCCTGCAACCTGGCCCGCAACGTGCCCCGAGCCGGCGGCGGCTCGCGGCTGCGCAGCGGGACCCGACCCTGCGACGTGCGCTCCTCATGCAGCTCCCGCGGTTTGCTTTGCGCAATCTGTGGCGCGACCTCAAGTCAGGCGAACTGTCGGTTTTGCTGTCGGCGTTGTCGGTGGCGGTCCTGTCCTTGACGGCGGTCGGTTTTTTCACCAGCCGCATTTCGCAAGGCGTGCGGGCGCAGGCCGCGGAGGTACTCGCGGCCGACTTGCGCTTGGAGTCCCCCCACCCCATTCCATCGAGTCGATTGTCCGAAGCACACCGGCGCGGGCTGCGGACCGCGGAAATCGTGACCTTCCCGACAGCGATATTCAACGGTGATTCGAGCCAGCTCGCCTCCCTGAATGCGGTCACGGCCGGCTACCCGCTGCGCGGGCACCTGCGCATCGCCGATGCGCCCTTCGGAATTGCCCGTACCACGGACCGCACACCGAATAGCGGCGAGGCGTGGGTCGACGCGCGTATCATCGCGCAGCTGAAGGTGTCGCTGGGGGACATGCTGCGCATCGGGGCGGGCTCGTTTCGGGTGACGCAAGTGCTCGACTACCGGCCGGACCAGGGGACTGGCTTCGTCAACCTCGCTCCGGCCGTGCTCCTGAATTACGAGGACATCGCCGCGACGCAGCTCATCCAACCGGGCAGCCGCGTGACGTATTCAACCTTGTTTGCAGGCGCCACTGCGACGGTCAGCGATTTTCGCGAGTATTTGCTGTCGCACAAGGCGCTCGGCGAACGCCTGCGCGAAGTCGACGAATCGAGCCGGCAGCTGAACTCGGCGATCGACCGTGCCAGCCGATTTCTCAACCTGGCAAGCCTCGCCTCGGTGCTGCTCGCGGCGGTGGCGGTCGCCATGGGCGCTCGCCGCTATGCGAAGCGCCACATCGATACGGTGGCCCTCATGAAATGCATGGGGGCCTCGCAATCCTTCGTATTGTCGATTTCGATCATAGAGCTGATCCTGCTTGCCGTTGCGGCCGTGGTGACCGGCGCAATGCTCGGCTATCTCGCACAGTCGGGGCTGGCATGGCTGCTGCGAGACTTGATTCGAACCGAGCTTCCACCGACGTCGCTCGCGCCGCTTCCGATCGCGCTTGTCACCGTTCTGGCCATGCTGATGGGCTTCGCTCTGCCGCCCTTGCTGCAACTGAAGAACACGCCACCCGGGCGCGTGCTGCGAAAATCGGTCACGGCGCCGCCGCTGCGGTTCGGTCTGGCGTACGTGTTTGCGCTCGCCGCGCTGTTCGCCATCCTGTGGGGACTGGTGCGCGATACCGAACTCGTCGTGAGCGTGCTCGCCGGGGTTCTCGGCGTCGGCGGCCTGCTGACCGCAGCGGGATACGGGCTCGTGCACCTGACGGGCCGGCTGCGCGGCGGCGTGGGCATCGCATGGCGCTACGGCTTGGCGAACGTCTCGCGGCGCGGCGGCGGCAGTGTGGTGCAAATCGTCGCCTTTGGCCTCGGTCTCATGGTGCTGTTGCTGCTCGCCGTGGTGCGCGGCGATCTGCTTGCCGATTGGCGCCGCAGCCTGCCAAGCGATGTGCCGAACAATTTTCTCATCAATATCAGTCCGCAAGAGCGGCCGCGCCTGGAAGAGTTCTTGAAGACGCATGGCCTGGGGCAGCCGCCGATGTATCCGATGGTCAGGGCGCGCATGACGGCCATCAACGCCCAACCCACCGAGTCGATCAAGGCGACGAGCGACAACGGACGCAGCTTCGCGGAACGCGAGCAAAATCTGACCTGGGCCGGCACGCTCATGGACGACAATCAACTGATCGCCGGGCGCTGGTGGGGACCCGGCGACTACGGCAAGCCGCTAGTCTCCATCTCGTCGGAGTATCAGGATGCTCTACACTTGAAGCTAGGCGACAAACTCACCTTCGATGTGGCCGGCGAGACGCTCGTGACCGAAGTCGCCAGCGTCCGCAAGGTTCGGTGGGATAGCTTCAGGCCGAACTTTTTCCTGGTGTTCCCGCCGCAACTGTTGGACGGCGCCGCCGGCACCTATATGACCAGTGTCTATTTGACGCCGCCGCAGCGCCCGGCGCTCGCCGATCTGGTCAGGCAGTTTCCGAGCATTTCGGTGTTCGATGTGGACGCCATCTTGAAGCAGATTCGGGACATCATGGATCGCGCGTCGTTGGCGGTGCAGTACGTATTCCTCTTCACCTTGGCGGCCGGCGTGGTGGTATTGCTCGCGGCGGTGCAGTCGACGCGCGACGAGCGCCGCTACGAGAGCGCGATACTGCGCACGCTTGGCGCCAGCCGCGGCACTGTGCTGCAGGGGGTGGCCGCCGAATTCTCCGCGCTCGGATTTCTGTCGGGCACCCTGGCGGCATTCGGCGCCACGGTCGTCGGCTGGGCCCTGGCGAACCGGTTATTTTCTCTGCAATTCGCCATCGATCCTTGGGTTTGGGTGCTGGGTCTGGTTTGCGGCACGATTCTGGTCGGAGCGAGCGGTACCCTGGCGACGCGCCGCGTGATCAATACGCCGCCCATCGTGACGCTGCGCGACGAGTGACGGTTCGGTCGTTCAACGCCGCCCATCAGGAGGCCGCGCGACGATACCGCGTGGTCGTTCAACGCACGTCGAGAATCAGCCAGGCCTCGGGAACGGGGCCGCCGCGAAACGGCAACGCTTCGATGCGTACGTTGTAGCTGCCGGCGGCGAGCCCGGTGGTATTGAATGTCAGCCGCAATTCGCCGTTCGAATCCTTGAGGATATTGTTCACGATCAACGCTCGCCCTTGATCTTGTTTGTCGACCACCATGCGAAATTGCGTTGCCGTCGAGTAGCTCATGTCGATGTGCAAGTCCACGAGCTGCGGTACGCTGCGGCTCACGGAGATCCGCGCCTTGTCGATACCCGGTGCTCGATCCGGAGCGACGCCCATGTCGCTCTGCACGGCCGGCTGCACCAAGGATCCTTGCTGTAACCTGGCGCGCGTATCCTCCAGTTCGCTCCGCAGCAGCACAAACTTGCCGAAGAGGGCCCAGAACGCGACCAAGCTCACCAGCGCGGTCACGCCCAGGCCGACCGGTAGGTACGGGGATGTCCACCAAGGCGGACGCGGCTCTGCCAAGTCGAGCGGCTGGCCGCTGGCCTCGAGCAGTTTGAGAGTGGCCTGCGCGCGTTCGGAGAGCTTCAGACCGTCCAAATAGCCTGGATTGGCCCGGCACCAATTCTCGAGGTCGAGAGCGCCTTTGGTAGGCAACTTGTGCTCCAGATACCGTTCGACGAGATGATGTTCCTCGATGAACTTCGCATCGAAGCGCGGTGCGGGCTGCGGACTGCTGGGTGCGATGGCGTTTGCGGTCATGGATCGGATTCCTATACCCGCGCCATTTTGCCGGGTTTCAACTGGGTACTATGTGAAATGATCGGCATAAGCGGCAGCCGGCCGACGGTGCCTGCGCCGCCGCTGCGGCAGAGCCGGCACGCGGGTTGGCCCGCCGTAGCCGCCGCCGTGGCAGAGCCGGTACGGGGGGGAATGGCTGCGGCTTATACGGCGCCGTAGCCCCCGCCGCCGGGAGTCTGAATCACGATCACATCGCCCGCGGCCATCTGCACCTCTTGCGTGGCGCCGAATTCGTAGCGCTGCACGACATTCCCGATGTGCCGTTCGACCCAGTTGCAGCCGAGCGCACCGGCGTGGCCGCCTCGGAGGCCGAACGGTGCCACGCGTCGGCGATTGGCCAGAACGTTGGCTCGCATCGGTGCGAGAAAGCGCAGACGCCGTTCCACGCCGTCGCCGCCGCGATGCTTACCCACGCCGCCGCTGCCACGCCGCACGCGGTACTCTTCCAGCCGCACCGGGAAGCGCCACTCCAGCACTTCCGGATCGGTCAGGCGCGAATTCGTCATGTGGGTCTGCACCGCATCGGTGCCGTGGAAATCCGGGCCGGCACCGGAGCCGCCGCAGATCGTCTCGTAGTACTGGTATCCATCGTTGCCGAAGGTGAAGTTGTTCATCGTGCCTTGTGCCGCTGCCATCACACCGAGTGCGCCGTAGAGGCAATCGACGATGGTCTGCGAGGTCTCGACATTGCCCGCGACCACGGCGGCGGGGTAATGCGGATCGAGCATGCTTCCCGGCGGGATCACGATCTTCAAGGGACGCAAGCACCCCGCGTTCATCGGGATCTCGGCATCGACCAAGGTCCGGAAGACGTACATCACCGCAGCCTTGCAGATCGATGAAGGGGCATTGTAGTTGCTCGGCTGCTGCTCGCTGGTCCCCGTGAAGTCGATGATGGCCTCGCGTGCGCCGGTAGCGATCGAGAGACTCACGGCAATCCGTGCGCCACAGTCCATCTCGTACTCGAACCGGCCATCGCGCAGCGACCCGATCACTCGCCGCACCGACTCCTCCGCATTGTCCTGAACATGGCGCATATAGGCGCAGACCGTGTCGAGTCCGAACTGCTCGACCATGCGGATTAATTCCGCCGCACCCTTCGCGCAAGAGGCCACCTGGGCACGCAGGTCGGCGAGGTTCTGGTCGATATTGCGTGCAGGATAGCGGCCGGCGCCGAACAAAATACGCATGTCCTGCTCGAGGAAACGCCCCCCCGCGACCAGCTGCACGTTATCGATCAGCAATCCTTCCTGGTCCACGTGGGTCGAATTCGCCGGCATCGAACCCGGCGAGATCCCGCCGATATCGGCATGGTGTCCGCGCGAGGCGACGTAAAACATCGGCATCGGGCGGGCCGGCAGAAAAACCGGCATCACCACGGTCACGTCGGGCAGATGGGTGCCTCCGGCGTAGGGAGCATTCAGCACGTAGACATCGCCAGAAAACATCGTGCCAGCCCGCCGCTTGATGATGCTTTGCACGCTGTCGCCCATCGAGCCCAGATGTACCGGCATGTGGGGTGCATTGGCGATCAACTCGCCATCGTTATCGAAGACCGCGCAGGAAAAATCCAGCCGCTCCTTCATATTGACGGAACTGGATGTGTTGGCGAGCGTAACGCCCATCTGCTCGGCGATCGACATGAACAGGTTGTTGAATACTTCGAGCATGACCGGATCCGCATCGGTACCCAGGGGTTTGCCACGCTGCAGTGACGCCGTGCGCTGCAGTATCAGGTGATTGCGTCGGGTCAGCTCTACCTGCCAGCCTGGCTCGATGACGGTGGTGGCGCTCTTTTCCATGATCAGGGCCGGTCCGTCGATACGCGCACCGGGGGCTAGGGCATCGCGGGCGTAGACACCGCTCGTCTGCCAGCGGCCGCCGGTGAAGATAGGTACGACATCGACGGGCGTGGGGTGCGCCGATGCCCCCTCGGGCAGCGGCCATACTTCCTCGGCTGCGTCCTGCAGCCTGCCGATCGCTTCCACCGCAAGCGCTTCGACCACCAGCGGCCGGCCTGACACGAGGAATCCGTAACGCGTCCGATATTCCTCCGCAAACCGCGCTTCCATTACCGCCGCATCCGCAACAAAGGCAACTTCGAGGGTGCTATCGGTGCCATCGTACTTGATATGCAGGGTGCGCCGTAGCTCGATGCGGTCGGCCGCAATGCCCTGATCGAGTATCTCCCCGACCGCTTCGCGATCGAGCTCTCGATAATCGAGTAGACATTGTTCGACCGTCGCCTCGTCGATAGCGGCTTCGATCGCCTTCTGCCGCAGGGCGCGGACATCGGCTAGGCCCATGCCATACGCGGAGAGCACACCGGCAAACGGGTGAATGAATATCCGATGCATGCCCAAGGCGTCCGCCACCAGGCAGGCGTGTTGGCCGCCCGCTCCGCCAAAGCAAGCCAGGGTGTAGCGGGTGACGTCGTAACCTCGCTGTACCGAGATCTGCTTGATCGCATTGGCCATGTTCTCCACGGCGATCAGGAGGAAGCCTTCGGCGATTTGTTCCGGCGAACGGCGGGCGCCGGTATCCGTCGCCACCGCCTTCGCCAAGGTGGTGAACCTCTCGAGCACGATATCCCGGTCGAGCCGCTGGTCCCCGTTCGGACCAAAGACGTGCGGAAACCAGTCCGGGTGTATCTTCCCCACCAGCAGATTGCAGTCGGTTACGGTGAGCGGACCGCCGCGCCGGTAGGATGCGGGGCCCGGATTGGCGCCGGCGCTGTGCGGTCCGACGCGAAAGCGGCCTGCATCGAAACTGCAGATCGAGCCGCCGCCGGCGGCGACGGTGTTGATTTTCATCATCGGGGCACGCAGGCGGACGCCGGCGATCTCGGTGATGACGTCGCGCTCATACTCACCGGCGTAGTGGGTCACATCGGTCGAGGTGCCGCCCATATCGAAACCGATGATGCGATCGAAGCCGGCCAGACGCGCCACTTGCACGGCTCCGACGATGCCGCCGGCGGGGCCGGAGAGAATCGCATCCTTGCCACGGAATCGGCGTGCGTCGGTCAGGCCGCCGCTGCTTTGCATGAACTGCAAGGGGACATCGCCGAGCACATGCTGCACGTGTCGCACATAGCGTCGCAAGATTGGCGACAAATAGGCATCGACGACCGTCGTATCGCCGCGCGATACCAGCTTCATCAAGGGACTCACTTCGTGGCTCACCGAGATCTGTGTGAAACCGATGTCTGCGGCGAGAGCGCGCAGCGTCCGTTCATGGGCGGGGTAGCGATAGGCGTGCATGAGAACGATGGCGCAGGCGCGGATCCCATCAGCGTGTGCTTGACGCAACGACGTTTCCGCAGTGGCGAGGTCGAGGGGGCGGACCACCTCACCCTGGGCGCCGATGCGTTCGTCGATCTCGACCACGCGCTCGTAGAGCGGAGCCGGCAAATCGATCCGGCGGACGAACAGCTTCGGCCGATTCTGGTAGCCGATACGCAAGGCATCGGCGAAGCCACGGGTGATGGCCAGGACTGTCGGCTCGCCCTTGCGTTCCAACAGGGCATTGGTCGCAACCGTCGTTCCCATGCGCACGGAGGCAATCTGTGCCGTGGGGATGGCGGCGTCGCCGCCAAGCTCCATGAGATCACGAATCCCTTGCACCGCCGAATCGGCATAACGCTCCGGATTTTCGGAGAGCAGCTTATGCGTCGTCAGCGTGCCGTCGGGTCGGCGCGCGACGATGTCGGTAAATGTGCCGCCGCGATCGATCCAGAATTGCCAGCCGGCTGTAGGGATGAGTGTGGAAGGAGTCATCGCCATGGTGAGATGAGGAAGACTATGAAGGTGTGGTGCCGGCGTCGCAGCTGTGAATCAACACTGGGCGGGGTCAAGCCGTCGCGAGCGACTCGAGGTTCGGATGATTCCTTTGCGACAGGCATGGCGTACGCAGCGCCCGGCACAGGGGGCGTGGCAGACTCAGTGCGGTCGGCAAAGAAGACAGAGTCGCTCATAGGCAGACATTTTACGCGAGAAAGTGTTCGATGAATTTTTTCACCAATGACAAACTCTTGCTGCGCTATGATCCGTTTCACTGACCCGTCGGTGACTCGCGGTGTTCTCATCGAACGAGATGTCCATGAAATCAGAAGCACGCGCCGGGATGAGCGATCCAGACAATACCCAAGGATCGAGCGACAGTCTGCCGATCTCCAACGACCTGATGCTGGTGCTCGGATTTTCTCTCGGCTTTTTCTCGTCGGGCATTTCGGCGGCACCGGCGCTTTCCTTGGCGAGATGTTTCCGACCCGCATTCGCGGTTCCGGCCAGGGTTTCTGTTACAGCTCGGGGCGCGGGATCAGCGCTTCGCTGCCGTTTCTCATCGGCTATGCCACGAGCCATATGTCGCTCGGCAACGCTATCGGAATCTTTGCCACGGCCTGCGGGTCTTGTGATAGTCGCCGCGCTCGCCCTTCCGGAGACGCGTGGCAAGCAGCTTGAATCTTGATTGACCCCGGGCCGCGAGAGCTAGCCTTTACTGCCTGTACTCCCCATGACTTTTTCCAACACGTCGCATACCGCCGATATGGCCGCCGCCCGTGTGCTCGATTTGCGCCAAACCGCGCCCACCGTGCGCGTCGGGGGCGGCTTGGCGAAGGGGCGTATGGTGAGTCCTCGCTGGGATCCGAACGGCGACTCGACGGCCGTTTCGGGAAGCAGAGTGATGCCGAGCCCGGCAACCACCATCTGACGCAGGGTTTCCAAGCTGGTGCCGCGAAAATCCTCGGCCTCGCGGATATCGATGCGGCTGCATACTTCCAAGGCTTGGTCGCGCAGGCAATGACCATCTTCGAGCAGCAGCAGCGTCTGCCCCTTCAGCTCCTGAATTTTAATGGTCGATTTCGCCGCCAGGGGATGGTGGTTGGGCAGTGCTACGGTGAAGGGCTCTTGGTAGAGTTCCCGCGCCTCCAGACCTTCCGGCGCGATCGGCAATGCCAGGATGCCGAGATCGATCTCGCCGTCGCGTAGGCGCTTGAGCAGCGGTTCAGTCTGATGCTCATAGAGCATGAGCCCAAGATGCGGCAAGGCATTCCGTACGCTTTGCATGATTCGCGGCAACAGATACGGTCCAATGGTCGGGATCAATGCCAGCTTAAGCTTGCCGGAGAACGGATCGGTGTTATTGCGTGCCAGCGCAATGATCTCATCGCCCTCGTCGAGCATCCGCCGGGCGCGAACCACGATCTGCTTGCCGACTTCGGTGAGCTGCACGTTCTTCGGCTGGCGCTCCACCAGTTTGACGCCGAGGTATTCCTCGAGTTTTTTCAGTTGTGCCGATAGGGTGGGCTGGCTCACGAACGTGCGGTCGGCGGCTTTGCCGAAGTGCCCGGTGTCGGCCAGCGCTACCAAATACTTCAAGTCCTTGAGATTCATGGGATTGACCCAAGCCTAGCATCGCCGTCACGGATCGCCGGAATCGCGGCCACGCTCAGTGGCGATCGATAGGCACAGTCTATCACTACGATAATTTTAATCAATGCTGTCAATGATTATTTCTGGCATTCTGTCGCTCTGGTCCCCAGTTAGTTTCCAACGGAGGTATGCAATGTCACTGATCAATTCCGAAGTCAAACCCTTCAAAGCCACCGCTTATCACAACGGTAAGTTCGTTCCCGTGACCCACGAGGATCTCAAGGGCAAGTGGTCGGTTTTCGTGTTCTATCCGGCCGACTTCACGTTCGTCTGCCCCACCGAACTCGGCGATCTTGCCGACAATTACGCAGCTTTCGCGAAATTGGGCGTCGAGATCTACGGCGTGTCGACGGACACCCATTTCACGCACAAGGCCTGGCACGACACATCCGAGACCATCGCGAAGGTCCAATATCCGCTGATCGCGGATCCGACCTTGGCGTTGTCGCGCAATTTCGAGGTGTTGATCGAAGAGGAAGGCCTCGCCTACCGCGGTACCTTCGTTATCGATCCTTCGGGGCGTATCAAGATCATCGAGGTGCACGACAACGGGATCGGCCGAGACGCGAAGGAATTGCTGCGCAAGGTGCAAGCGGCGCAATACGTCGCGTCGCATCCCGGTGAAGTGTGCCCGGCGAAATGGACGCCCGGTGCCAGTACCTTGTCGCCCTCGCTCGATTTGGTCGGCAAGATCTGATCCGCGAGAGTCCTTGTGGCGGCGGCCGCGTGCGCTAATCGTTTCCCGGCCGCCTGCCTCCTAGGTGAATGCAAATCAGGTGATAGTCATGCTCGAAGCTAAACTCAAGACGCAATTGAAAGGCTACTTGGAACGGCTCGTTCAGCCGGTCGAGATCGTGCCGTCCCTGGACGACGGCGATAAGTCGCGCGAGATGTTCGAGCTACTGCACGACATCGTCTCGCTGTCGCCTCTCGTCACCCTCGATCTTCCCGGCGATGAAACCCAAATGAAGCCGTCATTCGCGCTTCGCCGCCCGGGACGGACAGCGCATGTGCGCTTCGCGGGAGTGCCCATGGGGCACGAATTTACATCGCTGGTGCTCGCCTTGCTCCAGGCCGGCGGCCATCCGCCGAAGGCGGCCCCGGCGGTCATCGAGCAGATCCAAAGGCTCGAGGGCGAATTTAACTTCGAGACATTCGTATCGTTGACGTGCCAGAGCTGCCCCGACGTGGTGCAGGCGCTGAATTTGATGGCCGTGGTGAATCCCAACATACGCCATACGATGGTCGATGGCGCCGTGTTCCAGGAAGAAGTCGAGCGGCGGCAGATCATGGCGGTGCCCGCCGTATTTCTCAACGGCCAGCCCTTCGGCCAGGGCCGCATGGAACTCGAGGAGATCCTTTCCAAGCTCGACGCGGGCGGTGCCGAGCGCGACGTCGCGCGCTTCAACGCGAAAGCTCCGTACGACGTGTTGGTGATCGGCGGCGGTCCGGCCGGCGCGGCCGCGGCGATCTACGCGGCGCGCAAGGGTATTCGAACGGGCATCGCCGCCGAGCGTTTTGGTGGCCAGCTACTGGATACCGTCGGCATCGAGAATTTCATCTCCATCAAGGAAACCGAAGGCCACAAGCTGGCCGCGGGGCTCGAGCAGCACGTCACCACCTATGAGGTGGACGTGATGAATTCGCAGCGTGCCGCGGCGCTGATCCCCGGCGACCTGTTCGAGGTCCGGCTGGCCAATGGCGCCGCCCTGCAGGCGAAATCGGTGGTGATCGCCACCGGAGCGCGCTGGCGCGAAATCAACGTACCCGGCGAGCGCGAATACCGCAACCGCGGTGTGGCGTACTGCCCGCACTGCGACGGGCCCTTATTCAAGGGCAAGCCGGTCGCCGTCATCGGCGGGGGCAATTCCGGGGTCGAAGCCGCCATCGATCTGGCCGGTCTGGTGAGTCACGTGACGGTCATCGAGTACGATCCCCAGCTGCGAGCCGACGCCGTACTCACGCGTAAGCTGCACAGTCTGCCGAACGTGACCGTCATCACCGGCGTCCAAACGACCGATGTCATCGGTGATGGCCAGCGGGTCACCGCCCTTAAATACAAGGACCGGCAGAGCGGAGTCGCCCACACGCTCGAGCTCGCCGGGGTATTCGTGCAAATCGGACTGGTACCGAACACGGACTGGCTCAAGGGCACCGTGAAACTTTCGCCCCGCGGGGAAATCGAGGTGGACGCTCGCGGCCAGACCTCGGTGCCGGGCGTATTCGCCGCGGGCGATTGCACCATCGTGCCGTACAAACAGATCGTGATTGCCGTGGGGGAAGGCGCGAAGGCCTCGTTGAGCGCTTTCGATCATCTGATTCGCTCGCCCCTGCCGGCGGCCGCTGCGGCCGCCGCATGAGGGTGGGCAGCGCATCACTCGGGGTACGCGGGTACGGGCGGGGATCGCGCGGTTATGGGAGGGCGGATCGCGGCAGGCGGTACGGATCAGGGTCTGTACAATAGCGCCGTAACAGTCAACGAGCGGTCCATGCCAGTTGCTCCTCCGACCAGAATGTCTTCCGGGGTCGTGGTGGTGAGCGTCCTGGAACGGAAGCTGAAGTTCCTGCTCCTGCGGGCCTACCGCAACTGGGATTTCCCAAAGGGTCTCGTCGAGCGGGGCGAATCGCCGATCGACGCGGCGCTTCGCGAGGTACGCGAGGAGACCGGATTGGATGACATCTCCTTCGACTGGGGCATGGACTACAGGGACACCGGGCCCTACAACAAGGGGAAGATCGCCCGCTATTACGTCGCCCGCAGCAACGAAACCCATATCCGGCTGCCGGTCAATCCCGCCTTGGGAACGCCCGAACACCATGAGGCGCGATGGGTGGATTACAGCAAAGCGCTGACCATGGTTTCACCTCGGTTGCAGCCGGTGGTGCGCTGGGCTCATGACCTGGTGAATCATGGCCCCCTCGGGCCGCTGTCGAACGATTCGCACACGCCCAGCGGCTGAGCCGGTACCACCTCCCAAGCCGCGCCTGGCCACGCACTGCCCCGCGGCGCAGGAGAGCGGGGCGCGCCGGGAGCGAGGTGTACCGAGCAAGGGATGCCGGGACCAGGGTGTGCCGAGCAAGGGATGTCAGGGGGGGCGCGGGGTCAGTGGGTCAGGCCAGCGTATGGAACACCTTCTGGACGTCGTCGTCTTGTTCCAGCTTGTCGATGAGCGACAGGACCTCCGCGGCCTGATCTTCGGGCAGCTCGGTAGGCACGGCGCAAATGTACTCGTGTTCCGCCGAGAGCGGGGCAATACCCCGTGCCTCGAGCGCCTCCTGCAGCTTGCCAAAATCGTGGAACGCGCAGCGAATGACCAGCTGGGGCTCGCCCTTCTCGCCGCTGCTTTCTCCCATCTCCTCCAGACCGTAATCGATGAGGTCCAGTTCGAGCTCATCCTGGTCCTTCACGCTCGCCGGGTCCAGGCGAAAGACGCCCATTTTCTTGAAGAGGAAGCTCACGCTGCCGGTGTTGCCGAGATTGCCGGCGCCCTTGGTGAAAATGTTGCGCAGGCTACCCACCGTGCGGGTGGGATTGTCGGTGGCGGTCTCCACCAACAGTGCGACGCCATGGGGGGCGTACCCTTCGTAAAGAATTTCCTGATAGTTCGCCGCTTCCTTGCCGGATGCGCGGCGAATGGCGGCGTCGGTTTTATCCTTCGGCATATTAACGGCGCGCGCGTTCTGTAGAATGCGCCGCAGCGTGGGGTTGGCCGCCGGGTCCGGCCCGCCGGCATGGACCGCGATCGCGATGTCTTTCGCCACCCGGGTGAACTGCTTCGCCATCCGGTTCCAACGGGCGAACATCGCGTGTTTCCTGACTTCGAATATACGTCCCATGGTCTCGACCTGCTTAACTGGGTTGGTGGCCTTTCACGACGCGCATGGTAGCAATACCCCGTCAAACCGCTAGACTTGCGGCTACTTCTTCAAGGGTGTTTCACATGAGTGCAGTTCCGGTGGGTGAAAGCCCTCCCCCCGCGAGTTTTCGCGATCTGGCCTTGTCCGAGCCGGTCCTACGAGCCCTCACGGACGTCGGCTACGAATCTCCTTCCCCCATCCAGGCCGCGACCATTCCGGTGCTGCTCTCGGGGTCCGACATGCTCGGCCAAGCCCAAACCGGCACGGGCAAGACCGCCGCGTTTGCTCTGCCGGCGCTGTCGCGAATCGATTTGTCCAAGCACGACCCGCAGGTCCTGGTGTTGGTGCCGACGCGCGAGCTCGCGTTGCAGGTGTCCGAAGCATTTCTGCGCTATGCCGCCCACATCAAGGGCTTCCATGTGCTGCCGATTTATGGTGGCCAAAGCTACCAGCCCCAGCTGAACGCGCTGCGACGCGGTGTTCACGTGGTCGTGGGTACGCCCGGCCGGGTCATCGACCATATGAACCGCGGCACACTGAAACTCGGCGGGCTATCCCTGTTGGTCCTCGACGAGGCCGACGAGATGCTACAGATGGGTTTCGTCGACGCGGTCGAGAGCATCCTC
The DNA here is from genome assembly GCA_030799355.1 of Pseudomonadota bacterium. Taxonomy (GTDB): domain Bacteria; phylum Pseudomonadota; class Gammaproteobacteria; order Steroidobacterales; family Steroidobacteraceae; genus Bog-1198. Next base: position 21,687 of record JALYHP010000084.1, read on the forward strand.
GAACAAACTCCGCCGCAGCGGCAAGTGGCGCTGTTCTCGGCGACCATGGCGGCGCCGATCCGCCGCATCGCCGCCAAGCATTTGCGCTCGCCGACCGAAGTCACGATCAAGAGCAAGACCAGCACCGCCACGAACATCCGACAGCGCTATTGGATGGTCAGCGGGATGCACAAGCTGGACGCGTTGACGCGGATACTCGAAGCCGAGACCTTCGACGGTATGCTGGTGTTCACACGCACCAAGCACTCCACCGTCGAACTGGCCGAAAAGCTGGAGGCGCGCGGTTTCGCCGCCGCCGCGCTCAACGGCGACATTCCACAATCCCAGCGCGAGCGCACGGTGGCGCGGTTGAAATCCGGGCAGATCGACATCTTGGTCGCCACCGACGTCGCCGCGCGCGGTCTCGATGTGGAGCGAATTGGCCATGTAGTCAATTACGATGTGCCGTACGACACCGAATCCTACGTGCACCGCATCGGCCGGACGGGCCGTGCCGGGCGCAACGGCGAAGCCATCCTGTTCATCGCGCCGCGCGAGCGCAACATGCTTCGTGCCATCGAGCGGGCCACCCGGCAGGTCATCGAACCGATGAACCTGCCGACGGTGGACGCGGTCAATTCGCTCCGCATTGCGAAGTTCAAACAACGGGTGCTCGAGACCATCGCCTTGCCCGACGCCAAGGCGTTGCGCCCGGTCGTGGAACAGCTGGAAGCGGAAAGTGGGCTGCCGCTGCTCGATATCGCCTCGGCTCTCGCAAGTTTGGCGCAGGGCTCGACGCCCGTGCTGCTCGGCGGGAAAGCCGAGCGCGACCGGGAGAGCCCGGGCGGTCAAGCACCCCCTCGACAGTCCGCACCACCCGACATGCGGGCCGCGGCACGCGTACCCGAACGTGCTCGCCCAGCCGAGCAGCCGCAAGCCACCGAGGATCGTTCGGAGCCGCCCGGGTCGGCGGCTACACCGCCGCCGCACAGGTCTCGACCGGCGGCCACGGGCGGCGCCTCGATGGAAACTTTTCGTATCGAGGTCGGGTCTACCCACGGAATCAAGCCGAGCAATATCGTCGGGGCGATTGCCAACGAGGCGGGAATCGAGGGCGTGCATATAGGGCGTATCGATATTCGCGAGGATCATAGTTTCGTGGGTTTGCCGCCGGGCATGCCGAAGCAAATATTCAAGAAGTTGCAGAAGGTGTTGGTGGCGGGACGGGAATTGCGGATCAGTAAAGCCAGCGAGGAAGCCTCCGGTCCATCGCGGGTCGCCGTGGGCCGTACTGACCCGAAGCGCGGCGCGACGGCGCGAAGTTCCGCGGGATCCGAACGAAAAATGCTCAGCCGCCGGATAACCCCGGCCCGCAAGAAACGGGATTGATTACTTTTTCAACCGAGGAGTCGAATCATGGGCAAAGGTATGGATCGAAAGAAAGAAGACAAGAAGAAGCCAACCAAAACGCTGGAGGAAAAACGCGCGGCGAAGAAGGAAAAGAAGCAAGCCAAGGGTTAGTCGAACTGCCGGGTGTCGACCCTTAGCGACCGAGGCTGCCGGCTGCATCGACCGGGCGGCGCGGGGAAAGGGCTGCGCGCAGCGCGCCCGCCCCGCGGCATAAAGTCCTGCGGGTGGCGTCGCGTTGCCGGTGATGTCGTGTCCGAGGCAAAGGGGGAGCGCTCGCGTGTCGCCGTACGACGCGAAAACCGGCGCGCGGCGGGACAGAATAGGGCGGGTTAGAATGTCTCGTGAACAACGCCCGCGCCGTAAAATGCCTGATAGCCGCCAACACGGTCATGTATCTGCTCGAGGTCTGGGCCGGAGGGGCCTTGGACCCGTTGGAGTTGTGGCCGCTGGCCCCCATCGAGGGGGTACCGTATTTCCATGTCTGGCAACCCGTTACCTATGAGTTCCTGCATGATCCTCGCAGCATTTACCACCTGCTGTTCAACATGCTCGGCCTATGGATGTTCGGCGCGGAAATCGAGCGCCATGTCGGTCCGTGGCGGGTGCTCGCGTGTTACTTCGCATCGGTGATTACCGCCGCGCTCACCCAGCTGATCGTTCCGCAAATGCTGGGTGCTCCGCCGTCGCCAACCATCGGTGCCTCGGGCGGAGTCTTCGGCCTGCTGCTGGCCTATGCGTTGTTGTTTCCCCATCGCAAAGTCGTGCCACTGATTCCGCCCATTCCGATGCCGGCCTGGCTGTTCGCCACGATTTATGCGGGGCTGGAACTGTTCATGGGAGTCACCGGTACGCTCTCCGGGGTCGCGCATTTCGCGCATCTCGGCGGCATGATCGGCAGTGCGCTCATCGTATTCGAGTGGCGCCGCGCGCGCGGCGCGCG
>JALYHP010000106.1 GCA_030799355.1 Pseudomonadota bacterium
TGCACGATCTGCATGGAATTCGTGCCGCCCGCCACTCCCGACAATTCACCCTTGGTGAGAATGATGAGATCTCCATCCGCCACCAATTTCAGATCGAGCAGATGGTGGAAGACCGAGAAATAGAACGCTTCACTGTCCTTATGGGTAACATCGTAGGCGACCGGATAGACGCCCCGATACAGCGTGACTCGTGAGCGAGTCTCTTCCTGGCGCGTGAACGCGTAGATCGGAATGTCGGAGCGCACCCGGGACATCCGCAGCGTGGTTTCGCCCGATTCGGTCAGGGCCACGATGGCTTTGACGTGCAGGTGGTTCGCGGTATACATCACCGCCGCCGCGATGGCCTCGTTGGTGCGCTCGTAGTGGCCGGCATTGCGCTGACGAATGCGCACATGCGCCCCCTGATACTTCTCCGCTCCCTCGATGATCTGCGCCATGGCTTCGACCACTTTCACGGGGTGCTTGCCCGCCGCGGTTTCGGCCGACAGCATGACCGCATCGCTTCCCTCCATCACGGCATTGGCGACGTCCGATACCTCGGCACGCGTCGGAATGGTGTGCACGATCATGGATTCCATCATCTGCGTTGCGATGATGACGACACGATTCTGATGTCTGGCTTCCTGAATGATGAGCTTCTGCAGGCCCGCGAGCTCCGCATAACCCATCTCGACGCCCAGATCGCCGCGGGCCACCATCACCGCATCGCTGGCGCGCACGATCTCCGCGAGATTCTTGATCGCCTCCGCGCGCTCGATCTTGGCCACCAGCAAGGCGTGTCCCTTCGCTTGGCGCAGCAGCGCGCGGGCCTCGTTCATGTCGGCGGCATCGCGCGGGAAGGACACCGCGAGGTAGTCGACCTGCAAAGAAGCCGCGGACCGGATGTCTTCCCGGTCCTTGTCGGTCAAGGCGCCCGCGGACAGGCCGCCGCCCTGCCGGTTGATCCCCTTGTTGTTGCTCAGTTCGCCGCCGACCAAGACGCGGGTGTTGATCCGCGGTCCGTCGACGTCGATGACCAGCAGGCTGATCTGGCCGTCGTTGAGCAGCAGCACATCGCCCGCGGATACATCCGCCGGCAGTCTCTTGTAGGCGATACCCACCGCGCGCTGCGTGCCGGCATCGGTCGGCAGGCTCGCATCGAGCGTGAACGGCTCGCCGTCTACCAGGTCTATCCGGCCCTCGACGAAACGCTCGATGCGGATTTTGGGGCCCGCGAGGTCGCCGAGCACGCCCACATAACGGCCGGCGGCCCGCGCCGCCGCCCTGACCATCTCCAAGCGTCGCGCGTGATCCTGGGTCGCACCGTGGGAGAAATTGAGCCGGACCACGTCCACGCCGGCGCGCACCATCGCGGTCAGAACCTTCGGGTCGTCCGTGGCCGGACCTAAGGTCGCGACGATTTTGGTCCGACGCAGTTGAAAACTCACGCGGCTCGTTCCTCCAGCACTTCGACGGCGGGGAGTTTCTTGCCTTCCACGAATTCCAGGAAGGCGCCGCCGCCCGTCGATATGTAAGAAATACTGTCCTCGATGTCGTATTTTTCGATCGCCGCCAGGGTATCACCACCGCCGGCCAGCGAGAATGCCTTGCTGCGCGCGATTGCATTGGCCAACGTGCGGGTTCCTTCGCCGAATTGTTCGAATTCGAACACGCCGACGGGACCGTTCCACAGTATGGTGCCCGCGGACGCGCATAGCTTGGCCATCTCCTCGGCGGAATCCGGACCGATGTCCAGGATCATTTCATTGGCCGACACGGACTTCACCGGCTTGACGTCGGCCTCGGCCTTCGCCGAGAACTCGTTCGCGACCACGACGTCGGTGGGCATGGCGATCACGATGCCGCGTTGTTTCGCCTGGTCCAATAAGCGCCTGCAGATATCCAGCATATCGGGTTCATGCAGCGATTTGCCCACATTGAAGCCCAGGGCCGCCAGGAAGGTATTGGTGATGCCGCCGCCGACGATCAGCAAATCCACCTTGGCCAACAGCGTCTCGAGCACGGTCAGCTTGGTGGACACCTTCGAGCCGCCGACGATGGCCAGCATGGGCCGTGCCGGCTTTTCCAGCGCCGTTTCCAGCGCCGACAGCTCGCTCACCAGCAGCGGGCCCGCGCACGCCACCTTGGCGTACTTCGCCACTCCGTGCGTGCTCGCCTCGGCGCGGTGCGCCGTGCCGAATGCGTCCATCACATAGATGTCGCACAACGACGCCATCTTCCTCGCCAGCTCGTCCGAATCCTTCTTCTCGCCCTTGTTGAAGCGCACGTTCTCGAGGAGCACCACCTCGCCGGCGGCGACCGTGACACCATCCAGCCAGTCGCGCTTCAACACCACCGGCACGCCCAGCAATTGCATCAAGCGCCGCGCCACCGGAGCCAGCGAAAATTCCTCGGCGAACTTCCCTTCCTCCGGCCTTCCGAGATGCGACATGACCAGCACATGGGCTTTCGCCGCCAATGCCGCCTGGATGGTGGGCAGCGCCGCGCGGATGCGCGCATCGCTGGTCACGGCACCGTCCTTCAGCGGCACGTTCAGATCTTCGCGAATCAGCACGCGCTTTCCCGCCAGATTCAGATCGGACATTTTTATGATTTTCATTGCGCACCCGCCTGCCGGTACCCCGGCTCCCCTATTAACGAGATCAACCCGCCTTCGACCACGCCACCGTGGTGTCGAGCATGCGGTTGGAAAAGCCCCATTCATTGTCATACCAAGCACATGCCTTGACCATGGTGCCCTGGATGACCTTGGTGAGCGTGGCATCGTAGGTCGAAGACGCCGGATCGTGATTGAAATCCACCGACACCAACGGCGCATCGCTATAGGCGAGAATACCCTTCAATTCGCCGCTCGCCGCCTTCTTGACCGCCGCATGGATTTCCTCGACCGTGGTCTTGCGCGCCGCGTTGAAGCTCAAGTCCACGAGTGACACGTTGATGGTCGGCACGCGAACCGCAAACCCGTCGATCTTGCCCTTGAGTTGCGGAAGCACCAGTCCCACCGCGGCGGCCGCGCCGGTCTTGGTCGGAATCATGGACATGGTCGCCGAACGGGCGCGGCGCAGGTCCGAGTGATATACGTCGGTCAGGACCTGATCGTTGGTATAGGAATGGATGGTGTTCATGACGCCGGCGAGAATGCCGACCTCATCGTGCAGCACTTTGGCCAGAGGAGCCAGGCAGTTGGTGGTGCAGGACGCGTTGGAGATGACGGTGTGGCTCGACGTCAGCACCTGGTGGTTCACGCCGAAGACGATGGTGGCGTCCACATCATCGCCGCCCGGGGCCGAAATGACGACTTTCTTGGCGCCGGCGCTCAAGTGAGCCGATGCCTTGGCCTTGCTGGTGAACAATCCGGTGCACTCCAGCACGAAGTCCACGCCGAGTTCGCCCCACGGCAATTTCGACGGATCTCGCTGCGCCACCACCCGGATACGGTCGCCGTTGACCACCATCGAATCGCCGTCGACGTGGACTTCGCCGGGGAACCGGCCGTGCGCGGTATCGAATCGGGTCAGATGAGCATTCGTATTGGCATCCCCGAGATCGTTGATCGCGATGATCTTGACCTCATCCCTGTGCTTTCCCTCGTACAGCGCCCGCAGCACGTTGCGGCCGATTCGGCCGTAGCCATTGATACCTATTTTAATTGCCATCGTATTCCTCAGGCGCTTTGCGCCGACGTTAGGGGGTCGCAGCGACCCCGTTTGACAGTTGCCCGCTTGCGAGTCCTCCGCCGCAGAGCATTATGAACCGGATCATGCCAAGACTCTTTCTATCGCCGCGACCACCCGCTCGCTGGTGAAACCGTATGCTTCGAACAGATCCTTAGCCGGCGCCGAGGCGCCGAAATGGTCGATGCCGATGATCTCGCCCCGCAGCCCGACGTACTGCCACCAGGTGGCGGTCGCTCCGGCCTCCACGGCGATGCGCCGGGTCACCGCGTCCGGCAGCACGCTCTGCCGGTACGCCTCGTCCTGACGCTCGAAGGTGGTGCTGCTGGGCATGGACACCAGACGCACTCGTCGACCCTTGCCGGCCACGTTGCGGACCGCCTCCGCGGCGATACCCACCTCCGAACCGGTGGCGATCACGATCGCCTCCGGCGGCCCGTCGCACTCGATCAGCACGTAGCCGCCGCGCCTGATGGCCGCGCGTTGCGCCGCGTCGCGCACCTCGTGGGTCAATGATTGCCGGGTCAACACCAAACTCGTCGGACCGTCACGATTCTCGACGGCGACGCACCAGGCCGTTGCGGTCTCCACCGCATCGCAGGGACGCCAGACATCCATGTGCGGAATGACGCGCAGGCTGGCGAGGTGTTCGATGGGCTGATGCGTCGGGCCATCCTCCCCCAAGCCGATGGAGTCGTGCGTATAGACGAACAGCACCCGCAAGCGCATCAAGGCGGCCATGCGCACGGCGTTGCGCGCGTAATCCGAAAACGTGAGGAACGTGCCGCCGTACGGGATGAATCCGCCATGCGCGGCCACGCCGTTCAAAATGGCCGACATGCCGAATTCGCGCACGCCGAAATGCACGTAATTGCCGGCCGGCGACTGCGCGCTCAAGGGCACCGAATCCTTGCGCAGCGTACCGTTTGACGGTGTCAGATCGGCCGAACCGCCGAGCAATTCGGGCAACACGGGCCCGATGGCGTTCAATGTCGCCTGCGATGACTGCCGGCTCGCGAGCGCCTTGCCCTCGGAGTCCGCGCGCCCGACATAAGCGCCGATGAGCTCGCCGAAGCAGTCCGGTAGGTCGCCGACCATGCGGCGCTCGAGTTCTGCCGCCAATGCCGGAAATTCGTTCCTGTACGCCGCAAAGCGGGCGCGCCACTGCGCCTCGACGCGCGCGCCCTTGTCGCGCATGTCCCACGCCACGGATACATCGGCCGGTATGTCGAAGGGCGGCGAGGTCCAGCCCAGGTGCGCACGGGTCGCCGCGATTTCCTCGTTCCCCATGGCTTCGCCGTGCATGGCGGCGCTGCCCTGTTTGTTGGGCGCACCCCAGCCGATCGTGGTCTTCGCGCAGATCAACGACGGGCGGCCGGTTTCCTCCCGGGCGGCAGCGAGTGCCGCCGCGATGGCCTCGCAGTTCTGTCCATCGACGTGCGGCACCACGTGCCAGCCATAGGCTTCGAAACGCAGTGCAGTATCGTCGCCGAACCAACCCGCCACCTTGCCGTCGATGGAGATGCCGTTGTCGTCATAGATCAGGATCAGCTTGCCGAGCATCTGCGTTCCTGCAAAGGAAGCCACCTCATGCGAGATCCCCTCCATCATGCAGCCGTCGCCGAGGAATACGTAGGTGTGGTGGTCGATGATGGTGTGGCCCGGGCGGTTGAAGGTGGCCGCCAGCGTGCGCTCCGCGAGCGCCATGCCCACCGCATTGGCGAACCCCTGGCCCAGAGGCCCGGTCGTGGTCTCGATCCCGAGGTGAACTTCACGCTCGGGATGGCCGGCCGTCTTGGAGCCGAACTGCCGGAAATTTCTCAGCTCATCCATCGGCAGCGGATATCCGGTCAAATGCAACACCGCATACAACAGCATGGACGCGTGGCCGTTCGACAGCACGAAGCGGTCGCGGTCCATCCACGCCGGATTGCCTGGATTGAACTTAAGTACGTCTCGCCACAGCACTTCGGCAATGTCCGCCATGCCCATGGGTGCGCCCGGATGGCCGGAGTTCGCCTTTTGAACCGCATCCATCGTCAAAGCACGGATTGCGTTTGCAAGTTCACGGCGGCTGGGCATGGTTGGTTCTTATGGGAGGAAGCCGCATATTGTCACCGATGCGACCCCTGCCAGCAACTTGAGGAGCCGCAGCGCATTGGCGAGCAACGGGCGTCGTGCGCCGGTCCCACTTCGAGCGCTTCGCGCCGACTGCGGGGTAAGCGGCCCGCGCCTCAAAACCGGCCGGATGAGCACGCCATGACCCAGTTCACCAATGGCTTCGGGATGCTCTGCTAGCATTTGAACATGCAAATCCTACAAATCACCGACCCGCATTTGTACGGCAATGCCGGCGCCCAGCTGCGTGGTGTGGAAACGGACTCGAGCCTGCGGAACGTGCTCGAACGGGCGTTCGCGCACGACGTCGACTATTCGGCCATACTGGTGACCGGCGATCTCGTGCAGGACGATCCGTCGGGTTACTTGCGCTTCAAGAGTATTCTTTGCGGTTTGCAAACGCCTGTCCTGTGCATTCCCGGAAACCACGACGAGCCCGCCGCCATGCGTCGCAGCCTCGAACAAGAGCCGTTTCAATACTGCGGTACGCGCACGATCGGTGCATGGCAATTCATCATGCTCGATAGTTACGAGTCCGGACACGTGGGCGGACGTCTCGCGGCGGCCGAGCTCGGCCGGCTCGATGCCTGCCTGGCGAAGTGCGCCGCCCATACGCTGGTGTGTTTGCATCATCATCCGGTCCGGATGGGCAGTCGCTGGTTGGATGGGGTCGGGCTCGGCAATGCCGAGGAATTTTGGCGGGTCATCGATCGCCACGGTCATGTGCGCGCAGTGGCGTGGGGCCACGTGCATCAAGCCTACGACGGCGAGCGCAACGGCGTGCGGCTGATGGGGACGCCGTCGACCTGCGCGCAATTCCTGCCGCACAGCGATCGCTATGCGCTCGACTCACGGCCGCCGGCGTATCGCCGTCTGGAGCTGCGCGACGATGGCCGTATCGACACCCAGGTGCACTGGGTAGAGCGCGCGAGCTTGCGTCCCGCCTCGGCAGGCTGAAAGCATGTCCGCACCACCCGCCGCGGCAGGCTGAAAACATGCGCCCATCACCCTTCGCGGCGCGCGCGCCCTGGCTGGTGCCATTGGCGCTCATCCTGGCATGGGCGCCCATACCCGCCCGCGCCGATACGGCGCTGCATTCGCTCTGGGAACTGCACGGCAAGCGCAATACCGTGTACTTGCTCGGCTCCATCCACGTGTTACGGCCGACGGACTATCCGCTGGCGCCGGCGGTCCTGCAAGCCTATGCGAACGCCAAATCGCTGCTGATGGAAGTGGATCTGGCGGAAGTGGATTCGGAACAATTGCAGGCGCAAATGCTCGCCGGCGCCATGTTGCCGGACGGCAAATCGTTGCCCGATATCCTCGGCCCGCAGCGTTACTCGCATGCGACCGCCCTGGCGCACGAGGTGGGCGTCGAACTGGAAACTTTCGACGCGTTCGCGCCATGGTTCGCGGCCGAGGCCATTTCGCAATTGCAGTTGATGCAACTCGGTTTCCAACCCCAGTCCGGGGTCGAAATGTATTTCCTCGGACGTGCGCGCAGCGATGGAAAGCGCATCGCCGGTCTGGAAACGGTGCAGGATCAGATCGCGCTGTTCCAAGCGCTATCCCTGGACCTGCAGGCTGAATACCTGGTATCGAGCCTCGAGCAAGCCCACGAACTGCCGAAACAAGTGGATGACATGGTGCACGCGTGGCAGCGCGGCGATACGGCGTGGTTTCAAACCCAGCTCGTCTCGGAACTCGGGCGCGATCCCGACCTCTACCGATCGCTGCTTACGGCACGCAACCGTAAATGGATCCCGCAGATCGAGGCGCTGCTGAACGAGGATAAGAACTATCTGGTGATCGTCGGCACCGGCCACCTCGTCGGCCATGACAGCGTGATCGAGCTCCTCAAGAAGGACGGCGTCGGCGCGATTCAACGATAGCGCCTGCTCGGCGCGTCGCCGCGCTGAATGCCGCCCGGTGCACGCCGCTGCCGATGCTGCCGCTGCCCTCACTGCTGGCCTCAGTGCACGCCGCTGCGATGCTTGCCGCTGCCCTCGCCTTCAGAACGGCTAGTAGTCGCGGCCGGAACATCGGGTCCGCCCGGATGCCTATCTCTGCGGCCGCGATCCGGGTACGCCCTACTGAGCTTCCATCGTGCGAGTCGCGTCGCGCGATTCCCTGCGAGGGGGTACGAACAAACGTGCAAAGTTGTGTGAACGTTCACCCCCCGTTTGTGTGAAGAAGCGTCAGTCTCGCGCACTCGCAGCCCCGCCCGGACGGTTACGCGCCACTCCCGACGACGGGCGCCTCGAACGCCGGACACAGGGTTCTGCACGAGTCCACGGGTTATGCCAAAGTAGACATTATGACGACCCACCACGGACCATCGACCGAGATTCCCGCCGCCCGCGAGGGGCGGGTACTGCTGGTGGATGATGACCGTGAATTGTGCCAAATGCTTTCCGAGTACCTCGAGGCCGAGCACTTCGAGGTGAAAAGCGTGCACGACGGCGGCGATGCGCTGGCCGAACTAAAGGCCAACCATTTCGAGGTGCTGATCTTGGACGTGATGCTGCCGAACGTCGGCGGCTTCGAAGTTCTGCGTAAGCTCGGAGCTTCCTACGAGACGCCGATCTTGATGCTCACGGCCCGCGGCGACGACGTGGACCGCATCGTCGGTTTGGAACTGGGCGCCGATGATTATCTGAGCAAGCCGTTCAATCCTCGGGAGTTGGTGGCACGCATGCGTGCCATCCTGCGCCGCGCGAGCAGCCGAACCGCACGCGGCGCGGCCGACGAACTCACCGTCGGGCCGATCGTGCTCAATACCGGACGGCATCAGGTGCGTGTCGCCGATATTCAGATCCCGCTCACCGGCGCGGAATTTCGCGTGCTGGAATTGCTGATGCGCTCCGCCGGGCAGGTGATCTCGCGCGAGGCCATGACGGAACAGGCGCTCGGCCGCAGGCTCGTGCCCTACGATCGCAGCATCGACACTCATATCAGCAATTTGCGCCGTAAACTGCACCTCGCACCAGGCAAGGATCCGGAAATCAAGAACGTCCGCAGCTCGGGTTACATGCTCACCTCGTCGAGCGCCGCATGATGGATGCCAACGCCGCCTGATGCACAATCTGTTCGTCCGCATCTTCGTCTTGTTCTGGATCGCCATGGCGCTCATCGTCGGCGGCAGCATCGCCATCACGTTCACGGTGGCCTCCCGGGCATATGAGTCGCCCGACCCGCAGAGCAGGCCGAACGTCGCGATTCAGGCATCCGAGATCGTCGCGAAGGGCGGTCTACCCGCGCTCAAGGAATGGCTCGACACCAACAAGAATTCCCTGCCCGGCCGCGATTTCTACATCATTGGACCGGATGGCAAGGACATTCTGGGCCGCAGAGTTTCGGACAGCACGGCTCGGCGCGTGGATCTATTCAATCAGTTTGCGATGGGCGCCGGTGAGATGCGGTCCACCGCTACCCCGGCGCCGCGAAATTTTCGAGCGCCGCATTTCGCGCCGCAAATCGTGGCACCCGACGGCTCGACTTACACGGTGTGGGTGGTGGCGCGGCGCCCCATCTTCGGCGCGCTGAGTTTGCCCGGTATCTCTTTCGCCATTCTGGGCATCGCGCTCGTGGTGAGCGCGTTTGCCAGTTGGTGGCTTGCCGAGCACCTGAGCGCCCCCATACGGCGTATCCAAGCGGGGGCACGGGCGCTCGCGAGTGAAAAGCTCGACATGCCGGTGGACGAACGGACGAACGTGATGCGCGTGAGTGCCGGGTTCGAGGACCGCAAGGATGAGCTCGCCGTGTTGGCGCGGGACTTCGACGCCATGGCGGACCAGCTACGGGCCAATCGCGCCGCCATCAATCAACTACTGCGCGACGTTTCCCATGAGTTGCGCTCGCCGCTGGCGCGCATGCGCGTCGCCGTCGGTCTCGCGCGACGACACGGCGTCGATCTGGCGCGACAGTTGGACCGGCTGGAGCGCGAGATCGAACGGCTGGACGGACTCATCAGCCAAGTGTTGAAACTCGCCCGACTGCACGGAACCGACGCACCGTTCGAGCGCGAGGAATTCGACTTCGACGAGTTGCTGGAAGAACTGGTGCGCGACGCCAACTTCGAAGGGGCGGTGAAAGAGTGTCACGTGTTGCTGTCCGGCGCCGCGCGCACCTCCCTGCGCGGCAGCCGCGAGTTATTGAGAAGCGCGATCGAGAACGTGCTGCGCAACGCGGTGCGCTACAGCCCCGCAAACGCACCGGTGGAAGTATCGATCACCTCGCCGGCCCTCGATGCGCCGGCCGCGGTCGAGGCTCCGACCGGCACGCCCGCCGCAGGCGTGCCGGTCGCCGCGAAGGCGCGTGGCGGCTTGCTCGTCGTCATCCGCGATCACGGCCCAGGCGTGCCCCCCGGTGACCTGAAGCGTATATTCGAGCCGTTCTATCGGGTGGCCGAATCGCGCGATCGCGACAGCGGCGGCGAGGGGATCGGTCTGGCCATCACCGCCCAGGTCATGAAAGCCCATGGTGGCTTCGCCGTGGCGGACAATCATCCGGGCGGCGGCCTCGCGGTCAGTCTGGGTTTACCGCGCGCCGCGCTTGCTGCGTGAGTCGTTGGCTTGGTGAGCGGCGTAAAGAGGAAACATCGACATGGTGAGCCTGTACCAAGAGGCTTGTAGATACATTCCGGGCGGCGTCAATTCGCCGGTGCGCGCGTTCCGCGGGGTCGGCGGCGAACCCGTGTTCTTCAAGAAAGCGGCCGGCTCTCGGGTTATCGCCGCCGACGGGCGTCGCTTCATCGACTACGTGGGCTCGTGGGGGCCGATGATCGTGGGGCACGCGCACCCGGAGGTGATCGCCGCGGTCCAAACCGTGGCCGCCGATGGGCTGTCGTTCGGCGCACCCACCGAGTTCGAAACCGCATTGGCGCGGCGCGTGGTCGAACTCGTGCCGTCCATCGAATTGGTTCGTTTCGTGAGTTCAGGGACCGAGGCGACCATGAGCGCCATTCGTCTGGCGCGGGGCTTTACCGGCCGCGACACCATCGTTAAATTCGAGGGCTGCTATCACGGACATTCCGACTCACTGTTGATCAAGGCCGGCTCGGGTGCGCTCACCTTGGGCGTTCCCAGCTCCCCGGGCGTGCCCATGGAGTTGGCCGCTCACACGGTGACGCTCGACTACAACGATGCGGACCAAGTCCGTGAGGTGTTTCGCCGGATCGGACGGCAAATCGCATGCATCATCGTGGAGCCAATCGCCGGAAACATGAACTGCGTGCCGCCCGCCCCCGGCTTCCTGCAGACGCTGCGCGAGGAGTGCGATCGCGCCGGTGCGCTGCTGATCTTCGACGAAGTGATGACCGGCTTTCGAGTCGCGCTCGGCGGTGCGCAACAACTTTACGGCGTGCGCCCCGATCTGACGACGCTGGGCAAGATCATCGGCGGCGGCATGCCGGTGGGCGCCTTCGGCGGACGGCGCGACATCATGGAGCGGCTGGCGCCGTTGGGACCCATCTATCAAGCCGGCACGCTGTCCGGGAATCCGGTCGCCATGGTGGCGGGCCTGACCACCTTGGAGCTGATCGCCGTGCCGGGTTTCCATGAACGTCTCGAGGCCGCCACCAGTGCTTTGACACGGGGCTTGGCCGCTGCCGCGGCGGATGCCGGCATCCCGCTCGCAACCAACCATGTCTGCGGTATGTTCGGGCTGTTCTTCACCGACGAGCCCGAAGTGGATACGTTTGCCAAGGTGATGGCATGCCGGGCAGACCGTTTCAGCCGGTTCTTCCACGCCATGCTCGACGCCGGAATATACTTCGCGCCCTCCGCCTTCGAAGCGGGGTTCGTGTCGGCAGCGCATTGCGCGGAAGACATCGCCGCCACCGTGGCGGCGGCGGCGAGGATATTTCCCACCCTGCACGCTGCTGCCTAACCATGCGCGCGTTTGCCTGCTTCGTGGGCCTGATTCTCATCGGTTTCGCCGCGATTGCCGGCTTGACCTATCCAGCCTGGCTGCTGTTGCATCCGGCGTTCCATTTTCCGTTCCACCGCATCGGCGATCGCATCGGCATGCTGGCCTTGGCCATCGGATTCTTGCTGGTCGCGGGCCGTCTGCGCTTGAGCGATCGGGTCAGCCTCGGGTACGGTGTCCCACGGCGCGAGTTCCTGCGTGAAATGTCGATCGGGCTGGCGCTCGGCATCGCGACCATGACGGCGGTGGTGGCTGTCATGACGGCGCTCGGTCTGCTCGATTGGACCCAAGCCACGCAAATCACCGGCGCCGCCGTGATCAAACTCGTGTTGCTGCGGCTCCTCTCGGGGCTGGCGGTGGGGTTCATCGAGGAAACATTCCTGCGCGGCGCCATGCTCACCGCGATCGAACGTGAATCGGGGGCGCGGGCGGCAGTGCTATTGACCGCCATCGTCTACTCGGCGACGCATTTTTTCGCCAGCTTCAAGATCCCGCCGGACCGGGTCGGCGCATGGAGCGGCATCGAGTTGCTGGCCGGTACGCTGCACTCCTTCGCTCAGCCGCTGGGCATCGCGGATGCCTTCCTCTGCCTGCTGGCGGTGGGCCTCGTGCTCGGCATCATCCGCCTCACCACGGGCAACATTGCCGCGTGCATCGGGCTGCACGCCGGTTGGGTATGGGTGATGCTGGTGGTGCACGAGCTATCGCAGCCGCTGCGCACGGCCAGGCTAGCGTTTTTGCTGAGCAGCTTCGACGGGTTCGTGGGCTGGTTGGTGCTCGCGTGGACGATGCTCATCGGGCTGGGGTTGCGATGGTTCTACACCCGGCGCGGCGCGCGGCGTCACGGCATCACAACGTCATGATGTCAGCAGAAGCGCCAGGACATCACGGCGTCAAAACGTCAAATTCTCGAAAATCATAGCCCCCTTCCCCTTCTCCTTCCCCTCTCTCCCTCTCGCTCCCCTTGCCCACCCCCCGCTACCCCAGGCGCGTGGCTGCACCTCGCCTGCGCCAGAGTCGCCGCACGGGCTTCGGTGCGGCGGCCTCTACGCCAGCGGCGCGAGGATATCGAGCCGCTCCAGCGGATCGTGGATTTCGAGACACGACTGTTTGTCGTGCAATGGAATGGGCAGGATTTCCGCGAGACGGTACCCCACCCATGCCGCATCATCCAGGCGCATGTCGATGCCGGTGTAAACCTCACCGAGTTGCGGCAGCACCGACTTCAATAGATCGGCGAGGCGCCTATGCTGTTGGGGAACGCGGACCGTAGGTTCGGGCGCCAGCAGTTCAATGTCCCCGAGATTGAGCCCGTCGCCCGCCACGGTCTTGCGGTGAATCCGGAAACGTCGTTCACCCACGCATGAAAGACCGAGCAAACCGCCCTGTAATTGGTGGAAATCGGTGATCCTCGCCATGGTGCCCACGTCATAGGTTTCGGCCGGGCCCACCTCGCTGCCTTCGCGAATCAGCACCACGCCGAAGCCGCGCTCGGCGCGCAGGCAATCCCGCACCATATCCACGTACCGCGTCTCGAAGATCCGCAGCGGCAGCGGACCTTCCGGGAACAACACCATGTTGAGCGGAAACAGCGGCACCAAACTCATTGGCGTGTCCGTAACTCCGCAAGCAATTTCTCATGCAGCCCACCGAAGCCGCCGTTGCTCATCACCAGCACCTGATCGCCGACGCGGCTGTCATCGGCCAATGCTCGCACCAGTGCGTCGACGGTCTGCGCAAAACCCACACGCCCCCCCAACGAGGCCACTGCCGCCGGAAGGTCCCATCCCAGATCCGCCGGATTCAAGAACCAGGTGCGGTCCGCCGACGCCAAGGAGGGGGCCAATTGTTCACGATGCACCCCGAGCTTCATGGTATTGGACCGCGGTTCGACCACGGCGACGATGCGTGCGGTGCCGACCCGTGCGCGCAAGCCTTTGAGCGTGGCCGCGATGGCCGTCGGATGATGCGCGAAGTCATCGTACACCGTCACGCCGCCAACGACGCCGCGGATTTCCATGCGGCGCTTCACCCCGCGAAATTCGCGCAAAGCCAGCGCCGAGCGCGCCGGCTCGACCCCCACGTGCGCAGCGGCCGCTATCGCCGCCAGCGCATTCATGATGTTGTGCCGGCCCAGCAGCGACCACTGCACTTCGGCCACCGTGCTGCCGCGCAAGTGAACGGCAAAGCGCGCGGCCGCGCCGCCGGCATCGTGTGCGGTCCAATCGGCGCCGCCCGCGGCCGCGCCTTGATCGGCCGCGCCGAAACTCTCGCAAGGAGTCCAGCATCCCATGTCCAGGGTGGTGCGAAGTTCGGCGTCCTCGCCATTGACGATCAGCCGCCCCGTCGACGGCACGGTGCGCAGCAGCTGATTGAACTGACGGCGGATGGCCGCCACGTCCGGGTAGATGTCCGCGTGGTCGTATTCCAGATTGTTCAAGATCGCGGTGCGCGGCCGGTAGTGGACAAACTTCGCCCGCTTGTCGAAGAAGGCGGTGTCGTATTCGTCCGCCTCGATCACGAAGTAGGGTCCCGACCCCAACCTCGCGGTAGCGGCGAAGTTGGTCGCCACGCCGCCGATCAAGAATCCGGGGTCGAGGCCGGCATGTTCGAGGATCCAGGCCAGCATGCTGCTGGTCGTGGTCTTGCCATGCGTGCCCGCCACCGCGAGCACGTGGCGGTCCCGCAGCACGTGTTGGGCGAGCCACAACGGCCCCGAGGTGTACTGCATGCCGCGGTCGAGCATGGCCTCCACCACCGGGCTGCCGCGGGACAGCGCGTTGCCCACCACCACCACATCGGGCCGCACCTCTAGCTGCTCGGCGCCGTACCCTTGGACGTAGTCGATTCCCAACGCGCTGAGCTGCGTGCTCATGGGCGGATACACGTTGATATCGGACCCCGTGACGCGGTAGCCCGCCGCTTTCGCGATCGCCGCCACTCCCCCCATGAAGGTGCCGGCTATTCCTAGAATATGGACGTGCACGCCGGGAGATACCTCAAGCAGCGGGCAGCAACTGCTGCTCCAAAGCCATCGACAGCACCAGATATCCCACGCTGACGGCGATTCCCAAGCCGAGGCCCGAATCGAGCGCCGCCCGCCAGATGTTGGCGCATGCGAGCAAATACCAGATCAGGCCCACGAGCAGCAACAGACCCAACGGTATGGCGGCGGGGTGATCGGTGCCGACCAGGCTGAGCAGCGATCCCACCGGGTACATCACCAATTCGGCCAGCAGGGCAACGCCCAGCAGCGCGCTGGCCGTCTGCAGAAATCGTTGGCCGTGCCGCGCGATGGCGAGCACCACCCAGGCGAAACCCAATGGCAAGCCCACGCTCAAGGCCACGCGGATGAAGATTCGGTCGCTTGGCCCGGGCGGCAGCAACGCGCCCAGCACTTCGAGCAGCGCTACCGCCGCGGCGACCAACCCCAGCAAGAACAGCGACGCCGGCAAGTGCGCGGGCGATCTGCGCCACAGGGCGATGTCCCAAAATGCTTTTGCGAGTCGCAACATCGGTCATTCGGTCATAATCATTTCTCTAAATTGTACACGTGGAAACAAGGTATGCCTGACGCGATTTGGGTCGATCGACAAGACCAGCTGCCGGCGCTGGCACGCGCCCTCGAATCTCAGCCGCTGATTGGTCTCGATACGGAATTCTTGCGCGAGCGCACCTTCTTTCCCAAGCTCTGTGTGCTGCAACTCGCCGCGGGCGGCAATATTTGGTGTATAGACACGCTGCGAAGCGTCAGTCTCGAGCCGTTGCTGGTCGCATTGGCCGCGGCCCAGACGCCGAAAGTCATCCACGCGGCGAGGCAGGATCTCGAGGCGGTTTATCTGGCCACGAAGCGGGTGATAGCCCCTGTCTTCGATACCCAGATAGCCGCCGGCTGCATCGGTCTCAAGCCTCAGGTCGGATACGCCGAGCTGGTCAAGACACTGCTCGATATCACCGTGCCGAAGGGACAGACACGCACCGATTGGTCGAAACGGCCGCTGACCCCGGAACAATTGCGGTACGCGGCCGAGGACGTCCTGTATCTCGGCGACATCGCGGAACTCCTGACCACGCGCCTGCGGGAGCTCGGACGCGAGCATTGGGCCGCGGAGGATTGCGCGTCCCTCGGTGATGTGCGGCTCTACGAGCCGGACCCCGATCAAGCCTGGGAACGGCTGCGCGGCATCGGCCAGCTCGAGCCCAAAGCGCGAGCCCGTGCCAAGATCCTCGCCAATTGGCGCGAACGGATGGCGCGCGAACGCGATCTGCCGCGCGCCTGGATCATTCCCGATACAGCCATCTTTGCGGTGGCTCATGCCAACCCCGGCTCGCTTGCGGCCCTCGGGGCGCTCAACGCCATGCCTTCGAACTTCAATGAAGGCTTCGCGGCCAGCCTGTTGCAGGCATTGCACCGGGAAACGAACACACCGTTATCCGACATGAGCCCTAGCCAAGATGCGCGCCCGACTCCCGAACAGAAAGCGTTGGCCGAACGCCTCGGCAAAATCGTGGATGCGCGCGCGGCGGAACTGGACGTGAGCGCGGAGCTTCTCGCACCCCGCGGCGAACTCAAGGCTCTCGCCATGGGGGCGCGCGATTCGCAAGCTCTGGCCGGCTGGCGACGCGAGGAGATCGGCTTGCGGCTTCTCGAGAATCTCCCCTAGCATCCGGCATCGCCAACCCGCCTCGATTTTGCGCGGGCCAAGCCATGCGATGCGTTTGCTCGCCGCCCGTGCCCGGTCCTCCCTATCCGGGCCCGCGACCCGCGATTTATCGCGCGCCTACGCGCCTAATCGAGCAGAGTTCCCGGCGCCGGCTACCGCGTCCTGGATGCTCTTGAACACCGTGTCCATATCGGCGTCCGCATCGACCACTCGCAATAGACCGATCCGCGAATAGTAATCGACGAGCGGCTTGGTCTGGGCGTCATAAACCTCGAGACGCTTGCCGATCACTTCTTCCTTGTCGTCCGGGCGTTGAATGAGCCGGGGGACGTGTCCGTATTTCTGCACATGCGCGGCCGTGTCCGGCGGCGACGTGAACACGTTATATACCTGGCCGCAGTCCTGGCAGATGCGCCGGCCGGTCAGCCGCTTGAGCAAAATACCCAAGTCCAGATTGAGCAGTACCACCGCTTCGAGCGGCTTACCGAGGTCGGCGAGCATCTTCTCGAGCGCATCCGCCTGCGCGATGTTGCGCGGAAAGCCGTCCAGAATGAATCCGGCGGCGGCGTCGGGTCGGCCCAGGCGCTCGCCGATCATGCCGAGTACAGTGGCGTCATCGACCAGCTTTCCAGCGTCCATCGCGGACTTGGCGCGCAGCCCGAGCGCAGTTCCCGCGGCCACCGCCTCGCGCAGCAAGTCGCCCGTGGAGACTTGGGGTACCCCGTAGCGCCTGACCAGCAGCTGCGATTGCGTGCCTTTGCCCGATCCTGGGGCGCCTAAAAGAACTATACGCATGATTCTCGACCGTTAGGGAAGCGCGCTACCGTACCTTCGCCCAGGCTTACCGTCAAACCGCACCGCGGCGGCGGCGCCCTTTCCCGGCGCTTGACGAGTACCGAAAAGCTCGGTCTCGAAGTCCCTGCGCGCGCGGCTACCCACACGCCGCTTGTGCCAAGGCTCGGTCTCGAAGCCCCGGCGCGCGCGGCTACCCATACGCCGCTAGTGTCCCGAGACTCGGTCTCGCAGCCCCGGCGCGCGCGGCCCCCACACAGCGCTAGTGCCACAAGACTGGGTTCCCGGACCGCCGGCACGTGGCCCGGCCGGGCTCGATGCCGCCCGTGCCACAACGCTTGCGCGTGCAGTGCCGGCGCGCGTGGCCGGCTGGCCGGGAGTGCCCCGGGAGCGCCGATCGGCTATCCTGCGCGGCTTATGAATCGCGCAAAGCCAAAAAATGCCTTTTACGCGCAGTCGGGCGGCGTTACCGCCGTCATCAATGCTTCCGCCTGCGGATTGCTCGAGACAGCGCGTAAGTACCCGAATCGGATAGCGAAGGTCTACGCCGGGAGGCACGGCATCGTCGGCGCCTTGACCGAGGATTTGATCGATACCAGCAAGGAAACGCGGGCGGCCATCGCCGGCTTGCGCTACACCCCGGGAGGCGCGTTCGGATCGGCACGTTACAAGCTGGCCGGAATCGACAAGAATCGCGCCCAGTACGAGCGCTTGATCGAGGTGTTTCGAGCCCACGACATCGGCTATTTCTTCTACAACGGCGGCAATGACTCCATGGATACCGCGCAAAAGGTGTCCGAGATCGGAGCGCAGCTCGGATATCCGATCAGCTGCATCGGCGTGCCCAAAACCGTCGACAATGACTTGCCCATCACCGATTGCTGTCCCGGTTTCGGCTCCGCGGCCAAGTACATCGCCGTATCGACGCGCGAGGCTGCACTCGATGTACTGTCGATGGCGCGCACTTCCACCAAGGTGTTCGTGCTGGAGGTCATGGGCCGTCACGCCGGCTGGCTGGCCGCGGCCAGCGGTTTGGGCTGCGAAAAGAGCGGCGACGCGCCGCACATCATCCTGTTTCCCGAGATCGCCTTCGATCGACCGCGCTTCCTCACCAAGGTCAAGCAAGCCGTCGAAAAATACGGGTACTGCGTGGTGGTGGTGTCCGAAGGCGTGCGCAATCCCGACGGCAAATTCCTGGCCGAAGCCGGAACCACGGACGCATTCGGACATGCGCAGCTGGGCGGTGTCGGGCCCGTGGTTGCGCAGATGACGCAGCAAGCTTTCGGCTACAAGTTCCACTGGGCCGTGGCCGATTATCTACAGCGCTCGGGCCGCCACATCGCATCGGCAGTCGATGTCGCGCAGGCCTATGCCGTAGGCAAGGCGGCGGTCGAATTCGCGCTCAAGGGTAAGAACGCCGTCATGCCGGTGATCGTGCGCAAGTCATCGATGCCCTACCGCTGGACCATCGGCGAGGCGCCGCTCAGCGCTGTCGCCAACCGGGAGAAGAAGGTGCCGCGTAATTTCATCACGACGGACGGCTTCGGTATCACGGCCCGGTGTCGCCGCTACTTATCGCCGCTCATCCGCGGCGAGTCGTACCCACCGTACACCGATGGGCTTCCCGCTTATGTCACGCTCAAGGGCGTCCGCGTGCCGCGGCGGCTGACGACTAAGTTTGTGGTATAAGACGCCGTTTTCCCTGTTTTAATAACATATAAATCCCCCCGACGGAGAACCCTCGATGACGCTCGACAACGCGCTTTGGCTGGCGATAGGCTCTGGTGTAATAGCGATTCTCTACGGGCTGACGTCCGTGCGCTGGATCCTGGCCCAACCCGCCGGCAATGCCCGGATGCAGGAGATCGCCGCCGCCATACAAGCCGGGGCCCGCGCCTATTTGAATCGTCAATACTCCACCATCGCGGTGGTCGGCGTGATCCTGTTCGTCGTTCTCGGCTTGACCCTGGGCTGGGCCACGGCCGGCGGCTTTGCGGTCGGGGCGCTTCTGTCCGGACTTGCCGGCTACATCGGCATGTTCATCTCCGTACGCGCGAACGTGCGCACCGCTCAAGCCGCCCATAACGGCATCAACGCCGCCCTCAAGGTCGCGTTCCGCGGCGGCGCCATCACCGGCATGCTGGTCGTCGGTCTGGGATTGCTGGGGGTGGCCGGGTATTACCTCGCCATGTTGCACCTGTCGGGCGATCCCGAAGCGGCGCTGCGCTCGCTGGTCGGTCTCGCCTTCGGCGGCTCGCTGATCTCCATATTCGCGCGCTTGGGCGGCGGCATTTTCACCAAGGGCGCGGATGTCGGTGCGGATCTGGTCGGTAAAGTCGAAGCCGGCATTCCCGAGGACGATCCGCGCAATCCTGCCGTCATTGCCGACAACGTCGGCGACAATGTCGGCGACTGCGCGGGCATGGCCGCCGATTTGTTCGAAACCTATGCCGTCACGCTGGTCGCCACCATGTTGTTGGGCGGTCTCGTCATGGTCGACATGGGCGAGCGCGCCGTGTTGTTCCCGCTGGTGCTGGGCGCCGTATCCATCGTCTCCTCCGTGATCGGCACATTCTTCGTGTCCACCCAGCCGGGCGGAAAGATCATGAACGCCTTGTACAAAGGCGTCATCGTGTCGGGTCTCATTTCGGCCGTCGCGTTCTATTTCGTATGCAAGCAGCTGATGGGCGCGAGCGCCATGGGGATGTGGCTGTGCACCCTCGTGGGCCTTGGGCTGACGGCCGCCATGATCGTGATCACCGAGTACTACACCGCCACCGAATACCGTCCGGTGCAGCACGTGGCGGCGGCCTCGCAGACCGGGCACGCCACCAATATCATCGCCGGTCTCGGCATTTCGATGAAGGCATGCGCCTGGCCGGTGGTCGCCGTGTGCTTGAGCATCTGGGCCTCCTACCAGCTGGCGGGGCTGTACGGCATCGCCATCGCCGCTACCGCGATGCTGTCCATGACCGGCATGATCGTGGCGCTCGATGCCTACGGTCCGATCACCGATAACGCCGGCGGCATCGCGGAGATGGCCGGCCTGGACGCCAAGGTGCGCGCGGTTACCGATCCGCTGGATGCCGTGGGCAACACCACCAAGGCGGTCACCAAGGGTTATGCCATCGGCTCTGCGGGTCTCGCCGCGCTGGTGTTGTTCGCCGATTACACCCACAAGCTCGACGAAGTGCTGAACCATGCCACCAGCTTCGATTTGTCGAATCCGGCCGTCATTATCGGATTGTTCATTGGTGGACTCATACCCTACATGTTCGCTGCCATGGCGATGGAAGCCGTGGGCCGGGCCGCCGGGGCGGTGGTCAACGAGGTGCGGCGCCAGTTCCGCGAAATCAAGGGCATCATGGAAGGCACCGCGAAGCCCGACTATTCGCGCGCGGTCGACATGCTGACCAAGGCCGCGATCAAGGAAATGATCGTTCCCTCGCTGCTGCCGATACTCGCGCCCATCGTGCTGGTGCTGGTCGTGAATTGGCTCATGGGGCCGGGCTTCGGCGTCCAAGCGCTCGGCGGATTGCTGATCGGCACCATCATCACCGGTTTGTTCGTGGCCATTTCCATGACCACCGGCGGCGGCGCCTGGGACAACGCGAAGAAATACATCGAAGAAGGCCACTTCGGCGGCAAGGGCTCCGATGCGCACAAGGCGGCGATCACCGGCGACACGGTCGGCGATCCCTA
Organism: Pseudomonadota bacterium; assembly: GCA_030799355.1. Taxonomy (GTDB): domain Bacteria; phylum Pseudomonadota; class Gammaproteobacteria; order Steroidobacterales; family Steroidobacteraceae; genus Bog-1198. The sequence goes on from JALYHP010000106.1 coordinate 20,879, forward strand.
CAAGGATACCGCCGGACCGGCCATCAATCCTCTGATCAAGATCATCAACATCGTCGCGCTGCTGCTGGTGCCGGTGATCGGTAAAATGATGTAGCCCGGATCTCTCGCTGCTCGCGCAGCAAGCCCGCAAGAACCGGTGCGGCGCATGCGACCAGCGTGTGGGCTTGGGCGGAGCAGGGACTGCGTAGCCCAACGGTCACCCCAGGGTTGGGCAGACCAGGGACGGCGTACCAAAAGGGTGCTGGCTCGCCCGGCAGGAATGCGCAGCGGCCTGTCGGTTCTGCGCGAAGCGCCCTCAAATATCGAAATAAATGGCGTCCGGCTCCGCGGCGCCGTCGCGCGTGGCCACGCGCAGCTCGGGTTCCTTGAGCGACACGCGCGAGCGCGGCGGTACGCTGTGCGTGAGGAATACGGAACCGCCGACTACACTGTCGGCGCCCACCACCGTTTGCCCACCGAGAACGGTGGCATTCGCGTACAGGGTCGCTCCGCGTTCGACCGTCGGATGCCGCTTCTTACCGCGAATGAGATGACCGGCCGCATCCCGCGGAAACGACAGGGCCCCTAGGGTGACGCCCTGGTAGAGTTTCACGCCCTCGCCGATGTCGGTGGTCTCGCCGATCACCACGCCGGTTGCATGGTCGATGAAGAATGCGGGACCGATTTTCGCTCCGGGGTGGATATCGCACCCGGTCTTCGAATGCGCCCACTCGGTCATGATGCGCGCCATCATCGGCACGCCCAGATCATATAGCGCGTGCGCCACGCGATACACGCTGACGGCGAGCAGACCCGGATAGGCCAGCACCACTTCGTCGAGATTGGTAGCCGCCGGATCCCCGTCGAAAGCCGCTTGAACGTCGCCCAGCAGCAATCGGCGGATTTCCGGAAGGCGGCGCAAGAACACCTCGGTGAGCGCCCGCGCGCGCGGCGCGCATTCGCCCAAATCCGACCGAGCCGCCTCGCGCTCGCGCCCGTAGCACAGGCAATGCTCCATCTCGCGTTCGATTTTCGGCGCCAGCGCCGCGACCGACTGTGCCACGTGTGCGCCGAGATTCTGCTCGTTCAGATCACGCCGCCCGAAGTAACCCGGATACATCAGATCGAGCACCGCCTCCAATATCTCCACGATCGCCTCGCGTGACGGCAGGTAGCGCTGCGCAATGCGGCGCGCCCGCTCATCGCTGGCATAGCTGGCGAGCAGCGCTCCGGTCAGCTCATCGAGCGCGCTCGGGGCGTTCGCCTTGGGCACGGCTCCCTGATCCGACTGCGGGACGGCGTTCATGAGGGTCCTCATGCAACCGCCTGCATTTTCTCCACTTCCTCGAACAAGCCCTCGAACAGAGCGCCCGAGAGGTACCTTTCGCCGGCATCCGGCAGGACCACCACGATGGTCTTACCCGCCTGCGCCGGTTCGTGCGCCAAGCGCAGCGCAGCCGCCATCGCCGCGCCGCACGAGACGCCGCACAGCATGCCTTCTTCCCGTGCGAGCCGTCGCGCCACGGCAATCGCCTCCTCGTTGCTGACCAACTCGACCCGGTCGATCATCGACAGGTCGAGATTCTTCGGAATGAACCCGGCGCCGATGCCCTGAATCTTGTGTGGCGAAGGCGTCAGCGGTTGACCCGCCAACGTCTGGCTGATCACCGGCGAATGGGTGGGCTCGACGGCCACCGTCATGATCTTCTTGCCGCGCGCCTGCTTGATGTAGCGCGACACCCCGGTGATCGTGCCGCCCGTGCCCACACCCGACACCAGCACATCGATGTTGCCCCCCGTGTCGTTCCAGATCTCGGGCCCGGTGGTCCTTTCGTGAATTCCGGGGTTGGCCGGATTCTCGAATTGCTTCATCAGCACGTACCTGCCGGGATCGGCCGCGGCCAGTTCCTCGGCCTTCGCGATCGCCCCTTTCATGCCCTTTGCGCCGGGGGTCAGGACCAGCTTGGCGCCGAAGGCGGCCAGCACCTTGCGCCGCTCCATGCTCATGGTATCCGGCATGGTGAGCACGCAGCCGTAGCCGCGTGCCGCGGCCGCAAACGCCAGGGCGATGCCCGTATTGCCGCTAGTGGCTTCGACGATCGACATTCCGGGCTTCAGCGTGCCGCGCTCTTCGGCACCCCACACCATGGCAGCCCCGATCCGGCATTTCACCGAGTAGGCCGGGTTCCGGCCCTCGATCTTCGCCAGCAGGGTCGCGCCGCTGGCCGCATCCAGACGGTTGATGCGAACCAACGGCGTGTGTCCTATGGACTTGGTGTTGTCTTCATAAATAGGCATGGCGCACCTCGATATCGTTGATGGGGCGTGATTTTCCTCCTACCGGCCGGTACAACACCATAGAAGTTTGTTATGAGCCCCTGCCAGGCGGTTATAACGCCTATGCGGGGCGACCGGTGAGGCACGCGATCATGGGCGCAACCTGCCAGCGGGCAGCGCGTGCCCGGCGCACCGCGTTGGGCGGCTGGCCCGCGGTCCGGAGCGGCCCAGCCGCTTCCCGAA
>JALYHP010000003.1 GCA_030799355.1 Pseudomonadota bacterium
CTGCATCGTCAGGAGTACCGGCTGGGCGAGCCGCAGGCGCCCATGGCCGCGGTGGGCGACACCACCGAGCGCGGTACCACGCTGCGCTTCAAACCCAGTTCGCAAATCTTCACGCATATTTCGTTCAACTACGAAACTTTGGCGAAGCGATTGCGCGAACTGTCGTTCTTGAATTCGGGCGTGCGAATCGAATTGGTCGACGAACGCGACGAGAAGTCCGAAGTCTTTCAACACGAAGGCGGATTGAAAGCGTTCGTCACTCACCTGAATCGCAGCAAGACTGCGGTTCATCCCACGGTGCTGTGGTTCCAAACTCGGGACGGCAATACCCAGGTCGAAGTTGCCATGCAATGGAACGACTCGTACCAGGAGAGCATGTACTGCTACACGAACAATATTCCGCAAAAAGATGGCGGCACCCATCTTGCGGGATATCGCGCCGCGCTCACTCGCACACTGAATAACTACATCGAAAAAGAACTCGCCGCGAAGAAGGAAAAGATTGCCACCACGGGTGACGACTCGCGCGAAGGGCTGACGGCCATATTGTCGGTCAAGCTGCCGGATCCCAAATTCTCGTCGCAGACCAAGGACAAATTGGTTTCCTCGGAGGTGAAGGGCGTCGTGGAGTCCGCCGTAGCGGCGCGCTTGGAAGAATTCCTGTTGGAACATCCCCAGGAAGCACGTGCCATCGTCAACAAGATACTCGAAGCCGCATATGCGCGCGAGGCCGCACGAAAGGCGCGCGAAATGACCCGGCGCAAGGGCGCGCTCGACATCGCCGGCCTGCCGGGCAAGCTGGCCGACTGCCAGGAAAAAGATCCCGCCCTATCCGAGATGTTCTTGGTGGAGGGTGATTCCGCCGGCGGCTCCGCGAAGCAGGGGCGCGATCGTCGCACGCAAGCCATCCTGCCGCTCAAGGGAAAAATTCTCAATGTGGAGAAAGCCCGCTTCGACAGGATGCTGGCATCCGCCGAAGTCGGCACTCTCATCACCGCGTTGGGTTGCGGTATCGGGCGCGACGATTTCAACGTGGATAAGCTGCGCTATCACCGAATCATCATAATGAGCGTGGACGGCGACGAACATTGCTTTGTACGAGATCGCAGCGGTGTGCGTATGACCACCGTGGGAGCCTTCATAGATGCGGCTCTTGTCGGGATGAGCCCCGACGAAAACAGCGTTACCAAAAGAGTTAGAGAACCGCTGGGAGACGTCCTTTGCTTTGGACTGGATGATCACCAAGTGAAATTCCGCCCGATAAAGGGTGTGATTCGCCATCCCCTCGACGAAGTTTTGTATGAGGCGAAGACTGCCTACGGACGATCGGTACGTGTGACAGCAAGCCACAGTGTGTTTGTGCAAGAGAACGGCGAGATCCGGCTCAAGCAAGGCAGCGATCTCAATGTCGGCGATCGTCTCGTGGCGCCGAAAGCGATACGATTCCCCGAGCGCGCGCCTGGCCGGCTAGACCTGCTTCGTAAATTGTATGAGATTCAGGAGGCGCGTTCCCAGATTTGGGTACGAGGCCCGGCAGTGGAGGCGTGGTTCAAGTCCCAAATCAACCAGGAATACGCCGACCGTCCTGAGATGACCGCTCCCCGCGTCGAGCTTTCCGCCGAGGTTCGACGACAGCTCACCGAGCTGCGCCGGGCCAGCGGTATAACCAATGCGGAACTGTGCCGCAAAGTCGGAATACGCCAACCGGTGACCTTCTATGCTTGGGAGAGGGGGCTATCGCGGCCCACTTTGCCCAATTGCCAAGCCTATATGGCCGTAATTGGCGCCGATGCGGCCGCTCTCATGCCGCAAATTGCGGTTGGAGGCAGCCGGCTGGACAGAATATGGGAAACGCAATACCGCGGCTCGCCATCCAACCGAGTGAGAAATTACGTGCGCCTTTCGGCGCTGGAGGCGGAAGACATTGCCTGGTTTGCTGAGCGCGAAGATTTGCAACTTACACCAGAGCACAACCCAGAACTGCCAGTGCCGCGATATTTGAGCGTCACACCAGAGCTGATGAAATTGCTGGGCTTCTATATGGCCGAGGGGTCATGCTCGGATCGTCAAGGTATACGTTTTGCTATTGGCAAGAGCAACGTGCGATTCCTCGATGAGATGAAGGATGCGCTCACGGGGGTGTTTGGCTTGACGCCGCAGAGCTATAGCATCAAAAGAGGCTGTGGCGAACTCAAATTGGTAAACCGCGTCGCGGTGCTGGCATGGCAGCACCTATTCGGCTATGGCGGTGTCGATTCACTAACCAAAAAGATTCCTGACTTGGTGTTTAATGTAGATGAGCCGTTGCGGCTTGCCTTTCTGCGCGGCTATCTACTCGGAGACGGCTGCGTTACAGCGGGGAATGTCGTCTTCAGCACATCCTCTCGTGACATAGCCAGCGGAATATCCTATCTGCTGTCGAGTTTCGGAGTCGTCGCCAGCATCAGCGAGATCGCTGCCGATAGGGTTGCGCGCCGCTGTGGAGAGCAAGTTTTCAAGACGACGCATCGACACTGGCAGATTCGTGTTCGCGCGACCGAGGATTTGGCCCGAATCCACTCCGTCTGGAGCGATCATTCAGGCGCACCCACGGTCAAGGAGCGAATCGCCGTCTGCGACACTCCGCGCCGTCGTGCCTTTGATGTCATTGACGGCGATCTCATTGCGCTGCCAATCGTTTCCGTCAATTCCGCTGCCGCGTCCAACGGCCATGTTTACGACTTCTCTGTAGAGGGCGATGAGAACTTTATCTGCGGCTTCGGTGGAATTGCGGCTAAAAACACAGACGCGGATGTCGACGGAAGCCACATACGCACGCTGCTGTTGACGTTCTTCTACCGGCAGATGCCGATTCTGATCGAGCGCGGCCACATCTATATCGCGCAACCGCCGTTGTATAAGGTGAAGAAGGGCAAGCAGGAAACCTACGTCAAGGACGATCTCGAGCTCAACGCCCTGTTGCTGAACACCGCCATCGAAGACGCCGCCCTGCATGTCAGTGCCGATGCGCCGCCGCTGTCGGGCTTGGGACTCGAGTCCCTAGCGAAGAAATACGTGGAGGTGCAGGCCATCGTGCATCGCTGGGCACGGCGCTATGACGAGCGCTTTCTGGAGCAGCTGCTCTACGCACCAAAGCTTACCACCGATGCTTTCGACCGTGCCGATGCCCTGCGTGACTGGTGCCGCGATCTCGAACTGAGGCTGAATGCACTCGACGACGTCTCACGGCGATATCGCGTCACCGTCGAGACATTGCCCGCGGGCGGCCACCGCATCGATCTGCAACGCTTCGAACACGGACTGAGCTACCAGAAGCACATTCCCCGCGAATTCTTCGACTCCGCGGAATATCTGCGCATCGCGGAACTCGCTCAGACCCTGAGCGATCTGATGGGCCCCGGCGCGTACATCCATCGAGGCGACCAACGACAAGATGCCCCCAGCTTCAAGGTCGCGATGGCATGGCTATTCGACCAGGCGAAGAAGGGCCAGGCCATTCAGCGATACAAGGGACTCGGCGAGATGAACGCCGATCAGCTGTGGGATACGACCATCAATCCGGAAACGCGGCGCTTGATGCAGGTGCGCATCGAGGACGCCGTCGCCGCCGACGACATCTTCACCACCCTGATGGGCGACGCCGTGGAACCGCGACGGGAGTTCATCGAAAAGAACGCGCTTCAGGTATCGAATTTGGATGTGTAGGCTGTGTGGAATGACATCGTTGGCGAAATTGGTGACAAGAGCGGAAAAGTTCTCTGCTGCAGACACTGAAATTTCCGGCGCTTACCTCCATCGGGCACCTGTCGCTCTGGAACGTGGGCTCACGAGTACCGAGTACCTGCGCCATGCCCCGATGGCCACCCAAACCCCCACACTGCGGCGCTCGTCAGAATCAGTCCGGTATTATCCTGCAATGTTCGAGCGCCAATTCGGCTGCCGCGACGCTGCCGATCGCGAACGTCGGCATCGGTCGAAACCCGTGAGGCGAAGCGGCGGCCCCGATCGGCTTACCGAATCACCGCGGTGTTCGCAAAGGATTGAGGACCTCGAGCCCCGAAAAATGCTTTTCATTGTCCGTTACGATGAAGCAGTTGTTTGTTTGCGCGACCGCAGCGACGATCATATCCAGGTCACTTCTGGGTTTCCCGGCAGCGCGACCTTCTGACATGAGACGAGCCCAGACCAATGCCGCCTTCTCGTCGAAAGGCAATATTCTCCCTTTGAATAGCGACTGAGGACCCTCCGGTCCGGCAAACCACGCCTCCAATCGTTCGCGCTTTTTGCCCTTTGGTTTGTCCAGTATGCCGCGCCGGATCTCAGCGACCGTCAGGGAGGAGATGAACAAATCGCCATCGGATTGCGCCCCCATCCACTCCAATAACGATTCGGACGGGTCCGGCTTCGTTATATTGCTGATGATGTTGGTGTCGAGAAGGTAGCGGGTCAAAGGTCAACCTTGCGGCCGGCTTCCCTGGAACGCGCGAATTCGAGATCGGCGCCTACCAGCGGTGACCGGCGCAGCGCCTCGAGAATTCCGCCTCTCTTCGGCGGATCGCCCGAGATCGTCCGGGAGATGGCGGCTCGGATTCGAACTGAATCCGGGCCATCTTCCGCGAGGCGCCGTGCGACCGAGCGGATCAAGTCGCGATCTGCATCGAGTCCGAGCACCTCGAATCGGGCGATTCCCCGCTTCGTCAGACGAGAGCGATAATTTCGCAACGCGCGCTTCTGTGCTGTTTCGCTCATGGTACTCTCCGCATATGCCCTGTAATATACCCGGTGATATCGTGCGGGGCAAGTAGCCCCCGATGGCCACCCAAAATCCCCCGCCAACTCATTAGGAGAAACGACATGGAAACCCATGGTTTCGCGCGAGCTGTAATCGGGAGACGTGTTCCATGATGAATCCGCGGCTCGCGCGCGCTGTAGTCGGGAGGCGCGTCCCCATGCCGCGATGAACGTGTGGCTTCGCGCGAACTGTTGCTCGATCAACATCCTTCCAGCATCGAGCGGATTTTCTAACAGCCGCCGAGTCGTGGCCCCCGCAAGAAATCCGAGATCTGCACGACCCTCGATACCGAGCGGGAAGCAAATCTCCATATAAAACAATCGGTCGAGAAGAGTTTCATCGCCTTGTGCCGGCGGCGTTCGTCGGCGGCACGAGGATTGCTTCGGGTTGCCTGTGCTGCAAAACACGGGAAACAATGAATACCAATCCACTAGATTTCGATTCAGGCGTTGATCTTCCACCGAGTCCTTGGCGCAGATCGAGTTCCCGGTGCAGGGCGACTCCTGGGCGCGCGTGGTCGGTCAAGGTCATGGGTGCTATGGCGGGGATCTCGATCCTGGCGGGACTGGGGGCGCATGCGCAGGAGCCAGCGCCCGCCGATACGCGACTTGCCCGACTCGACGTGGAAACGACGACGGAGCTTGCTTTCGAGGATGTAGTGGTGACCGCGCGCAAACGCGAGCAGCGGGCCAAAGACGTGCCGGTCGCGGAAACGGTGCTGAGCGGTGCGGTGCTGGATCGCGACGACGCGGTCACCTTGAACGATCTCGCGCAGAAAGCACCGACCGTGCAGGTGAGCGCCGCCAACGCCCGTCAGACCAGCATTGCGCTGCGGGGCCTGGGCAAGAACAGCGCCAACGAGGCGATCCAAAGCAGCGTGGGGCTCATCATCGACGGCGTGGTACTGACTCAAGCCGGCATGTCGTGGTCGGACTATGTCGATCTCGATCATATCGAAGTGCCGCGGGGTCCTCAGGGCACCCTGCAGGGCAAGAACACGACGCTGGGCGTCATCGTCGTGTCGACCAAGGCGCCACACCTGACTAGGCGGTCGAGGTCGGGTACGGTTCGCGTAGCACCTACGATGTCAGAGCGTCGGCGACCGGGCCGCTGGTCGACGGGCTGCTGGCGTACCGGGCCGCCTATTACGTCAGGGCGGGCGATGGCCCGATCAAAAACATCAACCCGACGCTGGGTGGGTCTTGGGAGGGGCCGAACAGAGGCGGTGCTCGGCTCCAGCTCCTGTTCACGCCGCTCGAGAATTTGACCGCTCGTCTCATCGTGAGCTACGACGCATCCGACGAGCGCGGCAATTTATCGCCTTACATACTGGACCCGCAGACCTTCGCCAAACGGTGCGTCGCGACCCATCACGTACAGCAGCCGGCTGGCGCGCGGCTATTTCGGCGGATACGTTCCCTTGATAGGGCCGATCACGCGCGAGTACGCGGACCTCAATTCCGCGCCGCCGTTGCCCGTGCATCAGCGGGCGGCCTCGCTGGAGCTCAACGATAAGCTCGGCGGATACACCTTGACGGCCATCAGCGCTTACCGCCGCAACGACTTCAATTTCCGCAACGATTTCGACTACACGCAATATCGAACAGCTGGCCGGAACCATCGGCGATACCCATCAGATATCCCGGGAATTGCGACTCGTCTCGCCCATAGGTCCGGCCATGGATCGATTATCAGCTGGGGCTATTCGCACAGGTCGGTGTCGCACACCCTGAGCCGAAGGATGGCGGTCCATTTTTCGCGACCAATGCGCAGTATGCCGCCCCGTCGGTAGAACGACACGGCCGATGATCAGCAAGGCGGACCGCATGGAGCGCGCGATCGGGCCCTCCCCCCAGCCTACCGGCATGAGTTTAAGGTGTGGAATTTGTTATTTGGCATCGGTACCCGTGCCGGCGGCCTTCATGAATTTCTCGGCACGGCGTTGCATCTCGTCCGGGGGCACATCCTCCACGTGAGTAGCAATCGTCCAGGTATGCCCGAACGGGTCCTTCAGCGACCCGGAGCGATCCCCGTAGAATTGGTCTGTGACCGGCTGCAACGCATTTGCGCCGCTGTCGATCCCGAGCGCAAAGATCTCGTCCACTCGGTCTACGTACAGCATGAGAGATATGCCGGCTCCGCCCAGCGAACGAGGACTGCGGTGGCCCATCTTAGGATGCTCGTCCGCAAGCATGATGATGGAGTTGCCGATCCGCAGCTCCGCATGCACGACCTTTCCATCGGGCCCTTGCATTCGTATCGCCACCCATTCTAGACACAAAGGCGCTCGGCCGTAGCCACGACTCTCGCAGCTGCGCAGCGCTCCGATCGCCCGCGCCCGCCTCGCGTAAGGTGCTCCATCGCAGCCGCGACTCGAGCCACGACTTTCGCAACCGCTCCGATTCCCACCTCCGCCCCCCTCGCGGTAAGGCGCTCGGCCGCACCCACGACTCTCGCAGCTGCGCAGCCGCTCCGATCCCATCTCCGCCCGCCTCGCGGTAAGGCGCTCGGCCGCACCCGCTCGCCGGGTCCCCGCAGTCCTTGTGTATAGTACGCGCATTCAAATCGGGGATTTCCATGCGCAGCCGGATGGTGGCACTCGTTTTCCTTTGCGTTCTTGCTTCATCCATGGCCAAGCCATCCGATACCTCTCCGGATAAGGATTGGATACGCCAAAGCAACGAATTCACCAACCTGCTGCTGGGCGTACAGCTCGAGCACGATCCGGAGGAGGGGTCTCGGCAAGGGCTGGCGAAATTCGATACGCGGATTTCGATTCCCACCCGGGCCGACGAGCTCGCCGAGCGCGCTGAACTCGAGGCCGTTCTTCGCAAGCTCAAGGCCGCTCAACCGGCCGTGAGCGAGCGGCATGTGCAAGAGGATCTCGATATCCTCTTCAAGGCATTCGACCTGCAATTCCGGCGCGAGGATTTTGCCCTGGCGCACGATGTGCCTTTCGACAATGCCAGCGCGCAGATTTTCGCGGGCCTGCGCGGCTTGTTGGACGACCAGGTCGCGGCGGAGCGACGGCCGGCCGCGCTTGCAAGATTGAGAAAATATGTGGGCGCGGAGCCTGGGTATGAACCGTTCACCGACCTGTTGAAAAGGCGCGCACTCGAACAGATGGCGAAACCGGGCGTGATCTACCCGTCCAAAGGCGAGCTGGAGACCGAGCTCGGACGCAACTCCAACTATATCGATGGCATACGCGATCTTCTCCAAAAATACCAATTGGCCGGGTGGGAAACGCCGTATGCCAAGCTCAAAAGCCAGCTAATCGCCTACGACGCGTGGCTTCGCTCGACCGTGCTTCCGAAGGCACGCACGGATTTTCGCTTGCCGCCCGAGGAGTATGCGTTGGCCTTCGAGGGCTACGGCATCGATATTTCTCCGGCCGAGCTCGCGGCCATGGCGCATGGAGCGTTTACCGAGTATCAAGCCGAGATGAGGTCGCTGGCGGAGCAAATAGCCAAGGCTCATGGCTACGCCGGCGATTATCGCAGCGTGCTCGCGGACCTGAAGAAAAAGCAAATTACCGGCGCGGCAATCTTGCCGTTCTACGAAGAGCGCCTCCGCGCCATCGAAAAGATCATCGTGGCGCAAAATTTGATTTCCATTCCCGGCCGTCCCGCCGTGATCCGTCTGGCGACGCCCGCCGAGACGGCGCAGCAGCCGGCGCCTCACATGAAGCCGCCGCCGTTCTTGAACAATACCGGCCAACGCGGCGAGTTCATCCTACCGCTCAATATTCCGTCCGCGGCCGGCGGCGCGGATGACCGATATGACGATTTCACGTTCGATGCGATCGCGTGGACGCTGACCGCGCACGAAGCGCGGCCGGGTCACGAATTGCAGTTCGATTCCATGGTGGAACACGGGGTCAGTCTGGCGCGCGTTCTCTATGCGTTCAACTCGACCAACGTCGAGGGTTGGGGCTTGTATGCGGAGTACATCATGCAACCGTACGAGCCCCCCGAGGGACAACTCTTTACGCTGCAATTGCGCCTGCTGCGGGCGGCGCGGGCCTTTCTCGATCCGGAACTGCAGAGCGGGAAAATAACGCCGGCGCAGGCGTACGACGTGCTGGAGAAGGATGTGATGGTGAGTCATGCCTTCGCCAAGGAAGAGGTCGAAAGGTTCACCTATCGCGGGCCCGGGCAGGCCAACAGCTATTTCTATGGTTACACGCGCTTACTCGCATTGCGCAAGGACACGGAGGCCCTGCTGGGATCGAAATTCGATCAGCGGAAGTTCCACGATTTCATTTTGAGCCAGGGTTTGCTGCCGCCCGAGTTGATGCGCAAGGCGGTGATGGAGGAATTTGTCGTTTCGCAGCGTTAGCGGCCATGTGCAAGACGTCGGCCTTCTCCAACGCGGCCCGCAATGGCGGGCAATCGTCCGCGGTTCCGCCTTCCTCTGGACGCATGAGCGTGCAGGGATGATCGTCCGTGCCTGGAGATCCGATTGAGCTATTCGATGGACGATGTTGCTGATTTAAATTGGACACGGGTAGATGCAACCGTGAGTGTGATGAACGCAAAAGCGACCGGGGGTACGTGCAGATTGCGGTGCACCGATGGAGTACCGCAGCGCCCGCGGGCGGCCGTGGGATCCAGGTTACATCTGTGTCTTGAAGAAATTCCAGGCCGTATCGCCGGACTGAGCGAATCGCTCCCGGAATTCCAGGCTGCCCACCGGCGGGCTGAAGAAATATCCCTGAGCTTCGTCGCAGTTCGTGCGGCGCAGAAAACCTACCTGTTCGGCCGTCTCCACGCCTTCAGCGACCACGGTGAGCCCTAGATTGTGACCGAGCGCGATGATGGCGTGCACGATGGTCGCATCATCCTTGTCGGTCATCACATCGTTCACGAAAGAGCGATCCACTTTGAGTCGATCGACCGGAAAGCGCTTGAGGTAGCTGAGACTCGAATAGCCGATACCGAAGTCATCCACCGCGATTTGCACGCCCAGCCGTTTGATCTCCTCGAGCATGACGATGAGCTGCGGTCCATCGTGCATGACCATGCTTTCCGTGAGTTCGAGTTCCAGGTAACGCGCTTCGAGCCCGGTGGCCTCGAGCGCTTCGGCTACGGCCTGTACCAGATTGGCCTGTTGGAACTGCCGGGGCGAGACGTTCACCGACACCATGATGGGCGCGAGCCCCGCGTCCTGCCACGCTTTGTTCTGGGCGCAGGCGGTTTGCAACACCCATTGGCCGATCGGCACGATCAGTCCGGTTTCTTCCGCCAAGCGAATGAACCGCTCCGGCGGGATCATTTCCTGGGGCGAGATTTGCCAGCGAATCAACGCTTCGGCGCCGACCATGCGGCCGGTCGTCAGATCGATGCGCGGCTGGTAATGCAATAAAAACTGGTCGCGTTCGAGCGCGCGGCGCAGCTTGCTCTCCATCTCCAGGCTCTCGATCATCAATACATTCAGATCGTTGGTGAAGAAATGCACGGTATTGCGACCGCTGTCCTTGGCGCGATACATGGCCGAATCCGCATGCTTCAGCAGGGTTTGAGCATCCTTGCCGTCGTCGGGATAAAGCGCGACGCCGATGCTGCAAGTCATGTGAAATTCGCCCTGCTTGATCACCCACGGCTTCGCCACCTCGGCGAGAATGCGTTCCATGATCGCCGTGACGCTGTCGCCACCGTCCTGCTCATTGATCAACAATACGAATTCGTCCCCGCCCAGCCGAGCCACGGTGTCGCACTCGCGAACGCAATTCTTGAACCGCTCGGCCATGTTCTTCAGCAACTCATCGCCGATGTGGTGACCGAGGCTGTCATTGATGTATTTGAACCGGTCCAGATCGATGAAGGCGATGGCGAGCCGGGTGCCATGGGTTGCCGCGGCGAGCATCGCCTGCTGGACTCGGTCCTGCAGCAGCGATCGGTTGGCGAGGCCGGTGAGCGCGTCGTGGTTCGCTTGGTGTTCGATCCGAGACTGATACAGTTTGCGCTCGGTGATGTCCTCGACGGTGCCTTCATAGCCTAGCGCGTTTCCCTCCTCGTCCAGCACCAATCGGGCGTTTTCGGAAATCCAAATCACATCGCCATTCTTGCGATACACCTGCGACTCGAAGCCGGTAACCGAACCGCGGGCTTTGATGAGGCAGCTGAATTCTTCGCGCCTGTTGGGATCGACGTAGAGCTGCCGCTTGATATCTCGCAGCGAAATCATCAGATCGTGTTGCGAATCGAAACCATAAATCTGGGCCAGTGCGGGATTGGCATCCAAATACTGCCCGTCCACCGTGGAACGAAAGATGCCTTCGATGGCATTGTCGAATATGCCGCGATAACGCCGCTCAGCCTCTTGCAGCGCATGGTCGGCTTTTTTACGAGCGCTGATATCCTGAATGAAGCCTTCGAGTGCGATAGCCTGCCCGCCGCCATCGAACAGCCCTGTTCCGCGCTCCCAGACCCATCGAATACTACCGTCTGCGTGCTCGATGCGGTATTCCAGATCGAACGGCTGGCGGGCCGCCAAGGCGGCCGTTATCGCTTCTCGAACCCACATGCGATCGGCCGGGTGCCTGACGGATTCATACGAGATGCGATTGTTCAAATGCAGATCGCTGGGCTGGAATCCCGTGACACTGATGCAACCTTCGCTGACGAATTCCATGGTCCAGTGGGCGTCGATGCGGCTGCGATACACCATGCCATGCATATTGCCGAGCAAGGCCTTGAGCATTCTTTCATATTCCTGCTCGCGCGACGGAGTGGCGCAGCCGCTGGCGGGCACTCGCTCCTCGTGTTCCGCCTGGGTCGCCGGCAAGGTCAGGTCGGCGAGAAAATCCGATGATTCTTGGTCCGTTAATTCGACACTGAGATTCAAAGTCGCGAATTTACTCATGAGGATACCGCCGAGTGGGGTTGCAACCGTATCAATAAACCCGTTCAAAACTAGTGGTGGTGCGTCACATCGCCGCGTATTTTTCGCCGTCCATGGCGCGCCTTTTTCAGCTTTCGCACGTCTTTAGTGCAGATCCAAACGTTTATGCACGCTTGTAAAGCAGCGCCGGTTGCCTTTGATTCGAGACGCTCGACGTCGGAGGCGCCTCCGCGGCGAAACGGGAGCTGCGATCGCGGATCCACTCCGGATGCGAATGGACAAGCTCGCTGCCCACGGCATGGAGATGATCCGGGTTGAGCCGTCGCGCCCATCGAGCTTCGGTAACTCGGAATCGGTACCGTGGCTTGTCGTGGACGATGCGGCGTCGTCTTCCACGCTGCCGCGGACGCTGCGGCAGCGTGTTACACCGCTCAACGACGCCGGCACATGACCGATACGGGGCATGATTCCCGGTCCGATCGGCGGCACGCTGGGGTCATCTGCGGCGCGTCCCGGTATCCCGGCCGTCAGCGAGTTCGGTACGGCATCGTGCCGGGTAGGCAGCCAATCCCGAGCTGGTTAAGATGGGGGCAGCTAGGCGACAGCGGCGCGTGAAGGCGACCGCCAGTTTTCACGGAAGGAGAGTCACTTGTTCGGCATCCATGGTTATTGGGCATTCCTGTTGACAGGCATCTTGCTCAACCTCACTCCGGGCCAGGACACCCTGCTCATCCTCGGCCGCAGCCTTACCGGAGGCTCGCGCTCGGGAGTGGCCGCCGCCTGCGGGATCACCGTCGGCAGCGTTTTTCACACGCTGGCGGCGGCGCTGGGCCTGTCGGCCATCCTCGCGACGTCGGCCGTGGCATTCGCCCTCGTCAAGCTCGCGGGTGCCGCGTATTTGTTTTACCTCGGCGCTAAACTATTATTCAGGACGGCGGACGGGCCGGCATCAGAGCCCGTCGCGATTTGCGCCGATCCGAGGTCCGCTTTCGTACAGGGCATATTCACGAACGTACTCAACCCCAAAGTAGCCTTGTTCTTTTTGGCGCTGCTACCACAGTTCATCGAGCCGACGAGCAGCAGCAAGCTGCTGGCGTTTCTGCTGTTGGGCGGGACATTCATCGCCACCGGATTGACGTGGTGCCTGGTGCTCGCCAGGGGCGCTGCGCGGTTGCAAGCATTCTTTTTGCGCAATCCGAACGTGCGCACGTCGATCGACCGCGCCGTGGGCGGACTTTTCTTGGCCCTCGGCGCGCGACTCGCAGTGGCGGTCATGCCAGGCGCGGCACCGGCTGCGTAGCGCTCGAGGTCGTTGCCCCCTAAGATGGCACTGCCATGAGTCAACCGCTCAAATTCCCGGACATGCGCGCCACGCATCGGCGCGCGCCGACTCCTCTACCCACCCCGTCGGGATATCGCCGGACGGCGCCGCCGTTCCCCACCAGCGACGGGACTCCGCAGAACCGGCGGGTGGAGAGACGGCGGCTTATCCTCTGGTTCGGCGTGGCCGTGGCTCTGCACGCCGCGTTGTTGCTGGGGCTGTGGCTGACGCCGCCGCTGCGCCTGAAGTGGGCTCCAGCCGCCGATGCATGGGTGCAGGTGATCTCGCTTCCGCGCAAACAACCGGACGCGCTCGCCGAGGGTCCCAAAGAATCGAAGCCTCCCGCGAGGGCAAGGAACGGCACGCCCCGGTCCACGCCGTGACGAGGCGTCACTCGCTACTCTGAAAGGCCGCGTCGGTTCTCGCCGGGGAGACGCGCGCGGCGCTCACGACGCCGCTATTTTCGCCAACCCGGCTTCGATGGACTCGCGGACTTCTTGGTTGAGGACCCGGGGATTCTTTCCTACGGACTCGATGGGATGGCCGATCACCACCCGAATCGTGCCGGGCTGCTTCACGAAACTACGCCGCGGCCAAAACTTCCCTGCATTGTGCGACAGCGGGACCACCAGCTTGCCGGTGGCGGTGGCGAGCAAGGCGCCGCTCACCCCGAATTTCTTCGTCTCGCCGGCCATGACCCGCGTGCCCTCCGGAAAAATGATGATCCATAGCCCCGCGGCGAGCCTTGCCTTGCCTTGCTCGACCACTTGATTCACGGCGCGGTGGCTCTCGCTGCGGTTGATCGCAATGGGCCGCAGCACTTTGAGACCCCAACCCACGAACGGTATCCAGAGCAGTTCGCGCTTCAGTACCCACACGTGCGGCGGGAAGATCACGAACTGGGCGATGGTCTCCCACGCCGATGCGTGGTTGCTCATCACGATATGCGCGCCCGGCGGGATGCGTTCCTGTCCCTCGACCACGAATTTTAGACGGCAGAGGCGTTCCAACATCCAGAACAGGGCGCGCGCCCAGCCTCGGGCCATCGCGAACTGATAGCGGTAGGGCAGCCAGAAACACACCCCCATGAAGCCGCCGACGACGCACGCGGAGAGCATCATGTAGGTCGTGAACAACAGCGATCTGAATGTCTGCACGGCAGGTCAGCCCGGCAAGCGCGATAGATCCGCGACGCCGCCAAGCAGCGCCTGCGCATCGCGCAGCAGCGCCAGCCGGTTGTTGCGCCTCTGGAGATTGTCGTCCATCACCATGATGCGCTCGAAAAAATCATCCACCGGAGCGCGCAGACCGATGAGCGCGCGCAACGCGTCGGCATAACGCCGCTCGGCGATCGCCGCAGGTACCGAACCGCTCAATACCGTCAGGGCGCGGTACAGTCCGAATTCCGCGTCTTCCGCGAGCAACGTCGGGTCGGCCGTGAGGCCCGCGGCGGCCGGGGGTGAGCCGGGAGGCGCCTTGCGCAGAATGTTGACGATACGTTTGTTGACGGCGGTCAGCACACCGGCATCCGGCAACAATAGAAACACTTTGAGCGCCAGCAAACGAGTTTCCACATCCAGGGGCGATGGCGGACGACCCGCCAGGACCGCATCGATCATCTCGGCAGAGGTACCGTCGGCACGCTCCAACAGCAGGCCGCGCAACCGCTCGGTCAGGAAATCGTACACTTCCGCGGCCACGCCCGGCCGTTGTACCGGTTGAGCCGTCGCGGCTTTGTCCAGCAAATCCAGGAGGTCCAGGTCGAGTCGGCCCTCCAGCAGGATGCGCAATACGCCCAAGGCGGCGCGGCGCAGGCCGAAGGGGTCCTTGGTGCCCGTGGGCCGCTGTTTGATGGCAAAGATTCCGGTCAACGAATCTATCTTGTCGGCGAGCGCCACGGCTTGGCCTATCTTGGTCGTGGGCAACGCATCGCCTGCATAGCGGGGCTTGTAGTGCTCTTCGAGAGCCAGGGCGAGCTCGGGCGCCTCCCCTTGTGCTTCGGCATAATATTTACCCATGGTTCCCTGCAGCTCAGGAAACTCGCCCACCATGGCGGACATCAGGTCTGCTTTGGCTAGTTCTGCCGCGCGCCCGACGTTGGGCCCCGCGCTTATACGTCGACCGATCAATTCGGCCAATTCCTTGACCCGTTGAGCCTTCTCCGCGTAGGTCCCCAGCTGCGTCTGGAATGTCATCCCCCGCAACCGAGCGGCATGCGTATCGAGCGAGACCTTGGTGTCCTGCTCCCAGAAGAACGCCGCGTCGCTCAACCGCGGCCGCACCACCCGCTCGTTGCCTTCACGCACCTTCGCCGGATCCCGGCTCTGTATGTTGCTGACGGTGATGAAGCCGCCGGTGAGCCGGCCGTCCGGACCCTCCACCGCGAAGTATCGCTGGTGATCTTGGATGGTGGCTATCACCACTTCGCGCGGCAGCGCCAGAAACCGGGATTCGAAACGGCCGGCTAGGGGCACCGGCCATTCGACCAGGGCGGTGACTTCATCCAGCAACGCATCCTCGATCAGTGCGCTGCCGCCGGCCGCCGTGGCAGCCTCGTGCACACCGGCACGAATGGCGTCGCGGCGCCTGCCGAAATCGGCGATGACCTTCGCGCCGCGCAATTGGCGCTCGTACGTCGCGGGGGATTTGAGAATGACCGGCCGCGGCGCGTGGAACCGGTGTCCCCACGTGACCCGGTCGGACGTCAATCCGAGCACGGTCGCCGGGATCACCTCATCGCCGAACAGCAGGACGACACTGCGTACCGGCCGGGCAAATTCCGCCGTGCGGGCCCCCCAACGCATCCGCTTGGCGATGGGCAAGGCGGCAAGGGCGCGATGGATGATCCCCTCCAGCAGGCTGGCGGTGGCCGCCCCCGGCTCCCTGCCGCGAAACGTCACCCAGGCGCCTTTGTCCGTAATCAGGCGCTCGAGTTCCGCTACTTGAACGCCGCAGCCCTTGGCAAATGCGATGGCGGCGGTGGTGGGCGCGCCGTTTGCATCGAACGAGGCGGTCACCGGCGGTCCGCGGCGCTCCACCTGTCGTTCAGCCGCGTACTGCGCGCATGCCGCGACATACACGCCGAGGCGGCGCGGGGTGGCGAAAGCGCGAGCCTTGCCGTGAGCTACTCCGGCATCGTCCAGTCCCTTTACCACGGCGTCCGCGAGAGCGGACGACAAGCTCGACAAGGTTCGTGGCGGCAGCTCCTCCGTGACCAGTTCGAACAGCAGATCGCGTACCGGCATCAGGCGGCCTGCGCGTTATGTTTGAGCAGCGGGAACCCCAGGGTTTCCCGGCTGGCCCGATAGCCCTCAGCGACGCCGCGGGCGAGGGTGCGGACGCGCAATATGAAACGTTGCCGCTCGGTCACCGACACGGCGTGGCGCGCATCGAGCAGATTGAAACAATGCGAGGCCTTGACCATTTGCTCGTAGGCAGGCAGAACCAGCTGGTCCTGCAATAGAGTCCGGCAGGCCGTTTCATGAGCGTCGAACTCGATCGACAGCGCTTCGATATCGGCCTTCTCGAAGTTATAGGCGGATTGCTCCACCTCGTTCTGATGGAACACATCGCCGTAGGTGACGGTGCCGAAGGGGCCGTCGGCCCAGAGGATATCGAAAATACTTTCCTTACCCTGGATGTACATCCCCAACCGCTCGAGCCCGTAGGTGATCTCGCCCATCACCGGCCGACAATCCAAACCCCCCACCTGCTGGAAGTAAGTGAACTGCGAGACTTCCATGCCATTCAGCCACACCTCCCAACCCAGCCCCCACGCCCCGAGCGTGGGCGACTCCCAGTTGTCTTCCACGAAGCGGATATCGTGCGTCAGCAGGTCGAACCCGAGGGCACGAAGCGAGCCGAGATACAATTCCTGAAAGTCGTCGGGTGAGGGCTTGATGCAGACTTGGAACTGATAGTAGTGCTGCAGGCGGAAGGGATTGTTGCCGTATCGCCCGTCGGTCGGTCTGCGCGAGGGCTGCACATAAGCGGCGCTCCACGGCTCGGGTCCGACGGCGCGTAGAAATGTGGCGGCGTGGAACGTTCCGGCGCCCATTTCCATGTCATAGGGTTGCAAAACGATGCATCCCTGGGCCGACCAATAGGTCTGCAACGCGAAGATCAAATCCTGGAACGTGCGCGGAGGTGTGGGCAGTGCTTTGGCCATGATGCTCGTCGGCGTCGATAACGGCCGCCGAGTATAGCGATGCGGCGCACGCTGTCCCAGGGACGGGCAGCCTCGCATCGATCTTGGCGCGCACTTGTTTTGCGCACGCCTCGGTTCGCCGGCCGCGTCCAGGCGGACGCGACGGGCGCTAGGGGTGCGTATGCCCCAAATTGGGGCGCGTCGCCCCCCGATTTGCGCCATACTGATGCACCGATGCCCATCGCTTGGTTGCAAGTGCTTGAAATTCGGGAGGAAGGGCAATGGCACAGTTGCTGCATTGCTCCAGTACCCGGCCGTCGCCGGGCCCATAACCAAATGCTCAACACGCGCGAGGATGCCCATGACTCCGGCCGATGTTCTGAAATTGATCAAGGAAAAAGAAGCTAAATTCGCCGATCTGCGTTTTACCGACACTATAGGCAAGGAACAGCACGTGACCGTGCCGACGCGCCTCGTGGATGAAGGGTTTTTCAAGGACGGCAAGATGTTCGACGGCTCGTCCATCGCTGGGTGGAAAGGCATCAATGAGTCGGACATGATCTTGATGCCGGATCCCGCTACGGCGGTCATCGATCCATTCTATGAAGAAACGACGGTAAATCTGCGCTGCGACGTCATCGAGCCGATGACCATGCAGGGTTACGACCGCGATCCTCGCTCGCTGGCCAAACGTGCCGAGGCCTATCTCAAGTCATCCGGAATAGCCGACTCTGCGCTGTTCGGCCCCGAGAACGAATTCTTCATATTCGACAACGTAACGTCGAGTTCCAGCATGAACGGCTGTGCGTACGAAGTGGACGCCTACGAAGGTGCGTGGAACTCGGGCAAGACCTATGAAGACGGCAACAAGGGCCATCGTCCCGGAATCAAGGGCGGCTATTTCCCCGTCCCGCCCGTCGATGCGCAACAGGACATCCGCACGGCCATGTCGATGGCCTGCGAGGAATTGGGGCTGAAATTCGAGGTCCATCATCACGAAGTGGCGACCGCGGGCCAGGGCGAGATCAACGTGGCGGCGAATACGTTGACCAAGAAGGCCGACGAGGTCCAGATCCTCAAATATGCCTTGCAGAACGTAGCGCATGGATACGGCAAGACGTTGACCTTCATGCCGAAACCACTCGTCGGGGACAATGGCAGCGGCATGCACGTGCATCAGTCCCTGCAGAAGGATGGCAAGGCGCTGTTTGCCGGTGACAAGTACGGCGGGCTGTCGGACATCGCGCTCTACTATATCGGCGGCATCATCAAGCATGCCCGCGCCATAAACGCGTTCACCAACGCGAGCACCAACTCGTACAAGCGGCTGGTGCCGGGCTTCGAGGCACCCGTGAAGCTCGCCTACTCGGCGCGCAATCGTTCGGCATCCATTCGTATCCCCTGGATTTCCAATCCCAAAGGGCGTCGCATCGAGGTGCGTTTTCCGGACGCGACCGCCAATCCGTACTTCGCGTTCTCGGCCATGTTGCTCGCCGGACTCGACGGCATCCAGAACAAGATCCATCCCGGCGATCCCGCCGACAAGGATCTTTATGACCTGGAGCCCGAGGAGGACAAGAAAATTCCGACGGTATGCCACTCGCTCGATATGGCGCTCGATTATCTGGATCGGGATCGAGCGTTCCTGAAGGCCGGGGGCGTGTTCACGGACGACCTCATCGACGCGTACATCGAGTTGAAGATGAGGGAGGTCACTCGGTTGCGTATGACCACGCATCCCATCGAAATAGAGATGTACTACAGTTTGTAGGTCTGTCTACCGATGCTGTACCCATAAGGTGACGGCGGTCACGCCGCCGTCACCCCGTTTGGTGCACGGGAGCCGACAGGGTTATGCTTTGGATGTATGAAACCGTGGACCGCCCTAGGCCGACTTTCGATCGCATTGGGCTTGGCGGCCGCTTTTGCGGCCGCGGCCCCAGCCGCGGTGATTTACAAATGGACCGATGCGGATGGTGTGGTCCATTACTCCGACCACCCGGTGCCGGCTGCGGAGAAAATCGTTACTTCCTCGAGCGCGGCGAACGGCGGCGGCGATGGGGGCCACGCACAAGCCAAGGCTGCGCCCCCGCCGGCGCCCTCCGCCGTGGACGAGACCGCGGTTTTCAAGATCGAGTCGCCGGCCAAGGAACAGGTTTTTTTCGGCGACGAACTCGTGATGGTTCGATTGAACGTGCAACCGGTCCTGACGCCCGATCAGTCGCTCACCTGGCAGCTCAATGGCGCATCGCTGGCCGACCAAGGGGGAGAAACCGCGTTCGCGTTGCCGGCGCTGCCGCGCGGGACCTACACCCTGACGGCGACCGTCGGGACGAACACGGCCACGCCGCAGCGCATGGACGAAGTCACCTTCTATGTGAGGCAGCCCTCGGCGTTGGCGCCGCAGCACCAGAAACACTGAGACTCACCGCAGTCCGAGCGGGCGGTCCGCTTGGCGGCTGAACTGCGAATGCAGATGCCGTCCATCGAGGGCACCGATCTGCTCGATGCGCTGGTGACCAGCGTCTTTCTCCTCGATTACGAGCTGAACGTCAGCTACCTGAATGCCGCGGGTGAAACGTTGCTGGGCCTCGGGGCGAATCAAGCGCTCGGCCGGCGCTTCAGCGAGCTCACGCGCGGTGCCGAGACATTGCTCACGCTGTTCGAGCGCGCCCGATCGGGCGGCGAAGGCGTCGTGCAGCGTGAACTCGCATGGCCGGGCCCGGGCGGCGTCGACCGTATTCTCGACTGCGCGGTGACTCAGGTCGCGATCGGAGGCGCGCCGCAACTGTTGCTCGAAATCGAGGACATCACTCAGCATCGGCGGCTGACGCGGGAAAATGCCCTGCTGGCGCAGCTCGGCGGCAGCCGCTTGATGGTGAGGCAGCTCGCGCACGAAATCAAAAACCCGCTCGGCGGATTGCGCGGCGCCGCCCAGCTGCTCGAACGCGAGTTGCTCGATCCGGCGCTGCGCGAATATACACGGGTCATCATCAGCGAGGCCGACCGGCTCGCCAATCTGCTCGATTCGATGCTGGGCCCGGGACGCCCGCCCGCAAAACAGCTGGTCAACGTTCATGAGCTCCTGGAACGCGTCTATCATCTGCTGCGCAGCGAAGCTCCCGACGGCGTCACGGTCGATCGCGACTACGATCCCAGTTTGCCGCCGCTCGCCGTCGATCCCAATCACATCATCCAGGCGATGCTGAATCTCGGCCGCAACGCCATCCAGGCATTGTCGAACACCGGCGTGCCGGCACCGCGCCTGGTGCTGCGAACCCGGGCGGCCACCAATATCAGCATTGGAGCGCGGCGCCATCGGTTGGTGGCCTCCATCCAATTCGAAGACAATGGACCCGGCGTGCTCTCGGAAATCCGCGACACCATTTTTTATCCGCTCGTTTCCGGTCGCTCCGATGGAACTGGCCTCGGCTTGGGTATCGCCCAAGATCTGGTAAGCCGCCATGGAGGCCTGATCGAGTTCGACAGCGCGCCCGGAAGAACCATATTCGTGATTTTCCTCCCCATGGATCCCGTATGAATGCAAAGCCGCTACAAGTTTGGTTGGTCGACGACGATGCATCCATTCGGTGGGTGCTCGAGAAGGCGCTGAAGGGCAGCGGCATGCTGGCCAAGTGCTTCGACGGCGCGGACAACGCCTTGACGGCGCTGCGAGGCGATGCACCCGACGTCTTGATGACCGATATCCGCATGCCCGGGCGCAGCGGCCTCGACCTGCTGAAGGAAATCCAGATATCGCGGCCCGGACTGCCGGTCATCGTGATGACGGCGCACTCGGACCTGGACGCGGCGGTTGCCGCCTATCAAGGCGGCGCGTTCGAATATCTACCCAAACCGTTCGACATCGACAAAGCGGTCGATCTGGTACGCCGCGCCGCACAGCAAGCCACCGTATCGATCGACGTGGAGGCGGCCCGTCGCAGCATCCCGGAATTGTTGGGCCAAGCCGCCGCCATGCAGCAGGTATTTCGCGCCGTCGGCAGACTGTCCCGATCCAGCATGACGGTGCTCATCACCGGCGAATCGGGGACGGGCAAGGAGCTGGTCGCGCACGCCCTGCATCGGCATAGCCCCCGTTCGAACAAGGCTTTCGTCGCGCTCAACACGGCCGCATTCACCGCGGATCTGCTCGAGTCGGAGCTGTTCGGCCACGAAAAAGGAGCTTTCACCGGCGCCGACACGCTGCGCCGCGGACGCTTCGAGCAAGCCGACGGCGGCACGCTGTTTCTCGACGAGATAGGCGACATGTCGCCGGCGCTGCAGACGCGGCTGCTGCGTGTGCTGGCCGAGGGCGAGTTTTATCGCGTCGGTGGCCAGACGCCGGTCAAAGTGGACGTGCGGGTCATCGCCGCCACCCACCAGGACCTCGAAACACGCGTGAAGTCGGGCCATTTCCGCGAAGACCTGCTGCATCGTCTGAATGTCATCCGCATCGAGATTCCACCGCTGCGCGAGCGGCGCGAGGACATCCCCGAACTGCTGCGTCATTATTTGAGCGTCGCGGGACAGGAACTGGGCGTCGAGCCCAAATTGCTCATGCCCACCGCGGAGACCGCCTTGGTGACTTTCGATTGGCCGGGCAACGTGCGCCAGCTCGTGAACGCCTGCCGGCGCCTCACCGTGACGGCCCCGGGGCGCGAGATCCGCGCCGAGGACATTCCCCCCGATCTGGGGGGAGCGTCCGTCGGCCATGCCGCGAACCACGACTGGACGGCGAAATTATCGCATTGGGCCGAGCAGGAATTGGAAGCCGGCACGCAGCGGCTGCTGGATCAGGCCGTACCGGAAGTGGAGCGCATCCTCATACGCGTGGCATTGCGCAAGGCCGATGGCTTGAAACAGGACGCGGCGAAGCTGCTGGGTTGGGGCCGCAACACGTTGACCCGCAAAATGAAAGAGCTTGGCATGGAAGACGTCGCTTAGAGGCGGCGTGCAAAAAGCACCTCGCGCGACGGTCGTGGCGGCGGACGCGGGCGCCGAGCCGTAAGCATCGGGAAGCGGCGCGCCGTGTGACGGCTATCCGCGGGCGCCGGTGCGGGCTCGGAGCCGTGGGCCCGTGCGGGCATCGGCAAGGGCGACGACATCGGCAAGCGGACCGACCGCCGCGCCTGCGATGGCGAGGGCACGTCGGAAGACGTGCGGCAGCGCACCGGCGGCTCCGCGACGGTTTATAATCGGTTGGATCATGGCCGATTTTCTAACGCACACCTCGGAGGCATCGCAGCGCATTTTCTATGGCAACTCGGTTGCCGACTGGCTGGTGGCCGGCATCGTGGCCATGGCGGTATGGTCGGGCCTGTCCCTGTTGCGGCGGCTCATCACCGCGCGCTCCAAGCGGCACTCGGGTCACCGCTCGACGCCCGTCCGGTTGCTGTTCTATCTCGCCGACAACACGAAGCAGTTCCTGTTCGTGGCCCTGGCCCTCGACGCCGCCCGGGAAAGCCTCGTTTTGCCGCCCGGGTTGCAGCATGTTGTCTCGAGTGCGGTGTCGATGCTGATCTTGTTGCAGGTGGGACTGTGGGCCGGGCGAGCCGTGCGCTTCTACGTCGAAATCAAGGAGATGGAGCGCGGCCCGGATCGGCTGTTCGCCGGCTCGATGGACATCATCAATTTCGTCGCGCGCTTGGCCGTCTGGTCCTTGTTGAGCTTGGTGGCGCTCGAGAACCTCGGCGTGAACATCACCGCGCTGTTGGCGGGACTGGGCGTCGGCGGCGTCGCCGTGGCTCTCGCTCTGCAGAACATCCTGGGCGATTTGTTCGCGTCGCTGTCGATCGCGCTGGACAAGCCGTTTCTCGTGGGCGACAGCTTGAGCATCGACACCTACACCGGCTCGGTCGAACACATCGGCATCAAGACCACGCGTCTGCGCAGCGAAACCGGCGAACAAATCATCTTGTCGAACGCGGATATCCTGAAGAGCCGTGTACGGAATTTCGGGCGTATGCCCGAACAACGGGTACTGACCACGCTGCGTGTGGCCTACGAGACCTCGAGCGAGCAGCTCGCGGGGATACCCAAGCTGTTGGAGAGCATCGTTCGCGAACAAGCGACGGCACGATTCGAACGCTGCCATCTGAGGTTGCTGGGCGAATCGTCGCTGCACTTCGAACTCTCCTATTTCGCGCAGCAGCCGAAGCTCAATCCGATGCTCGATCTGCAGCAAACGGTGAACTTGCGAATCATCCTCGAATTTCGCCGCCTCGGCATCGAGCTTGCGTACCCAGCGCAGCGCGTCATGCTCGCGCAGTAACGCGATGTTGCATGTCGTGCTCTATGAGCCGGAAATTCCGCCGAATACCGGAAACGTGATTCGACTGTGCGCCAACACCGCGGCCACCTTGCATCTGGTGAAACCGCTCGGGTTCAAACTGGACGACAAGAGTTTGCAGCGTTCGGGGCTGGACTATCACGACCTCGCCGACGTGCGAGTGCATGCCGATCTCGACAGCTGCCTGGACGCGCTGGCGCCGACGCCGGCTCTGCATCGGGTGTTCGCCGTGGAAACCGGCGGGCAGCGGTGTTACAGCGATATCGACTACCGGCCGGGCGATGCCTTCGTGTTCGGGCCGGAAACGCGGGGGCTGCCGCCCGCGGTACTCGAGCGCCTCGGGCGGGATAACTCGCTCTTCATCCCCATGAGCCCGAACAGCCGCAGCATCAATCTGTCGAACGCGGTGGCCATCGTCGTGTTCGAAGCGTGGCGGCGCCTGGGTTTCGTGGGCAGGGCCGGCCGCGAGGCCGGCGCTACTCCGCGGTCGGAGGTAAGCCGAACAACGCTCGATCCTCCTTCCGGGTGAGTGCCCGGTCCAGCCACCCCCGCAAGCGCTGCGCATCCATTTCGCCATCCTGGATCTTCGCCTGGATGACGGCGCCGATCACGAATCTGCGGCGGGTTTCGGCCTTGCGCTCGCGTTGTGCGTCGATTGCCCGCTGGCGCGCATCATTGCGCTGCTGGCGTAATTTCAGCTGTTTGAGCCGCTCCTCGAGAGTCGAGATCTGGGCATCGAGTTTGGGCATCCGTCATCCCCCGCGGTAGGGTAGCCGAGAGTCGATGATACCCTCTGCAGTCGGCGACTGCTTGCCGTTCCTCGTGCCGGATCGGCGCGATTCAACACTTATACGTCGGCGGAGAACCCGAGCACCGGCGCGTCCGTCTGGCATCCCTCGCGAGAACCGCCCACCCCCGGGGCGATCCGGACGTTGCGGTCACCGACGTGTTACCGATGATCGGCGAGCGTCGCGGCCACGGCGCGCGCGGTCGGGCGGCGGCGGCGAGAGGCGCACGCGCGCGTTGCCGGGCACGTGGGTTCGGTCGCGCGTCCTCGCCTGTGACACTATATGCCGCTGCAAAGGACCCCCTTCTCCACTAACGATAGAATTGAGTATGGCCGAACGACCCCGACTGACCTTGCATCGCCTCGATCAAATGCGCACCGCGGGCGACAAGATTGCGATGCTGACCTGCTATGACGCCGCCTATGCTCGCCTGCTCGACGATGCCGGCGTCGATGTGCTGCTGGTGGGTGACTCGCTGGGGATGGTGGTCCAGGGCAATCGCAGCACCCTGCCGGTATCCTCGAGGGACATGGTCTACCATACCCACTGCGTTGCCGCCGGCAACCAGACCGCTTGGGTGATCGCCGATATGCCGTTCGGCAGCTACCATCGATCGGCATCGCAGGCGGTGAAAAACGCCACCCGCCTGATGCGGGCGGGCGCGCACATGGTCAAGCTCGAAGGCGGAGGATGGACGGCACCCCTCGTGCGTTTTCTGGTGGACCGCGGGATTCCGGTCTGCGCGCATTTGGGTTTCACTCCTCAGTCCGTGCATGCGCTCGGCGGCTACCGCATCCAAGGACGCGAGGACGAGGCGGCGGACAGGCTGCAGCGACACGCGCGGGAACTGGCCGACGCCGGCGCCCGGATGTTGGTGCTGGAACTGGTACCGTCGGTTTTGGCGCGCAACGTCACCGCGAGCCTGTCGATTCCCGTCATCGGCATCGGCGCCGGTTCCGCCTGCGACGGCCAGGTCCTCGTTCTGCATGACATGTTGAACATCACCCACGGCAAGTTGCCGCGCTTCGTCCGTAACTTCATGGAAGGCAGCGCCGGCATCGAAGCAGCCGTAAGGCTATTCGTGACCGAGGTAAAGAGCGGCGCGTTTCCAGACGATGCCCGACACGGCTACTGAAGAATCGCATGCAAATCATCCACAGCATCGCTGAGCTTCGCAGCACGTTACACGGCAGCCAGCGGATCTGTTTCGTCCCTACCATGGGCAATTTGCACCAGGGCCATTTGTCGTTGGTGGAGCGGGCGACGTTGCGCGGCAGCCCGGTGGTGGCGAGTATTTTCATCAATCGGCTGCAGTTCGCGCCGCACGAGGATTTCGACCGGTACCCGCGCACGCTGGCGCGTGATTGCGATCTTTTGAGAAACGCCGGTTGCGACATCGTGTTTGCACCGAGCGAGCAAGAATTCTACCCGCAGCCCCAGACCTACCGGATGCACCCACCCCCCGCTCTTGCCGATATCCTGGAAGGCCATTTCCGGCCGGGTTTTTTCGTCGGCGTGTGCACGGTGGTGCTCAAGCTGTTCAATGCCGTACGGCCGCAGGTGGCGGTGTTCGGCAAGAAGGACTACCAGCAGCTGCTCATCATTCGCGGCTTGGTGGAGCAATGCGCACTGCCCATCGAGATTGAAGGGGGCGAGACGGTGCGCGAAGCGAGCGGCCTCGCTTTGTCGTCCCGCAACAGTTATTTGAACGACAGCCAACGTATCGAAGCCACCCAGCTGCAGCGTGAGCTGCGGCTGGTTGCCGCCGCGGTGACCGCGGGTCGGCGGGACTATGCCGCCTTGGAAGGCGGCGCATCGAGCAACCTCACCGCCCGCGGCTGGACCGTGGATTACGTTGCGATCCGCCGCCGCAAGGATCTCGGCGAGCCGCAGCAAGGTCCGCTGGTCGTGGTCGCTGCGGCCCGATTGGGGACCACCCGGCTCATCGACAACATTGAAATATGAGGGGCCGTGCGCCGGGCGTCCTCGTTCGCGGCTCAGCCTGCCCGCCGAAACGTCAGGTTCACGCGCTGCGCGCCCACGATGTCGTGGTATCCGTCTTTGACCGGCAGCACACCGTGGTGATACAAGCGCGCCGCACCTCCCCAGACCACGACATCGCCGTGCCGAAGCGGTATCCGCCGCTGCCGTTCGCAGCGTGCGTTGCCGCCGAACAAGAATACCGCCGGCAATCCGAGCGAAACGGACACGATGGGCGCTCCGAAATCGCGTTCATCCTTATCCTGGTGCAGCGTCAGGCGGGCGCCAGGTTGGTAGCGATTGAGCAGGCACGCGTCCGGCACGAAGCCTGGGAAACCTCCGGCGGCGGCGGCCGCCCCGGCGAGTTCCGCGAACACGGGGGGCATGGGTGGCCAGCGATTGCCGCTCAACGGATCGCACCGCTCATACCGATAACCGCGACCGTCACTCACCCAGCCGAGGTTGCCGCAATTGGTCATCGCCACCGACATGCGCAAGCCACCCGGGGTCCGCAGATGGCGGAACGGGGCCGCGGCGGTGATCTGTCCCACCGCCGCCAGCACTGCGGCATCGACTTCAAGCGCAAACCCGGGCAACAGCCACGCATCCCGGGTCAGTGGTTGCCGGGTCCTGTCGGGTAGCGTCGATTCGAACAGATCCATGGTGTTGTCGCCAGGCCATTTTACGCCTGCGGCGGGGGCGAGTCAGGCACGCTGACGGCCGCCGCGACAGCGGGCTGTTCACGAAGCCCCTGCCGCGACGGCCTGCGCGCGGTACTCCTGCCGCGCCCCCAGCTTGGGTACGCACCGTGGCGCAATCACTCCGTTTCGAAGCGCAGATCCCGTCCCATCAGGTCTTGTACCGCTTCGCGCACGGGTTTGCCCTCATGCACGATGCGAAACACCTCTCGGCATATCGGCATATCGACCGCCAGTCGATCCGCCACGGCGCACACCGCTCGCGACGCGAAAACCCCCTCGATGACCTGATGAATACCGCTTTGGCTCTCGAGCATCGATTTGCCGCGGCCCAGCGCCAACCCCAAACGGCGGTTGCGCGACTGATCGTCCGTACATGTGAGCACCAGGTCACCGAGACCGGCCAAGCCCATGAAAGTCTCCCGCGCGGCGCCGAGTTTCACGCCGAGACGCATCATCTCGGCGAGCCCACGGGTGATGAGTGCCACGCGCGTATTGGCGCCAAAGCCCATCCCGTCCGCGATACCCGAGCCGATGGCAATCACGTTCTTCACGGCCCCGCCCACCTCCACGCCCATGAGGTCGGTTTGCATATAGGCACGAAAATTGGGCCCCGACAGTTTCTCGGCCAATGCCTTCGCGAACTCCGGGTCGCGAGATGCAACCGTCATGGCGGTCGGCAGTCCCGCGCCGACTTCCCTCGCGAACGTGGGTCCCGATAAAACCGCCCCCGGTCTTGCACCCAGGATGTCGCTCGCGACCTGGTGCGGCAGCAGGCCCGTGGAATTCTCGAACCCCTTGGTGGCCCAAGCGACGCGCGAATCGGGGCCCAGATGCGGCTCGATCAGCTGCAGCGTGCTGCGAAATGCATGCGAGGGAACCGCTATCAGGGTGTCATGCACCCCGTCCAGGGCCTCTCGCGGGTTCGAAGCGACGGCCAGGGCCGGCGGAAAAGCCGCATCGGGCAGGTACCGTTCGTTGCACCGCACCCGCTGCATCGAGTCGAGCTGCGCGGCATCGCGACCCCACAAACGGGCCGGATGCCCGGAACGCGCCAGCTGGATGGCGAGCGCCGTTCCCCAGGACCCCGCGCCGATAACCGCCATCGGCTCCCGGTGCGCGTTCGGCATGTCCCGGACCGCCTAGTTGACCAGGCCGGCTTGCGGCGGCGCTTCCGATGCCTGAGCGAACAGAGCGTCGAAGTTGACCAGCGGCAGCAGGAAGTTGGGGAAACCGCCTTTGACGATCAGGTCGGAGACCACTTCGCGGGCGTAGGGAAACAGCACGCTCGGACAGAAGCTGCCGATGAGACGCTTCAGGTCTTCCATCGACGCACCGGCAATGGAAAACACACCTGCCTGTTTGACTTCCACCAAGTACAGGGTGGCCTCGCCTTGCTTGGCTTCCAGGGTAATCGTCAGCAATACTTCCCGCACATCGGGTGCCAGCTCTTCGGCCGATGTGTTCATGTTGAGCTGAAACTTCGGCTCCCAGCCTTGATTGTTCGGCAGCCGCGGACCGTTCGGCGACTCATACGAACAATCCTTCAGATAGACGCTCTGCAAGCTCACCTGCACGCCGCCGACATTGGCTTCCACCGGTTCGGTTCTAACCTCGTTCATCAATCAATCCCCCTGTCCCGAATTAATCGAAATTAGCCGATCCAACTCGCCGCTGCCCTCGAGCTCGAACAGATCATCGCACCCGCCGACATGCTTCTGGCCGATGAAAATCTGCGGAACCGTGCGCCGGCCGCTGCGCGCCGCCATCTCCTCGCGAAACTTGGGGTCGTCATCGACGTCGATCACATCGAGAACCAAATTCTTCGCGCTCAAAAGCGCCCGGGCTCGCTGGCAATACGGACACCAGCTTGTGACGTATACGGTAGCCGCCGCGCGAGTCACTTGGCGCTCGCTTTACCGCCCGAAGCGGCTTTCGTGAGCGGCAAGTTATCCTTGACCCAGGCGTTCACGCCCCCTTCCAAATTGAAGACCTGAGTGAAACCGAGCTTGGCGAGCGTCCGTGCGGCACCCGCGCCGCCACTGCCGGCTTCGTCGTAGGCGATGATGTTCTTGTCGCGCCACTTCTTCAGGCTGGCCGCCTGGGCTTCCAGATCCGCCGCCGGTACGTTGCGTGCATCGCCGATATGCCCCGCGTCGAACGCATCCTTCGCCCGCAAATCGATAACCAGAGCGCCTTGGTTCATGAGACGTACGGCCTGCATCGCGGAAACGGCGGCGAACGCCTGCATGCGCGCTTGTACCTCGTAGACGGCGAGCGCCACGGCAGCCAACACGGCGCCGCTCACGAGGTAGGGATGATGGCCAATGAACTCGAGGAATCGCTGCATACGGCTGAAGCACCGGGTTTTCGGAGGGGCGCAAGTATAGCAGGGCTTGTATGCTTGCCGTCCATGATGTCATCGCCCCAACCCCAGCGTGCAATCAAGTACTTAGGAGCGCTTGCCGCCATGGGTCTCGGCCTATGCGCGGGCTCGATCCCGGCCGACCAAACCCTCGATGCGGCGCAGGCAAAAGCCAAACTCGCCGCAGTGCGCGGCCAGGTGACGGCATTGGCGAATCGGCTCGGGGCCGAACTGAAGGAGCGCGATGCGCTCAGCGCGCGCCTGCGCGAGGCCGACCTCGGCGTCACCGACCTGCGGCGGCGGCTCGAGGCTTTGCGCGGCGAACAGCTCGCGGCCGAGCGGCACAGCGGGGAACTCCGTGCCGAACACGCGCGCATCGAAAGCAGCCTCGACGCGGAACGCGATGCATTGGCCCGGCAAGCTCGCGCTGCTTACATGATCGGCCGGCTCGGACAAATCAAATTGTTGTCGAACCAAACCGATCCGGCAAGCGCGGGCCGGATGACGGTGTATTACGGCTACTTCGCGCGGGAACGATTCCGGCGAATCGCCGACATTCGCGAGCGCATGCTTCGAGCGCAGGAATTGATCGCGCAAATCGATCAAGCCGGGGACAAGCTACGGGCGCTGCAAGTCGATACCGCTCGCCAAATGGCGGCGCTCGAGCACGCGCGCGAGGAGCGCGTACTCGCGTTGGCGGCAATCACCAAGCGGGTGAGCAGCGGCAGCCAGGAACTCGCGCAACTCAAACGCGAGGAGCGCGCCGAGGAATCGTTGGTGGCCGAACTCGCGCGGGTGCTGCAAGACCTTCCGGTCGATGACCCGCAGAGCTTCGAGGCCCTGCGCGGCAAGTTGCCGTGGCCTGTGGAAGGCTCGCTGACCGCGCAATATCAGGACGTTCGGGCGAACCTCGGGCAGTCGGGCGTGCGGCGCAACGGCGTGCTCATTCAAACCACGCGCGGTGCGAAAGTGCGCGCGCCGCACTTCGGGCGCGTGGTCTATGCCGATTGGCTGCAAGGCCTCGGATTGCTGCTCATCATCGCACACCAGGGCAACTACATGACGCTGTACGGTCATGCCGAAGTGCTCTACAAGTCGGTGGGCGATTGGGTGGCGCCGGGGGATGCGATCGCCGGTTTGAGCGAATCGGGCGGCGCCGCACCGCAGCTCTATTTCGAGATTCGCGATGGGCGCAAACCCGTCGACCCGAAGATCTGGTTGAAAGCCAAACCCTGATCGAATCGCGAGGGTGGCGGCCTGCGTTCGCGGCGGCGGCGCTGAGCTTGCCCGCACCCCCTCGCGTCCCGTGCCGCTCCCCTGCCGCCGCTGGCGGCCACGGACCGTCGCACGTATGCTGCGCCGATCAATGGTCAACAATAGCCGCAATAGGGTATGGATGGGGGTGGGTGCGTGCATCGGCCTGTCGCTCGGGATGGCGGGTCGCGTTTGGGCCGAGCCGGATCCCCTCGGCACG
The DNA here is from genome assembly GCA_030799355.1 of Pseudomonadota bacterium. Classification (GTDB taxonomy): domain Bacteria; phylum Pseudomonadota; class Gammaproteobacteria; order Steroidobacterales; family Steroidobacteraceae; genus Bog-1198. Next base: position 30,701 of record JALYHP010000003.1, read on the forward strand.
GATGTCCCGTGGCAGGACGCTCGTCTGTTGGCGCAGGTACTGGACCGCGTAGAACACGACTACGTGAATTCGGTCGACGATCATCAACTGTTACAGGCGGCGATACGCGGTATGGTGTCCTCTCTCGACCCCTATTCCGCCTATCTGGATGGTGACGAATACGATGAGCTCAAGATCTCGAGCGCCGGCCGCTACTCAGGGGTGGGAATCGAGGTGTCGATGGAGGACCAGCAGGTCGTGGTGGTGTCGCCCTTCGAAGGGTCTCCGGCCGCCGCTGCGGGGATCCGGACCGGTGACGTAATCGCCACCATCGACGGCGTGCCGGTCAACCCGATGACGCTCGCGGATACCATCGGCCGTATGCGCGGCAAGGAGGGAACCTCGGTCAAGATCGGCATACTGCGCTCGGGAACCACCGCACCGCTGGAGTTCACGCTCAAGCGAGCGCGGGTCGAATTGCACAGCGTCAGGTCGGAGCTTGCGGAATCAGGCTATGGCTACGTGCGAATCGCCGAGTTCAGCGAAACGACGGGCGCGGATACCGTAAACGCGTTGCGGTCGCTCCGTAAACGCAACGGCACCGCCCTGCGGGGCCTGGTACTCGACCTGCGCAATAATCCGGGAGGCGTGTTGGAAGCGGCCGTCGCCGTCGCCGACGCATTTCTCGACAAAGGGCTCATCGTGAGCGCCAAGGGTCGTACCGCGGAGTCGACGTTCGAGATGCAGGCTACACCGGGCGACGAACTCAACCAGGCGCCGATCGTCGTGTTGGTCAACGGCGGCTCGGCATCGGCGGCCGAGATCGTCGCCGGCGCGCTCAAAGATCATCACCGTGCGACCCTGATGGGCCGGACCACCTTCGGCAAGGGCTCCGTGCAAACCGTCATGCCGTTGCCGGGCGATCGGGCCATCAAGCTCACGACTTCCCTGTACTACACACCGTCCGGCGTATCGATCAACCATCGCGGTATCGCCCCCGATATCGAGCTGCCGCTCGAGCACGACGCCCCGGCGCCCGCTCCGGACTTGCCCCTCGAGCAGCGAGACCCGGCGGTCAAGCGCGCCATCCAGGAATTGAAGGCGCCGACGAGGGGGCCGGGTTCGGTGACTGCCGCGCTACGGTCTGCTGCCCCCTGATGCGCAGCACCCGGTCCATCGAGGTTTTATGCCTGGCCTTGGCGATGCTGGTGCTCGTGTGGTCGAATGCATTGGCCGCCCAGCTGTGGCCGGTACTCGGCCTCGTGGGGGCATTCGCGCTCGCCATCGTGGTGTTCCGTGCCCGCCGCTTCTTTCCGCGCCGCACTCGGACCAGATTACAGATCGAATCGTGGTCCATGGTGGCCTTCATCACCGGGGTCCTGTGGTTCACCGGCAAGAGCGGGAGCCCGCTGCTGAATCTGTATCTACTGCCCATCATCTTGAGCGCCCTGACGCTCGGGCGATTCGTCACCCTGGCCCAGGTTGCGGTGATCGCCCTGTGTCATCTCGCGCTTGCCGCCGCCACCCCGGGCGTGGACGTGGTGTCCTTGATCTACGCCAGTCGCGCCATTGGGCAGCTGGCGCCCTTCCTGTTGGTGGCCTATCTCACGACCACGTTGTCGGCCGATATCAGCGAGGCGCGAGAACACATCGAGACCCTCGCCCAGACGGACTCGCTCACCGGCCTCGCCAATTTGCGCATGTTCAACGAGGTCTGGCAGCGCGAGCACGCCGCGCGCGAGCAAGACCGGGGTGTCTATGGCTTGCTGATGATCGATATGGACAAGCTCAAGGACATCAACGACAGCTTCGGCCACGACGGCGGCAACAGCGCCATCCTGCTGGTCGCCCAATGTCTGCAGCGGAGCATTCGCGGTACCGATACCGCCGCCCGTCTCGGCGGCGACGAGTTCGCCCTGCTGCTGCCGGGCGCTTCTCGCGAGGTCGCCGAGGCGGTGGTCAAACGCGTTAGACATAACGTTTACAAAACCACCTTGGATCTGCGATCGAGGATGATCCGCTGCAGCGTCAGCATCGGCGTGGCGAACTATCCCGCCGATGGCCGCGACGCGCGCGAGCTCATGAGCATCGCCGAGCGCAATATGTACCGCGACAAGGAGCTGCGGCGCGCTGCGGGCGCTCATGCGAAGGCTTGATCGCTTGGGCGGGGTGAGGCGGAACTCATTGGATTTTCCAGCGAAAGATGGCAAAGTTAGGATCGCGTCACGCCGCAGCGTGATTGACATATGCTTATCTGGCGTGACCGAGGAGCCTGTCCGTTCAACGCGGCTCGCGGGAAATACTTGAGACAGGCTCCGAGGGAAAGTATGAGACGAATCAACCGAGCGCGGCTGTCGCCGATGGCGGCATTGGCCGGCATGCTCCTGGCCTTGTTCACGTTGACCGCGGCCGCGAAATCCGCGCTCGTCCCGCGGCTCAAATCGAGTTCGGTACTCATCGTCGATCAAAGCGATTCGACCGTGCTGTATGCGCGCCACTCGGATGTCGCGGCGCCGATTGCCTCCATCACCAAGCTGATGACCGCTCTAGTGGTTCTCGATGCCAAGCAGCCCCTGAGCGAAGCCATCGAAATCACTCGAGACGAGACCGATCTGCCGCGAGGCGGGGTTTCGCGTCTCAGTGTGGGCACGGTACTGACTCGCGGCGATCTGATGCACCTGGCATTGATGTCGTCCGAAAACCGCGCGGCACATGCGTTGGGAGTCAATTACCCGGGCGGGGTTGCGGCGCTGGTGAGGGCCATGAATGCAAAGGCGGCCGCGCTCGGCATGGTCAGCGCCCATTTCGTCGACCCCACGGGCTTGTCATCCGATAACGTGGCGAGCCCCGAAGACCTTTCCAAATTGGTACACGCCGCCTCGCAGAACCCGCACATAAGAGAGTATTCCACCGACGCGCGTTATACCGTCCGCGTCCGCAAGCACCTGGTCGAATTTCACAACACCGATAACCTGGTGGCCAACCCCACCTGGAACATCGTGGTGCAGAAGACCGGCTACATCACCGAGGCCGGCAAATGCCTCGTCATGGAAGCCGTGATCGAGGGTCGCAACGTCATCATCGTCTTGCTGGATTCGGTGGGCCGGATGACCCGCGTGGCGGATGCCAAACGAGTCAAGAGCTGGATGGAAGCGACGGCCACGGAGCGCGTGCGAGTCTCGATGCGCTGAGCGCGGACTGTGGCGCGACCACGTCGCGTCACTCGTAAGCGCGCCGGCACAGCGAAGGCTGGGCCCGAGCGCACTCGGGCTCGCGTAGAGGCCGCCGCGGCCGCTCACATTAAATTTCCGTCACGCCTCGCGCGGGCTCACGGCTCACGGTGATGGCAACGGCAACGGCAACGGCGATGCGACGCTGAACCTGCCTCGTAACGGCCGCTTGCCGTCGACCCGCCATTCGCTGCTCGCCGGCATGGCAAGTACCCTCGGTGTTGCAAAACGAAAGCGCTTGGCCGATAGTTCGCACATCTTACCTTGGGGTGGTCTTACGAGACCTGAGACGTCGGCGAACCGACGAACCCGTTGAACCTGATCCGGTTAGTACCGGCGTAGGGAGCAGGTGTATGAAACTTCGACGGCTCATCGTTGGACCGCTTGCGGTCTGTTTCCTTCAGGCAGCGGCTTCGCAGACGCTTGCATCGGCGGCCGCCGATGATCCGCTCGACGAAATCGTGGTCACGGCGACGCTTCGAGCGACGGCTGCGATCGAGGTACCCTCGAGCGTCACGGTCTTGTCTCGAGAGGCGCTGCGAGACGCCGGCCAGCAGAGCCTGCAGGATGTGTTGGGGCTGATTCCCAACCTCAACTGGGCGGGCGATACGTCGCGCCCCCGCTACTTTCAGCTGCGCGGCATCGGCGAACTGGAGCAATATCAGGGTGCGCCGAACCCGTCCGTGGGTTTTCTGATCGATGACATCGACTTCAGCGGGCTGGGTAGCGCCGGCACGCTGTACGACATCGATCAGGTGGACGTGCTGCGGGGACCTCAGGCGACGCGCTATGGGGCCAATGCGCTGGCCGGAATGATTTACTTGCGCAGCGCCGAACCCACGACCGCGCTTTCAGGCCGAGTCGATCTCGACGCGGGCGATTACGACACGACATCCTACGGCGCGGTGCTGAGCGGTCCCGTCGAGTCCTTGGATTCGGGCTTCAGGCTGGCCGCCCAGCGCTACACCACCAATGGCTACTACCATAACCTGTATCTGAATCGTCATGACACGAACGCTCGCGATGAGCTCACGCTGCGCGGCAAATGGACGTATAGACCCTCCGAACGGCTTCGCGTCGATCTCACGGCGCTGCACGTCCAGTTGGACAACGGCTACGACGCCTTCGCCATCGACAACTCCCGAAACACGCAGTCCGATCATCCGAGCGTCGACTCGCAGCATTCCACCGGGGCGTCCCTTCGCGCCCACTATGTGCGGGGCGATGACCTCGGGTTGACTTTCATCGCTGCCATCGCGAAGACCCTGGTGAAATACGGCTACGATGGGGACTGGGGTAATCCCGTTCTCTGGGCGCCATCCACCGATCTCTACGACTACACCGAACTTCAGTACCGTGACCGGACCACCCAGTCGGCCGAGATACGTTTCGGCAGCGAGGGCCGGTCGGGATTCACGTGGCTCATCGGTGCTTACGCCAATCGGTTGGACGAGCGTCTCACCGACACCAGCCTCGGAGCCTACGATGACGTCGTCTACGGGAGCGGCCTGACGCAAAGCGATACCGTCATTCGTAGCGCTTACCGTGCCACCAACGGTGCGCTTTTCGGTCAGCTCGATGGCGATGCGGCGGCGGGCTTGCGCTGGTCGGTGGGCGTTCGCGGCGAGCACTGGCGCGCCGACTATCTAGGTACGACCACCGACTATGTCGGCGGTACGGCCGCGCTGCTGGCGGTGTCTCCGTCGAACAACTTCTGGGGCGGCCATGCCTCGTTGACGTACAAGCTCGATCCGGATCAGGCCCTGTACGCGCAGGCCGCGCGCGGCTACAAGGCGGGCGGCTTCAACACGAGCCAAGGTCTGCTGGCGAACCAGCTGCTGTTCAACCCGGAGTCCGACCTCAACTGGGAATTGGGCTACAAGGCCGAGCTGCTCGAACATCGCCTCAGGATCAACGCCGATGTCTTCTACGTAAATCGGCACGATGCCCAGATCAAAACCAGCTTCCAGAGCGTTCCCAGCGACCCCAACACGTTCGTGTTCTATACCGGGAATGCCACGCGTGGCCGCGACTACGGGCTCGAGAGCGATGCCGCTTGGCGAGTCAGTCGAGCCGTCACGCTGGGCGGCTCGCTGGGATTGCTGAGGACGTCGTTCGAGGATTTCGTGCAGCAGGGTGCGGCCGGTTCGACGCTGCGTTCCGAGTCGCGCGAATTGGCAAACTCGCCCCACTGGCAGGCGGCGCTGAATGCCACCGTTCGCGACCCACGCGGCCCCTTCGCACGTGTCGATGTCACCGGGATGGGCTCTTTTTACTTCGATCTGCCGCCCGATTCGACGCGCTCGCACGCTTATGGGCTCTTGAACGGCAAGATGGGTTGGGAGCAGGAGCGTTGGGCCGCCTATCTCTGGGGCCGCAACCTGCTGAACAAAAACTACGCGGTCCGTGGGTTCTATTTCGGCGACGAACCGCCGGATTTCACCTCCAAGCTCTACGTCCAGCTCGGTGACCCGCGCACCTGGGGTGCAAGCGTCAGCGTCAAATTCGGCGTGTTGTAGGCGCCGCCGGGCGAGGCGGGAGCCGAGTATTCGAGGATGCGACATGCGTCGCGGGCGACCGGTAAGGGTCACCCGGACCTGCGCGCAGCAAGGACGGCGCGGCGCAAGATTCTCCCCGGGCTTGGTGGCAAGGTCCGGTGGCGCATAGCGTCCCCGCGTTCAGTTGCTGCTGCGCAAGCTTGGCCTAGTCGCCGTTTGAGTATTCTGCGTGGCTCCTAGCCGTGGAAGAGACGGATTGCGGCCCCGATCAATCCACCCACCACCAATATCATCGTGGGCAGAAAGGTCAGTCCGAATCCCAGACTGCGTTTTGCCGGATCCTTGACGTAGGTGGCCGCATAAATTTGCCGGCCCACCAGATAGACGGCGCCGAGAGCGGCGGCCCAAACGGGGTTGAAATAGCGGCTGAACAGGTAAAGTCCGGGAATGAAGACGATCAACTGTTCCAGGGTGTTCTGCTGAACGCGGAACAACCGCTCGAAAACTTCGTTGCCCGTGGTCGCCGGCGCCTTGACCCCATACTTTTCGCGCGCGCCGCCCACTTTGAACGCGAACACGGTGAACTGAAGAAGTGCGAGCGCGGTCACGATATCGACATAAGCCATGGATGTTCCTCGTCCGATGGAGAATTCTAGCACTCCGCGGCGGTTTGCTTTGCGTCAGGATAGGAACGATGAGTCTACCTCGAAAATCCAGCCGCTCCGGCACTCGGGGCTATGCCCACTTGGTCGAGATCGACGTGCCCGTGGGGCGCGTCTGGCGCGCCTTGACCGAGCCCGGCCTGATGCGCATATGGTCGGGTCAGGAGGCGGAGATTGACGCCCGCAAGGGTGGCCTGTATCGCATCGGCAGGCGCAACCTGGGGGGCCGGGAAGCGCATATCGACATCTTCGACCCCAATAGGCGGCTGCGGCTGATTTATCTGCCGGGCCCGGACATGCCTGCGGGGGACAGCGCCGTGGTCGACGATTTCCTGTTGGATTTGCGCGATGGCACGCGTACCGCCTCCTTGCGTGTGCTGGGCTCGGGGGTGCCGGACGTAGCCGACTGGGACAAATCCTATGTGCGGATGCGCATGAACTGGGAGCGCTTCTTATCTCGCATCAAGGCCACGCTCGAGAGCCCACCGCAACCGAAAAAGCCTCCTCCGCCCAAGGATCCGCCGCTGCCGGGTCTCGATTATTGACTGCGTCCGGCTTGAAATCACCGGGCCCGACGGCATAAAAGCACCTTCGCACCTCTAAGGAGGCAGCATGCCCGGGTTCTTGTTACGCGCCGCCGTGGTCGCTCTGGGTCTGTGGGTGGCGACGGTTTGGGTGCGCGGTGTCCATATCGACAGCCCGTCCACGCTGCTGCTCGCCGGCGTGTTGCTGGGCGTGGTCAATGCCATCGTCAGGCCGATTGCCATCGTGCTCACCCTGCCGATGACGATCGCCACTCTCGGCTTGTTCCTGTTCGTGATCAATGCGGGGATGGTGGCGCTGGTGGCATGGATGCTGCCCGGCATGCATGTCCCCGGCTTTTGGTCTGCCATGTGGACGGCCATCATCGTGAGCTTGGTCAGCATGCTGGGATCGCGATTCATCGGTCCGCGCGGAAAGCTCGAAGTCATGGTGAAACGGCGCTGACATCCTGAGTGCCGCGGCATCGATGCCGGTTCCGACGAGCCAGCGGTGGCGCCAGCAAAGGCTGCGATCCCAAGCCCGACGCTGCCTGGTCCGATCGAAACGGCGGATGCCGTGTAGGTGAGTTGCGAGCCAGTGGGAGGCGACGATCAATCGGGGATCATCTACTTCGCAGCCGCCCTTAAGATCCCGGTGATCGTGCGGCGGTAAAGCATACCGATGAGCACCGAGAACACGAGGGCACCGCCCACCAGCGCGGGGGTGGCGAAGCCGCTGCCGACCAGGGCAAACGGGGTATCCGTGCCGGAAATCACGACGATGCCGGCGTACAGCACGGCGAAGAGGCTCTCGCCGACGATCATGCCCGTGGCCATTAGCACGCCCATGCGCTTGGCGAATTCCGGCCTCGGGGTACGGTCGGCCCAGCGCTCGTAGAAATAGCCGGCCACGGCGCCGATCACCACCGGCAGGGTGGCGCCCATCGGCAAATAAATGCCCAGTCCGATGGCGAGCGGCGGCAACCGCAGCCGCCCGGCGCGACCGAGCTGGGCATCGACCGCGATGAGCAGCGCGCCGAGCAACGCGCCGTATCCCAGCATGCGCAAGTTCAGATGGCCACCCAGCACCCCTTGCGCCAGCGCCGAAATCAGCGCCGCCTGCGGTGCCGGCAGCGCGCGGGGGCCGGCACCGGCGGCGCCCGCAAATCCGTAAGCGCCGTTCAACAGGTCGAGCACCGGCGGGATGACCAAGGAGCCGAATATCACACCGAAAATCAGCGCCACTTGTTGCCGCCACGGCGTCGCGCCGACCAATTGACCCGTCTTCAGGTCCTGCAAGTTGTCGTTCGAAATGGTCGCGATGCCGAACACGATACCGGTGGCAAACAAAGCATAGGCCACCATGGCGCTCGATTGGCCGGCATCCGCGCCCCGGCCAACGATCGCCACCAGCATGAACGCGGCGCCCACCACGGCAAGAATGCCCACCCCGGAAATCGGGCTGTTCGATGCGCCGATCAGCCCCGCCATGTAACCGGTGATCGAGGCGATCACCACGCCGGCCACCAGCACATAGGCCAGCGTCGCGGCGATCAGCACGGGCGCATGCCCGGCCAGCGCGCCGCCGACGGTGAACTGCCACAACAGCAGCGCAATCAGGCCCAGCGTCACGGCTACCACGATGCCGACGATCTTGATCGGCAAATCGCGCTCCACCAGCGGCAGGACGTGGCCCTCCACGGATCGCGCACTCGACGCCGCCATGGCCGAGCGCAAGCCGGCGACGATGGGCCCAAGAATCCTGGAAAAGGTCCACAGTGCCGCCACGCCGATGACGCCCGCGCCAAAAAATCGAACATCGCTGCGAAATACGGCAAGCGCGACGTGCTGCGCCGAGTCCGTCGCGGCCGCTGCCGCGGTGAGGAGGGGCACCAACACGCCCCAGCTCACGATGATGCCGACGAGCATGGCCATGCCCACTGAAATTCCGACCAGATGCCCGACGCCGACAAGCGCCAGCGACAGGCTGGCCGAGATGCCGCTGGAGGACGCGCCGACGCGGAAATAGACGGCGGCCTCATCGACCACCAGTCGCGTTTGACTCAAGGCGAAAAACCCGGCCGATACCACGGCGCTCACCATGATGGCGAGCAGTCCCCGGCGACTCTCGTCGTTGCCGTCGCGCGACGCATCACCCACCAGCAGCACTTCGGCCGCGGCAACTCCTTCCGGATACGGCAGGTCTGAGTTGACCACCAGGGCGCGACGCAGCGGCACGGAGAACATGACCCCGAGGATCCCGCCGAGACCGGTAGCGGCCATGGTCATCCAGTACGGAAAGCCGTGCCACCAGCCGACGATGACGAGGCCCGGCAGCACGAAGATGATCGCCGACAGCGTGCCGGCGGCGCTCGCCACGGTCTGCACGATGTTGTTTTCATAAATGCTCGAGGCCTTGAACAGCCGCAATACCGCCATGGAAATCACCGCCGCCGGAATCGAGGTGGCGAACGTCAAGCCCACTTTGAGCCCGAGGTAGACGTTGGCCGCCGTGAAGGCGAGAGTGATGAGCCCCCCCAGCAGAATGGCGCGCAGCGTGAGCTCGGGCAGACCGTGATTGCCGCTGTGGGGTGGCGCCGCGACGTGGGTCTGGGCCGCGCCCTTGGGCTGCAGCGCGTCCTCGGGCTGCGGTAACGAACTCAACGCACGTCGCCCATCAATCGCTTCACGGGACGGCTGGTGACCAGCAGAATCGCTCCCAAACCGACGGCGAAGTAGACGATGCGCATATATTGTCCGGGCATGGCGGCCACATTATTGGCATCGAACTCCCCGGCAATCAATCCTGCCACCAGATTGCCCAAGGAAAATGCCAGGAACCACATGCCCATCATCTGGCCGACGAAACGTTTGGGAGCGAGCTTGGTAAAATAGCTCAGGCCCACCGGACTCAAACACAGTTCGCCGAACGTGTGCAGGAGGTACGTCACGATCAACCAGTACGGCAACACCTTGGACCCGGTGGCGACGATACCGGATGCCGCCGCCATCACGATGAATCCGCAGCCCATCAACATGACGCCGATGGCGAACTTGGCCGGCGCCGACGGATTGAGGTTGCGCCGCGCCAGCGCCACCCACAACCAGGCGAAGAACGGCGCAAAAATGACGATGAAGGTCGCATTGAGCGATTGGAACCAACCGGCCGGAATCACGAAATCGATGCCGCTCAGCACGCGGTCGGTATAACGCTCGGCGAACAGATTGAGCGACGAGCCCGCCTGTTCGTAGCCCGACCAGAACAGCGCGCAGCCGACGAACAACACCACCATGACGATGCCGCGTCTGCGCTCCTCCGCATCGAGGCCTCCCGCGACGAAGTAAAGCGTAAAAAACAGGGCGGCGATGGCGACGATCGCGAGCGTTGCGCCATGCGCGATGCCGATGGGGTCCAGGCGAATCCAGCCGGCCGACACGGCCGCCAGCAGTCCCGCCGCGATGCCGACGCCCACCCACAACCGCACCCAGCGGCGGCCGACCTCCCGCCGGGCGGCGGGTTCCGGCACTACGTAGGCCCCGGCACCCCCCAGGTGCCGTCGCGTCAGGTGAAACTGCAGCACGCCGCAGGCCATGAACAACGCGGCCACGGCGAAGCCCACGCGGGGACCCCAGTAGGCCTGCGCCGCGCCGGTCACCAGGGGACCCAAGATGGCGCCCACATTGATGCCCATGTAGAACACGGTGAATCCGGCATCGAGCCGCGCCCCGCCCTCCGGATACAGCCCGCCCACGATGGCGCTGACGTTGGGCTTCAAGAGCCCAACGCCGACGATGATGACTACCAGCCCGATATAAAATGCACGCGGCGATGCGGACAGCGCGAGCAGCGCGTTGCCGAGGGCAATGGCCACACCGCCGGCCAGTACCGCGCGCTGCGCACCGATCAATCGATCGGCGACCCAACCACCCGGCAGGGCCGCCAGCCAAATGCCCGCGGTGTACAAGCCATAGATGGCGGTGGCGGTCTTGTCATCGATACCGAAGCCGCCGCTCGACACTGCACCGACCAGGAAAAGCACCAGCAAGGCGCGCATACCGTAGTAAGTGAAGCGCTCCCACATTTCGGTGAAGAACAAGGTGGCGAGGCCGCGCGGCTGGCCGAAAAAAGTCGTGCTCATGGCAGCCTGTCTGGGTTCGCGGCCACGGGGGAAACGCATCGGGTTCCTCGTACTAATTCGAATTAGCGCGACATCGCGGGATAAGGGTGCAAGGACATTAAGCCTCGCGCTCGGATCGTTCTGCTTCTTCGTTGGCGCGGGCCGCTATTTTGTCCTTTAGCAAGAGTCCTGCCATCACGATCCCTATTTCATACAGGAGGTACATCGGCAGCGCCATTGCGCTTTGCGACACCGCATCGGGCGGCGTCACGAAAGCCGCGAAAATGAATATCCCCAACAACACGAATCCGCGGTTCTTGCGCAGTGCGCCGATCTTCACGAAGCCCGTCCAGACCAACAATACCGTAGCGACCGGCACCTCGAACGCCGCGCCGAACGCGAGCAGCAGCACCATCACGAAATCGAGATAGCTGCCCATGTCGGTCATCATCTGCACGCCATTGGGCGTGGTCGCGACGAAGAAGCTCAGCATGACCGGGAACACCACGTAGTAGGCGAAGGCGGCGCCCAGGTAGAACAGGAGCACGCTCGAGATCAGCAGCGGCACCGCCAGCTTTTTCTCGTGCCGGTACAGCCCCGGCGCAACGAAAGCCCACGCCTGATAGAGCACGAAAGGGATGGCGATGCCGATGGCCAAAACCAGCGCGAGCTTGAACGGCACCGTGAACGGGGCGACGACGCTGGTCGCGATCAGCGTTGCGCCTGCCGGCAGCTTGCGCTTCAGCGGTTCGGCGACGAACGTGAACAGCTGATTCATGTAAATGGCGCACGGGATGAAGCAGATGCCCACCGCCAGCATGGCCTTGAGCAACCGATCGCGCAGTTCCAGCAAGTGCGAGATCAGCGTACCTTCGGCGAGTCCGCCCGGATCGCCGGGCTCAGTCATTGGGCGATTTGCCGGCCGGGCCGCCGGCACAATACGGTTCACTGCGCTGAGTATGAGCGGGCGGCGGCGGCGCGTGCTGCGGCCCGGCTGCGAGGCGCGTCTCGGGAGCTGCGTCCTGCGGCGGTGAATGCTGCGGCCCGGTCGCGAGGCCGTGCGTCTCGGGAGCTGCGTCCGGTAGCGGCGGGTGCTGCGATCCGGTTGCGAGGTCGTGGGGCTCTGGAGCTGCGTCCTGCGGCGGTGGGTACTGCGCGCCCGTGGCGAAGTCGTACGTCTCGGGATTTGAGTAGGGCGGCGGGTACTGCGGCGGTGCATAGGGCGGTGACGCCCCGATTCGATTCTCAGCCCCTGGTTTGCTTTGCTCCCGCAGCAATTCCTCGGCGCTCACTTCGCGTTCGAGCTGTTCACTCAATTGCCGCGCCATGGCGCGTGCACGTCCCATCCAATTGCCGACCTGACGAGCAACTTTGGGAAGGCGTTCCGGCCCCAGCACGACGAGTGCAATGGCCGATGTAAGCAGAATCTCCGAGAAGCCGAAATCGAGCATGCCGTCAGGCGTTCGGCTTGGAGGATACCTTGACTTCGCCCTCCCGGGCTGCGGCACTCGATGCGGCGGCGCTGGGCGGCGCGGCACCGGTATCGAAATCGGCGTCCTGTTTCAGTTGCTTGACCCGCTCTTCGGATTCACCCTCGTTCATGGCCTGCTTGAAGCCCTTAACGGCAGCGCCCAGGTCGGAGCCGATGGAGCGCAGGCGCTTGGTGCCGAAGATCACCAGCGCGATCGCAAGAATCACCAACAACATTTTTGAATCGAACATGCCGCTTCTCCGATTCCGGTAGCCAAATGAGGCGCCAATGATACGCCAAAGAGATTACTGCGTTGGACAGCGACGGGCAGATGCGTGTTCGGTCGCGGTATCGCAAGGGCCGCCATGGGCGCCACCTGGCGGCTCCGGCAACGGAGGCCTCGGCGAGCCTGGCCTTACGGCCGTTCAAGGCTTTGGGCCCCCGGGGGGGGCAGCGGGGTGTTTGGACCCGCGTGAGCCCGACGCTTGGGATCCTCCAAGCATCGGGTGGTCCACGTACCTCGCTGAGCCGGGGGGGGCACGGCTCCGGAACGTCATCTATGCGATTCCCGGTGACGACCCCTTCCAAGGCGGAGCGTTACGGTAGCTGAGTGCTCATGCGCCGCTGAGCGGCCTGCGAACACCGCCACTTCGGGGTGGAGGTGCCACGGTGGCCACCGGGCCGCGTGCCGCCGTATCCGCTGCCCGGAGCTGCTTTAACTCTCCAGCCAAAAAGTGACCGGGCCGTCGTTGACCAGCGATACCTTCATGTCCGCCCCGAACACGCCGCTCGCGACCCGCGGATGAGATGCTCGGGCGGCGGCCACCAGGGCGTCGAACAAGCGCTGGGCCAGCGCGGGCGGCGCGGCGGTCGAAAAGCCCGGTCGCAGCCCGCTGCGCGTGTCCGCCGCCAGGGTAAATTGCGGCACCAGCAGCAGATCGCCGCCGATCTGCTGCAAACTTAAGTTCATCTTGCCGCGTTCATCGGCGAAAATGCGGTATTTGAGCATTCGCTCCAGCAATTGCCGGGCGCTGGCGTCGGTGTCGCCGGGGCGCACGCCGATGAGCACCAATAATCCGGGACCGATAGCCCCCACCACCGTCCCGCCCACGCGCACGCACGCCTCCGATACCCGCTGCAGCAGGGCGATCAGGGTTCAAACCCCCGTTCATCGCCTACGCGCCGGCCTGATCGGGGGATACCATCCCACTTCCGAAGAAATTCACGGAAAGTGGAAAAATATCGCACAGAAGGCGCGTCGAGTCGCTCAAACGGCCCCACAAATACACGGCTGGCCGTTCGAAGGTCCCGCGAACGGCTCATTTCCGCCATAAAGTGGGGGTGAACAGCACCAAAATGGTGAAAACCTCCAGTCTGCCCAGCAGCATGGCGGCGGAACACACCCAGGTCTGAAAATCCGTCAATACGCCGTAGGTGCTGCCGGGTCCGACCAGCCCGAGACCCGGCCCTGCATTGTTGATGCAGGCTAGAATGGACGACAGCGAGGTCATGAAATCCAAGCCGCTGGCGAGCTGCACGAAAACCAACGTGACGATACTCATGAAATACAGCACCACGAAGGCCAGCACGGCGAATACCACCCGATTCGCGATCACCGTGCCGCCCACCTTGAGGGGCCGCACCATGTTCGGATGCACCAGCATGTTGAGTTCGCGGTGAGCCTGCTTCGCGAGCACCAGCGTCCGTATCATCTTGATGCCGCCGCCGGTCGAGCCGGAACTGGCGACCATGCAGCTCAGGAACATCATCCACACCGGCGCGAAAATCGGCCATCGCGAGTAATCCTGGGTATGCAGGCCGCTGTCGACGGCGATGGATACGAGGTTGAACACGGTGTGGCGCAGCGCGGTCGGAAAGTCCGGATAGCTGCCTTTGCACCACAGGAACAAGGCGACACCGACGCAGCTCGCCGTCAGCACTCCGAGCAGCGCCTTCGCTTCGGCATCGCGAAAATAGGCCTGTACCCCGCGCTGACTCCACGCAAGATAATGGGTCGCGAAATTCAGCGCGGCCAAAATCTGGAACACCGTCAGCACCGTCTCGACACGCAGGGAATCGAAATGCCCGATGCTGGCGTCGTAGGTCGAAAAGCCGCCGAGCGCGAGTGCCGAGAACCCATGGCAGACGGCATCGAACCAGTTCATGCCGGCGAACCTCAGGCACACGATGCATGCCGCCGTGAGCCCGGCGTACACGGCCCACAGCAATTTGGCGGTCTGCCCGATGCGGGGCGTCAACTTGGTGTCCTTCATCGGACCGGGCATTTCGGCCCGATAGATCTGCATCCCGCCCACGCCGAGCATGGGTAGTATGGCTACCGCCAACACGATGATGCCCATGCCGCCAAGCCAGCTGAGCAGATGTCGCCATAGATTGATGGAGCGGGGCAGATATTCGAGGCCCGACAACACCGTCCCGCCGGTCGTGGTGAGGCCGGACGCCGCTTCGAAATAGGCGTCGGTGAAATTGATCGGCAGATACTTCCACAGCGGGAATCCGGCAACCGCCGGCAGCGCTATCCAGGTCAGCGCCACCAGCATCAAGCCGTCGCGCGTTTTCAGCTCGCGCTTGAAGCGCCGCGTCGCCAGCCACAGCAACGCCCCGAGCGCGAACGTCGCGATCGCCGACAGGATGAACGACCACAACGCGGGATCGAGTTCCCACACCGCCATGATCAGCGGTGCCAGCATGGTCACCGCGAACACCATCATGACGAGGGCGAACACGTGGGCGACCGGCAGGAGGATGTCTTTCACAGGAAAGAGGCGGAGCCCTGAAATAATTTTTCCACCGCGTCGATATGCCGGCGATCCGTCAAGAACAGGATCAGATGATCGTCGGGCTGCACCGTCGTATCGTGATGCGCGATGATGACGTCTTCTCCCCGAACCACGGCGCCGAGCGTCGTGCCCTCGGGCAGCGTGATGTCCTCGATGCGGCGGCCGATGACCTTGGAGCTGTCCGCATCGCCATGCACCACCACTTCGAGCGCTTCGGCGGCGCCTCGCCGCAGCGAGTGAACCCGTACCACGTCGCCGCGCCGCACGTGCGCGAGCAACGAGCCGATGGTCACCGTTTGCGGGGAAATGGCCACGTCGATGGAGCCGCTCTCGATGAGTTCGGCATAGGACGGCTTGTTGATCAGCGCCATGACTTTGTGGGCGCCGAGCCGCTTTGCCAGCATGGCCGACAGAATGTTGGCTTCCTCGGAGTTCGTCAGCGCCGCGAACACGTCCGTGCTGTCGATATTCTCCTCGAGCAGTAATTCCTCATCGGCCGCGTCGCCGTGCAGCACGATGGTGCGATTCAAGTGCTCGGACACGCGGCGCGCGCGCTTGCTGTCGCGTTCGATCAGCTTGACCTGATTCTCGCCTTCCAGTTCGCTCGCCAGCCGAAAGCCGATGTTGCCGCCGCCGGCGACGATGACGCGCCGCGCCGGTGCCTCTTCGCGGCGCATCTCCTTCATCACCACCCGGATGTTCTCGCGCGCCGCGAGGAAAAACACTTCGTCGCCGTCCTCTATGACGGTCTCGCCTTCGGGCTTGATGCTCCTCCCGGCACGATAGATCGCGGCCACCCGCGCATCGGCCGTGGGAATATGCTCACGCAAGGTCCGCAACGCCTGACCCACCAGCGGCCCGCCTTGCAGAGCGCGGATGCCTACCAGCCGGACGCGGCCATCCGCGAAATCCAATACTTGGAGCGCTCCGGGGTAGCGAATCAGGCGCGCCACGTACTCGGTGACCAGCTGCTCCGGGCTGATCCAGACATCCACCGCAACGCCGTGCTCGCCGAACAGCTTTTCCCGCTCCGTATAATCGGCCGCGCGCACGCGGGCGATCTTCTTCGGTGTGCGGTACAGGGTCCATGCGATCTGGCAGGCCAGCATGTTGACTTCGTCGCTGTTGGTCAACGCAACCAGGATATCGGCGCCGGCGATCCCGGCGGCTTCCAGGATTCGCGGACTGGACGCATTGCCGTTCACGGTGCGTATGTCGAGCCGGTCCTGCAGGTCCCGCAGAATCTCCTCGTCGAGGTCGATGACGGTGACGTCGTTCGCCTCCTCATGGGAAAGGTGGAACGCCGCCGTGCGGCCGACCTGTCCGGCACCCAAGATGATGATTTTCACCGCGACCCTGTATGTCTATCGCGCGGCAGCGACCCCAAGTCGGCTGCGCCTTGCCCGAGGAAACATTTGCCGCGGTCGCGCCGCTGTGGAATATACATTCACGCTCCTGCCGTTACTCTACACGAACGAGGTTTGCGTACGACAGCATCAGCCACTTCGTGCCCTGGCTTTCGAAGTTCACCTGGACTCGGGCCTGAGGGCCGTTGCCCTCGAAGTTGAGCACCACGCCGTCCCCGAACTTTGCATGACGAACCCGGCTGCCCATGCGCATGGCATGGGCCGGCGTCTCCTCGAGGCCGCCGGGGCGCTTGGCGAATGCCGGCCGCGATACTTGCAGCCGCGGCCGCAGTTCCTCGACCAGGTCGGCGGGCAATTCGCTGATGAAACGGGACGGCTGCCCGTACTGATCCACGCCGTAGAGCCGGCGCTGTTCGGCATAGGTGATATACAGCTGCCGCATGGCCCGGGTCGCGCCGACGTAGCAAAGGCGGCGCTCCTCCTCCAGGCTCGCGAGGTCGGCGATGGAGCGCTGGTGCGGAAATAGGCCGTCCTCCATGCCGGCGAGGAATACCACCGGAAATTCCAAGCCTTTGGCGGTGTGCAGAGTCATCATTTGCACGCAATCGGCATAGGGATCCGCCTGACCCTCGCCCGACTCGAGTACGGCATGGGCGAGAAAGGACTCCAGCGGCTGCAGATCGGTTTCACCCTCGGGCGAAAACCCCTTGGCGGCACTCACCAATTCGAGCAGGTTCTCGACGCGGCCTTCACCCCGCTCGCCCCGTTCCTTCTTGAAGTGTTCGATCAAGCCGCTGTTCTGAATGACGTGATCCACTTGCTCGGACAGTTCCAGCCCCACGACTTGCCGGCACAACGTGTCGATCAGTTGCATGAAATCGCGCAGCGCCTGCGCCGCTCGTTGCGGCAGGCTGCTTTGCACTGCGATGCCCGCCACGTGCCACAGCGACTTGCCGTCGGCGCGTGCCATGTCGCGCAAGGTATCCAAGGTCTTGGCACCGATGCCTCGAGTCGGCAGGTTGACGATGCGCTCGAACGAGGTATCGTCCGCGCGGCTCGCCACCAAGCGCAGATACGCGAGCGCGTCCTTGATTTCCGCACGCTCGAAGAATCGCAGGCCGCCATAGACGCGATAGGGCATGCGCGCGTTCAAGAACGCTTCTTCGAAGACGCGGGATTGCGCATTCGAACGGTAGAGCACCGCCACCTCCCGCCGTGCTCCGCCGCGGTCTACCCATTCGCGGATGCGGTTGACCACGAAATCGGCCTCATCACGCTCGTTGAATGCCGCGTACAGTTTGACGCGCTCGCCGTCCGCGCCGCTGGTCCATAGATTCTTGCCGAGGCGGCCGGCATTGTTGGCGATGAGTGCATTGGCCGCCTTGAGTATGGTGCCCGTGGACCGATAGTTCTGTTCCAACTTGTACAGCGTGGCCTGCGGATAATCGCGGCGGAATTGGTTGAGATTTTCGACCCGGGCGCCGCGCCAGCGATAGATGGACTGGTCGTCATCGCCCACCGCGAACGGCAATCCCGCGGGTCCCGCCAGCAACATCAGCCATTTGTATTGGATGGCGTTGGTGTCTTGAAATTCGTCGACCAGGACGTGGCGAAAGCGCGTCCGGTAATGCTGCAACAAGCCGGGATTGTCGCGCCACAATTCGTAGGCGCGCAGCAGCAGCTCCGCGAAATCGACCACCCCCGCGCGCTGGCACGCCTCCTCGTAGGCCCGATAGATTCGAACCAGTTGGCGGCGCGTCGCATCGCCGTCGTCCTTGATGTGCTGCGGCCGGTAACCTTCGTCCTTTTGCGCGTTGATGAACCATAGAATCTCGCGCGGCACCCAACGCGCTTCGTCGAGCTCCAGAGCTTTCAGAACCTTGCGCAGCAATCGCGCCTGATCCTCGGAATCCAAGATCTGGAAGCTCTGCGGCAGTGCAGCCTCGCGCCAATGCAGACGCAACAAGCGGTGGGCGAGACCGTGGAAGGTGCCGATCCACATGGCACCGCCGGGTATTCCGAGCAGTGTTTCGATGCGCGCACGCATCTGCGCGGCGGCTTTATTGGTGAAGGTGACCGCGAGGATGCTGGTCGGGGAGGCGCCCTCGACCTGAATCAGCCAAGCAACCCGGTGTACCAGCACCCGGGTCTTGCCGCTGCCGGCGCCGGCCAGTACCAACGCTGCGCCGAGCGGCGAGCCCACGGCTTGGCGCTGCGCGTCGTTGAGCCCCTCGAGAAGATGAGATACATCCATAAGGCCGCGGATTGTACTGCACCGGGCGTGCCGGTATTCCCCTCCCCGCCGCGGAGCCAGCTCCTAGGTCCGGCCCGTGCGCGCCTCTTCGGCAAATTCGATCAGCGCGATCGCCAAGGAGAGGACCACCGGCCCGACGATGACGCCGATGGCGCCGAACGCCGGAATGCCGCCGAGGACGCCGATGAATACCGCCAGCGCCGATACCTTGGCTCGACCGGAAATCAACAGCGGCCGCAGCACGTTGTCGAGGCCTCCCAGCATCAGGCCCCAGGCGAGCATGAATATGGCAAAGCCCCAGCGACCGTCGAAGAAAAGCCAGAGGACCGCCGGTCCCCAGACGAACGCGGCGCCGCCGATGGGCAGCAGCGAGAACAGCGCCGCCAACACGCCGAAAACCACAGGCGAGGGTAGACTGGCGATGGCGAAGCCGACCGCTATCAACAGTCCCTGCGCCAGCGCCGTCACGCTGGTGCCGAACATGATGGCGCGAGTGACGCTGCCGAGCTGATCGAACAGGCGCTCCTTGCGCGCTTCGTCCAACGGGATGAGTTGGCGCGCGCGCGCGATCATGTCATCGCCATCCCTCAGGAAAAAAAACAATAAAAACAACATGATCGCGAAGCCCAGCAGCGAATCCAGGGCGCCGAGGAAGAAGCTGCCGCCGAAGCCGGCCGCCCGCTGCAGAACCTGCTGAGTGCCCGAAACCAGCCACGACTGCACCTGGGCGGCGGAGATTCCGGCGTGCCCTTGCAGCCAGTCGTTGGCATGCGCTATCCAGGGGAATTGCCGCAAGTCGGCGAAGGTCTTGATGTCCCATTGTTTCGCCGCTTGCTGAAGTTTCTGCAGCAACGCCGAAATCTGCGAGACGAACTCGATCGACACGGCGCTCAAAGGCAAGAGAATGACGACCGGCGCCAGCACGGTCAGGACTCCCGCGGCGGTCCCCCTGCGCCGGAAAAAACGGCGCCAGCGCATGTTCAACGGCAAGATCAGAAACGCGAGGAACGCGGCCCAGGCCATCGAGCCCACGAATGGCGTGAAAATCAGCAACAGCGCATAGCCCAGGGCGGCTGCGACCGCCAGCGCGAAGACACGGGGATAAAAACTCGACGCGGTGGGCATCAAAAGGTCGATATGGACAGCATGGAGCGATGCTAGCATCGCCCGTGTCGCAGGTCGCCGCGGGGATCGCCGGATGACGAAGATAACGGTCAATGGCCGGGTCATGAGCACCGACGCCTCGCCGGATACCCCCTTGCTGTGGGTTTTGCGCGACCATCTGGGGATGACCGGGACCAAATACGGTTGCGGAATGGCGCTGTGCGGCGCGTGCACCGTCCATCTTGACGGCGCGGCCATCCGATCCTGCGTATTGCCGCTGCGCGCGGTGCAGGACAAGGCGGTCACCACCATCGAAGGCCTATCGGCCGGCGCCGGCCGCGCCGTGCAGCAGGCCTGGCTCGAGATCGACGTGCCGCAATGCGGATATTGCCAGTCGGGACAGATCATGTCCGCCGCCGCATTGCTGCGGGACAACCCGAATCCCACGGACGCCGACATTCATGCCGCGATGGCGGGGAATATTTGCCGGTGCGGTACGTATTCCCGAATCCGCGAGGCGATTCATCGCGCCGCGGCTCACCGCGCGGCCGAGCCGCGGGGCGAGCCGGCGCGAACGCCCGAGCGGCGACCATGACCCTGGGGCCCGATCCGGCAGGTTTGCGCGCGGCGCGGCAGCTGTCCGATCCGCCGCCCGGCGGGCTCGCCGATCCGGCGCGCCGCGGCTTCTTGGGATTCGTGGCGGGTGCGGGCGGCACCGTGCTGTTGGCGCTGACGTTGCCGGGTTTCGGCGCCGACAAACATCGGCGCACCGATCAGGACCCGCACCTGAACGCCTGGCTGATCATCGCGGCCGACAACACCTTCACGGTGATCGTGGACCGGGCCGAAATGGGCCAGGGCGTCTATACGGCGCTGCCCATGCTGCTGGCCGAGGAACTCGAGATCCCGATCGAAGCGATCAAGGTCGCCGCGGCTCCGGTGGGCGACGCCTATGTCAACCCATTGAACGGCGGCCAAATCACCGGGACCAGCAACAGCGTCCAGGACGCATGGGAGAAGTTGCGCATCGCCGGCGCGCAGGCGCGAACCATGCTGATTTCGGCGGCGGCCGAGCGGTGGGGCGTCCCGCCCGAGAGCTGCCGTGCCGATCAGGGACGGATTCATGGGCCGGGCGGCCGCACAGTCACCTACGGCCAAGTCGCCGGCGCGGCCGCCAAGCTGCCGGTGCCGCAAAACGTGAAGTTGAAAACCAAGGACGATTTTCGAGTCATTGGCACCTCGCGGCGCCGGACCGATTCGGCAGGCAAGGTCGATGGCAGCGCCGAGTTCGGCATCGACGTGCAATTGCCCGGAATGCTGTACGCCGTGCTCGCTCAGAGCCCGGTACTCGGCGGGACGGTGGCGGCACTCGACTCGGCCGCCGCGCAGCGGCTGCCGGGTATTCGTAAAGTGCTCGTCACCGTCGGCGGCGTGGTGGTCGTTGCCGAGCATTTTTGGCAAGCCCTGACGGCGCGCAACGCGCTCCGTATCACGTGGAATCCGGGTGCCAACGCGGGACTCGACAACGCCGGTATCGAGGCCATGCTGGAAGGCGCCGCGAGGAGCGTCCCACCCCTGAGCGCACGGACCCAGGGCGACGCAGCGGCCGCCCTCGGCTCCGCCCGGCAAGTGCTGCGGGCGGTGTATAGCGTGCCGTTGCTGGCGCATGCCACCATGGAGCCGATGAACTGCACCGCGGATGTCAAAGCCGGTGCGTGTGACATCTACCTCGGCACCCAGGTGCAACAATCGGCGCAGCACGCGGCGGCCGCGGCCGCAGGCCTCGATCCGGCCCAAGTCAGAGTCTTCACCTCGTTGTTGGGCGGTGGATTCGGGCGGCGCCTGGAGGTGGATTTCATTCCCGCGGCGGTGCAGGCTTCGAAGGCGGTCGGCGCGCCCGTGAAGCTGATCTGGACCCGCGAAGATGACATGACGCACGACACGTATCGGCCGCCGGCGCGTGCAGAACTCGCGGGCGCTCTGGACGGTGCGGGCGGCTTGACGGCATGGACGCTGCACATCACCAGTCCGTCGATCACCGCGCGTGCGTCGCCGTCGACCACGGATCCGTTCGATTCCGTGGTCGAGTATGCGGCGAACTATCCTTATGCGGTGCCGAATTTTTCGCTGCTGTATTCGCGCCGGGAAATCGGCATTGACGTCGGCTACATGCGTTCCGTGAGCCACGCGCCGAACTGCTTCGCGATCGAAAGCTTCATGGATGAAATCGCGGCGGCGGCCGGCAAGGACCCCGTCGAGTTTCGCCTCGGGCTGCTCGAGGCAAAGCCGCGCCATGCGCGCGTGCTGCGCACGGCCGCGCAGCGCGCGGGCTGGGGCCGTGGCGCAGCGGGAAGGTACCAAGGAGTGGCGCTCATGGAAGGCTACGGCACCCATCTCGCGCAGGTCGCCGACATATCGGTCGATGCCGGCGTACTCAAGGTGCACAAGATCACCTGCGTGGTGGATTGCGGCCAGATGGTGAACCCGCGCATCGTGGAATCGCAGATCGAGAGCGGCATCGTATTCGGGCTGTCCGCGGCGCTGTGGGGCGAGGTGACCCTGATCGCCGGCCGCGTGCAGCAAACCAATTTCAACTCGTATCGGGTGATGCGCGCCAACGAAATGCCTGAGCTGGATGTGCATCTGATCGACAGCGATGCACCGCCCGGCGGCATCGGCGAGCCCGCCGTGGCGTTGGTTGCGCCGGCGATCTGCAATGCCATCTTCGCGGCCGTCGGCAAGCGGCTGCGCAGTTTGCCCATTGCCGGACAAAACTTGCTGAAGGCCTAGTTTAGTTAGGCTACGGGCTACGGGCTACGGGCTTGGGCTACAGGCTTAGCGGAACATAATGATCGACGATCAGCGCCGCGAACAGCAGCATCAAATAGGTGATGGAGAACCTGAACGTGCGTATGGGCAGATCCGGCTGAGCGCCGCGGTTCAGTGCCAGCACGAAATATAGAAATCGGCCGTTGAGTACCACCACCGAGGCTAGGTAGATCAATCCGCTCATGCCGGTGAGAACCGGCAGCAGCGTGCTCAAAATCAACAAGATGGTGTACAGCACGATCTGCAGCCGGGTGTACGGAATGCCGTGGGTCACCGGCAACATGGGTATTCCCACTTTGGCATAGTCATCCCGGCGCGCGATGGCCAATGCCCAGAAATGCGGCGGCGTCCAGGTGAAGATGATCAAAAACAGCAACAGCGCGTGCGGATCGACGGTGTGCGTGACGGCCGCCCAGCCGAGAACCGGGGGAGCCGCACCGGCGGCGCCGCCGATGACGATGTTCTGCGGCGTGGCGCGTTTCAGCCACACGGTGTAGACGATGGCATAGCCGATCAAGGAACAAAAGGTGAGCGACGCCGTCAGTGCGCCCACCGACGGCCACAACACCATCATGGAAGCCAGCGCCAGGAGGCTTGCAAAAATGATCGCCTGACTTTTCGCCAAATGGCCCGTCGGCAGCGGCCGGCGGCGCGTGCGCGCCATCTGTTCGTCGATGCGATGGTCGAGTACGTGATTGAAGGCAGCCGCCGAACCCGAGGCCATTGCGATGCCCAAGGTCCCGAAGATCAGCGCCGGCAGCGGCACCATGCCCGGCGACGCAAGCACCATGCCGACGATGGCCGTGAAGACGATCAACAAGCTCACCTTCGGCTTGGTGAGCTCCAAGAAATCTCGCCACCCGGCCGGGATCGGGGGATTATCGGGTGCGATCGCCATGATCGAAGGGTACCACGGGGGCCGGCGGCTCCGGCCACAGCGCCCGCATCAGCCATACCATGGCAAGGGTCAGAGCGGCCGCGCCCGCGTTGTGCAGCGTCGCTGCGGGCAGCGGGATGCCGAAGCGCACGGTCGCGATGCCTATCGAGATCTGCAGCACGACGGCGACGATCAGCAGTAGGCCGGCCCGGCGCAGCCGCCGGCTCTGCGCACGTGCCGCCAGCAGCCCGACGCTGATGAGCGCGAG
Organism: Pseudomonadota bacterium; assembly: GCA_030799355.1. Classification (GTDB taxonomy): domain Bacteria; phylum Pseudomonadota; class Gammaproteobacteria; order Steroidobacterales; family Steroidobacteraceae; genus Bog-1198. The sequence goes on from JALYHP010000003.1 coordinate 54,680, forward strand.
CCCCGTCACCGCGGCGCCGAGGCGGTGCGTGACATGAATCGCCATGCGGGCGGGGTTCGCGAGCACGCCGCCCTCGTAGTCCACGCCGATGCCCCGCCACAGCACGAAGGCATTGCGGAAATCCATCGGCGGCCACCAGGAGCGTTGGCAGGTGGGAAAATCCGGGCAGGCGATGGCCGCGTAATTGCTGCTCGTCCAACCGCCGAGAAAAATCTGCAGAACCAGTACGACGAACGCGGCAGTCACGAATTTACGCAGCCGCCGCTCAGCTGCCGGCAGCGCACGACGCTCGGGCGCGATCGCCAGCCACCCCAGGAGGCCCAAAGTCGTCAGACCGCCGAACAGATGGGCCGTCACGATCAGTGGTTTGAGGAGCAGGGTGACGGTCAGCGCGCCCAGGGCGGCCTGAAAGCAGACCACCCCGAATAGCAGAGCCACCGGTACCAGCGGCTGGCCGCGGTCTCGGCGGCGCAGCACGGCCCAGGCCAGCAACAGGGCAATGGCGACGACCAGCGTCCCCGCTACATAGCGGTGAACCATCTCGTGCCAGGCCTTGCCGGTCTGAGCACCGCTCGGATAAAGATGTCCGTAGCAGCCGGGCCAGTCCGGGCAGCCCAGCCCGGCGTTGGTAAGGCGCACCCACGCCCCCAATACGACCGCCACGGCAGCGAGCACCGCACCGAGCAGTGAAAGACGCCGGAACCAGAGCAGCCGCGCGTTAGGGCTCTCGGAGCCGTTCGCGATCGCGCCGGCCGCAAAGGAGGTGCGTTCAGCCCACATGCGAAAGCCCCAGCAGGCGCTTCAAGTCCTGCAACATGCCCTTAGGCTGCGCATCGGGCGCATAGAACATCATGAGATTACCCAACGGATCGATGAGGTAGACGCGCTCGGCCTCGGCCGGCGCCTTCCCCTGCATGGCCGGTAGCATCCCGAGCAGCGGCGCGGCCTCCTGCGTGGCCCGCAGCGTGATGAGATCGGGATGCTCCGCGAGGAATTGCCGATCGCAGCACATGCCCTCGGCGATGAACACGCGTTGCACCCGGTCCATGTCGCGGTTCAACGCGATCCGCACCTGCCGGGTATTGTAGAGGTCGAGACGGCATCGCGTGCCGCACGTTCCCGCCCCGACGTACAAGAGCGTCCATTTGCCCTTCAAGAAACCAGGTTTGGTACGCTCACCGCCGTTCCGATCGCTGGCCGTTGCGATGGGCAGCGACAGCTCGGGCAGCGGCCGAGGGGGGTCGATGAGCTCGCCGTGATTCACCCGGCTGCCCGGACGCCACCCCGCGGGGCCGTAATAGAGATAGAACGTCACTGCGAGCGGTGCAAAAAACAGCGCCGCCAAAGCCACCAGCAGGCGGCGCTGGCGACGGTCGTGGGCGGCGTCGCGGGGCGCGGAGGCGGCGTTCACGGTCGGGCCCGATGCACGTTGGTCGCCACATAAATGACGCCGAGCGCCAATGCGAGGCCGAACCATTGCACGGCATACGCCACGTGGCGCAGCGGCGGCAAGCCGGGCGCCTGCCATTGCCGCAGGTAGCCATCCGGTTGATCGACATCCAGCAGCACCACCTCGGTGGCGCGCGCCCATGGCTCGCCGAGAAGCCGTTCGATGTCGCGGCGACTCGGGAAAGCCGCCACGATCGGGAACGGCGGCCGCAGGTCCGCGGGGTGCCCCAAGCGGATTCCCGGACTGGGCAAATGGTCGCTGCGTCCCTGTATGGTGCGCGCTTCGCCCGGCACGCCCACCGGCGGCAAGGTCGCGCGATCGCGGCCCACGGGCACCCAGCCCCGGTTGACCAGCAGCCAGCCCCCGCCCGCCAATGCAAAAGGTGTGATCACGAAATACCCTGCCCGCCCGTCCGCGCTCGTCATGTTGTCGATCAGGATTTGCCGTGATTCATCGTACCTGCCTTGCGCTTCGACGTGTTGATACCGCGGCAGCGGCGCGGTCCCCAGATCGATCGTTCGCGTCGCATCGGAACCTCGGTCGAACGCATCGTACAAGGCGCGTTTCTCATCGGCCCGGCGCAGCTGCCAACGTCCCAAGCTCACCAACAGGGCCAGCACCACGATCGTCAGTGCGGTGGTGAAGGGCCGTGGAGCGAAGATGCGAGAACCTATTTTCATTCGATCGCGCGGTATACTTTCGAGCTTCCCTTGCGATGCCGGGCGGCCATGGAATTCAAATATCTCGTCCTCGTGATTCTCGCGCTGATCTTGGTCAGTCTGGGGAAAGCTTTGTTCCACCTGTCGAGCAGCAAACCGGGCGACAGCGGCAAGATGGTCAAGGCCTTGAGCTGGCGCATCGGCCTGTCGGTATTCCTGTTCGTGCTGCTGCTCCTCGCCTATACGCGAGGTTGGATCGTGCCGCAGCGGGTCAGATGAACCGCCGGTCCGGCGCCTCGTGCCCCAGGTTGCGCCCGCCGGTCACCGCCCTTGAAAGATGCCCCCTCGGGCTGCCTCGCGACATGGGACCCGGCACTCGTTAGGAAGGAACCGCGTACGCTCGCCATGCGGTCTTTCGAGGCCCCTCGCCCTGGCAACGCGGCTCAGGCCTCTACAGCCAGTAGACGAAGATGAACAGCCCCAGCCATACCACATCGACGAAGTGCCAGTACCACGCGACCGCTTCGAACGCAAAATGCCGCTGCGGAGTGAACTGTCCTTTCATCACGCGGAACCATATGACGGTCAGCATGATGGCACCGAGCGTCACATGGAAGCCGTGAAAGCCGGTCAGCATGAAGAACGTGGAACCGTAGATTCCGGTGGTCAAACGCAATCCGAGGTCGGTATAGGCCTCGTGATATTCCCTGGCTTGGAGATAGACGAACGTGAATCCCAACAGGAACGTCAGTGCCAAAAATATCTTCAGCTGGGTGCGATGACCGGCGATCAGCGCATGGTGAGCGACGGTGACGGTGATGCTGCTGGTGAGCAAAATGGCCGTATTGATGGCCGGCAGCCCGAAGGCGGACACCGTTTCGAAGGAGCCGCTCACGCCATGGAGGCCGGGTCCCAATTTGGCCGGCCCGTTGGTCGGCCAGGTGCCTGCGTAATCCTTCCACAGCAGCAAGCCATTGAAGATCTTCACGCCGTGGCCCGCAAGCCAGGGCACCACCAACACCCGCGCATAGAACAGGGCGCCGAAGAACGCGGCGAAGAACATCACCTCGGAAAAAATGAACCACATCATGCCCATGCGGAAGGAGCGGTCGACGGCCATGTTGTACATGCCGTGCTCGTTTTCGCCGATGACGGTGCCGAACCAGAAAACGAACATCGATATCAGCATCACGAACCCCGGGATCAGAGCCCAGGCCGGCAGCCAGTTGTTCAAGGTGCAGACAGCGCCCGTCATCAAGATGAACAGCGACACCGAGCCGTAAATAGGCCACGGGCTGCTGTGCGGAACGTAATACTTGTCGTCTGCTGCCGGAGCGTGCGCTTGCGCCATGATGGAAATTTCTATCCCTTGAACGTGGAAAAAAGCCAGTTTAGCCGTCTACCGGGAGCCTGTCTCTAGGAGACAGGCTCCTAGCGGCGCGCGGCGTATTGCGTGGTATCGAAAAAAGTATACGCCAGCGTGATCTTGTCCACGTTGGCCGGCAAACCCGGATCCACGATGAATCGCACCGGCAGGTCGCGCCCTTCGCCGACGGCGAAACGCTGCGGGCTGAAGCAAAAGCACTCGGTCTTGTGGAAGTACTTGGCGGCGACGCCCGGCGAGATGCTGGGCACGGCCTGCGCGACGGATGCCGCCGCGGTCAGATTTTTCGCGTAGAACTCGGTGTCGTACAGCTTTCCGGGATGAATGCGCATGGCAGCGATCTTGGGCCGGAAATCGAAGCTGCCCACCGATGCCGGATCCGCCACGAACTCCACCGTGATCTCGCGGCCGAGGTCGATGGCCTCGTGCGCCGTCGAGCGGCCTGCCTTGGCCTCGGCATTGCCGATGCCAGCCACGCGGCAAAACACATCGTACAGCGGGATGAGTGCCCAGCCGAACGCAAAGCTGCCGGCCGTCATCAGCAGCAGGCCGACGATCAGGCCGCGATGGGCTTTCGTTCGCGGATCCGCGGCGCTCATCCGTGATGACTGCGAAACAGGGTGAGGGCAATGAAGCCGAAATAAAACGCCAGCGCCAAAGAGGTCAGCAGCAACGCTCGGCTACGAATGCCGCGCTTGAGCGGACCCTGGCCGGCGCGCCGATGGCCGCCGGCCCCGTGCCCCGCCACACCGGCCTCCCCAAGCCCCTGATCGGCACCTCGACTCCCTGCCTCGTGATCCGCAACCCCCCGGCCGCCACCGCCGGCCGGAGCGCCTCCGACTGCGCTCATTTGACCTCGGGCGCCACGGCGAAGCTGTGATAGGGGGCCGGCGAGGGAATGGTCCATTCCAATCCGGTGGGCGTCGCTCCGTCCCATACCTCGGCGGAGGCCTTCTTGCCGCCGCGCGCGCACTGGATGATCACCACCAGGAAGAGGATCTGCGACAGACCGAAGCCGAACCCGCCGATGGAGGAGACCATGTTCCAGTCGGAGAACTGCACCGCATAGTCCGGTATGCGGCGCGGCATGCCGGCCAGCCCGAGGAAATGCTGCGGGAAAAACAGCACGTTGACGAAGATCGTCGACAGCCAGAAGTGCCATTTCGCCAACGCCATGTTGTACATATTGCCGGTCCATTTCGGCAGCCAGTAGTACACGGCCGCCATGATGGCGAACACCGCGCCAGGGACCAACACGTAATGGAAGTGAGCGACCACGAAATAGGTCTGGTTGTACTGAAAGTCCACCGGGACGATGGCGAGCATCACGCCGGAAAAGCCTCCGATGGTGAACAGGAACAGGAACGACAGCGCAAACAGCATGGGCGGCTCGAAGGACAAGGAGCCGCGCCACAGGGTCGCGGTCCAATTGAACACCTTCACGCCGGTGGGCACGGCGATCAGCATCGTCGACATCATGAAAAACACCTGCGCCGCCAACGGCATGCCGTCGACGAACATGTGATGCCCCCACACGATGAAGCTCAAGAATGCGATCGACGCGATGGCGTAGATCATCGAAGTCGCACCGAACAGCGGCTTTCGCGAGAACGTGGGCAGGATCTCGGAAATGATGCCGAAGGCCGGCAAAATCATGATGTAAACCTCGGGGTGCCCGAAGAACCAGAACACATGCTCGAACATGACCGGATCGCCGCCGCCGGCCGCGTTGAAGAAGCTGGTGCCGAAATAGTGATCCGTCAACAGCATGGTCACGGCGCCGGCGAGCACCGGCATCACCGCGATCAGCAAATACGCGGTAATCAGCCACGACCAGCAGAACAGCGGCATCTTCAATAGATTCATGCCCGGCGCGCGCATGTTCATGATGGTAACGATCACGTTGATGGCGCCCATGATGGACGAGGCGCCCATCAAGTGAACCGCGAATATCGCCATGGCCACGTAATTACCGCCCTGCAGGAAAAGCGGCGGGTACATCGTCCAACCGCCGGCCGGCGCCCCACCCGGCACGAACAGCGAGCCCAGCAGGATGGTGAAGGCGAACGGCAGTATCCAAAAACTGAAATTGTTCATGCGCGGCAAGGCCATGTCGGGCGCGCCTACTTGCAGCGGGATCATCCAATTCGCGAGTCCGACGAAGGACGGCATGACGGCGCCGAAAATCATGACCAGCGCATGCATGGTGGTCATCTGATTGAAGAAGGCGGGATCGACCAGTTGCAGGCCCGGCTGGAACAGCTCCGCACGGATGACCATGGCCATGGTGCCGCCGATGAAGAACATGATGAGGCTGAACACCAGGTACATGGTCCCGATGTCCTTGTGATTGGTCGCGAACAACCACCGCTTGATGCCGGCGGCCGGCTGATCGTGGTGATCGTGGTGAGACATGTCTACTGCGTGGTCGTGGGCCATTATTCAAACTCTCTATTGCGGATTTCTATAGGCTCGATGGGTGCGATTTAGTTCAGTACCTGGGCCGAAGCGGTCGCGGCCGGCTTGGCGGCACCCTTCTGCTGGTCCACCCATTTCTTGAAATCGTCCGGCGTGCGTACGTCCACCACCACCGGCATGAAGGCGTGATCGCGGCCGCACAATGCTGCGCACTGACCGCGGTAGATGCCTTCCTTGCCGGCATCGACCTTGAACCACACCTCGTTGACGAATCCCGGGATGGCCGAACGCTTCGCGCCGAAATCGGGAACCCACCACGCATGGATGACATCCATGGAGGTCAACAGCAGCCGGACCTTGGTACCGCTCGGGATGACCAAAGGCCTATCGACGTCCAAGAGATAGTTCTCCACCGATTTCGGATCGATCCCCGATCCGAGCTGGCGCGCATAATCCGAATCGCGTTTGAGCGTCGAGAAGAAAGCCACCCCCTCCCCCGCGTCCATGTATTGGTATTGCCACTTCCATTGATATCCCGTGACACGGATCGACAGCTCCGAATTACGCGTATCTTCCTGTTTGAGAATGAGGTCCGCCGCCGGAACGGCCATCACCACCAAAATGATGACGGGAATGACCGTCCAGATGATTTCCACTTTAGTGCTGTGCACCATGGTGGTATCGGGGACGGCGCCCTGCGAACGGCGAAATTTCACCAAGGAATAGATCATGGCGCCGAAGACGACCACGGCGATGCCGACGCAGATCCAAAACACCTCCATGTGCAGCGCGTACATGGCGCGGCTCAAGGGCGTGACGCCGATCGGCAGGTTGTAGCCGTTGGAAGTATTCGCGGAAGCCGTTCCGGCGACGAACGCGGCGGCACCGAGCGCCACGGCCCACGGAAAGCCCCGCGGCCGAGAAGTGCGATGGTCGCTTGCCCTGGTAACTCTCATCTCAACATGTCCCCTTAGGTTCTCAGTCAATCCCATTCGAGCGGCGGCGACTCATTGATGCCGCCCACCAAACTCCGTAAACGCGTGGCAAGGACGCATCGTTCCTCTTCGGTGAGGAAACTGCCGACCTCGAAAGCCCGCCCGCCGCTCTCGATCATCAGTCTGCTCGGTGCGAGGCGAGTTTGCGGAGTGCGAAGTCTAACCCTCGCCCAATGCCGCGCAAACTCTTGTTTTGCTTCGCCCCGTCGCGAGCGGGTCACCAGGCTGACCCGTGATTCGGTGATGGTGACCGTTTGCGTATACCGCCGCCGCCGCATGCTGGCAGTCAAGCCGAGGCCCAACAGCAGCATTTCCACACCCCAGAACGGCAATACCGGCCAAAACCCCAGACTGGCCACGAACAAGCTAAACATCAAAGAAAACAGACACGTAGCGATAAAGAACAGCCTGGCGCCGGCGGGCGTCAGCGAACAATTGGGCGCAAGTTCGATGCGCTTTTCCATGGCGCAAGTTTCCATGGCCCCGAGCATAACTCAAGGGTACCTCACCTTAAGTCCGGCGCTCGGAATTACCGTCCCAATTCCGTGAGTCGGGGCAGCAACACAGCCGCCACCTCGGCGGCTGCGGCGCGCGGCGCCCAGGTAAACGTACCGAGGCAGGGCGCCGCTATCCGCTCTTGCAGCGTCCGTATGTTCTGCTCGCGGCGCGGAAAATCCCGATCGATCGAGTTTGCGACCCAGCCGCCGAGGTGCAGCCCATGCCGCTCCACGGACTGTGCCGTCAGCAAGGCATGGTTCAAGCAGCCCAGCCGCAAGCCCACCACCATGATCACCTCGAGCTGCCAATGCGCGGCCAAGTCGGCGAAGGTCCGCCCCGCGTCCAGGGGTGCAAGCCAGCCGCCGGCGCCTTCGACGAGGGTGACATCGCTCTGCAGGCACAGGCGCTCGTAGCAGCGGTCCAGCACGTCGAAATCGATGGACCGGCCTGCCTCCAGCGCCGCGATGTGGGGGGCTATGGCCGGTTCGAAGGCGTACGGATTCACCTCCGCGTAGCCGGCGCGAACGGTCATGGCCCCCTGCAGCGCGAGGGCGTCATCGTTTCGCAAGCCCTGCGCCGTCGGCGTACAGCCCGAAGCGATGGGCTTCATGGCCGCCACCCGCCGGCCGGCGGCCGCGAAGGCCAGGCACAGCGCGGTGGCGATCCGAGTCTTGCCGACCCCGGTATCGGTACCGGTGATGAAGACTCGATACGGTCCGGCCGCACCGCCCGTCATGATCGAGCGACCCCGCGCCGGTTGCGCAGCTGGCGCTTCATGTCGTCCAAGGAGACCTGCGACCCGTCCGCCGATGGGCGCTGCGCGGAGGCGGGCGCCCAGGCCTGGCCGAATACCACCTCGTAGGTGGCGGGCAGTCGCCCGTCGCTGCGCAAGTGCTCATACGCGGCTTGCATGGCCGCAAATCGGCGCGGACCGGTCAGCCCCTTGGGGCGGCCGGCGAGGGGATTGCGCGCTCCGGTGGCTTTGAGATCTTGGGCCAGGCGGCGCACGTCGGCATACTTCAGGATGTAGCGCTCCACGTCGAGCACGGGCGCCGCAAAGCCGGCCCGCACCAACGCATCGCCGAGGTCATGCATGTCGATGAACGCGATCACTCGGTCGTCCGCGCCGCCGGCTTGCAGCCACGCGGCGCGTAGTTCGCGCAGGGTGTCGGGGCCCAGCGTGCTGAAGCTCAGAAAGCCGCGCGGCGCCAGCACGCGGCGGAACTCGGCGAAGACCGCGTCCGGATCGCTCCATTGCAACATGAAATTGCTGACGATCAGATCGACGCTGCCGTCCGGCAGCGGCAGCTGCTCGGCGTCCGCGCACAGCCGCGTAAAGGGTCGAAACCACGATTGCCGTCCCGCCGCCACCCGCAGCATGCCGAGGGAAGAGTCGAGCGCGATGATGTGCGCGTCCGCATAGCGCCGCTTGAGCGCGCTCGCCGCATGGCCGGTGCCGGCACCGGCATCGAGCACCCTCCCCGGCGACAAATCGGTCAATTCGAGCCGTTCCAGCAATAGCGTGCGCACCTCGGCCTGCAGCACGGCCGCGGCGTCGTAGCTGCCGCTGGCGCGATCGAAAGAGCGCCGTAGCCAGGCCTTGTCGAGCGGATAGACGACGCTGCTCACGCCGTGGCGGTGCGCAACTCCGGCGGCAGCGGCGCGGCACCGGATAGGGCCGCCGGTTCGGGTTGGCCGCTCGCGGGGGCCTCGGCGACGATTTTCAACCGCTCGAACAAACGGCGGTCATGCGCGGTATCCGGATTTCCCGTGGTGAGCAGCTTCTCGCCGTAGAATATGGAGTTGGCTCCGGCGAGGAAGCACAGGGCTTGCAATTCATCGCTCATGTCGCTGCGCCCCGCCGACAAGCGCACGTGGGCGCGGGGCATGAGGATACGGGCCACGGCGATGGTGCGGACGAAATCGAAAGGATCGAGCGGCGCGGCATCCGCGAGCGGCGTACCGGCCACCCGTACCAGTTGATTGATCGGAACGCTGTCGGGGTGGCTCGGCAGGGTGGCGAGCGCATGCAGCAGGCCGGCGCGGTCCCGCGGCGCCTCGCCCATGCCGACGATGCCGCCACAGCATACGTTCATCCCGGCTTCGCGCACCGCCTGCAGGGTATCCAGCCGGTCCTGAAAGGTGCGCGTGGAGATGATCTTTTCGTAGTATTCGGGCGAGCTGTCGAGGTTGTGATTGTAATAGTCGAGCCCCGCCGCCTTGAGTTCGTATGCTTGCGGCAGGCTCACCATGCCGAGGGTGGCGCAAGTTTCCAATCCCAGGGACTTGACTTCGCGGATCATGGCCACGACTTTGCGCAAATCCTTGGGTTTCGGTGATCGGTACGCCGCCCCCATGCAAAAACGCGTGGCGCCCGCTTTCTTGGCGGCGTGGGCGCGGGCGGTCACCGCCTCCACTTCCAGCAATTCCTCCGTTTCGAGACCCGTGTCGTAACGCACGCTCTGCGGGCAATAGGCGCAGTCTTCGGGGCATGCTCCGGTCTTGATGCTGAGCAAGGTGCTGATCTGTACGGTGTTCGCGGCGTGATGCTGCCGATGGACCTGTTGTGCTCTGAACACGAGGTCCATGAAGGGCAGCGCGAACAGTGCTTCGACCTCGGCCAGCGACCAATCAGTGCGGATATCCATTGGGCGAAGTATTGGGGGACGCCTGGGGTTAGTCAACCGACCGGGGGCGGCCGCACGGCGGCCGAGGCTTACGCGGCGAATTGGTAATGGAGCGCGATGCCGAGAAATACCGACATGCCGAAGTAATGGTTGTTGAGGAACGCCCGGAAGCAACCTTCGGTGTCGCGGGCACGGATCAACCACAGTTGATAGGCGAAGAATATCGCCCCCGCCGTGAGCCCCGCGTAATACCACGCGCTCATCCGCAGCATGCCGCCGATGAAATAGAGCGACAGCACCGTCATCGCCTGCAGCACGGCGATGATGTGGCGATCCGAGTCGCCGAACAGGATGGCGGTGGAACGTACGCCGATCTTGATGTCATCGTCCCGGTCCACCATGGCGTACAGGGTGTCGTAGACGGTCACCCACAGTACATTGGTGATGAGCAGCAACCACGCCGCCCGCGGCACGCGCTCCAGCTGCGAGGCGAAAGCCATCGGTATGCCCCAGCCGAACGCGAGCCCCAGATACAGCTGGGGCACGGAGAGAAAGCGCTTGATGAACGGATAGGTGACCGCGAGCGCCGCGCCCAAGACCGCGAGCAGCAGCGTTTGCTTGTTCAACTGCAGCACCAGCGCCAGCGCGGTGAGCGCCAGCGCGGCGAACAGCAACAATGCCTCCACGGGAGAGATTCGCCCGGCCGCCAGCGGCCTGTTCTTGGTGCGTGCCACGTGCGGATCGAAGCTGCGGTCGGCGTAATCGTTGATGGCGCAGCCCGCGGAACGCATCAGCACCGTACCGGCGACGAAAATGATGAACAACCGCCCGTCCGGCCGCCCCTGGCCGGCGATCCACAGCGCCCACAACGTCGGCCACAGCAGCAGCCAGATGCCAATGGGCCGGTCCAGCCGGGTGAGCTGCACGTAGTCCCGGATGGTCGCCACGATGCGCGGCAACTCATTCGTGGTCCACGGGTGAAAACGCACCCGGTACAGAAACCAGCGCCATCGGGAGGCGAGGATTTCTCCCAGTTCGATGCCGGAACGCGGCAGGGCCACTCGCGGGACTCCTACTCGCTGATCATGACGGGAGAAGAGATGTGCCGCAGCGGCACCGCGGCACCGCGCTGCGTGGCTCGGCTACGGTGCGGGGATTGCGGTGCGGGCGGGACCGGTTCGAGCGAGCGTGCGGCTACGAATATCATCCGGCCATTCTACCCGACGCGAGCGTATTGCTCCGCATGGCCCAGCCAACGCCGGATGAGGGGTGCCGCGTGCGCAGGCCAGTTCCGCAGCAGCGTCTCGGCCGCGCTCTGTACCTTCGGCAGCAGGTCCGCATCCCGCAGCAGATCGGCGACGCGCATATGCGCGAGCCCCGTCTGGCGCGTTCCCATCAATTCGCCCGGTCCGCGCAGTTCCAGATCGCGGCGCGCGACCACGAAGCCGTCATGGGTGTCGCGCATGACCGCCAACCGCTCGCGCGCCAGCGAGGACAGTGGCTGCCGGTAGAGCAGCAGACACGAGCTTGCGTGGCTTCCGCGCCCTACCCGTCCGCGCAACTGATGCAATTGCGCCAATCCCATGCGCTCGGCGTTCTCGATGACCATGAGCGTCGCATTCGGCACGTCGACGCCCACTTCGATCACCGTCGTCGCCACCAACAGATCGATCTCGCCGTCCTTGAAGCGGCGCATGGTCAGCTCCTTGGGCTTGGGCGGCATGCGGCCGTGCACCAGTCCCACCCTGAGCTCGGGCAACGCTGCCGCCAATGCGGCCGCGGTTTCTTCCGCCGCCTGGAACGGCATGTCCTCCGATTCGTCGATCAGCGGGCACACCCAGTAAGCTTGCCGGCCTGCCAAGCACGCCGTGCGTATGCGCACCACCACCTCGTCGCGGCGCGACTCCGCCAGCACCACGGTCTTCACGGGCGTGCGGCCGGGCGGCAGTTCGTCGATGATGGATACGTCGAGATCGGCATAGGCGGTCATCGCCAGTGTCCGCGGGATGGGAGTTGCCGTCATGATGAGCTGGTGCGGCTGGTGCCCCCCGCAGGTCCCCTTCTCGCGCAAGCTCAGGCGCTGATGGACGCCGAAGCGGTGTTGTTCATCGACGATCACCAGCGCCAGGGAGCTGAATTCGACGCTGTCCTGGAACAACGCGTGCGTGCCGATCACGATGGGCGCGTGGCCCTGGCGAATCCCGGCGAGGGCCGCCGCGCGCGCCTTGGCGCTCTGGCGGCCGGTGAGCAGCGCCACCGGAATGCCCAGCGGCTCGAACCAGCGGCGGAAATTCTGCGCGTGCTGGTCGGCCAGCAATTCGGTGGGTGCCATCAATGCCACTTGACGTCGCAGCTGCACCGCCTGCACCGCGGCCAGCGCCGCGACCAGCGTCTTGCCGCATCCCACGTCGCCTTGCACCAGGCGCAGCATGGGCTTCGCGATGGCGAGGTCCCGTTCGATCTCCCGCAGCACCCGGCTCTGCGCCGCCGTCAACCGGAAGGGCAGCGCCGCGAGCAGCGCCGCCTTGAGTGCGCCGTCGGCGGCCAGCGGCCAGCCGGGGTCGCTTTGGATGCGCTGCCGCAGCAGTTTCAGCGACAGCTGATGCGCCAGCAGTTCCTCGAATGCCAGGCGGCGCTGTGCCGGATGGCGCCAATTCAGGAGCTCCTCCACCGGCGCGTCCGTCGGCGGCCGATGTACGTAGAGCAATGCCTCGCGCAAGGAAGGCAGCCGCGAATCCGCGAGCACGGCCGGTGGCAGCCAATCCTGCGGTTCTCGCGCCGCGGCCTGATCGAGCGCCATTGCGACCAGCGCGCGCAGCCGCCCTTGCGTGACGCCCTCGGTGGCGGGATAGATCGGCGTCAGATGATCGTCGGCCCGCGGTGCCGAATCCACCCGCCGGTATTCAGGATGCACCATCTCCAGTCCCTGGGGCCCGCGGCGCGCCTCGCCGAAGCATCGTATGCGCACGCCCCGCGCCAATGCGCGCTGTTGCTGCCCGGTGAAGTAGAAGAACCGCAGCGTGAGAAAGCCCGATCCGTCGGCAATCTTGCACAGCATCTGCCGCCGGCCGCGGAAGGCCACGTCGGTGAGTAGCACGTCGCCTTCCACCGCGGCGCGTTGGCCCGGCAGTAGCTGCCCGAGGGGAACCACGCGCGTCCGGTCCTCGTAGCGCAGCGGCAGGAGGAACAGCAGGTCCTGGGTGGTCTCCACGCCCAAGGCGTGCAGCCGCAGGGCGAGCGCGTCGCCGACGCCGCGCAGTACGGTGATCGGTTCCGGCTCTATCACAAGGCCACGATGCACTCCACCTCGACCTGTGCGCCGCGCGGCAGCGCGGCGACGCCCACCGCGGCGCGCGCGGGATAGGGCTCGCGGAAGTACTCCGACATGACCTTGTTGACGAGTGCGAAGTGAGAGAGGTCCGTGAGATACACGTTCGCCTTGACCACGTCATCGAAGGTCGCACCCGCGGCGGTGACGATGGCCTTGAGATTGTCGAACACCTGCCGGGTTTGCGCTTCGAAATCGCCGCTGACCAGCTCCTTGGTTCGCGGATCGAGCGGAATCTGGCCCGACACCCAGATCGTGTCGCCCACCCGCACAGCCTGCGAATACGTGCCGATGGCGGCGGGCGCGTCGACGGTTGAAATGATGTGTTTGCTCATGACTGTTCGGATCCTCGGGCGTTGATGCGCGGTGGACGTGGCGCGGTCGATTGGTCGGGCCGGCTCACGCCAACGTGCGGAAAACCCGCTGTACATCGGGCATGCGGCGTATGGTTTTGATGACTTGAGCCAGATGGTGACGGTCGCGGACTTGCAGCCGGATTCGCAGCCACGAGTTGCTCACGTCGCGTTCCTCCAACTGCACTTGATCGATGTTCGTCTCGGTTACGGCGATGTTCGATGCGACCGCCGCCAGCACGCCGACGCGGTTGTTCATTTCCAGCTGGATCTCCGAGGTGAACAGACGCCCCTGCGTCGCTTCCCAGGCCACCGACAGCCATTTCTCCGGCTGTTTGCGGTATTCCGCGAGGTTGCCGCAATTCTGCCGGTGAATCATCACGCCCCGGCCGGCGCTCAGGTAGGCCATGATCGGGTCGTTGGGAATCGGGAAGCAACAGTGCGCATAGCTGACCAGCAGTCCCTCCGTGCCCGCGATCATGAGCGGCCCGGTGCTCGCCGGGCTCTGCTCCGCGTCCTCGCGCGCCGGCTGCAGCCGGCGTGCGACCAAGGGCGCGAGGCGCTCGCCCAAGCCGACCTTTTCGAACAGCTCCTCCACGTCCTTCAGGTTCAGCTCCTTGACCACCGCCTCCAGGTCCGCCGGCGAGATCTTCTTGAGGTTGAGCGAGAATTCCTCGAGTGCAAGTCCCAGCAGGCGCCGGCCCAATTCGAGCGCTTCACCGCGCTTCAGGTTCTTCAGGTATTGCCGGATGGCCGCGCGTGCCTTGGCCGTCACCAGGAAGCTCGACCACGACGGATTGGGCGTGGCGCCTTTCGCGGTGATGATCTCGACCGTCTGGCCGTTGCGAAGCGGGGTGCGCAGGGGAACCAAGCGCCGGTCGACCTTGGCGGCGACACAGCGATTGCCGATGTCGGTGTGGATGGCGTAAGCGAAGTCCACGGCGGTCGCGCCGGTCGGCAGACGCAGGATCTTGCCTTTCGGCGTGAACACGTACACCTTGTCGGGGAATAGGTCCACTTTGACGCTTTCCAGGAATTCCTCGGAACTTCCGCCCTCCTGAATCTGCACCAGCCCGGCCAGCCACTCGCGGGCGCGGTCATGCTCGACGCCGCCGAACGAATCGCCGCCGGATTTGTATTTCCAGTGCGCCGCGATGCCGGACTCGGCGACCCGATGCATCTGCTCCGAACGAATCTGAACCTCGATCGGCACGCCGTTCGGGCCAAACAAGGTGGTGTGCAGCGATTGATAGCCGTTGACCCGCGGGATGGCGATGTAATCCTTGAAACGCCCGGGCATGGGCTTGTAGAGGCTATGGACCAGGCCGAGCACGCGATAACAGGTGTCGGGGCTGTCGACGATGATGCGAAAGCCGTACACATCGACCATTTCGTTGAGCGAGATATGCTTGTTCTGCATTTTTCGATAGATGCTGAACAGGTGCTTTTCCCGGCCCTCGACGCCACCGGCGATCTGCGATTTCTTCAGCGCTCCCTTGAATGTCTCGGCGATCTTGGCGACGAACTCCTTCTGATTGCCGCGCGCGCGCTTGAGTTCGCGTTCCAGGACCTTGTAGCGGTAGGGGTACAGCGCGCGGAAGCCCAAGTCCTCGAGTTCCAGCTTGACGGTGTAGAGACCGAGCCGCTCGGCGATGGGCGCGTAGATTTCCAACGTCTCGCGCGCGCTGCGGCGGCGTTTGATCGGCGGCATGACGCCAAGCGTGCGCATGTTGTGCATGCGATCGGCAAGTTTCACCATGATGACGCGGATGTCCCGCACCATCGCCAGCAGCATCTTGCGAAAGCTCTCGGCCTGAGCCTCCTGGCGATTCTTGAACTGGATTTGGTCGAGCTTGCTGACGCCATCGACCAGTTCCGCCACCACTTGGCCGAAGATGGATGCGATCTCAGCCTTCGCCGTGGGCGTGTCCTCGATCACATCGTGCAGTATCGCCGCCACCAGCGTGTCCGCGTCGAGGCGCAAGTCCGCCAGAATATCGGCAACCGCGACCGGGTGCGTGATATACGGCTCGCCCGACACCCGCCGCTGGCCGTGATGCTTTTCCGCGCCGAACTCGTAGGCTTCGCGGACTCGTTCGACCTGAGCGGGCGACAGATAAGCTTCCAGCTTATCTAAGAGCTGGCTGATCCCCGTGGAGCGTCTTCCACCAGGTAGGAAACCGAGTATGGAAGATGCATAGTCCATCGTTACTCTTGGGGAAGGTCGGTCAGTCCCCTAAGCCGAGTTGCGGTGCGCGGAAATCGGACGGCATGTCGAGCTCGCTCACCGGCTGTTGCACCGGCTCTTCGGGCTCTTCCAGCATCTCGAAAGTGATGTTTCCGGCGGCAATCTCGCGCAGCGCCACCACGGTCGGCTTGTCGTTCTCCCACTCCACGGTGGCTTCCGCGCCATTCGCCAGGCGCCGCGCGCGCTTGGCGGCGAGCAACACCAGATTGAAGAGATTGGGTTCGTTCTGCAGACAATCTTCGACAGTGATACGCGCCATGCTCGAGGTTCCATTGAAGGGGTTCCCAGCATAGCAGAGTGGACTCTATCTGAGTATTCCCGAGTGCCGCGCGCGCCGCGCGAGTATTCATGGGGCCGCGTGGGAGAACTCTGAGCCGCGCCGGCGCCGCACGCCTTGCTCCCCTAGCCACCGGCGTCCGCGCCGGGGTGAAGCAATCCGGCCGCGAAGCGCGCGACTTCCGGACGGGTGGCCGCGAATGCCTCGCCGTGCTCGTGAACGATGGCGAGCAGGTCGGCCAGCGCCTGGTCGAAGCGGTCATTGACCACCACGTAATCGAACTCGCTCCAGTGGGCCAGATCCTGAGCCGCGTCCTGGAGACGGCGTTGGATGACCGTTTCGGAATCGGTGCTGCGCGTCCGCAGGCGTTCCTCGAGCGCGCGCCGTGTCGGCGGCAGAATGAAGATGCTGCGCGCGGCCGGCAACCGGGCTCGAACCTGCCGTGCGCCCTGCCAGTCGATCTCGAGCAACAGCAGCTGCCCGTCGCGCACGGCCGATTGCACCGCGTTCAGACCGGTGCCGTAGAAATTGTCGTACACCTGGGCATGCTCGAGGAACTCGCCTCGGGCGGCCATGTCCTGGAACTGCGACTGGGTGACGAAATGATAATCGCGGCCGTCGACCTCGTTCGGCCGCGCCTCGCGCGTGGTGTAAGAGACGGAAAAACGCAACCGTGGTTCGCGCTGCATGAGCGCCTTGACCAAGCTGGTCTTGCCCGCGCCGGACGGCGCCGCGATGACGTACAGGCGGCCGAGACCCGCGGCCTGCGCAGTACCGGCCGGCCGCTCGCTCGAAGACGCTGGCGAAAATTGCATGTACGACGATACTCGATGTTGTTCGTGTTGATGACAGGCGGGCGGGCCGCGGCGCGTCATCCTGTTCGTTCCGCCGCCCTGCGACCGAGCATCCGGCCCGCGCGGCTCTCAGTCGCGACCGAGCATCCGGCCGCGTGCTCAGCCCCGCGCGACCGAGCGTCCAGCTGCGGGATCAGTCCCGCGAGACCGAGCGTCCAGCCCGCGCGGTTCTCAGTCGCGACCGAGCATCCGGCCGCGTGCGCAGCCCGCGAGACCGAGCTCCCAGCCGCTTGATCAGTATAGCATCCTGATTCCTAAGTCTTTTTACGGCCGCCCTCACCGCTGTCCGGCATCCCGGTCTGTCGGGAAACGCAACCAATGTGTCCGGGGTGCGGCCCGCTCCCGAGGCCCGCCACGACGCTGCGCAGCACGGCAACGATACTCGGTTTCGAGCGTCTTGCCTCGCCTCGCCGCGGCTGCCGCATGCCGCGGCCCGTTGAAAAGTTTACTCCGCTCGAGGTCATCGCGTGCTGCCGGCCTGGGCCAGCGACTTCGGTGCAGCTCTTGCGCCCAGGGTAATGCCCGCGCTCTACCATCGGCGATCGGTGCCCTCCAAGCGTACCTCCGTTTCCGAGAAGCAGTCCCTCATTTGTGCTTCGCCCGAAATCCTCGAACAGCAAATCATCGATCAGGTCATCGAGGTCTTGGTCCGTTCGATAAGAGAGTTTGAGTTGGTGCTCGCCCGAGGCGAGCCGTGTCGCGCCATACGACGCGAGTACATGACGCTCGATGCTTTCGAACGCGCGCTTTTTCACCCGCATACGCTGCTCGGTGTGCTCGAGCCGCAGGCGCAAAACGATGGTGCCGATCCGGCTCTCGATGCTCACGGTACTCACCCCGGGAGTTCCAGCCTTCAGTGCGCAGCCTTGAGGCGGAGCTAGCGTTTTTCAACCGCGCCCGGGCGGCGCGTCCGGTGGCTGGAACACCTGCGCCCCCGCTAGTCCCTCAGGTTTCTGGTGGCGGGCGCGCACCGTCCGACTTCCGGCCTGCCCAGCCGCTGGGGAGTTCCGGCCGCAAAACCACAATCTGCTACATTGAGCCCATATTGTCGATTATACTCGCGATGCGGTCCCTTTTGCCGATAGACGGCGACTTCGCGCTTCGGCATACCGCGGACATCTTGGCTATTGTGGGGAAGCGTAATGATTAGGGCGGCGTTAGTCGGGCTTGGTTGGTGGGGCGGCACGCTGGTCGATTCCGTCGCGGGCAGCGACTCGATCAAATTCGTCGCTGCTTTGACGCGATCCCAATCAGCGCGTGATAAGGATTTTGCCGAGAAGCATCACCTGAAATTGTTCGATTCCATGGAAGCGCTGCTTCTCAGTCCCGATATCGACGCGATCGTACTGGCCACGCCTCCCTCAGGACACACCGGACAGATTGCTGCCGCGGCAGCGGCCGGAAAGCATGTGTTTTGTGAAAAACCCTTGGCGATTCTCAAAGCGTCCGCGGATGCCGCCATCCAGTCGGTGGAGGCGGCAGGTGTGACCTTGGGTCTGGGCTACAACCGTCGCTTTCATCCCAGTTGGATCGATCTGCGGAACCGCATCCAAACCGGCGCGTTGGGGACCATATTGCATATCGAATGCACCATGAGCGGCCCCAATGGACTGACTGCGACGAGCGAAGCATGGCGATCGCAAACGAACGAGGCCCCCTGTGGCGGCCTGATTCCAATGGGCGTCCATGCGGTTGACGGCCTCATCGACTTGGTCGGCGATGTCGAGCACGTTTTTTGTCAGAGCTTCCGTCGGGCGGTACCCAATGATAACGATGACACCACCTCTGTTCTGTTCAAAATGAAGGCGGGGATGTCGGCCTATCTGGGCACCATGATGGCGACCGCCGGCAGCTTTCGCTTTCAAGTCTACGGTTCCCAGGCGATGGCATCCCTTGGCGGAGCGGTGCATGTGGCGGGCCAATCCTCGCACCAGCGCCGCAGTGGCCTATTTGGCAGCTACGTCATCCAGCCCGTCAAAGGTGATCCGATATCGATCGATGTACCGGAGTTCGACGTCAATCGCGCTGAGCTCGAGGCATTTGCCGGCGCCGCTGCGGGTGGTCCGGGCTATCCCATCACGCACCGACAAATGAGTCATGGCGTGGCTGTAACCGAAGCGATCCTGGCCTCAGCCCGCTCCGGTCGGATTGCAGTCGTCGCCTGACCGCCACCGCTACGGGAGAGTCACACATGGATCTTGGAAAGTTTGGTCATCTGACTTATTCCACGCTTGTGCACCCGGGAGATACCTGGGAAGAGATGTGGAATAGCCTCACGACCTTCGTGCCGCGTGTGAAGGCCCGGGTATCGCCCGATGCACCGTTCGGCGTTTCGTTGCGATTGTCGGCCGCATCGGTCGGGACGCTCACCGACTCGCCCGTGAAGCGACAGGAACTGAAGCGGTTCTTGGACGACAACGACTTGTATCTGTACACGGTCAATGCGTTTCCCTACGGGCCGTTCAAAAACAGGATCGTCAAGGCGGACGTATACGAGCCGGATTGGCGCAGCCAGCTGCGGGCGACATACACGGAAAAGGTCGCCGAAATACTGGCGGAGATCGCTCCGCCTTTTCTCAATCCGTCGATCCAGAGCCCACCGTTGGGCTTTAAGCCGCGCGTGACCGGTGGCGACGTGGTCGAGGCCTATGCGGCGAATGTGCGCCAGCTGGCGGCCTACCTGCATCGCCTGTCGCAGCGCACCGGCCGGATCGTGACGCTAGCGCTGGAGCCGGAGCCCTTTTGTTTTCTCGAAACGACCGACGAAACGGTGCAATTCTTTACCCAGGTGCTGCGTTCCGAATCTTCGCTGCGGGCGTTGGCTGCTGAACTGGAGGTCGATACGGCCCAGGCGCGCGAAATCCTGAGGCGTCACGTGGGCACGGTCTATGACATCTGTCATCAGGCGGTGGAATTCGAGAATATTTCAAAGTCGCTGCAAAGTCTGGTCGACAACGACATTCCGGTTTTCAAGCTTCAAGAGGCTGCGGCAGTGCGTGTGCCGTCGGTAACCCCGAGAGCCGTCGAGGCGCTCAGGGAATATGCCGATTCGGTGTATCTGACCCAGACGATCGAGCTATGCGAGGGGAAGTTGAATCGGTATCTGAATTTGCAAGATGCGTTTGTTGCCTATGAGAAGAACCCCGCCGCAGAGCGCGAATGGCGCATCCATTTCCATGTGCCGGTGTTTCTGGAAGAGCTCGGCGAGCACTTCAAGACCACGCGGTTTGCGATCGAGGAAGCCCTGGCATTCCACAAGCGCACCCCGCTGAGTGCGCAGCTCGAGATCGAAACCTATACCTGGGATGTATTGCCCGATCATCTGAAGACCGGCGATATAGTCGATTACGTCGTCATGGAACTCGACTGGGTCCGCAGTCGTCTTGCGGGATGACCGTTTTGTATGAATCAGGAGATTTTATGAGGACTCGTGTAGTAGGGGCGCTTTTGCTGGGTGTGCTCGGTGCGTGTGTGTGTGTGGGGTTGGTGACGCGAGCGCAGGGAGCCCCGGGCGCAGGCACTGCGGTGCACGATCCGTATGCGCAATCGACGCAGGATTACGAGGCGGCGAAAGCGAAGGCGAAGGGCGGCACGGTGTACACGGTGCAGACCGTGCCGGACTGGACGGGGATATGGCGTCGCGCGGGCAATCCGGAGGCGATGAACGCGAACGATATAGTTGCGGCGCTGGTGCCGAAGTATCGGGCGGCCTATGAGGAGAAGCAGGCGAAGAAGAAGCGCGGGGTGGAGTGGGACCGGCTCAGTTGGTGTTTGCCGATGGGCATGCCGCGGTGGCTTGCCGACCCGTGGCTGCGCGAGTTCATCGTGACGCCGAAGCAGACGTGGATGCTCTATGAGCAGTTGCAGGAGGAGCGGCGGATTTATACGGATGGTCGCGGGCACATTTCCGATGCGGTGGCGATTGCGCTTTGGGAAGGGGATTCGATTGGGTTTTGGGATGGGGACACGTTGGTGATTCACACCACGCACATGAAGGCTGGGGACTACTGGCGCGGCTCGCCGGACTTCAGTTTTCAGGTGAGCACGATCGAGCGGGTGCGCCGTGTGGATACGGACACGATCGAGGATCAGCTGACGGTGTATGACCCGGTATCGCTGACGCAACCGGTGCATTTGACCTATAAGTATGGACGGATAAAAGATCCTGGGGTGCGCATGGATTACGATTCGTGCGAGGAGGGCAACAACAATTTCCGCACGGCCGAGGGTGGCACCGGCACGTTGCTGCCCGGGGAGCCGGGGTATCGGGAGCCGACGAACTTTGGCATTCCCGACGTAGCGATCGACTCGCGGCCCGAGTGAGGGCACCCGGTGGCGAAGGGGTAAGGCAATGGACACAGTCATGAGGAAGGCGAAGATGAAACAGCACAAATTGGTGGCGCTGGTCGGTGTGGCCGCCCTGATGGGCGGGGTACCGGCGCTGGCGCATCATTCGGCGGCGATGTTCGACATGGA
>JALYHP010000011.1 GCA_030799355.1 Pseudomonadota bacterium
CCTGCGTTGTCGCGCCGCCCAGAACACCGGTCTGCACCACGTTGCCGGCGGTCAGCGTCAGCAAGCCTCGATGCGAGGGATCAATGCCCTCCATGACGGTATAGTGAACTGCGAGTCGATGGACCGCCACCGGACACCGCGCCGTGAATGGCAGCCACGCATAACTGCCGTCCACGCGATCGTTGACCTCGAGCGTCTGGAAGCTTAACTTGCAGTCGTCGTTTTCAGCAGTAAAAGTGAGATGCGCCGCGAGGTACCGAGCGAGCTGCGGTGCGCCATCACGTAACTCGCCCCAAGTAACTTTTCCGTCCCGATCGGTATCGATCCCGACGGCCAGTTCAACGTCGCGCACCGCGAGTTCCATGGAACCGGCCACTTCGTTTCCGGTGACATTCGCAATCAAAAAGCCGTTGCTTGCAATATGTGCGTGCGCCGCGGAGACGAGCACGAGTACCAATAGAACTCCCACTGCACCGAATCGCCCGCGACGGTTGTTCATGTCCCGCTTCGATATGGGTCTATCCGGACATCCTCAAGACCGGTCTGCCTCAAGAATTGCAGGGCGGCGGAGGCGGCTTGAATTTGGTGAGCGGCTTGCGCGGCGCGCAGCAAAATCAAAAGATCATCCGGTTCGCGCTGCAGCCGCCAGTTTTGCTGGGCTGCAGCTAGGGCGTCGACCGGCCGCTGATCCACATCGAGCAAGAATCGCGCCTGCTCGCGCCGATGTACCGCGTCGCCACGCTGCTTTTCGACAGTGAAAGCGCTTGATAAAAGAGCCTCCGCCTGGCCGCTGGCGCCGTCTTGCAGCTGTCGATGTGCAATGGCGATGCGAAGGAGCATAGGCTCCATGGACTCGTAGCCCGCCAGCAGTTGCAGCGTCTCGGCAGCGCGACCGCGTCTCAATAGGAGATCCGCGCAGGCCGTCCGCATGTAAAAATCCTCTGGCGAAATTTGCAGGCCCTCTCGGAGCCAGTGCTCGGCACTTGTGTCGTCACCCAGACGCTCCGCCATTTCGCCGAGTTCCGAGTAGCGCCATGCTCGAGCCTCGGGGGGAAGCTCTTGGGGCGATAGGGATTTGATAACTATGTACGCTTCCCGCAAATGACCCGTCAGTCCTCGCAAGCTTTGCAGGCACAAGCCCGCGATGGCTGGATCCGCCGTGGGAGCTAGATGATCACATGAAGCGACGGCTTCTTCGTAGCGTCCCAACACACGAAGGACTGTCGCTCGAGTAAGCCAGCCCTGCGCATCGTTGGGCCGCGCCTTGAGAGCCCGATTGAGTTCGTCCAGAGAAGCGTCGAAGGCATGACGGCTTTGCAGAATGGTGGCGTGAAGCACCAGAACCTGCGGTGCAACGGCTGGCCGATTCATCCAGGGCTCGAGGATTGCCTCGGCGTAGCCCAAAAACCGCAAATCACCGGTGGCACGCGCCCGAGAGATATCGAACTGCGCGAGCGGCAGTGCGATGTCGAGGCGAGTCGCCGTCAGCGCCTGCGATGGAGCGCTGGCGTGCCTCGCCCCGGCTGGAAGCTCCGCCAGCACTTGCGCCTCGCTGGCGGGAACATGAGGCGAGGCCCAAGCGGAACTGATCTGCGCAAGCGCCGCGACCACCGTGTATTTTTTCAGACGGCTATGCACGCGGGGCTCACACTCACATTGCGTTGATGGCAATCGGTGCGCTGGTTTCGCTCGTGTCGTTGAGCGTGACAGCACCGCCGTTGACCGCGATGGGGGTGCTCGTTTCAGAGGTTTGCTGCGCCAGCGCCAAAACCTGCGCCGTATCGAGTGCTTGGGATGTCGTCGGCGGAGGCCTCGTAGCGCCATGATGGTCATCGTGACACGCGCCAATCAATCCTACAGACAATCCGACCACGCCTATGAGGAATCTCTTGTAATTCATCGTCATTCCTTTAGTCGTTGGCGCTGGTGGGCGATCCCGCGAGCGGCGTGTTTAAATAGGGAAAAGCAGGCAAGTAGTTGGCAGGATTTGGTTCTGCGCCGTCGGTATAGTGCAATTGACGCGAAGCATCCGACGCAGGATCGGGATCCGCTGCGCTCTTGTCGAACGGCGATAGCAAAACGCCCATGGCGACCCGCAACTCGATGTCTACCACATCGTCGATCG
>JALYHP010000025.1 GCA_030799355.1 Pseudomonadota bacterium
GCACGGCGCCGGCCGACGAGCCAGCGGGCGGCGAGGCCGCCGCGGACTGGGGGCGCGCCGTGCCCATCGGCACCTTATCCGCAAGAAACGTAGCCAATGCCGGAATGGTGGAGAAATCCCCGAGCAGTTGCCGGAAAGTGATTTTCACCTTCATTTGCGATTGAATCTTCTGTGCAACTTGCGTCAAGAAGAGCGAGTCGTAGCCCATTTCGAGGAACGTGGTTTGCGCGTCGGCGGATGCCGGCCGCTCTCCCGAAAGCTCTTCGAAAATGCCGGCGATCGCGGCGCTGATCTCGGAAATGCGATTGTCCACGGAATTGCTCTGCATCGGGCTCTCATCATGAATCGATGTTAAAAGAGGGATATCGGCCGCCGAGGCGCCTTCGACGGCGCCCGCCCGGAACTCGGCGGGGGCGCCCGGCGTTGGGGCATCGGCCAGGGTGCTCTTGGGCGGGTCGATCCAATGCCGGCTGCGCTCGAATGGGTAGTTGGGCAGGCGCACGCGCGCACGCGGCGCGCCGTGCACGGCCCGCCAATCCGGTGCCGCGCCGTGTATCCATAGACGCCCCAGGGACTCGAGCAAACAGCGGTGATCGTCACGTTCGCGTGCCGCGTCCTGCATCGACGTCACGACCGATACGCCGCGCCCGCGGGTGGCCTGAGTCGCCAACGTGGACAGCGCGTTGCCGGGTCCCACCTCGAGCAACAAGGTCCCCGGGGCTTCGCTGATTCTCGCGATGCCATCGGCAAATCGTACCGGTTCGCGGGCGTGGCGCGCCCAATACTCGGGCGAGGTGGCCTGTTCGGGTCGAATCCAGTCGCCGGTCACGCAGGATACATAGGGAATGGCGGGTGGCGAGAATCGCACGGTGCGCAAGTGAGCGCGCAGCGGCTCGATCACCGGATCGATCATCGCCGAGTGAAATGCGTGTGAGGTATGCAGCCGGCGGTTGACGATCGCGCGACCCGCGAGCATTTTCTCGAACGCCTCGATATCGCCGAACGATCCGGATGCCACGCACAGCGCGGGGCCGTTGACCGCGGCGATGGCCAGAGTGGGAGGCAGCAGCGGCGCGAGTTGGGATTCCGGCAGGCGCACCGCGAGCATCGCCCCGCCGGGCAGGGCTTGCATCAGCCGACCGCGGGTCGCGACCAACCCCAAAGCATCCTCCAAGGAAAGTACACCGGCAATGACCGCGGCGACGACTTCGCCGACGCTGTGGCCGATGAGCGCGCGCGGCTTGATTCCCCAGCTCATCCATACATGGGCCAGCGCGTATTCGATGCTGAAAATCGCGGGCTGAGCGGCCACCGTCGACATCAGCCGTTGCTTGGCTTCGGCCGAATTGACGGCGGGATACAGCAGATCGCGTAAATCCTCGCCCATCAACGGTTTCAGGATCCGCGAACACTCATCGATTCGCCGGCGAAATTCGCCTTCGTGGTGGTAGAGGTCGCGACCCATGTCGGGATACTGCGCACCCTGCCCGGGAAACATGAACACCACATCGCCGCCGTGGCGGATACCCGAGTGGACGGCCTGTGTTTCGCGCCCCTCCAGGCAGGCCCGGGCCTCCTCGGCGCTGCGTGCGACCACGGTCAGCCGATGATCGAATGCGCGGCGGCCGGTCTGCAGCGAGTAAGCGATGTCGGCCAGCGGCGCGTCGGCGGCGCCCAGCCGGACCGCCAGATTGCGACGGGCGGTATCGAGTGCGGCCGCACTTTTCGCACTGACGACCAGGAGCTGCCAGTCCGTTGCGGCCCCGGTGCCGGGAATAACCGCCTGGCGCGGCGCTTCCTCGAGGATCACATGCACGTTGGTGCCGCCCACGCCGAATGCGCTCACACCCGCGCGTCGGGGCCCGGATGCCCGGGTCCACGGATGGAGTGTGTCGTTGACGAAAAACGGCGTGCTCGCGAAATCGATCTGTGAGTTCGGCCGACGATAGTGAGCGGTGGGCGGCAGCTGCCCATGGTCGAGCGCGAGCGCGGTCTTGATGAGCCCCGTCACCCCGGCCGCGGCGTCCAAGTGGCCGACGTTGCTCTTCACGGAGCCGATGGCGCAGAACTGCGTGTCCGCGGTACTCGCTCTGAACGCCTTGGTCAGGCCGGCCACCTCGATCGGATCGCCCATGGGCGTCGCGGTGCCGTGGCACTCCACGTACGAGATCGAGCGCGCATCGACACCCGCGGTCGCGAGCGCCATTTCGATGACCGCTGCTTGGCCGGCGATGCTGGGGGCGGTAAAGCCGACTTTGGAAGCGCCGTCGTTATTGACGCCGTTGCCGCGGATCACGGCGTAGACATGATCGCCGTCGCGCAGCGCATCCTCGAGACGCTTGAGAACCACCACGCCCGCGCCGCTGCCGAAAATGGTACCGGAGGCCGCCGCATCGAAGGGCCGGCACGTACCGTCGGCCGACACCATGCCGCCTTCCAGATGCTGATAGCCGCGTTTCTGCGGAAAAGTGATCGACACGCCGCCGG
This sequence comes from Pseudomonadota bacterium, assembly GCA_030799355.1. Lineage (GTDB taxonomy): Bacteria > Pseudomonadota > Gammaproteobacteria > Steroidobacterales > Steroidobacteraceae > Bog-1198. The sequence goes on from JALYHP010000025.1 coordinate 2,488, forward strand.
CCAGCGCCATGTCGGACTCGTACAGCAGCAGGCTTTGGCAGGCCTTGGCGACGGCGAGCAGCGAGGTCGAGCAGGCCGTCTGCAACGTCAGGCTGGGGCCTTTCAGATCGAGTTTGTAGGAAACGCGCGTCGCCAGGAAATCCGCGCCCGCGCCCAACAGCATGGGGTAGCAGCCGACCTGATAGTTGCTGGTGAACTCCTCGACCGTCCGCCGATCGCCGCAGACGTTATTCAAAAAATACGTATTGGGGCTCGATCCCGCGAACACGCCAATGGCACCCGCATAGGCGGCCGGGTCGCAACCGGCGTCTTCCAGGGCCTCCCAGGAGCATTCGAGGAATAGCCGCTGCTGCGGATCGGTGAGCTCCGCTTCGCGCGGGTGCATCGCGAAAAATGGTGCGTCGAACAGTTCGACGTCTTCGAGGATGGGACGCGCCTTGACGAAATTATCCGCCGCGCGCACTTCGGCGCTGAAGCTGTCCTCCAGTTCCGCATCGGAAAAACGGGATACGGAGTCGACGCCCGCGCATATATTGCGCCAGAATTCATCGATATTCCGCGCACCCGGAAACCGCCCGGACATGCCGACGATGGCGACCGCACCGACTGGTATTTCCTCGCCGGCCGCATCCACTCGATTAGTCATCGCAACCCGCCCCATTTAACATAGTCATATTCATCCCTGTCGGTACACGTGGCGAATGCGGCTCCCTCAATCGGCTCTGTTTTTTGAAGATACGCGTACCTCTCCCAAGTCTGGCGTTGTTGCATCGCGCGCACCACGATACAACGCTCATAACCGCAAGATGGTGGCGGGCGCTGTCACACGGCGCCGCCAACGGGGCGCTCTCGCTAGTCTCCCGGCCGACTATAGCCCAAAGCTATTTTTTTTCATGTCGGACGTTACGCCGTGCTAAAAGCGCCTCCCGCTGACGCTGCGCACGGGCCTGGGGAGTCTGGCGCGCCTCCGCGGCTACACTGTCGGTCGCGCCGGAGAAATGCGCCGCAAGGCTGCGAATGGTCGGATGAGCGAACAGATCGGTGATCGAAAAAGTCCGCTCCAGGAGCCTTTGCAGGCGAGAGTGCACATCCGCTAAGTGGATGGAATTTCCCCCGAGGTCGAAAAAATTCTGGTCGAGCCCGGCGTGGTTGACGTGCAGGATCTCGCGCCAAATATCCGCAATGCCTCGCTCCAGCGCGGTTCCCTCCGCGGGCCGGACCCCGGGCGGTGCACCCGGATCGACGTCCGGCGGCGGCAATGCCTTGATGTCCAATTTGCCGTTCACCGTGAGCGGCAGGCCGTCGATGAACACGAAGGCGGCGGGAATCATATAGTCCGGCAGCCGCTGGCGCAGCATCTGTCTCAGGGCCGGCACGTCGGCGGCCTCGGAGCCCTCGGCGCGATGACCCGCCGGCTGCTTCACGATGTAGGCGACCAATGTTTTTTCTCGCGGTGTGCCCGCGCCCGGCGGCGGCTCCTGCACCACCACCACGCTCTCGCGGACGCCCGGATGCCGATCGAGTTCCGCCGCGATCTCGCCGAGCTCTATGCGAAAGCCGCGAATTTTTACTTGCTGGTCGATTCGTCCCAGATATTCCAGATCACCACCTGGCAGATAACGCGCCAAGTCGCCTGAGCGATACAACGTCCCGGCGTCCGGCGCGAAAGGAGTCGCAATGAACTTCTGCGCGGTAAGCTCCGGCCGGTTGAGATAACCGCGCGCCACGCCCGCCCCTCCCACGTAGATCTCTCCAGGCTCTCCGGTGGGCACCGGGCGCCGCGCTTCGTCGAGCAGATACAGGTGCAGATCCGGGATGGGCACGCCAATGACGCTGGGGGCGTCCAGGTCTGTCGCGCTCAACGGTCGGTAGGTCACGTGTACCGTGGTCTCCGTGATCCCATACATATTGATCAGCCGTGGGTGCGTATCCCCGTGGCGCTCGAACCAGGGCTGCAGGCTCTTGGGGTCCAACGCTTCGCCGCCAAAAATGACGTACCGCAGCGCGAGATCAACTCCAGCCGAGGCCGTTTCCTCGGCGCGGATGAGTTGCCGGAAGGCCGATGGCGTCTGATTGAGAACCGTGACGCGCTCCTCGCCAAGCAAACGATAGAAGGCATCGGGCGTGCGGCTGACATCGAAGGGCACCACGACCAAGCGGCCGCCGTGGAACAGCGCACCCCACAGCTCCCATACGGAGAAGTCGAAGGCACAGGAATGGAACAGTGTCCAGACATCGCGCTCGGTGAAGCCGAACCACGGTTGAGTCGCGGTGAACAGCCGTACCACGTTGCGATGGGAGATCAATGTGCCTTTCGGCGTGCCGGTCGACCCGGAGGTGTAGATGACGTATGCGAGGTGATCCGGCTGCACCGCCGCATCCGGATTGGTCGCCGCTTCGCGCGAGATGCTCGGCCAATCCTCGTCGAGCAACACCTGTCTGCTGTTGGGCACCACCAGATCGCGTGCCAGTTTTTCCTGCGTGAGGATGAGCGGCGAATTCGAATCCTGCAGCATGAACGCGCGGCGCTCCGGCGGGTACAGCGGGTCGATGGGCACATAGGTGCCGCCCGCCTTCAATATCCCGAGCAGTCCGACCACCAATTCGATGCTGCGCTCCAAGCATATTCCGACCAGCACGTCGGGGCGCACACCCTGATGGCGTAGAAAGTGGGCAAGCTGGTTCGCGCGCAAATTGAGTTCGCGGTAGGTGAGTCTTTGGCTGCCCAGCACCACCGCGAGATTGTCCGGAGTCCGATCAACCTGTGCCTGGAAGAGCTCGTGAATGCACCGACCCGAGTCCGCGCCGAAAACACTCGAAGGCATGGGGGGCTGGACGTTCAGGACCGAGGCGCTGCGGACGGATCGATCCGCGTGGGCCGCCACACGGGGTAAGAGGCTGGCGCCGCATCGGGGGGCGGCACCACCTTGCCGTGCACCATGGCGAGCAGCAGATCCACACCGACCGCAGCCCGCGCCTTGAGCGCATCGCCCACCCGTGAGGTACCCGGCGGTGCGGGCCGAAGCCCCAAACGGCGCATCACCCGGTTGAATGAGTAGATCCGCTTGAGTCGCTGATGAATCGAGATCAGATCGAAGTTGATATTGATGGAGACCGAAACGTCCGGGCCGTTCTCGACCCAATGCGGCGCGGTACTCGGGAAATGCACGCCATGCCCGGCGGTCAGATGGTAGTAATGCGCATCGTTCTGGCGCGCCGGCTTGAAGATCGCGCCATTGTAATTGCCGCCGCAGTGATCTTCCAATTCTTCGTGCGTGGTGATGGATCGGTCGGCGCAATCATGCACGCGAACAAATTTTTCGCCCGCTACCTGCAATAGGAAATTCGATTCCAGATCCAGATGATAGGCCGTCGTGCGATTCGGTGAATTGATGAAGATCAAGGATTCGCCGAGAACGATATCATTCTGGGCCGCCGGCGACGTGAAGGAGAATATGCGCTGCAGAATCTCCTGCAGCAGGGGGCCGTAAATCGGATCCTGTTCCGCATGCTTGAGGATCACCAACGAATCGTTATGTGCTATGCCTTCGATGGTCTCGTCGAGGGACAGGCGCGGGCCGGGATTGGCCTCCCACTTGTCGTTGACTTTGACTCGGCCATTCTGCCAGTAGACGAAATCTTTGTACTTCGGGATGCGGTGCGCGAGACCGAGCAGCGCCGGCAAGGCAAACAGGGGGTGGCGGGCAAGGCCATGATCGAATAAAAAATCCGAGCGATTGAACTGCGACGCGAATGCCTGGTTCCGCGGCAGCAACGCCTCACCGGTCGGAATCGAAAATTGCCGTCCGCGGATGTGTGCAACCTTCGCGCTCTGCATCACCATTCAGCCTCCCGTTGCTGCGATCCGGCGCGCGCGCCGACGCAAGTCATCATATCGAATATCGCGTTCCCGCGCTCGCCTGCGCGGCCATGCGAGGTATGCTTGGCGCACCGCCGGCCCGAGACGCTTCGCCAAAGTGACGAGTCAATCACAGTTCCCCGCCAACGGGGCGTGCGTATCGCCACGTCTGCACGGGTTGTTCGCCGCCGCGATGCACAGAAGCACGGTAACGCCGGGCGCTGCGCGGATGGCCACGATGCAGACAGGCGGCGTGCCCGGCAGCGCCGATATGGCCGCGGCGGAAATGCGGGGGCCCGGCGATCCATCCACGCTCCATCCTGCGGAGGCGGAACATCTGGGCAGGGCGGTGCCCAAACGTGTCCAAGAATTCAGCGCCGGCCGACAGTGCGCCCGCCTGGCAATGGCTTCCCTCGGCATCGTCGACTTCGCGTTGCGCGCGGCGCCGGACAGGCAGCCGATCTGGCCATCTTCGCTGGTGGGCAGCATTTCGCATACCGCGGGCTGGTGCGTCGCAGTGGCGGCGAGCAAAGCGAGACTCAGCGCGATCGGCGTCGATTGCGAGGTGGTCGGGCACGTCGGCCCCGAGGTATGGCCGAGCCTCTTTACCCCGCAAGAAGCGCTCTGGGTCGATTCGCTTCCCGAACCGGAGCGGCCCGCCGCCGCGGCGTTGATTTTCTCGGCGAAGGAAGCCTTCTATAAATGTCAGTATCCTCTGACCGGCCAGTGGCTGGATTTTCATGATCTGCACATCGAACCGAACCTATGGGGCGCCGCCACCGCAGGGTTCACCGTGCATGCGACGCGCCCGCTCGCGCTTGCCGAGTTCATCAGCGAGCGCGCGTTCGCGGGCGAGCATGGGGCTGCGCCGCGCCGGCTCGGCCGCCGGGCGGCACCGGATGCCCCCCTCGCGGTGGCGGGGCAGTATTTGTTCCACGATGGCTTCGTGATTACCGGCGTTCCCCTCCGGTAAGCGGCGGCCCGGGCCTTCTCCCCATTTGGTCGGACGGGGTCGCTTCTGGCTGCGCAGTCCCTGCTCGCCCAAGCCCGGGGTGACCATCCCACCCGTGCGACGCATGCGCACCCCCCCCATAGATTCGGCGCGCCAGCGCTAGGAGCCCTTTCTCGGGTCTTCTCCGAAACACAATCGGACGGGTCGCTTCGACCCGTAGATTCGGCGCGCCAGCGCTAATAAGCCTTGTCGTCCCTGAATATTTTCACCACCGTGAGCAGGATGATCTTGATATCCAGCATCGGCGTCCAATGCCGCAGATAGTCGAGATCGAAGTTCACCCGCGCTTCCATGTCCTTGAGTTCGGCGGTTTCGCCGCGGCAGCCATTGACCTGGGCCAATCCCGTGATGCCGGGCAACACCTTGTGCCGGACCATGTAACCTTTGATGAGCTTGCGGTATTCCTCGTTGTGGGCGACGGCGTGCGGACGCGGGCCCACGAGGCTCATCCGTCCCTGTAGGACGTTGATGAGTTGCGGCAGTTCATCCAGGGAGGTGCGCCGCAGGACACCGCCGATGCGCGTTATCCGGCTGTCGGTGCGCGAGGCCTGGCGGATATGAGCGCCGTCCTCGGTCACTCGCATGGTGCGAAACTTGTATACCGCGATCTCCTTGCCATCCAAGCCATAACGGCGCTGTTTGAAGATGACCGGACCCGGCGAGGACATTTTGACCAAGACCGCCACCAGCGCCAGCAGGGGCAGCAGCAGCAGCAGGATCAGCATGGACAAGCCGATGTCCGTCAGCCGCTTGGCCACGCCTCGGTATCCGTAGAACGGGGTCTCGCACATGGCCACCACCGGGATGCCGTGTATCTCGCCGGATCGTGCTTGGATCAAATCGAAGACGAAGATATCGGGAACGTAATAGATGGAGGCCGTGGTGTCGCGCAGGTCATCGAGCAGGTTCATCACGCGTTTTACGTGGCGAATCGGCAGTGCGATGAAGATGACGTCGGTTCGATGCTCCTTCACATACGTACCGAGATCGCTCAAGCTCCCGACGAGCTTGGCATCGGGTTCCATGCCCAACCGGTCGCTGCTGCGGTCATCGAAGAAGCCGGCCACTTCGAGCCGCATCCCGGGATTGCTTTTCAGCCTGCGCGCAAGCTCCAGGCTGCTCGTGTTGTACCCGGCGATGATTGCGCTGCGGCTGTCGAACGCGTTGATGAGGAACCGGCGCATCACCTCCTGCATGGCGAGCGTCGCCAGGATTAGACCCACCGGCGTCACCGCGGCCCACGTGAGAAACACGCGACGCGGATAGGCCTGGAGCGGCGACTTGGTGACGTAGCCGATGGCGAGCAGCATGGCGAGCAGAATCAACCAGCGGAATATCACGTCTACCACGGCCGAAACGCGCGCCGAGGTGAGCTGAGAACTCACTTCGCGCGGCGGCTGTACCAAGACCAGGCACAGCGCGGCGACGATGACGATGGCGGAGGAGGAGGGATCGAATCTATCGCCGAGCAGGATGATGGTGGCGTACAACGAGGCGACCGCGACTACCGCAGGCATCAGCGCCTGTAAGCCCGCCAGGATGGCGATCAAGAAGCTCTGCTTGGCAAGGACCGGCTGGGTCATCTGTTATCCCTTGGAAGGCCATATTCGGTCGAATGCGCTGGTCGACCGCGGGACTGCGACAAGATCCCGCGGGCCATTATCAGCCATCGGGGCGGTATCATGCGTGATCTATCTCCACCTCTACGCCGAAAAACTGAAATGCCGGGCCTAATGCTATTCTAGGGCGCTATGACAAACGTTCCATTACTGGATCTTAAGGCGCAGTTCGCGCAGATACGGGCGCAAGTGATGCCGCTCATCGAGCAAGTCTGCTCCAGCCAGCAATTTATTCTGGGCGAGCACGTGCGTGGGCTGGAGGAGGAACTGGCGAAGTATTGTGCGGTGCCGTTCGGCATCGGAGTATCTTCGGGTACGGATGCGTTGCTGCTGGCCTTGATGGCGCTCGGCATCGGCCCCGGCGACGAAGTGGTGACGTCACCATTCACCTTCTTCGCGACAGCCGGAGCGATCGCGCGGGTCGGCGCCCGCCCCGTATTCTGCGATATCGATCCCGCCACATTCAACATCTCGCCGGCCGCCGTGCAGACGTTCATGGAACGAGAATGCCATACCGCCGGTGAGTCGCTCGTCCACCGCGCGACCGGGGGACGAATCAAGGCCCTCATGCCCGTCCATCTATACGGACAATCCGCGGACATGGACGAGCTCATGACGATCGCCAAGCGCCACCGCCTGCGGGTCATCGAAGATGCGGCGCAGGCGATCGGAACCGAATACGCGAACGGTGCGCGCGTGGGCTCCATCGGCGATATCGGCTGCTTCTCGTTTTTTCCCAGTAAGAATCTCGGCGCCTTTGGCGATGCCGGGCTGTGCACCACGCGCGACCCCGAACTCGCCGAACGGATGCGCGTGCTGCGCGTCCACGGTGGCAAGCCGAAATATTTTCATGCGTTGATCGGCGGGAATTTTCGCATCGATGAGCTTCAGGCCGCGGTGCTGCGCGTCAAGCTGAAGTATCTGGACGGTTGGACGCAGGCGCGGCAGCGCAACGCGGCGTTCTACGACCGGGCATTCTCCCATACGGTGCTGGCGGGGCGCCTGGTCACGCCGCCGGCCGCCGCGGGGCGGCATATCTTCAATCAATACGTGATCCGAGCGCAGCGGCGCGATGCGCTCAAAGGATTTCTCGCCGAGCGCGGCATCGGTACCGAAATTTATTATCCCGTGCCGCTGGACCGTCAGGAATGCTTTGCTTACCTGGGACTTGGCCCCGGTGCGTACCCGGAGTCCGAGCGGGCCGCTCGAGAAACCTTGGCGCTGCCGATCTATCCGGAATTGACCGAGGAACAGCTGGAATACGTCGCCGACGGGGTCATCGAGTTCTTCAAGACTTCTTGAAATCGTCCGGTAGCAGTTGATGGCGCGACAATAGCTTGTAGAAGTCGGTGCGGTTGCGTTTCGCCAAGCGTGCCGCCTGGCTGACGTTGCCGGCGGTGATCTGAAGGATTTGCGACAGATAGCTGCGCGTGAACTCATCACGCGCTTCGTCGAAGGAGGGTAGCCGGGTAGGGCTTCCGCCCAAGGATTGCTGCACCAGTTCGGCGGTGATGATGGCACCATGCGACAGGGCCACGTTTTGCCGCACCACGTTATAGAGCTGGCGAATGTTGCCTGGCCACTCGGCCGTCGCCAGCAGTTCCACCGCCTCCGGTGCGTAGATTTTGCGCTGGCCGGTTTCCTTCGCGATTTGTTCGAGAAAATGTGCCACCAGCAGCGGGATGTCCTCGCGCCGGCGTCCGAGAGTCGGCATCTCGATGTGCACCACGTTGAGCCGGTAGTAAAGATCCTCGCGGAACTGTCCGCCGATCATCAATTGATGCAGGTCGCGATGGGTGGCGGAGATGACGCGTACATTGATCGGTACCGGCTGCTCGCCGCCCGCGGGGCGGATCTGATTTTCCTGCAGAACACGGAGTAGTTTGACCTGCAGCCGCAGCGGCATGTCGCCCACTTCATCCAGCAGCAAGGTGCCCCCCTCGGCGGTCTCGAACGTGCCTTTCTGCGAACGGATCGCGCCGCTGAACGCGCCCTTTTCATGGCCGAAGAGTTCCGACTCGAGCAGATTCTCCGCCATCGCGCTGCAATTGATGGCGATGAACGGCTTGTGCCGGCGCGGACTCGCATCGTGGATGGCATGGGCCAGCAATTCCTTGCCCGTGCCGCTTTCGCCGGTGAGCAGCACCCGAGCGTCGGTACCGGCCACCATGTTGGCCTGTGCGAGCTTGTCTTCCATCAATTGATTGCGCGTCACGATATTGGCCCGCCAATCCTCGTCCACATGCGCAAAGCCCGACACCTTCAGAGCCTTTTGCACGTGATCCAGCAACTCCTGCTTGTCGACGGGTTTGGTGAGAAAGCCAAATGCGCCGCTTTGCGTGGCGTGCACGGCATCCGGAATGGTGCCGTGCGCGGTGAGGATGATCACGCGCAGGCCGGGCCAGCGGCTCTGCAATTCCTTCAGCAGCCCGATCCCGTCCATTTGGTCCATGCGAAGGTCGGTGATGACCAGGTCGGGCCGGAAGCGCGTGCAGGCGGAGAGCGCCGCGCCGGCACTTTCCACGGCTTCCACTTCGTAGTTCTCGGCGCGCAACCGGATGGTCAACAGCCGCAACAAGCCCGGGTCGTCGTCGACCACCAGGATGCGCGCTTTGCGTTTTTGCGGCGTCGAGCCATCTCTCGAGGCCGGTTGCAGCCCGAATCCAAGGGGGGTCATGGCGGCGATCGAATAAGCGTTCACGTTATCTTCTCTCCGTATCATAAGGCCTAGGCCTACCAAGGCGTCGCGCGTAACTTCAGGTCCCGATCAGAAATTCGTATCAATCGTCGCTCGTCCAAGCACCCGAGGCGGCGTTGTCCACCTCGGGCGATGCTACGGGGTGTGCGATCCGTTCGTGCCGCGATCGTTGATGGACCGCTCGATGTGGGTGACCGCCTCGAGCTTCGCTTGAGCCTCGTCCAAAGCTTTGCGCAAGCGCGCGTTTTCGTCGGTCTCCGCCGACAAGCGGCGGTTCATCGCCAGCAGCTTGTCGCGCGATTCGCGGGGCGCTTCGTCCCGGAGCTGCTTGTTTTCCTCCTGAAGGACCAGTCTCTGATCGACCTCGCGCAATTCCACGGCAGCCAATAATTGCTCCATGGGCAGCAGAGTTTCGGGGCTCGCCAGCAGTTCCGCCAACTGTCGCCTCGCGGCGACGGGATCGGAGCCGTTATGGCCGGGTGTGGCAAGCGCGAGCGCGTACCTCAGCTTGTTGCTGGCCGTCGGGGCGAGCACCGCGGCGTCCTTGGCCGATTGGAATACCTCGGCCTGGCGTGCCGGGTCGCCCGCCGGCAAGGTGCGCATCATCTCGAGCGCCGGTGTGATGGCACTCACGTCCGGTTGCGGCCGTTCGGGCGCAGGCGGCGGCATTTTGGGGTTCGCCTGCCCCGCCCCCAGCACGCCGCAACCGCCGCACACAGCGAGGGCCAGGAAGCAGGCCGCATAGCGCATGCGGTGGTACGGGCTACGCTGCATGGGCCGCTTCGCGGTTGACGCCGGCTGTCTGGCGCAGCGGCAGCCGTACCCGGAAGTGCGCGCCGCCGGCGTCCGACTCGGAGATTTCAATGGCTCCGCCGTGGGCATTCACGAATTCGATGACCACCGAGAGCCCGATTCCGGTTCCCTTGACGTGACCACCCTGCGGTGTCTTGCCCTGATAGAAGGCCTCGAATATGCGGGCACGATCTTCGGCGGGTATACCCGGCCCGCTGTCCATGACATCCAGGATCAGCTGTTCGCGTTCGCCCCGGGCGTGAATCGAGATGGTACCGCCACGGGGCGTGAACTTGACGGCGTTGGACAAGAGATTATCGAGGATGAGGCGAACCTTGGCCCGGTCGGCGAGAGGCGTGAGATCCTCGACTTGCACGTCGAGCCGCACCCGCTGCGCCACCAGCGTGAGCTGCTGGTTCTCGAGGACGGATTTCACCAACGGCCGCAACTTGAACTCGGTAATCTCCAAGCCGACGCTCTTGGCCTGCCAGGCGCTGAAGGACAGCAAGTTTTCGATGAGTCGTTGTAGCTTCATTCCATTCTCACGCAGTATGCCGGCCACTTCGCGTTGGGCGCTCCCCAGCTCACCGACCGCGCCATCCAGCAAGAGTTCGGTACCCTCGCGAATATTCGCCAGCGGGGTCTTCAATTCATGCGACATGTGTCGCAGGAATCTGTTTTTCTCTTGGGCCAATTCGAGCAATCTGCCCCGCAGCCACTCGAGCTGGGTGGCGAGGCGTTCCAAATCGGCCGGTCCGTCGATGGCGATGGGCCGCGAGAAGGTGCCGCGGCCGAGTTCGCTGATCGCGCGGTCGATGGCCCGGATGGGTCGGCCGAACAGATAGGTGAACACGCCCACCACCGCCAGCGTCATGGGCACCAGCAACAGCGTCTGCCACAACAACTTGTGTTGCGCTTTCTGGGCCGCCAGCTGCAGGCTGGTTAGTTCACGATCGATTTGCGCGCTGATGCGGTTCGACACGGAGGAGGCCATTTCCGACAAGTGCGGAAACGAGTTGATGATCTGCGCCATGCGCGCCGAATTCGGCGGGGCGGCCTTCAGCGCCAGCGACACGCGATCTGCTTCCGCCAGCAGCGTGCGCGAGTCCGCGAGCGACTGCGCATCCAGCGGCAGCGTCAAGAGTTCCTCGACCGTGGCGGTCAAGCGGTCGTGATTGCGCTTGTAGACATCGAGCAACTCGGAGTTGCCGATGATTTGATAGAGGCGCGCGGTGCGTTCCAGGGCGCCGATCTCCTCGAACATGCTTTGATTGTTGCGGGTGCCCTGGACCCCGTGCTTGACCAGCAGCTCGCTGCTGTTCGATAGACGATTCATTTGCACCGCGGCGTTCACGATCGCGAACAGCAACGGCGCGGCCACGATGGTGAAGCCGATCAGCATCAGCCCGCTCAAGGATTTGGGTCTCGGCAGTCGCACCGGGTCATTCTAGCAGCAGCATTCCGAGCGGAGCGATGCCCTCGTACCTGTAGAATCCACCCATGAATGCTGGGACACCTTATTCGGAGCTCTCGCCCGAGGTCGTGCTCGACGCGATCGAAGCGATCGGGCATCCCTGCGACGGGCGAGTGCTCGCGCTCAACAGCTATGAAAATCGGGTTTATCAGATTGGGATCGAGGGCGGCGAGCCGGTGATCGCCAAGTTTTACCGGCCCGGCCGCTGGAGCGATGCGGCGATCCGGGAAGAACATGCTTTTTCCGCGGAATTGGCGGCGCACGAGATCCCGGTCGTGGCGCCGCTGGCGCAGCGAGGCGCGGCTGAGGTGCCGACGTCGCTGCACATTCATCGGGGCTTCCGTTACGCGGTGTTCCCGCGACGCGGCGGGCGCTGGCCCGAACTGGGTACGGCGGCGGATCGGGAATGGGTGGGACGGTTTCTGGGCCGCATTCATGGGGTGGGGCGTGCCGGGCGCTTTCACGACCGGAAGCGGCTGAGCGTGGAGGAGTTGGGGCGCGCGTCTCGGGATTTCGTATTGGATGGCGATTGGATGCCGGACTATCTGGCCACCAAATATGCGGATCTCACCGATGAACTGCTGGAGGAAATCGAACGCCAAGCGGACGGTTGGGGGGGTGCCCGAGTGGGCCGCATTCTCGGCGATTGCCACCGCGGCAACATTCTCTGGACCGAACTCGGACCGCATTTCGTCGATCTCGACGACTGCCTCACCGGGCCTGCGATCCAAGACATTTGGATGCTGCTGGCGGGCGGCCAGCAGGAGATGCGCACTCAAGTGAGCGACCTGCTGCAAGGCTACGAGCAGTTCCTGCCGTTCGACCGCAGCGAACTGGCGCTCATCGAGCCGCTGCGCGCATTGCGCATGATTCATTACTCGGCATGGCTCGCGCGTCGCTGGGACGATCCTGCCTTCCCCCGCGCGTTTCCCTGGTTCGCCGAACCTCGCTATTGGGAAGAGCATTATCGCGCTCTCGAGGATCAGCTGGCCGCGGTGATGGGCCCACGGCTCGAGTTGTGACGGGCCAATGCTTGAGCGATCATGCAGCCATGACTGAAGGGAGAGTTCTACCGCGGCTTGCGGTTCTGCTGGCGACCTGTTTGACCGGCTGCCACGGCGATACCGCCCAAGCGCCGCCCGTGGCGCCCGAGGCCGCGCGGCCCCGTGCACCCCTGGTCAAGCCGGGACCGACACCCGAGGAACTGACCGCCGGCATGGTGGAGGCCGTCACCGTGGGCAAATCGACGGTTCCGGTCACCGTGAAGTTCGATTTGCCGCAGCGCCCGGTGGTCGGTCAGCCCGTCGAAGTGGTGCTCGCGATGATATCGCAGACGGCCGCCGGCTCGGCCACCTTGCAGGTAACCGGCGGGGAAGGGCTGCAACTAGCCCCCGGGGTCGGTCCCGTCGATATTCCGTCGGTCGACCCCGCCCAGGTGTATCGAGTCAGCGTCATGCTGACGCCAACCGCCGATGGGCTCCAGCTGCTTGGATTTAACATATCCTTCAAGCACGACGATATCAACGAAGCGCGCTCTTTCTTGGTGCCTCTGATCGTGGCGAGCAGCGCCGAGGTGGCCGCGACCGCCACGGCGCGGGCAAGCCCTACCGCGGCGAGCACTCTCAGGGCCAAGCCCTGAGGCAAGCCAAGCTCTGAGGCAGGCCAAGCTCTGGCAGGCCAGACCGCAAGCGAAAGGCGTTCAAGGGCCACGCCGAACCACGCCACGCCAAACCAACAGGAACCTAGATTTGCGAAAGTCACACCGTTGCCGCCAGGAGACTCTATAATGGTCGGTTTCCTCGGGGCCTCACTGTGACGCAGAAACTTCGCAACATCGCCATTATCGCGCACGTCGATCACGGCAAAACCACGCTGGTGGATCAGCTCCTACGGCAATCCGGCACCCTCGATGCGCGCAAGGACTTGCAGGAGCGCGTCATGGACTCCAATGCGCTGGAACGAGAGCGCGGCATCACCATCCTGGCGAAGAACACCGCCATCACGTGGGGTGACTTTCGGATCAATATCGTGGACACGCCGGGTCACGCGGATTTCGGTGGCGAGGTGGAGCGGGTGCTCGCCATGGTCGATTGCGTGTTGCTGCTCGTCGATGCGGTCGACGGACCCATGCCGCAGACCCGATTCGTGACGCAGAAGGCGTTCAAACACGGTTTGCGGCCCATCGTCGTCATCAACAAGATCGATCGGGACGAAGCCCGGCCGGGATGGGTGCTCGATCAGACCTTCGATCTGTTCGACCGCCTCGGCGCGACCGACGAGCAATTGGATTTCCCGGTGGTGTATGCGTCGGCGCTGCGCGGCTTCGCCGGCCTCGACTCGACGGTGCGCGATGGCGACATGCAGCCGCTGTTCAAAACCATCGTCGAGCATTGCCCGCCGCCCGACGTCGATTCGGATGGTCCGTTGCAGCTTCAGGTCACCCTGCTCGACTATTCGAGCTACGTCGGTGCGATCGGCATCGGCCGAATAAAGCGGGGCACGCTCAAGAAGGGCATGCCGGTCACCGTGGTGAACCGCGAAGGCAAACAGCGCCCGGAAAGAATTACTCAAGTCCTCGGATTCCACGGGCTCACGCGCGTCGAGGTCGAATCGGCTTTCGCGGGCGACATCGTGGCCTTCGCGGGAATCCCGGAGCCCAAGGTATCGGACACACTATGCGACCCGTTGCATGTGGAGGCGCTGCCGAGTCTGACGGTCGACGAGCCGACCATCAGCATGACCTTCGAGGTGAATACCTCACCGTTCCTGGGCCGCGACGGCAAGTTCGTGACCAGCCGGCAGATCCGCGAGCGGCTGGACCGCGAATCCATACACAATGTGGCGCTGCGCGTCGAGCCGACCGCGGACCCGGACAAATTCGTGGTCTTCGGGCGCGGCGAATTACACCTCGGCGTCCTGCTCGAGAACATGAGGCGGGAAGGCTTTGAGATGGCTGTTTCGCGGCCGCGAGTCGTCATCAAACAGATTGACGGCGTGGCGCACGAGCCCTACGAGCAAGTCACGGTGGATGCGGACAGCGAGGCGCAAGGCGCGATCATGCAGGCGCTGGGCAGCCGCGGTGCGGACCTCAAAGACATGCAGGCCGACGGCCGCGGCCGCGTGCGCCTCGACTACATGGTTCCCTCTCGCGGGCTCATCGGGTTTCAAACCGAGTTCCGCACCATGACCCGCGGCACCGGCCTGCTGCATCATGTATTCGACCACTACGGGCCGGTGGTGCAGCGCGAATTGGGCCAACGCCCAAACGGGGTTCTCATCAGCAACGGTCAGGGGGTCGCCCTGGCCTACTCGCTGTTCAGCCTCCAGGAACGGGGCCGTTTGTGCATCGGGCCCGGCGAGGAGGTATATGAAGGGATGATCATCGGGATGAACAATCGCGATGACGATCTCGTGGTCAATCCGCTCAAGGGCAAGAAGCTCACCAACATGCGGGCCTCCGGCAAGGATGAGGCGGTCGTACTGTCCCCACCGATCCGGTTCACGCTGGAACAGGCCATGGAATTCATCGACGACGACGAATTGATCGAGGTAACTCCGAATTCAATCCGCCTGCGCAAGCGCAGCTTGCGAGAAAACGAACGCAAGCGGTCCGGGCGCGAAGCGGTGGATCAGGTCTCATGAAGGCGGCCAGCACCGCCGGCTGCGAACGCGTGCCTGGCGGTATTTAACCGAATATTGGCCGAATCGAGACGCCCGTCACGCTTCGGCCCGGCGATCTCCCTACCATGCCGGCCTTCGAGGTGCGTGAAGGTACTGGCGGCGCATGGATGCGGCCGGCGAAGTGCGCAATGTCGAATGCGTTTTGCGCCGCAAGGACGGTTCGATGCTGGTCGCCATCGACAACGGCCGGGTCGTGCGCGACGAGCTCGGTCGCGTCAGCGGGTTCGTAGGCACCATTGCCGATATCACGGAACGCCGCGATGTGGCCGCCGGCGCGATATGCTTTGAGATCACCGAGACGGTCGCCAGCGCCAATCTCGGCGCGCGCCGCGGGTCCGCTCCGCCGGGCACCCGCGAGCCTGCGAGTCGAGCCCGCGAGCTGCTCTGCCACGGAACGGGCGGCCAGCGTTCCACCAGCCTCTCGCGAGCGCGAGGCGCGGAGCGCGGTTCAGAGCGCGGAGTTAGATGCGACTTCGCCCGTGCATCAGGAACGATACGACCGCGCCGATGAGAAATATCACGAAGAGCACCTTGGCGATACCAGCGGCACCCGCAGCAATCCCGCCGAAGCCGAAAACGGCAGCGATCAGAGCAACGATGAGAAACACAACGGCATAGTGAAGCATGGGATCCCCTTTTTTTCCAACGTGCAGAGCAAATTAAATCGCACCGAACAAATGCATTATGACCGTACCGGTGTAGTGTCCATCCCGCCACCGTGCCAAGGCTCGAACAAGCGTCGGAATCGGCCTACCGCGCTGCAGAAAGCGGCAGGCCTAGGCAGGCTAAGCGGGCACCAGCGTGTCTTCGAGCGCGAAGGTCGCGGCGATGCTGATTCCACCGGCGGGCAAATCCGAGGATGTGAACTTCCCCCCCAACGAGGCTACGCGCTGCGCGATGGCCGCTTGGAAATGCTCGTCAGCGCCGCTCGCGTCCGCGGGCCCCGCCGCCCCGTCGGTATGCACCTCGATGGCAAGCGTCCGCCGGTCGATGGTTACGCTGAAGGTAGCGGACGCGACCGGTTTGCGAGCGACGATCACTGCGAGCGCCTCCTGCACGATGCGGAACAAGGTGATGGGTATATTGGGCAAGAAGCGGCGCTCCTCGTCCGGCACATGGATGGTACAGCTGAGGCCGGCGTGTTTGCAGGCGGCCTGGACATGCCAGCGCAGGGCCGCAAACAACCCTACATTGTCCAACAGCGTGGGCCGCAAGTCCTCGATCAATTTTCGCTTCAGATCGATGGCAGCCGACAGGGTCTGGCGCGCGCGCAACAATTTCTGCTTGAGTTCGGCCGCGGGCGCCGACAGGTGCTGTTCTGCCCAGGCCACGTCCATGACGGCGCCCACCAGCAAACCGCCCAATTCGTCGTGCAGCTCGCGCGCCAATAGCGCCTTCTGATGCTCCATCGCACCCTGGATATGTTCAATGAGGCGCGACACGCCCTGCTCTTGATCAGCGTCGCTGTCCGGGTCCTCGGCGATCATCGCACTTCCCCCGCTCGTATCGGTAGCACACTGGGCATCGACGTCGCTCCGCCGGGGCCGATCACCGTGGAACAATGACGATAACGATAGCGTAGGCCGTCGCGCGGGGCGAACAAGCCAGCGGACTCATCGAGCGACGTAAGACTCGGCCGATAGCGAGGTGCCGGCACCGCACCGCGACGTAGGGGTGGACTCATGACACACAATAACCCGCGGCCCCGGTTGTGGAAACCCCGCGATAGCTCAAAAAATCAGCCGGACGCCGCCGAATACGGAACGGGGCGCAGCCGGATTCTGGAAGCGAGTATCGACCCCGGGATCGTTGGCCGTGGCACTGTTCGGGATCCCGGGTGCGTTCACGCCGGTCGGATCGCCGAACAGTCCATAAGTCGCGTACCGCGCGGCGAACAGGTTTTGAACATTCGCGAATATTTCCAGCTGCTTGCTCGCTTGGTACGAGGAGCGAAGGCTGACTGCCGTATAGCCCGGCAGGGGAGGGTTTCGGTTGGCTTCATCGCCGTGATAGAACTGATCGCTCACGCGTAGGATGGACGTTCCCACCGACCACCGCGGCGATACCGCGTAATCCACCCCGACTTTGAGGCGATTTCTAGGGATGCCGGGAAGCAGGGCGCCGCGCGGGACATGAATATCGCCGTTAGCATCCGCAAAAGGGTTGGACGGCGAATACAAGGTGAGCGGCGATCCGAAGGTCGCATCGACATGGCCATATTGACCGTAAGCCGACCATGCGTGTGACCGATAATCGAGGCCGAGTTCGATACCTTGGCGTCGGGTGAAGCCGATGTTTCTAAAGAACCCGGTGCTGACGGATGTGGCGACACCGTAAATGTCGTCGTTCAGATTGGTGCGAAAGGCGCTTGCGTTCCAGGAAAGGCGGCCGCCGTCGCTACGGCCGCGCAATCCCGCTTCGAATGCGTGCGCGATCACTTGTTTCAAGTTCGGTGGATCGCCAGCCAAGCTGGAAGGCAACAGACAAGGCTGGAGCGGATCGGAGCATTCGATTTCGCTCGCCGTTGGCGCCCGATTGTTGAGGGCGAAGCCGAGGAATGCCGTCAATCCGCGTGACAATTTGTACGTGGCACCCAATGCGGGGTTGAAATGGGTGAACCGGTTCCGACCGTCCAGGTTGTTGCCGCGCCGATCCGAGAGGTCCACTTTCGCCACATTGAATCGGCCACTCGCGGTGACGGCCAGCGCTGAAGTCACGTCCATCGTGTCGGTCGCGTAGAAACCGTAATACTTGGTATCGGCATCCAATATCACCGGGGTGGCGGCGAAGGCGCTCCCTTCCGGCGTGTCGACGAACAGCGTGGAGGATTCCACGATGAGCGATGCATCGATGAGACCGACCTGCGTTCCGGACAGGAAATTGGTATGTCCGGCATCGACGGTCGCGCCCAGCGCGAACTGGTTGTCATGGCGGCCAACGGGCCGGCCATCGGTGAACTGAATCGAGCCTCCCCAGGTTTGGGAATGAATGGATTCGAAATTATTCTGCCCGACGAGGTTCGTGCCGCCGTCCGAGATGTCGGGCAACACGGCACCGCTCGCGTCGGTGAGAGGGGTCACTGCGTCGGCTTGGCACAAGGCGGCGGCGTAGGCGGGCGAGGTGCATGCCACGAAATTCGAGCCATTGCCGTTCGACACCGACTGACGATAATTGCGAAAGTATCCCACGCCCTGCAGAGCGAGCCCGCCGGCCGGCGCATAGGAGGCATTCAGCGTCATGAAATCGAGATCGTCGAGGTTGGCTTGCGGACCGGTGAACACCGCTCGCGGATCGAGCGCCAGCGATTGCACCGGTGCGGCGCCGGGGCCATACAGCCGGTTATTCGCTCTCGAATAGCTCAGATCCACCGTGGTCTCGGTCGCGTGCAGACTAAAATCCACGTAGTACTGGCGCAGGGAGTCGTGGGCGAATAGGCGCCAACCATCCTGGTCGAGCGCACGTATCGCCGCATACACGGCGAAGGGTCCTTTATTGGCCCCGAACTCACTTGCACCGGTGCGCTGGTTGAAGGAACCACCCGAGGCCTCGGCGTGTATGCCTTGATAGCTGAACCCGTTCTTCATAGCCACCGCCATGGCCCCGCCGAGTGCATTGAGCCCGTAAAGAGGGCTCGAACTCAGGATATCGACTCGACTGATCGCCATGTCGGGAATCAAATCCCAGTTGACGCTGTCGCCGAAGGCCTCGTTGACCCGTACCCCGTTTTGATAGACGGCCAGGCCCTGAGGCGTGCCCAGCACGGGGGAGGCCGCGAAACCGCGGTACAGCACGTTGGGCTGGAAAGGATCGGCCAAGTTATCGCTGATGCTCACGCTACCCAGGTGGCCGTTCAGTGCTCCGGCCAGACTCGCCGGCCCATATTGAGTCAGATCGCCGGCCAGCACGCTCTGCACGTTGCCGGGCACTTTGTCGATGTCGATATGCAGTCCCGGGACCGGCGTGGTGCCGATCACCATGATCTCCTCGAGGGTGGGAGTCCGGGCGGGCGCGTGATCGATTGCGTACGAGTTCGAGCCCAAGCCCGCAGCGGCCAACGCGGCCAGCACGGCGAGTGCCGCACGGCATTGCCCGTGGTGGTACCGTGCAGCGAGGCGGTGCCCCGCGAAAGGTAATGCCTCCGCCAGGCGGGTTTTTACTGGATTCATCACGCTCCGATTGAAGGCGGCTCGAGTCCATGACTGGTGTCCGACCATTGCGGACTCTACCACCCGCGCCGCTCCACGGGCCTACAGACGGCCGTCCCGGACTCGGCCATGATTGCCGCGACCGCCGCCGCAAGCGTTGCAGTGTCGATGTCCGCTGCGGGCGCGAGCGTTGCAGGGTCAATGTCCGCTGCGGTATGGTCCCGCTCGGGATCTGTTCACGTGCAAGTTCATCGGGCGCTCGCGTGCAATAACGGCCGCAGCTTGCGGATATTCGAGCACGCGAACCCGCCCGAGTCGTTGCGCTGTGCATGCGGTTGCCGGGCGCCGCTGCATCGGCGCCGATGCGCATCGCGCGGGGGGTAGCGAAGTGGGGAAAGCAGCAATCCGCATGACCGAGGCGGTTCGGCGGTCACCTCCGGCGGCCGCCGCTGCCGGAGAGGGGCCCAAAAATTGCCGGCGTTGCGATCTGTGGAAGCGGGCGACGCAAGCAGTCGAGGGCGAGGGCTCGGCTCGCGCGAAAATCATGCTGGTCGGCGAGCAGCCGGGCGATGAGGAAGATCTTCGCGGCCAACCGTTCGTGGGACCCGCGGGAAAGATTTTGGAGCGGGCGATCGCCGCGGCGCGGACGATCGCCTCAGAAACCGAGACTCAACTGGGCGGCCGCCGCAGGAGGACGGAACAGCTCCGTGTTGAGAGCGTGCCGGTTTCCCGAATCGAACTCGAGTTTTCGCGCGGCCAGTTCGAAGCGGCTACGCAGAAGTTCCGCATAAGGCCCCGTGCCGCGCATGCGGACGCCGAATGTGGAATCGTAGTCTTTGCCACCGCGTGATTGGTTGATGAGCGACATCACGTGCTTCGCGCGGTCTGGGTAGTGGGCGGCCAGCCATTCGCGAAACAGAATTTTCACTTCATGCGGTAGCCGCAGCAGGACGTAGCTCGCGCGGGTGGCGCCCGCGGCGCGCGCCGCGCTCAAAATATGTTCCATTTCATGGTCGGTGATCGCGGGTATCACCGGCGCGACCAGCACCCCAACCGGAATCCCAGCCCGCGCGAGCTGCTCGATGATGCGCAGCCGAGCCTGCGGCGAGGCGGTGCGGGGTTCGAGCGTGCGTTTGATATCGTTGCTCAGCGACGTGATGCTCAGGCTTACGCAGACCAGGCGATCCTTGGCGAGATCCGCCAGCAGATCGAGGTCGCGCACGATCAGCGCGCTCTTCGTGACGATGGTCACCGGATGCCTGCACCGGGCCAGGACGCCGAGAATGCTGCGAGTGATACCGAGTCGCTTTTCGAGCGGCTGGTAGCCGTCCGTGTTGATGCCCAGCGCGACCGGCTTGCAAACATACCTTGGCTTGGAAAGCTCGGCCTCGAGAAGACTGACCGCATCCGCCTTGTAGAACAATTTGGTTTCGAAATCCAATCCGGGCGACAGGCCGAGATACGCATGGCTCGGGCGCGCGAAGCAATAAACGCAGGCGTGGCTGCAGCCGCGGTAGGGGTTGATGGAAACGTCGAAACCCACGTCCGGTGAATCGTTCGAGGTGATGACGCTGCGCGCGCTATCGGGCAGCACGGTTTCGCCGACGCTGTCCGGAACCTCGTCCTGATACCAGCCGTCGTCGGCGCGCTCGAGCCTCAATGCGTCGAACCTTCCGGCCGGATTCGACAGCGCCCCACGGCCTTTCAGCTTCCGATGATCCAAGAAACTCGCCATGCCGCCGACTGTACGCGCTGGCCCAGAACTCGTAAATCCAGTAGTCGGGCGCCGCTACTACTGTATGGGCGCCGGCCGGCGTCGTGAACTGGTTGCTTTGCAACGAGGCGGCGCCGGCGTTACAGTCCGGTGCCCTCATGACCAAAGCCTCCACATCGCCCTCCCGCCTACGCGCCGCCACCGACGAGCCGAGTTCTTTGAGCTTGAGCTGGTTGCTGAACGAAATGGTCAAGGGCGAGCTCATCCCGGCGACGGCGATCCGGCAACTCGTCGACCCGCCGCGAAGAAAGGACGGCGCCCCTCATCATCCGTTGGTGATCGCCGCGGCCCAGGACTGGCCGGATCGCCGCACGGCGGGGCGCAAACTCTCGCTGGAAGTCCTCACGCAGTGGCTGGCCCACCGCGCGCGCCTGCCATACGAGCGCATCGACCCACTGAAGCTGGACGTGGCCACGATCACCGAGCTGGTGCCGTACGCCTACGCGTCGCGCAGCGGAATCCTGCCCATCAAGAGCGGTCCGGCGGGCGTGGTGTTTGCCGTCAAGGATCCGTTCAGCGTCGAGTGGATGCGCGATCTGCAGCCGGTCTTGAAGGTGCCGCTGAAGCGGGTGTGCGCCAATCCGCTGGATATCGATCGATACCTGGTGGAATTCTATGCCATCGCGCGGTCGGTGAAGATCACCGGGCAGGAACGCGCTCGGCTCGCGCCCACCGAGCTGCGAAATCTCGAGCAGTTGACCGAGCTCAGCCGCGCCGGAAAGCTCTCCGCCGAGGACCAGCACGTGGTGGCCATCGTCGACTGGCTGCTGCAATACGCGTTCGACTCGCGCGCCAGCGACATCCATCTGGAGCCGCGCCGCGACACGGGCAATGTCCGATTCCGCATCGACGGCATCCTGCACGACGTGTATCAGTTGCCGGCGCCGGTGATGCCGGCGATCACCAGCCGCGTGAAGATTCTGGGACGGCTGGACGTCGCCGAACGGCGCCGACCGCAAGATGGCCGAATCCGCACGCGTTCACCCGATGGCAAGGAAATCGAACTGCGTGTGTCGGCGCTGCCGACGGCGTTCGGCGAAAAGCTGGTGCTGCGTATCTTCAATCCGGATGTCCTGGTCCACGATTTCAATAGGCTGGGCTTCAGCGCCCCGGAAGCCGCCGTGTGGCGCCGAATGATCCAGCAGCCGCACGGTATCGTGCTCGTGACGGGCCCCACGGGGTCGGGCAAGACGACCACGCTGTATGCATCGCTGAAGGAATTGGCGACGGCGGAAGTGAACGTCTGCACCATCGAAGATCCCATCGAAATGATCGACGGCAGCTTCAATCAGATGCAGGTACAGGCCAACATCGACCTGCACTTCGCCGATGGGGTGCGAGCGCTGCTGCGTCAGGATCCGGACATCATCATGATCGGCGAAATCCGTGACCGCGAGACGGCGGACGTGGCGGTCCAGGCGGCGCTCACCGGTCATTTGGTCTTATCCACGCTGCATACCAACGATTCGCCGTCCGCCATCACCCGTCTCCTGGAGCTGGGAGTACCGGCGTATTTGATCCGGGCGACGTTGATCGGCGTGCTCGCCCAGCGTCTGGTTCGTACCCTGTGCCCCGACTGCAAGGCCCCCATGGGCATGACCGATGCGCGCTGGGATGAACTCGGTGTGGGCACCGCGGTCGGTATGCCATCGACGGTGTACAAGGCGGTGGGCTGCCTCGAATGCCGTCAGACCGGCTATCGCGGCCGATGCGGCGTGTATGAACTCATGCCGCTCAACGCGGCGCTGCAGTCGGCCATCGGCGAGAACCCGGACCTCAAGCAATTACGGCAGTTGGCAATGCGCGGCAGCGGGATGCGGCCGCTGCGCCACGCCGGTGCCGAGAAGATTGCCGAAGGGCTGACGAGCATCGACGAGGTACTGTCGCTCACCCCCGATCCCAGGGATGCCTGACACCACGCATGACCGGTTTTTTCCCGCATCTCGAAATTCTTCCGCCGCCTCAAAGGACACTGTGGAACGAGCTGTCCGAACTGCCGCGGCCACGAGTTATGAAACCTATTCCTGCCACGCCGGAAATGCTGGGCATCGTGCCGCGAATCATCTGGTTCGAGTCGCCGGAGCGCGCACTCGCGGATCCCGTCCGTTTCATGGCCTACGCAATGGCCTACGCACGACATGAGGATATGAGGGTGATTCGCCAGTATGTGTCGGATGAGGATTTCCGCGAGGCGCTCGATGGCGCACCTGCAGGCATCATCGATCCGCGTTCCTGGGCATTCTGGAACTCCAAAATGGGCCGCTATCCCCCGCCGCCCTTGCCAAGCCGTCATTTTGCGGATGACGAGACGTCAACGGTCCTGTCAGAGGGTGTCGATCGACGCTCCCCTGCGAAAGCATCACCACGCCAGGATCTCGAGGAGACCCGGCGAGCGGGTCGCGAAGCATGGCTCGAAATGCGTCAGCAACAGCCCAAAGAAGGCCCGGAGGAGACCCGAAAGCGCGCGCGCGAGGACTGGCAGTCAAGGTACCGGCCTGGAACGAAGTGAGGATCGATGGAATCAACGTGCTAGATCGACGCATCAGCGTCGCGCCCATGATGGATTGGACCGACCGCCACTGCCGCTATTTGCATCGGCTGTTCGCACCGCACGCGTTGCTGTATACGGAAATGATCGTTGCGGCCGCGATCGTGCGGGGCAATGCAGCCCGCCTGCTGGAGAGCGACCCCGCCGAACATCCGGTCGCCTTGCAATTGGGGGGTTGTGATCCGCAGGAGCTGGCGCAGGCGGCTCGCATCGGCGAGTCCGCGGGCTACGCCGAGATCAATCTGAACGTGGGCTGTCCCAGCGATCGGGTGAAGAGCGGGGCGTTCGGTGCCTGCCTGATGCAGAACCCCTTGCTGGTGGCGGAGTGCGTGCGCCGCATGCGGGATGCCGTACGGGTGCCGGTGACGGTCAAATGCCGGATCGGGATCGACGATCGTGACGACTATGAGTTCTTTTCGGCATTCGTGGATGCGGTGGCGGCGGCCGGTGTGGACGCGCTGATCGTGCACGCGCGCGTGGCCATCCTCGGCGGGCTGGCAACGCCTGAGCGCCCGGCCGCCGAATCACCGGACTCCCGCCCAGTTCCCGCATCAGCACCAACATCAGCACCAGCGCGATCCGACCCAGGCCCAACGACCACCGAGTTCACGGTTCCCGCGCATCCCGCGCCGACCTCCGGCCCGGGACCGGCGCGGCCCGGCCTCGGCCAAGCAGCCACCGAGTTCGCCGTCCCGGCGCACCCCGAGTCCCCCTCCGGCCCGGGCCCGGCGCGGCCCGACATCGGCCAAGCAGCCACCGAGTTCGCCGTACCCACGCCCCCCGCGCGTCCCGCGCCGCCGCGCCGCGCACTGTCGCCAAAAGAGAACCGCGAGATCCCGCCGCTCAAGTACGACTACGTGCACCGGCTCAAGCGCGAGCGCGCGACCCTGCCCATCGTCATCAACGGCGGCTTCGTCGATGCCAGCGCGATTCACGCGCAGGTGTGCAACGGTCTGGACGGCGTGATGGTGGGCCGCGCGGCCTATCACCGGCCGGCATTGCTGGCGGAACTCGAGCAAGCGCTGGTGAATCCGGCCTGGCGCATTCCGCCGCCTTGGGAGATCATCGAACGCATGGTTCCCTATGCGCATCGGCAAGCCCGGCGGGGCGTGCGGCTGCACTGCATCACGCGCCACATGCAGGGCCTCATGGCCGGCCGCGAAGGAGCCCGAGCCTGGCGGCGGTTCCTTTCCGAGGTCGCCGGGCGCCCCGAAGCGACGCCCGATGTCCTGTTTTCGGCGCTTCCGATTCTGAATCAGGGTTTTGCTGCGTAAACAGCCGAAGCGTCGGATCCGCGGTTAAGTATAATTTGGCCGACCCTATGGGAAAAGAAATCGAAGTTGCCATCGTATTCGCCGATGTCGTCGGCAGCACCAAGCTATACGAACTGCTGGGCGACCTGCGCGCCCGGGATATGGTGTCCATCTGCATCGAGGTGATGCGCACCGCCACCGACCAGAATCATGGTACGGTCATCAAGACCATGGGCGATGAGGTCATGGCCACCTTCCCGACGGCGGATGACGCATTGAATGCCGCGGCGCAGATGCAGAAACAAATCGTGCTGCATCCCGCGCTCAAGGTGGACGAGCAAACCGTGGCCATCCGGATCGGCTGCCATTTCGGGCCGGTGGTGCTCGAAAATCGCGACATTTTCGGTTCGGCCGTACACACCGCCAACCGCATGACCAGCCAGGCCAAGGCGGGGCAGATCATCACCACGGCGACCATGGTCGAGCGGCTGTCGGGGGAATGGCGCGCCTCGGTGCGCCAGATCGACATCGCGACGCTCAAGGGACGCAGCAGCGAGGTCGCGCTTTTCGAGGTGCTCTGGCAGACCGACGATGTCACCAGCATGGTGCCGGCCATCGCCATCACCTCGCGCGAGCGCGGCAGCAAAGGTTTGCGCCTGAGGCTGCGGTATCAAGGCCAGGAAGTGCTGGTGGATGACGGCCAGGGAAGCGTCACCCTGGGGCGCGCCGAGGAGAACGACCTGGTCATCAAGGGCAACCTGATTTCGCGGCTGCACGCCCGCGTGGAATTCAACCGCAGCAAGTTCATGCTCATCGACCAAAGTACCAACGGTACGTTCGTGATCGGCAAGGACGGGGAAGAGGCCTTCGTGCGCCGCGATTCCATGCAAATCCGCGGCGAAGGCTTGATCGGTCTCGGCAAAGCGCCGGACAGCAACTCCTCGCAAGTCATTCGCTACGCCTGCGAGGAGTAACCGCAGGTCCACGCTATGGCCTGCGACGCTGCGCCTTGCGAGGAGTAATCGTAGGTTACGCCATGGCCTGCGACGCTACGCCTGGCTATGGCTGCGCCTGCGAGAAGTCGCGCGACGCCAACCGCCGCCCGGACGGCCCGCGACCCGCCAACGCGGACCTTGGGGCCCCGCCGGGACCCCGCTAACTCAAGATTCGGGAGTCGACAGTCGCTCGAGCGCCGCGGCAAGCTCGGTCGCGAGCGCCGGCGGCACGCGCTTGCCGAACTCGCCGAGATAGCTTGCCATCCCCTCGAATTCGGCCCGCCACAGGGCAGGATCCACGCTGAGCAGGACATCGAGCGCCCCGGGCGCGAGTTCCATTCCCTCGATATCCAGGTCTTGCGCATTCGGCAGGTGCCCAATCGCGGTTTTCCGTGTCTCGGCGGTCCCCTCGCAGCGATCGATGATCCAGCGCAGCACGCGCAGGTTGTCGCTGAACCCCGGCCAGAGGAACTTGCCGTCGCTGTCCTGGCGGAACCAGTTGACATGGAAAATCTGCGGCGGCGAGGTCAGCTTGGCGCCGACATCGATCCAGTGCGACCAGTAATCGGCGAAGTTGTAGCCGGCGAACGGTTTCATGGCCATCGGATCACGGCGCAGCACGCCGACCGTGCCGGTGATCGCGGCCGTGGTCTCGGAGGCGACACCGGCCCCCACCAGTACGCCGTGCAGCCAATTGCGGCTTTGATACACGAGCGGTGCCAGGGTGCGGCGGCGCCCGCCGAACACGATGGCCGAGATCGGCACGCCGCCGGGCGCATCCGCCAGGCTCGAATAGGCCGGATTGTTCTTGGCGGCGACGGTGAAGCGGGAGTTCGGCTGTGCGGCGGGGCCATTGGCCGGATCGTACGGACGTCCCTGCCAATCGATGACGGGCTCACCCTCGCTCAGTCCCTCCCACCACGGCTCGTTGTTGGCGGTGAGCGCCACGTTGGTGAAGATCGTGTCCTTGCGGATGGTTTCGTACGCGTTGCGATTGGTCTTCGGGCTGGTGCCCGGCACCACACCGAAATAGCCCGACTCCGGATTGATGGCGTACAGCCGGCCATCCTGGCCGGGGTGCAGCCAGGCGATGTCATCGCCCACCGTCCACACCTTCCAGCCCGGGTAGCTCGCCGGCGGAATCAACATGGCCAAGTTGGTCTTGCCGCAGGCCGAAGGGAAGGCACACGCCAGGTAGTGAATCTCGCCCTGAGGATTTTCGATGCCGACGATCAGCATATGCTCCGCGAGCCAGCCCTCTCTGCGCGCCTGCCAGCTGGCGATGCGCAGCGCGTGGCATTTCTTGCCGAGCAGCGCATTGCCGCCGTAGCCCGAGCCGAAGCTCTTGATCGATAACTCTTCCGGGAAGTGCATGATGAAGCGCCGCTCGGGATTCAGGTCGCCGGTGGAGTGCAATCCCCGCACGAAGCTGCCGTCGCGCGTGATGCGTTCCAAGGCCGGCAAGCCCATTCGCGTCATCAGCTTCATGTTGAGCACCACATAGGCGCTGTCCGTGATCTCGACGCCGCAGCGCGAGAAGGGCGAGTCGATGGGCCCCATGCAGTAGGGTACCACGTAGAGGGTGCGCCCCTTCATGCAGCCGGCGAACAGCGCATCCATCTTGCGATGCGCGTCCTTCGGCTCCATCCAATTGTTGTTCGGGCCCGCATCTTCGGCGTCTGTCGTACACACGTAGGTGAGATGTTCCACACGCGCCACATCGGAAGGATGGGAGCGGGACAGAAAGCAGCCGGGATGGGTTTCCTGATTGAGCGGCAGCAGCTCCTTCTTCGCGACCAGCTCGCGCTGCAGCGCTTCGTACTCCGTATCGCTGCCGTCACACCAATAAATCCTGTCCGGCCTGGTGAGCCGCGCCACCTCGTCCACCCAGTTCGATACGGTGCGGTTCAGAGCGGCGAGCGAAGTCACGTGCTGTTCGGCGGTGGCCATGAGGGTCCTCAGTAGCGGTCTATATTAGACTTTGAAGATGATGATTGGATTCGGAGCATGACAAAAGGGATGCGGAGGATGACAGATGGAATTCGCGTAGCCAACTGCCGTATGGCGGCGTGCCAGCGGGACCGCAACGGCATTCCCGCAGAGGTAACAATAATAAAAAATAATCGATGTATCACATTGATTTTAATGTAATAATTTATTACTGACTATGCCACGAACTGACATAATGCAAGTCCTGGCCGCCATGCTTTGCATGGTCGCGCTGGAGGGCGCCGCGATTGGTCAAGCCACCTCGGAGGGTTTGGCGGTGCGGACCGTGGCCGAGATCGAGACCGTCGTGCAGGACGGGCACCCGGTCGTCAAGCTGCAATCCGCCGGACGCGTGGTGCCGGGCGATCAGGTCATCTATACGCTGGAGATCCGCAATATCGGCGCGGCCACCGTGCGCGAGCCGATCGTGGTCAATCCGATCCCGGCGCACATGGCGTATATCGCCGATTCGGCCGCCGGTCCCGGCGCGCAAGCGAGCTATTCGTGGACGGCGGGCATCGTTTCGAACCGCCGGAGAATCTGCGGGTGGCACTGATCGATGGTCAGACGCGACCGGCGATTGCTAGCGATTACAGCCACATACAATGGAAACTGAAAAATCCCCTCAAGGCAAACTCCATTGCCTATGTGCGGTTTCGTGCGGTCGTGAAATAGGCCCGGGTGTAACCCGCGCGGTGCGCCTCGGCAAAACATCGTAGGCTTACGGACATCGACACCGACTATCAAGAAGTACTGGGCGCGGCGGGGCCGCTCGCACGCGCTCTGCCGGGCTACGGTTATCGCCCGGAGCAAGCCGCCATGGCCGCCGCGGTCGGCCGGGCCTTGGCGCGCGCCGAGCCGTTGATCGTCGAAGCGGGCACCGGCACCGGCAAGACCTTTGCCTATCTGGTGCCAGCGCTGCTGTCGGGGCGCAGCGTGATCATCTCGACAGGTACGCGCACGCTCCAGGATCAGCTGTTCCACCGCGATGTGCCGATGCTGGCGCGAGCCTTGGGGTTGCCGGTGAAAATCGCGCTGCTCAAGGGACGCGCGAATTATCTGTGCCGGCACCGCCTGGAGCTGGCCTTGCAGCAGGGCCCCACGCCGCACCGATCCACCCCGCAGGGACCGACCGCCCGGGCAGCCACCCCGCAGAGCCCGCACGGCTCGACCTCGGCCCCGCGCGGGGGCCCGACTCGCGAGCACGGCACGATGCCGCGGCAAGGTTCGTTGCTCGGCGCCGAGCGCGGCGTGGCGCGCCTGCTCGCGCGCATCTCCCGCTGGGCAGCCACCACCCGGCACGGCGATCTGGCGGAACTGACCGACCTGCCGGAGGAATCGCCGGTCTGGCCGATGATCACGTCGACGCGCGAGAATTGTATCGGCCAGGAATGCCCGCAATTTTCTCGCTGTCACGTGATCGACGCGCGGCGCACCGCGCAGGCCGCGGAGATCGTCGTCGTGAATCATCACTTGTTGCTGGCCGACCTCGCGCTGAAGGACGAAGGCTTCGGCGATCTGCTGCCGGGTGTCGAGGCGGTCATTCTGGACGAAGCTCATCAGGTGCCCGACATTGCCGCGCAGTTCTTCGGCCAGAACTGGTCGGTGCGCCAGGTGCAGATCCTGCTGCGCGACGTGACGGCTGAGCTTGCCGCCGCCTCGGTACGGGCACCGTCCATTGCTGGCGAGCTGGCGATCGTCGAGGCGCGGCTCGACGACCTGCGGGCCCATGTTCCGGGCGCCGCCGGCCGCCATGAATGGGCGAATCTGCCCGAGTCGTTCACCGATGTGCTGCCGCAGATCGAGACCGCTCTCGCCGACTTGGCCGAAGAGCTCGAGAATTTGGGGGCCGGTGCGGGCACCGCCAATTGCGCGCGTCGAGCCCAGGCATTGGCTGCCTCCTTGAGCGCGCTCAGTTCCGTGCCCGAAGAGTCCGGGCTGCGCTGGGTGGAAGCGGCGGCCAGCGGTGTGTCGCTGCACTTCACGCCGTTCGAGATCGCCGACCGGCTGCGCGCTTACGTCGAGGCACGGCCGTGTGCCTGGGTGTTCACCTCCGCAACGCTGGCCATCGGCGAGGATTTCGCGCATTTCGCCACCCGCATCGGTTTGCCCGAGGCGCGCACGCTGCGCATCGAGAGCCCCTTTGATTACCCGTCCCAAGCGCGCATCTTTCTGCCGCGCAACCTGCCGGAACCGCAGCACCCTGAATTTGCCGTCAAGTTCATCGCCGCCTGTGCGCCGTTGCTGGAGGCGAGCGGTGGGCGCGCGTTCATTCTCTATACCAGTTATCGGGGCCTGGCCGAGGGGGTCGCGGCCCTCAAGGCGCGGTTTCCGCAGCCGCCGTTCCCGGTGCTCGTGCAGGGACAGGCGCCGCGTGAAGCGCTGCTCAACCAGTTCCGCGAGCTCGGCAATGCCGTGCTGCTCGCGACGGGAAGTTTCTGGGAAGGGGTCGATGTTAAGGGCGAGGCCCTGTCCATCGTGGCCATCGACAAGCTGCCGTTTGCGGCGCCGGACGATCCGTTGCTGCGGGCGCGCCTCGAAGGGATTCGCAGGCGTGGCGGCAATCCGTTCTCCGAGTACCAACTACCGCAGGCGGTGCTGTCGCTCAAGCAGGGCGTGGGCCGGTTGATTCGCGACTTCGACGATTTCGGGGTCATCGTGCTCGGCGACCCACGGATCAGGACCAAGGGATACGGCAAGGTGTTCCTGCAGGCACTGCCGCCGAGCCCGGTGATCACCGATGCGGCCGCCGCCGCGCAATTCCTCCGCGAACGGTTGGGTCGCGCGCATGCCGGCACTAGCACGGTGCCGGCGTGAGCGTCGCCCCCTCTGGGGAAGCCGTCGTGAGCGTGGCCCCCCTGCGGCGAAGCGTCGTCGGCGTGAGCCCCTCCCGGGAAGCGTCGTGAAGGTGCTCGCGCTCGATACGGCCACCGAGGCGTGCTCCGTGGCACTGCTCATGGATGGCGCCCTGGTCAGCCGGTTCAAAGAGGTGGGCCGCGGCCATGCGGAACAGATTCTCGGGATGGTCGATGCCGTCCTCGGTGAAGCGGGCGTGGCATTGGGGATGCTCGACGGCATCGCCGCCGGTGTCGGTCCCGGGGCGTTCACGGGTGTGAGGATCAGCGTGTCGGTCGCTCAAGGGCTGGCCTTTGGCGCCGGCCTGCCGGTGGTGGGGGTCACCACGCTGGAGGCGCTGGCCTTGCAGGCCCTGCGCGGCGGCGCGGACGGGGAGCGGACCCTGAACGGCGGCGCGGAACCGGGCGTGGGCGCCTTTGCGCAGGCCATGGCGTGCCTGGACGCGCGCATGGGCGAAGTCTACTGGGGATGCTTCAGCGCGGATGCGGCGTGCGGCGTGATCGCCCGCGGTCCGATGGCCGTGAGCGCCGCGCCGTCGGTTCGGGTACCGCTCGCCGGGCCGTTTGCCGGTATCGGGCGGGGTTTCGCGGCGTACCCCTCGCTTCGCGAGCTGCCCG
The DNA here is from genome assembly GCA_030799355.1 of Pseudomonadota bacterium. Lineage (GTDB taxonomy): Bacteria > Pseudomonadota > Gammaproteobacteria > Steroidobacterales > Steroidobacteraceae > Bog-1198. The sequence continues at coordinate 33,800 of JALYHP010000025.1, forward strand.
GGGTCCGATTGCTTCCCGGAGCCTGCGACGCGCTGCCCCACGCCCGCGACATGGCACGGTTGGGCGCGATCCGGCTGGCCGCGGGGGAGGGCGTGGACCCGGCCGGCCTCGCCCCGGTCTATGTTCGGGATAAAGTCGCGCTGACCGAGGCCGAACGGGCCGCCGCCAAGGCTGCGCTCGGGTAGGCGCCGGCCGGTTTGGAGCCTGCGAGCGGTAGTCACGGCCGGCTTGCCGGCTGCGGCGGGCGTCACGGAACTGTCACATGGCGGGACTGTAATAGCCGCCGAGAAGATGGAGGGATTAGAGGGACATGACGGCAAAACGCATCCTCATCGTGGAAGACGAGAAAGCCATTCGCGATATGGTGGCCTTCGGTCTGCGTCGGGCAGGCTACGAAGTTCGCGAGGCGGAGGATTGCCGCGAGGCGCGTGCGCGCATCGTGGATGTTCGGCCCGATCTGATGCTGATCGATTGGATGCTGCCCGACATGAGCGGCTTGGAGCTGACGCGAGCCTTGAAACGCGCCAAGGATACCGAAGAAATCCCAGTGATCATGCTGACCGCGCGCGCCGAGGAGCAGGATAAGGTCGGCGGCCTCGAGGGCGGCGCGGACGATTACATCACCAAGCCGTTTTCGCCGCGCGAGCTGCTGGCGCGTATCCAGGCCGTGCTGCGCCGTGCGGCACCCGCCGGCTCCGCCGACACCGTCGAAGTGGACGGACTGAAGCTCGACGATTCCAGCCACCGTGTGAGCGCGGGCGAGCGCGAAATACCGTTGGGGCCCACCGAATACCGCTTGCTGCATTTCTTCATGACCCATCCCGAGCGGGTCTTTACCCGCAGTCAGCTGCTCGATCGCGTCTGGGGCGGCAATACCTATGTGGAAGAGCGTACGGTGGACGTGCATATCCGGCGGTTGCGCAAGGCGCTGGAACCGTATGTGCTCGAGAGGCTGGTTCAGACGGTGCGCGGCTCGGGCTACCGGTTCTCGGCTCGAGACAATTAGGCTCGAGGCAGAGAGGGCGGGACATGCGACGCTCAGCACGTTCCTGGCACTATAAGAGGAGATAACCTCGGCATACTCAGACAGGCTCCTATCCATGGCATCGATGTGGACTTTCGCGCTCGCGCGCCTCGCGGGCATTCTCATGGCAGGCTCGATACTCGGCTTGTTGGTCGGTCCGATGTGGCTTTGGCTGCTCATGGCCGCGTGCTTGTTCCTCGGCTGGCAGCTGCTCAACCTGTATCGTCTGGATCGCTGGCTGCGGCTGCGCTCGCAAATCGATCCGCCGAATCTCGGCGGTATCTGGGGCGATGTGGTCGGCCAGGTCGTGCGGCTGCACCGGCGCAAGCAGTATCACAAGCAGCGCCTCGTGCAGCTGTACCGCGAGCTGCGGCATTCGACGGCGGCGCTGCCCGACGGGGTCATCATTCTGAGCAGCCAGAACGAAATCGTCTGGTTCAACCGCCAGGCAGCGCGGCTGCTCGGCTTGAAGCGCCCCATCGACATAGGCCTGCGTATCGACAACCTGATCCGTGCGCCGGAGTTCATCCGGTATCTTCACGGCGATGACTTCGCCGTCCCGTTGGTCATTCGCCCACCGGTCCACGCCGAGCTGTTCCTTGCCTTGCAACCGGTGCCGTACGGCGCCGGCCAGTCCTTGCTGCTGGTGCGCGATGTCACGCGGCAGATGCGCCTGGAGGCAACGCGCAAGGATTTCGTGGCGAATGCCTCGCATGAGTTGCGCACGCCGCTGACCGTGATCTCCGGCTACTTGGATACCCTGGCGGACGATCCGTCCATCGATGAGGCCTGGGCCGGCCCGATCAAGGACATGCGCGCGCAGGCGCAGCGCATGAACACCATCATCGCGGACCTGCTGGAGCTGTCGCGGCTCGAATCCACCGACGGCGAAGCACCGCGCGAGCCCGTCGATGTGCCGCGTATGCTCGAGCGGCTGCATCGCGATGCATTGGCCGGCGCCGATCGGCCGCATCAGATAGCGTTGGACTTGGAAACGGACGACGGCCTGTACGGCTCGGAACAGGAAATCGAGTCGGCGTTCACCAACCTGTTCGTCAACGGCATCAAATACACCTTGTCGGACGGTACGGTGCGCATGCGCTGGTGGACCGACCAGGACGGTGCGTATTTTTCGGTGATCGACAGCGGTATCGGAATACCTGCCGAGCACCTGCCGCGCTTGACGGAGCGCTTCTATCGCGTCGACTCGGGGCGCTCCCGCGACCGCGGCGGATCGGGCCTGGGCCTTGCCATCGTGAAACACGCCCTGCAGCGCCATGGCGGCTGGCTCGATGTGCAGAGTACGGAAGGCAAGGGCAGCACGTTCACCTGCCACTTTCCGCCGCAACGCGTGTGGCGCACGGCGCTGCGTGCGGCGGCGAGCGCCTAG
>JALYHP010000038.1 GCA_030799355.1 Pseudomonadota bacterium
GTTGCTGGACCCGCTGCGCCTGAAGGATGTGAAGCACTCTATCGCCCCGTTCGCGCAGGTCGCCATTGCGGGACAGGACAATGCGGCATTGGCCCCCAAGGTAGCCGCGCCTGCGGCGGACGTTCCGACCACCGGCGAACAGGCCTTCGCGAAGATGTGCTCAGCCTGTCATACGCTCGGCATCAATGGTGCGCCGAAGGTCGGCGACCGCGCAGCCTGGGCGCCGCGGATTGCCCAGGGAAAGGAAACACTCTATTCCCACGCCATGGCCGGCAAGGGCAATATGCCGGCGCGCGGCGGCACCACGTGGCCGGACGCGACGATTCGCGCGGCGGTGGACTATATGCTGTCGCTCAACAAATAGGCATCGCAATCACTGGGCATCGCAATCACTGTGCGTCGCAACTTCTGGGCATCGGCAGTAGGCTGACCATGGGTGTCATCTACCCCGTATAGCGGCGAGGCATTGCGTCCGTCGCGGGCTACCGGGTCCGCAATGACGGGCCGGCAGCTTTGGGGAGCGCTGCTACCGACTGCAAGGCTCGCCGGTAAACAGGAGCGCCTCGAGCAGCGGAACGGCTACCGAGAAAAATGCCGATCGGAGTCAGCGACCACACGATGCGTGGATAGGCCGGTAGTGCGTGCGGGTATCAGTCGCCCAATTCACCGCGCGAACGCGGTCCAGCGAGTGACGAAAGTGTGAGTCCCTTCGCTCGCCATCAGCCCGATGAGAATCAGCAAGCACAAGGGCGGCACCAGAATCGCCAGCTTGAGGGCGAGCCGCTCCCAGGCCATGTGCATGAAAATCGCGACGATGAGCGCGGCCTTCACCAACATGAACAGAATGATGAGCGACCAGCGCACGGCTCCGTGAAACTGAAAATAATCGACCAGATAAGAAAAGGTGCTGAAAACGAACAGCAGCCCCCAGATCCACAAATACACGCGAATGGGATGTTGTTGGCCTTCGGTATGTTCGGGTGCGGCTTCGGGGGCGGTTGCGGTTGGGGCGGCATCGTTCATGGGCTTTCCTCACCACAGATAAAAGAACGCAAAGATGAATACCCACACCAAATCGACGAAATGCCAGTACAAGCCGGTAATCTCGACGGTCTCGTAGCTGCCCTTGCGGTCATAGAAGCCGCTCCAGACCCTGCGGGCGACCACGGCGAGATAGATCACCCCGGCCGAAACATGCAAGCCATGAAAACCGGTGATCATGAAGAAGGACGAGCCGAATTGGGGTGCGCCCATTGGATTGGCCCACGGACGCACCCCTTCCTGGACGATGAGTTTGGTCCATTCGAACGCTTGCATGCTGACGAAGGTGGCGCCCAGCAGCGCGGTAGCAGCCATCAACGCGGTGGTCTTGGCGCGGTCGCGGCGATATCCGTAATTGACCGCCATGGCCATGGTGCCGCTGCTGGTGATCAATACCATGGTCATGATCGCGATGAGCAGCAGCGGGACTTCGTGCCCGCCGATGTCCAACGAAAAAACCTTGCTCGGGTTCGGCCAGTGAGCCGTGGTCGACATGCGCACGTTCATGTAAGAGGTCAGGAAGCACGAAAAGACGAATGTGTCGCTCAGCAGGAAGAGCCACATCATCGCCTTGCCCCAGGGCACCGGGAACACCTGCCTGTCGCCCGACCAATCCGAGGTCACACCTTCGAGCCCCTGGCGCGCGCCCGATCGAGGCTGGACCGATGCATCTTGTGTCATGCGTGAAAACCTCCGCGTCAGGTGCAGAGCAGCAACGCGAACATCGCCACCCAAACCAGCAGCAAGAAGTGCCAATACACCGTGCACAGCTCGATGCTCAGACGCATGTCGAATAGTTCGGCTGCCCGGCTCCGCAGGCGTATCACCGTTCTGAGCCACACACAAAGTCCGCCGAGCACATGCAAGCCGTGCAAGGCCGTCAGTACGTAGAAAAAGGCGCCCGCCGGACCGCTGGTCATCACATACCCGGCATCGGCCAGCCGTCGCCAGGCGACCAGCTGACCAATCAGGAACAAGAGTGTGAACGCGCCTCCGGCAAGGAGAAAGCCCATGACGCGTTCGAGCGGATTGGAAGCGATTGCGCGCCGCGCCGCCTGCATGGCCACGCTGCTCAGGATCAATAATCCGGTGTTGAGCCAGAGGATGGGCGGTTTGGTGATGGAGCGCCAATCCGCAATTCCATGTCCGGCTCCGTGGCCGTGTCCCATGCGCATCAAGTAGGCGGAGAAAAACAAGGCGAACAATGAGGTGATCACCGCGAGAAAGATCCACAGACCGATGCGCGCCGGCGGCACGCTCACTGCGCCGAGGTCCCCTGCGGTATGGCGCCGCTGGTCGCCCGATCCGTGCCGCTCCCAGGAGCGCGTGCGCAAGGTGCTGATGAGCAACAGCCAGACGATGACGCCGCCCAAGAGGGCGCCGTAGGCAACCACAATATTCACGGGGGTGCGCTCATGTCTGGCCGAGGGGTGTATGTCCCCTGGGTGCCAAGCGGTCGGGCGGAACGTTTTGCGGAATGAAGTCCTCCTTGGCGCCGGGCACGCTGTAGTCGTACGCCCAGCGATAGACGACGGGTAACCGGTCTCCCCAGTTACCGTGCCGCGGCGGCGTCTGCGGTGTTTGCCATTCGAGCGTGGTTGCGCGCCACGGGTTGCCGCCGGCCGGCTTGCCGTGGAAGTAGGACCAGATCAAGTTCGCGAGGAACAGCAGCTGCACGCTGGCGACGATCAGTGCATAGACGGTGATCCACTTGTTCATGGTCGCCGCCGACGGCGGAATGAACCGGATGGCATCGCCGTACGCGTAGTAGCGGCGCGGCAAACCGAGGATGCCGAGGTAGTACATGGGCAAGTAAATGGAGTAGGTTCCGATGAACGTGATCCAAAAATGGATCCGGCCCAGGGTGTCGTTCAGCATCCGGCCGGTGATCTTCGGATACCAGTGGTAGATTGCCCCGAACACCACCAGGATGGGGGAGACGCCCATCACCAGATGGAAGTGCGCGACCACGAAGTAGGTCGCGGACAGCGGCACATCCACCGTCACGTTGCCCAGGAACAGGCCTGTGAGACCGCCGTTGATGAAGGTGAAGATGAAGCCGATGGCAAACAACATCGGCACGGTGAGATGGATGTCGCCACGCCACAGCGTCAGTACCCAGTTGTACACCTTGATGGCCGTCGGAATCGCGATGATGAGCGTGGTGCTGGCGAAGAAGAACCCGAAATACGGATTCATGCCGCTGACGTACATGTGGTGCGCCCAGACGACGAAGCTCAGGCAGCCGATGGCCAATATGGCCCAAACCATCATGCGATAGCCGAAGATATGCCTTCGGGCATGGGTGCTGAGCAGATCGGAAACGATGCCGAAGGCCGGCAAAGCCACGATGTAGACCTCGGGATGGCCGAAGAACCAGAACAGATGCTGGAACAGCAGCGGACTGCCGCCGTTGTACCCCAGCGGCCGACCCATCGATGAGACCGCCGGCATGAAGAAGCTGGTACCGACCAGCGCGTCCAGCGTCATCATCACCGCCGACACGAACAACGCCGGAAAGGCTAGCAGGCCCAACATGGTCGCCATCAGGATGCCCCACACCGACAGCGGCAGGCGCATCATGGTCATGCCGCGGCAGCGGGCCTGCAGCACGGTGGTGACGTAGTTCAACCCGCCCATCGTGAACGCCACGATGAAAATGGCGAGCGAGGCGAGCATGCAAACGATGCCCGCTCTCGCGCCCGGCGTCCCTGACAGGATGGCCTGCGGCGGATACAAGGTCCAGCCGGCGCCCGTCGGTCCGCCCGGCACGAAGAAGCCGGCGACCAGGACCAGCACCGCGAGCAGATACGCCCAGTAGCTCACCATGTTCAAATACGGAAAGACCATGTCCCGTGCACCGCACATCAACGGGATGAGGTAGTTCCCAAAGCCGCCCAGAAACAGCGCAGTGAGCAGATAGATCACCATGATCATCCCGTGCAAGCTGATGAACTGATAATAATTCTGCGGCGCGATCAGTGAAAAGGCATGCGGAAACCCCAATTGCAGGCGCATCAGCACCGACAGCGTGAGGGCGACCAAGCCGATCGCGATCGCCGTGACGGTGTATTGGATCGCGATGACCTTGTGATCCTGACTCCAGACATATTTGCTAAGGAAGGTATGCGGCTCATGACCCGCGTGCGCATGGTCACGGTCGGCGATTGCTACATAAGCCATCGGAACCCCCCTAATTCTTCTCGCGCGAGGCTCCTGCAGTGCCTCGCAAGCTCATCATCCAGCCCGCGCTTCGCCACGCGAACCCGTGCTTCAGCAACCTAGAGCGTGTCGATATGATCCAGAACATCGCTAATAGCCTGGTCACCGGCAAGCACCTTCGCCATGTCGGCCATCTGCTGGCCGGTGAAATCCTGTGGATGTGCGCCGCGCAGCCCTTGGCGGAAATATTGCAGCTGGCGCTTCATGTACCAATCGCTCATGTGCGCGAGGCGGGGAGCGTTGGTCGACCAGACCCCTTGGCCGCTGCCGCCGTGGCAATACGCACAGGTCGCGTATAGCGCTCTGCCTCGTTCGCGGTTGCCCGACACCGTGCTCGCCGGATGCGTGTCCGGCAATGAAGCGATATACGCGACGACGTTCTTGATGGCCGCATCGTCGGTAAGCGTCGCCGAAAACGGTACCATCTGTTTGCCGTAGATATCCTGGGCTGCGGTGCCGCGCACGCCATGCTTGAAATCTTGTAGCTGCCGTACCAGGTACCAACTCGCCTGGCCGCTCAATTTCGGCGCATTCAACTGCGGGTTTCCCTCACCGGCTTGTCCGTGGCAGGCGCTGCACACCGCATACGAGGCCCGCCCGGCGGCGGGGTCGCCGGCTGTCTCGGTGCGCGTCTGGGCATAAGTCGGTTGGCTGTCCAGCCAGGCCCGGAAGTCCTCGGGCTCGTCCACGACGACGCGCCCCCGCATCGTGAAATGCGCCATGCCGCAAAGCTGTTCGCACAGCGCGTCATAGGTACCGACGCGGGTGGGTGTGAACCAGAAGTAGGTGACCATGCCGGGCACCATGTCCATCTTCACGCGGAAGGCCGGTACCGCGAATTGGTGCAGAACGTCCTTGGCGCGCAGCAGTACCTTGACCGGCTGGCCGCGCGGCAGATGCAGTTCGGGGCTGGAGACGACGATGTCGTCCTGGCCCTTGGGGTCGTTCGGATCGATGGCAAACGGATTGTCGATGCTGGCCAAGCGCACGTCGGTGGTGCCGAGAACGCCGTCCTTGCCGGGAAAGCGATAACTGAAGTTCCACTGTTCTCCCACGACCTCGACCACCGACGCCTCGCTCGGCACGGTGACGAATTTCGCCCACACGGCAAGGCCGGGGGCCAGCATCGCGGCGATGCCGACGGAGGTGACGATGGTCAGCCACCATTCGAGCTTGTTGTTCTCCGGTTGGTAATGGGCGAGCAGCGGCTGGTGCTGCGCCTGAAGTCCTTTGCGATGGCGATAACGGATGATGCAATACGCCATGAACAGATTGATCGCAACGAATACGACGCCGGTGACCCAGAAGGTGATACCGACGGTTTGATCCATCATCGTCCAATTGGACGCGATCGGGGTGAACCACCACGGGCTCAGGAAGTGAAACAGGACCGTGCCGATGACCAAGAAGATCAATGCATACGCAAATATCATGGGGCCACCCCTGGAAGATGATTTACGCCGCGGGATCAAGCTCTCGTGGTGGATTCTCCGGTAGTCTTTTGAGGTCGCTGAACGGGTTGACGAAGTGGGAATCGATCGCCACCAATTGGGCATCCGGATGCTTTTCCTGCATCATCTTGCGCACCGCGGCTTCCCGGTGCTTGCGCACATACACCAATATGAGATATCTGCCCGCCATCAAGTCGTCGTGAAATTTCGCGAGTTTCCTGTTCTCGCTGTCGATCCCGACCAAGCCGCCCTCCCAGGCGCCGAACAAGGTGGCCGCTCCCACCAGGACCGCGTAGACCAATGGCGAGATCTCATAGGTGCCGAATGGCTCGAGGTAGATCAACAATCCGACGCCCACCAGCCCGAGAACAAATCCCAATGCGGCACCGATGAAGCCGTCGCGAATGATGTCCAGGGTTTCGAAGTAATTGCTGGAGTGGATGTGGTGCTGCTTCAGACCGTGCTGGTCTCTGCAGATCACGTGCAGATAGAAATCCTTGACGCCTACGGAATGCAGATCGGCGGACACCTGATCGGTGCTTGCCAAGGTGGGAGTGAGAAAGTAGATGCATTTCATGGTACCCCCCGCAATTGCTTGCGGCCACCGATGACTCGATCTCTTCACCCGAACTTCACCAAGCGGTCCTGCCTCGTTATCAGGCCGCCATCAAAGTGTCGCACAAGCGTTTTAGGTTGGGAAGCCCCCGAGCAATCCGCTGCCCCTAACGCCGTTGCGCGATTCGCCACGCCGCGCTGCGGGTGAGCCTCGCGGCAATCGAGGCGAATTTTGCGCATCGCATCACGAGCAATCAAAGCGCGGCGGTGACCCATGCATCAACACGCATCGGCGCGGCGCTGCACAAGGATCGCTGCATCGCGTGACAACCGCAGCACACTTCAAGAGGCAAGGAGCAAAGAGGCACGGAGCAAAGAGGCACGGAGCAAAGAGGCAGAGCACTGCAGCAAATGCATCGGCACCTGCACGAAGAGCGCTTCAGGGGGCCGCGAGCATCCCGCAAGGCCTCGGCACGGGCCTCCCGACGCTGCACCAAGCTGCGGAGTTTGCCTCGGGTTCGATAGGCGCCCGGCCTCGCTGGCGGTCGGACCCGCTCCACGAGCCGGGCCGGTCCGATCCGGTGCAGCCATGCTAGTATCGAGTTGCGTTTGGTGTTCCTCGAGTTTCCGTTGCGCTGCGGACGAGCACGTTGTCGGCGCCAACAGCGCACTTTCTCGGCGCCGGTCCAGGGGGCTGCAACATGAATCTGTTCTCGGTTGCGATCTTCGCGGCGATGCTCCACGGTGATCGTCCTGTTCGTTGGCTTGTTGGCGATGTCCGGAGGAGGGACGACGGACCGTGAACCGAGCACGCCGTCCGTGGGCGCGTCGGCGCCCAGGCGCTGACCATCGCCTTGCCGATCACCACTATCTTTGGCGCGTTGAAGCTTACCGGGTGCCGTAGAGCCGGTCACCCGCATCGCCCAATCCCGGCAGAATATAGCCATGCTCATTCAGCCGCTCGTCGATGGCCGCGGTCCATATGCGCACATCCGGATGATGGCTGCGGACATTGGCCAGTCCCACCGGAGTGGCGAGCAGACAGACGAAGCGCAGCTCGTTCGCGCCGTGTTCCTTGAGGCGGTCGATCGCGGCCACCGCGGTATTGCCGGTGGCCAACATGGGATCCATGACGATCACCAAACGTTCCGGCAGATCGGTGGGGGCCTTGAAGTAGTACTCGACCGCGATCAGGGATTCAGGGTCGCGATACAGTCCGATGTGGGATACGCGCGCGGAGGGAACCAAATCGAGCATGCCCTCGAGCAGACCCATCCCCGCGCGCAGAATGGGCGCGAAGACCAATTTTTTGCCGGACAGCATGTGCGCCTGCATCGGCATCAACGGCGTCTCGATCCGCACCAGGTCGAGCGACAGGTCCCGCGTCACCTCATAGCAGAGCAACGTCGCGATTTCGCGCGTCAGCTGACGGAACCCCTTCGTCGATGTGGTCTTGTCACGCATCAACGCGAGCTTGTGTTGCACCAGAGGATGATCGACCGTGATGACGTTTTCCATTAAAACACCGTTCCGTCGCTCGAAATGTGAAAAGGAGGGCTGCCGTCGGCACGCCGCTGTCGGGCGATGAGGCGGCCGGCTGCCCAGGTGCCGCCTTCCAGTATGCGGGCCAAGGGTAGCGCTTCGGCGCTCAACCCGAGCCGCTCGCGCACCAGCGGCGCGATTCGATCGAGCAGCGCTACGGTCAGGGAGCGCCATCCGACCACGAAGGGATCCGACACCCTGTGCGTCGCCGACCAGGCAAGGGGATCGCGCGGTAGCAGCACGCCCGAGTCGACGAACAGGCCGCCGTTGCGATATTCCGCGAGGCCGGTCAATTCGTGCACGGCGCACACGGTCACGCCGGCGTGCGCCAGCGGCTCGATCAGCGAATACGCGAGCCACTGCGAGAGTTTGTGCAAGGGTACGTACCGATCGGCGGGTGCCTCGCCCCCGAGCCCGGGGTAAGGCCAGCAGTCCCCGAGCGGCACGCCACCGAGGCACGGCCTATCCCGCCAGATGGGCCCCAACGCATCGAGCAGCGTCGCCAGCAGGGTGGCCGCCGGCAAGCGGTTATCCACGGCGCGGGTCGCCAGCGCGTCGAACAAGCCGCCCGGCCGCGGCGCGTCGGCGATGGCAAAGAGGTCCGGGTGCGCCTGCACGGTCTCCCCCAAGCGATTCAGCAAGGAGGCGCGATCCGCGGCGGCCAGCAAGGGATTGATATCCGAGACCTGCAGCGCCTGATTAAGGACCTGCGCATCGACGCGGCGCAGCACCGCGGCATCGACGCGCAGCTTGTCGTTCGGATCGTCGGACAAGCCGCCCGCCTCGAACCAGCGCAAGCTCGCGAGTGCCAGCCCTTCGGAGCGGCCGGCGACGATCCCGGTCGCCGGGTCGCGGTAGCGCCACGCCGCGCCCGCGCCCGCATCGAGCAGCACCGACATGATGGCGAGATCAAAGGCCGCGCGCGCAGCGGCGCTGGGACTCGGCCAGCGCTTGGCGGCGACCGCCTCTTGCCACAAGTCGCGTTCCGCGAACTGGAAATGGCGCCAGCGCGCGTGCGGCGGTGGATCCAGCCGGGGATAGCGATCATGCACCACCGCGGCGACGAAATCGGCGGCGGCGGGGAGCCGGTCCAGATCGACGATCCAGTCATCGATTCGTCCATCAGTTGCCGATGCCAGGATACGGTGCCCGCGGTCGCGCACGGCCGCCGCCGACAACAGCGTTCGCGCGCTGGCGGCGAGTGCGGTATCCGGCGCATGCTCGCTGGCCTTCGACATCAGCGCTGCTCCGCGGGGGCATTAGGGATCGAGTTCAACATCAATCCCTGAGATCTTCATCGATCTCGACCGTCGCATCGACCGCGAGCCCTTCGAGCGTGAAGTAGCCGGCTGCTTTCTTGGCCTGCATCTCGACCTGGGCGTCCTTCGGCACGAGTTCTTCCGGGATCGGCACCCGCTCACCGATTTCGATTCCCGCGGCGATGAGTGCGTCGTATTTCATGTTGGACATGGAGACGAGGCGATCGATCCGCGTGACTCCGAGCCAGTGCAGCACATCGGGCATGAGTTGCTGAAAGCGCGCGTCCTGCACGCCGGCAACGCACTCGGTGCGCGCGAAATACGTTGCCGCCTGATCTCCTCCCAATTGCCGCTTGCGGGCGTTGTATACCAGGAACTTCGTGACCTCACCGAGGGCCCGGCCTTCCTTGCGGTTGTACACGATCAACCCGGCACCGCCGGCCTGGGCGCCGCGGATGCATTCCTCGATGCCGTGGGTAAGATAGGGACGGCAGGTGCAGATATCCGAGCCGAACACATCCGAACCGTTGCATTCGTCGTGCACGCGGCAGGTCAGGCGGCGCGTGGGATCGTGGATCGCCGCCGGGTCGCCGAACAGATACACCGAAATCCCCCCGATCGGCGGCAGAAATATATGCAGGTCGCGGCGTGTGACCAGCTCCGGATACATGCCGCCGGTTTGCTCGAACAGGTTTCGCCGCAGCTCGCCCTCCGTCACGTTGAAGCGAGCGGCAACTCCGGGCAGATACCAGACGGGGTCGATGGCCGCCTTGGTCACGCTGACCTCGCCGCCGGCGTGAACGATGCGCCCGTCCTGTGCCAGCCGCCGGCGCTCGACCGCTTCGCGAATTTCCATCAGCGTGAGGCGCCCCTGGGTGATGGCGATGGTCGGTCGCACATCGAGACCCTCGCGTATTTCAGCCTTGAAATCTTCGGTGATCCGATGGCCCCAGGGATCGAGCGAGACGATTTTCTCGCGCCCGATCCATTGCGGATGCGGACCGATCTCGATCAGCGGGCCGGTGTCCTTGAAATCCGGACGCGTGATGGGGTTCAGAGCGCCCGAGGATACCGCCAGGCCGCGGTATACCGAATAGGCGCCGCCGTGTGCACCGATCACATTGCGGTTTGCGCGCGCCGCGATCGAACCGATCACAGGCCCACGCTCCTGTGCCGTGGCGGCGCCCCATTCGACCGGAAATCGGTGCGGTTTGCCACCGGCGGAATGTGAAGTCAGGCGTATGTGATGGGATTGCTTTTTCGTCATCGTCCCGGCCGCTGAAACCCGCAGGCCCATGGTCCATCATGCCTGGGTTCCCGGCGCCGTGAAAGGGGCTGCGAACTACGCCGAACCTCCTCAGCCATCGCGGCGGTCCATCTCGAAGTTGCAGTCCTTCAAGGGTATTACACGGGTCTTGTTGCAGTATTTGTGGCCGAGGTAGAAACCGATGAACGCGGGGATCATCAGGTACCCCGTGATGAAATCGAACCACGAGAATACAGCGGTCTGAAACACGGCGATGTTGGCACCGAACAGCACCAGCAGGAACAACACCACTGCGAGCCATGGGCCATAGGGGTAGAACTTGGACTTGAACTTCAGATCCTCCAGACGGCGGCCTTGCGCAACCCAGGCCTTGCGAAATCGCAGATGGCAAACCGCGATGCCGAGCCAAATCAGGAAGCCGCTCAGGCTCGAGGCGTTGTAGAGAAGCTGATAGATCTTCTGGTCACCCACCAAGGTGGAAAAGAACGCCAGCGCGCTGACCAGGCCCGTGGCGCACAGCGCCGCCGTCGGCACGCCCCGCCGGTTCAGCTTCCCGAACAGCCGCGGCGCCTTACGGCTGTGGCCCATGGCGTACAACATCCGCGAGGCCACATACATCGATGAGTTCCCGCAAGACAGCACCGAGGAGAGGATCACCGCATTCATGAGGTTGGAAGTGTAGTAGCCGAATCTCGGAAGCTGCTGGAAGACCATGGTGAAAGGCGAGAAGGCGATGTGCGCCTCGTCGCCATGGAGCAGGTTGGGATCGGTGTAGGGGACCAACGTACCGACCACGAAAATCGATCCGATATAGAACAGCAGAATGCGCCAGAACACGGTCTTGATCGCCTTGGGCACGTTGCGGGCGGGGTCGGCTGTTTCGGCGGCGGCGAGCCCCACGCCTTCGGTGCCCTGGAAGGAGAAGCCGGCGACCAGGAACACGGCCAGCACCGAGGTGAATCCGCCGACGAAAGGAGCCTGTGTTCCGGCTTTGGGGTCGCTCAGGATCCAGTTCTGAAAGCCAATTCCATGGCCGCCCACCATGCCCGCGATCATCAAGGCGCCTACCGCCAAAAAGATGATGACGGTCACCACCTTGATGCCGGCGAACCAGTACTCTGCCTCGGCATAGACTTTGACCGACAATAAATTCAACGCCATCAGCACCGCAAAGAAGCCCATCGCCCACAGTGTGGAATTCGCATGCGGGAACCAAAACTTCACGATCAGCGATCCGGCCACCAGCTCCGCGGCAAGTGTGACCGCCCAGCTGAACCAGTAATTCCAGCCCACCGCGAAACCCAGCGAAGGGTCGATGAAGCGTTCCGCATACGCTTCGAAGGAACCGGGAATGGGCAACTGCGTCGCCATTTCGCCGAGCGACTGCATCATGCAATAAACCGCCAAACCCATGGTTGCGTACGCCAGCATCGCGCCGCCCGGACCCGCTTGCGCTATCGCTCCGCCGCTGGCGAAGAACAAGCCGGTGCCGATCGCGCCGCCGATCGCGATCATGCTCAATTGCCGGGTACCAATGGCGCGCTGGAGTTTGCGTGTCGTTTCAGGCGCTGTTTCACATGAGCTCATGCGGATCCTTCTTGGCCGATGGCAGAAGGTAGCGCAAATGCCTAGCCGCCACGCGACGATCTTCAACCCGCGTGAACTGTCCGCGGTCCCGGCCCGGAGAGTAGCGAGTGGCGCGGCGGACCCTCGGGCGGAGTCATCAGGGGGTAGCCGGGGCGCTGTGCCGACGCTGCTCAAGGGCGGGCGGATATCATGATGCCGCAGCCAACCCTGGGAGGTGCGGACTTGATGCCGCGGACCGTCCATGCCCGAGCCTCGATGCTGTTTGAGATATAATGGCCCAGGGGATAACTCAATAAATATATAGAAATCACCAAGTTATAATGTATATCTTCGGCCCGCGCAGCGCTCGGGCTTCTGTGACTGGGAGTGTGAATGGCCATTTACAAATTGGGGAACGCCTCCCCCACCGTTGCGGCCGGAGTCTTCATCGCACCCAACGCCTCGGTCATCGGCAGAGTAGCCCTCGCCGGGAATACCAGCGTATGGTTTGCGGCCACGCTCCGCGGGGACAACGAACTCATCGATATCGGCGCCAACAGCAACGTGCAGGACGGGGCCGTGTTACACACCGATCTCGGCTATCCGATGACGGTCGGAGCGCATGTGTCGGTGGGCCATCAAGCCATGTTGCATGGCTGTACGGTAGGCGACGGTTCGTTGATAGGAATTCAAGCCGTGGTGTTGAACGGTGCCGTGATCGGCAAGGGCTGCCTCGTGGGCGCCGGTGCCGTCGTGACGGAACGCAAAATATTCGCCGATGGCACCCTCATCTTGGGCGCGCCCGCCAAGGTCGTCCGCAAGCTTACCGCGGATGAGCAAGCTGCGATCATCAAGGGCGCTGCCATCTATTCCGCGCGGGCAGGGGAGTACCGAGCTGGTTTGCAGTTGGTCACCGCGGGAGGCGCATGATCCGCCGACGTCTAGGATAGGCTCCCGGCACGGGGGCTAGCGTCCTGAGCGTCTGTACGCGGCCAGCTTGCTGTGCGTTCGGCTCGGATCGAATGCGGCAAGCGGTGGGTCGCAGGAGCGCCGGGCGCGGGCCAGCGCCTCGAACTCCGCCGCGGGAAGCGCGGGGCTGAAGAGAAATCCCTGATATTGATCGCAACCTAGGGTTTTCAGAAGCTCCAGCTGCCCGATCGATTCGACACCCTCCGCCACCACTTTGAGCCGTAAGCTGTGAGCCAGAGAAATGATGGCGTGCACGATGGACGCGTCGGCGGGTCTCGACATGACCTCTTTGATGAAGCTTCGGTCGATCTTCAGCTTGTCTATGGGAAAGCGCCGTAAGTAGCTCATGCTGGAATAGCCGGTACCGAAGTCGTCGATCGACACGAGTACCCCCATGGCGCTCAATTGCTCGAGGACGGCGATGGACCCCTCCGGATCGCTCATCACCGTGGTCTCGGTCAGTTCCACTTCGAGGAACTGCGGCTCCAGTTCGGCTTGGTTCAGGGCATCGCGGATCATCGCGACGATATCGCCTTGACGGAACTGCGAAGGCGATAGATTCACCGCAATCCGCAGCGGCGGCAGCCCGGCGATCTGCCAAGCGCGTGCTTGCCGGCAGGCCTCGCGCACCACCCACGCGCCGATGCCGTTGATCAATCCGCATTCTTCGGCGACCGGGATGAAGTCGGACGGCGCGATCGCTCCGCGCACGGGGTGCTGCCAGCGCAACAGCGCCTCGGCGCCGTGTATGACACCGGTCGCCGTGTTGACCTTGGGCTGATAGTGCAGCTTGAACTGTTTTTGTTCGAGAGCGATGCGCATGTCGCTCTCCAGCCGCACCTTATCCTGAGTAATCGTGTCCATCCCGGGCGTGAACACCTGGAAAGTGTTGCGGCCTCGCTGTTTGGCGCAGTACATCGCCGCATCCGCGTACGCGAGCAGCTTCTCCACGGTGCCGGCGTCGGCGGGATAGAACGCAATTCCGATGCTCGGCGAGGTATGAACCTCGATGCCCGCGATTCGTACCGGTGCGTTCAGCGCAGTGATGATACGGGTCGCGGTCGACTTGACTAAATCGGGATCGGGGCTGGGCACTATGATGAGTACGAATTCATCGCCCCCCAGGCGAGCGACGGTGTCGACCTCGCGCACCACGCCTTTGAGGCGCAGCGCCACCTCCTTGAGCAATTCGTCACCGGCGCGATGTCCCACCGCATCGTTGATCAATTTGAAGCGATCGAGGTCCAGCAGCATGACGGCGAATGTGTGGCCATGCCGATCGGAGTGCACGATGGCTCGGCTGATTCGATCCTCGAGCAATAGACGGTTAGGCAGGCCGGTAAGCGCGTCGTGCGTGGCCATGTGGCGCAGTTGCTTGTGGGCCGTTTCGAGGCCCTTCGTGCGCGCGGTTACCGCTTGTTCGAGGCCGTTGACCTGGCGGCGCACGATGCGCTCGTTTTGCCATTTGCGCGTGAGGGCGTTCGCGCATTGGATGACCTCGATGGCCTCGAACGGCTTCTTCACGACGAGCAATTTGTCGGAGTGATCGAGCCGCGCGACGACCTCGGTCCAATCCTGATCTGAATAGGCTGAACAAATGACGATCTGCACGTCCGGGTCGATCGCCCATAGGTGCTCGATGGTCTCCAGACCGTCCCACCCGGGCGGCATGCGCATGTCGACGAATGCCATGGCATACGGCTTGCCTTCATCCAGCGCTTGGCGCACTCGCGCGACCCCTTCCTGTCCCTGCAGCGCCGAATCGATCTCGAAAGCCGCACGCGCGGGCTGCTGCCGGCTTTCGCCGAACAGCGCGAGTTCCGCCTCCGCCATGGCGTCCTCGTTCAGTCCGCCGCCCATGACCTTGCGGAAGTCGCGATGGATGTCGGGATTGTCGTCGATGATGAGGATGCGCCGATTGAGCGGTGTCGTGTCGTTAGCCATAAGCTGTCTCGGGCGGCCGCGCCGGCGAGCGATGTCCTCGGCCGTACGCGCCCCGCGCAATGGATCGAAAGCGGCCTCGCCCATAACTACCCCCACCTCACGGGTAAGCCCCCCGCCGACGTTGTGTCGGCTGCAACCGGCGCGACTTGAGCTTCGAGGGACCAAGGTGCGGATATACGGCGTTTCGAGCGCACCGGGGAAGTCCCGGCTACTAGAATTGACCGAATCGAGCGTAGGGAGTGCGCCGCAGTGCGAGGAGCTTCGATATGCCGACCGAGATACCTGATCTGGCACCGATGCGGGCAGCGATGACGAACTCATTGCGCCCGCATTGGCATTTTTTCATGGTCGAAGGAAGCGTCCTGCTGCTGTTGGGGCTTGCCGCCGTGATGCTGCCGGCGGTCGCGACCATCGCGGTCGAGACGATCGTGGGTTGGTTGCTGGCCCTCAGCGGCGCTGTCGGGCTGGCCGCCACTGTCATGATGAGGCGCGCTTCGGGCTTCTGGTGGTCGCTGCTGTCCGCTGTGGCCGGTATCACGGCGGGTGTGGTGCTGCTGCGCTCGCCATTGTCGGGGATGGTGTCGCTTACCATCATTCTGACGGTATTCCTGCTCGCCGAAGGCGTGGTTTCCATTTTGTTTTCACTGGATCACCGCCGGGACTCCTCGGGGCGATGGAGTATCATGCTGCTGAGCGGAATCATCGACATCGTACTGTCGGGGGTCGTCTTCGCCGGGTTGCCCGGTACCGCGGCATGGGCGATCGGTTTGGTTCTGGGCGTCAATCTGAGCGTGGGAGGTCTGGCACTGCTCGCGATGGCGCTCCATGCCCGCAGCGCAGCCTCATCGCCCGTGGGTCATGGCACCTGAGCTTTGGGCGCCACGACCCCCTCCGCCGGCGGTGCTCGATCAAGATCCCGCGCAACATCCGGCGCAACCTTCACCTCGGGGCGAGAACCGGCGTGCCACCGGTCCAGCACGTCGGCAAGGGCGACGATGGTGGCCGGCGGGAGTGGCCCAGGGCGCGGATTTATCGCGCCACGAAAGAACGTTCGATGACGTAATCGCCCGGCTCGCCCACGTGCGGCGACATATGAAATCCCCGCGCATCCAGCAAGGCGGACAAGTCTTTGAGCATCGAGGGGCTGCCGCATATCATGACGCGGTCATTGGCCGGATCGAGAGGGGGCATTTTGGCCTCCTCGAACAGCTTGCCCGATTCGATGAGCGAGGTGATGCGCCCCTGATATCTAAAGCGCTCTCGTGTGACCGTCGGAAAGTATACGAGCTGCCTCCTCACCTGTTCGCCCAGATATTCGTGATGCGTGAGCTCCCATTCGATGAAATCCCGATACGCGAGTTCGCTGCGATAGCGCACGCCGTGGACGAGGATGATGTGCTCGAAGCGCTCGTAGATATCCGGGTCCTTGATGAGGCTCATGAAAGGTGCGAGTCCGGTGCCCGAGCCGAGCAGGTACAGCCGCTTCCCCGGTTTCAAGTCGCGCAGCAGCAGCGTGCCGGTCGGCTTGTGGCTGACCAGGACCTCGTCGCCGGCCTTGATGTGCTGCAGCCGCGAGGTCAATGGACCGTCGTTGACTTTAATGCTCAGAAACTCCAAGGATTCCTCATGGTTCGCGCTGGCGATGCTGTACGCCCGCATGAGCGGCTTGCCGTCCACGAGCAGCCCGAGCATGACGAAATGCCCGTTCTCGAAGCGCAGGCTCGGGTCGCGGGTGGTGGCGAAGCTGAACACGGTGTCGTTCCAATGTCGCACCGACAGAACTCGTTCGGAACCGATGGCGGCCATGGGCTAACATTCCTCGAAATGGGTTTGGCGCGCATGCTTACATTGAGAGGGCCTGCGCATCCAATAACAAAACGATATGACCATATGCGGGCGGCGTTCGGCGGTATGGGCCGGTTGTCCGCGCGCCGGACGGTTACGGCAGCATCATGACGCTGTTTGCAGGGCTGGTCGACACATCGCAACGCGTCGGCGCCAACCCCGCCCGCCGGACGAAAGTGCGCGAATTGGCCGCTTTTCTGAGGACGCTCCGGCCCGAGGAGATCGAAACCGCCGTGCTTTACTTGTCCGGGGAAACGCTCCAGGGCCGGATCGGCATCGGCTACGCGGCGTTGCAGGCGATCGAGCTGAAAATAGCCGCTGCCGAGGGTCAGGATGGCGGCGCGGCGCAGGGGAGGGGCGTCCCCGACCCGGACACCGATGCGCTGACCATCGTCCAAGTGGATCACTATCTGACCCTGCTCGCCGGCATCCGCGGCGCAGGTTCCACCGCGCGCCGCGAACGGGTGCTGCATGAGCTATATGCGCGCTCCACGTCCGCCGAACGCGCATTTCTGTCCCGACTCATGCTCGGAGAGTTGCGGCAGGGTGCGTTGGCGGGGGTCATGGTCGATGCCCTCGCCGCGGCTACTGATATACCGGTAGCCGCAGTCCGAAGTGCTGCGATGTATTCGAAGAGCCTGGGCGCGGTGGCCCGCGCCGCGCTGACTCGAGGAGCCGAAGCGCTCGGCGCATTCCAGCTCGAGCTATTCGCGCCGGTTGCACCCATGCTGGCTCAGACGGCGGCCGATGTTGCGGAGGCGCTGCGCGAGCTTTCGGGCGAGGTGGCGTTCGAGTGGAAGATGGATGGCGCACGCATCCAAGTACACAAGGCGGCCGATGAGGTGCGCGTCTACACGCGAGGGTTGAACGAGGTTGGCGGCGCGGTCCCGGAGATCGTAGAACGGGTGCGCGGATTATCTGCTCATTCCTTGGTGCTCGACGGCGAGGCGATCGTATTCGATGCGGCGGAGCGTCCGCAGCCCTTTCAGGTCACCATGCGGCGTTTCGGCCGCAGGCTCGACGTCGAACGGTTGCGGGCCGACCTGCCGATCCGAGCGTTCTTCTTCGACTGCCTGCGCCTCGACACGCAGAGCATCGCAGACCGCCCCGCACGCGAGCGCTTGCGCGCGCTGGCGCACGCCGTACCCGCGCCGTTGTTGATGCCGAGGCTCGTCACGTCCTCCGAACCCGCGGCGCGCGCCTTTTACGAGGCCGCGCTCGCTGCGGGACACGAAGGCGTGATGGCGAAATCGCTGGATGCGATCTATGAGGCCGGCAATCGGGGCGCGAGCTGGCTGAAAATAAAACGGGCACACACCCTCGATCTTGTGGTCCTGGCCGCCGAGTGGGGCCACGGCCGCCGTACCGGCAAACTTTCGAATCTGCACCTGGGGTCCCTCGATCCATCGACGGGTGACTATGTCATGCTCGGCAAGACGTTCAAGGGGCTCACCGATGCCATGCTCGAATGGCAGACCCGTGAGTTTCTCGCGCGGGAAACTCACCGGGATCGATCGACCGTGTATATCCGGCCGGAGCTGGTCGTGGAGGTTGCCTTCAGCGACCTGCAGACGAGCACCCGTTATCCGGGGGGCTTGGCGCTGCGCCTCGCGCGCGTGAAGCGTTTTCGCGATGACAAACAGCCTCGAGATGCCGACACGATGGAGTCGGTGCGCAGGCTCTTCGCGGCGCAGGCGGGCGGCTCGCAAACCTAGTGTCCTGAATCAAAAATTCGCATCAATTCTCGGTCGGTCCAAGCATCGCGATGCGGCATTGCTCGTTTTGGTGGAAATTCAGGAAGAGACGCGTTCCGCTGACTCGATCGGGGAATCCCTGAGTATGCTACCGCACGGTGGATCGTGCGCGGATCGGGCAGAATCGCGATTGTACATAAAGGGACCTTATGCACCGCTCACGGCAACCTCGCTCCTCTCCGTACCGCTGTTTTTGGCTCATTCGGCGCACTCCCCTTCAGCCGCCGGCGGAGTATCCATGAACCCCGTCGTCTTCTTGATTACCAGTGACAGCGCCCTGACGAAGCGCCTAACCCACTCGTTGTGCAAGCCCGGCGAAACAGCTTTCAGTGTCGAATGTATGGACTCCATCGCAGAGGCCATCCGGCGGTTGAAACGAGATGATAGGACAGATGCGCTCATCGTCGATTCGGACCTGCCGGCCATGAGCGGCGTTGAATCACTGATGCCGGTGACGGACGCCGCGCCGCAATTGCCAATCATCGTCCTCGGGGACGACCGGAACATGCTTCACCCAATGGAATGGCTCGAGCGCGGCGCTCAAGATTATGTACTCAAAAGTTGCCTGGACACCGATACGCTAAATGGCTTGATCCGCCGCGCAATCGCCAGAAAATCCAGGGAAAGTGCTTTGTTCTGCGACAAACAGCGCGCGCAGGTGATCTTGAACTCGATCGGCGACGGGGTATTGAGCACCGATGGAAATCACCGCGTCACGTTTCTAAACCCCGTCGCGGAAAAGCTGACGGGTTGGACCAATGCCGAAGCCGCGGGACGGATGTTGACGGAAATCTTTCAAGTCATCAATTCGGCAACGCGTGAGCGCATCGTGCCCCGTCTGGAATTCGAGGTAAAGAAGGGGGGAACGATGATCTTACCGCCGAATTCCGTTCTCGTGCGGCGAGATGGACGCGAGTCGCCAATCGCGGATTCGGCGGCGCCGATCCATGATCAGGGCGGTCATGTCGCCGGCATGGTGGTTGTCTTTCACGATGTGACCGAAGTCCAAGAGATGGCGCAGAGGATGACTCATCTTGCTCAGCATGATGTTCTCACGTCACTCCCGAATCGGGCATTGTTGGATGATCGGCTCCAGCAAGGCATCGCCTTGGCGCAGCGGTATGACCGGCGATTAGCGTTCCTCTTCATCGATTTGGATCATTTCAAGCATGTCAACGATTCTGTTGGGCATCTGGTTGGAGATCAGCTTCTAAAAGAGGTGGCGTCGCGCATCACGCCCTGCGTGCGCGGCTCCGATACCGTGAGCCGCCAGGGAGGCGATGAATTCGTCGTTCTGCTGTCGGAGGTGGCGCATGCCGAGGACGCCGCCATCATCGCCGATAAGATCCGGCTTGCGGTCGCCGAGCCGTACACCATCGCAGGCCACTTTCTGCAATTGACGGCGAGTATTGGGATCGGCGTGTACCCCGAGGATGGCACCGATGCACAAACCCTGATCCATTGCGCCGATACCGCCATGTATCACGCGAAGGAGCAAGGCCGCAACAACAGTCAATTCTTCAAAGACGAGATGAATCATCACGCGGTGCAGCGTCAGATCATTGCCGGCGATTTACGCCGTGCGCTGGCGCGCAACGAGTTCACGCTCGCCTATCAGCCCAAGGTGGACTTGGCCAGCGGCGCCATCACCGGAGTCGAAGCCCTGATTCGCTGGCATCATCCCAGCCGAGGCATCGTTTCTCCGTTACAGTTCATTCAGATTGCGGAAGATTGCGGGCTCATCGTCCAGATCGGCCGGTGGGTCCTGAGAACAGCATGTGTTCAGGCTAAACAGTGGCTCGCAGCGGGTCTTGGATTTGGAACCGTGGCCGTCAATATATCGGCCGTGGAATTTCGCAATGATGGATTTTTCGATCATATCCGCGAGATTTTGATGAGCACGGGATTGGAGCCTCGCTATCTAGAGCTCGAGTTGACCGAGACGGCAGTGATGCGCGACTTCGAAAAGACCAGCACCGCGTTACAATCGCTCAGTCGCATGGGGATGCGGATCTCGGTGGATGACTTCGGCACAGGCTATTCCAACCTCAGTTACCTGAAGCTGTTCCCCATCGATACATTGAAGCTGGATAAGTCGTTCGTGCAAGACGCTCCTGACAGCGCGAATATCGCGATCATCGTCCGCTCCGTCATTCATATGGCACAGGGCCTAAAGTTGAAGGTTGTCGCCGAAGGAGTGGAAAGCGCACGCCAGCTCAAGTTTTTGCAAGCGTGCGGTTGCTCGGAGGGACAGGGGTATTACTTCAGCAAGCCTGTGGATCCGGGAGAGTGCGAAGCATTGATCTTGGCTGGGGAGCGGAACTGGGCGCGGCAGTTACCCTCGCGTGCCTTGCGCGCCCTCAAATAAGTGGATCGGACTAAGGAAGGCATCGGTGGTCGATGGAGAAGTCGCGCCGAAGGAGTTGCTCCGGTCAGCTTCGATTCCGTTGCTCGATTGCAGATCCCTCCGCGGATCTCAGCCCGCCCAGACAGGCCGTGAATTCCGCGCCGAAAAGAAATATTTGCGCGGTGTAGTACAGCCACAAGAGCAACGCTGCAAACGAAGCCGCAGCGCCGAACGCACTCGGCTGGGTCGAATGAGCCAAATACAACCCGACGAGCCACCGTCCGGCGTCGAATAGCAGGGCCGTGAGCATGCCGCCCGTAGATACGATCTTCCATGGCAGACGCCGTGCGGGCATGTACCGAAATATCAACGCGAACAATGTAGAGACCAACAGCAGCGAAACGATCGTATCGAGAATGCCGATGATGCCGACCAGGGCGACGTGCTCCGAAGCGAGCCGAGTGCGTAGACCCGCGATCCCGGTCGAGATGGTCAATGAGACCAAAAGCAGGAAACCTAACGCCAGGATGAAGCCAAGGGACAAGAAGCGGGTTCGGACCCAGCCGCGCCAACCCACCGCTGTCGCCGCAGCGCTTTTCCATATCAGTTGCAAGGACTGATTCAACGCCGCTAGAACGGTGGTCGCGCTGATGGCCAGCGTAACGATGCTGACTGCCGTCGCAACGACACCCTGGCCTTGCTGAGAATTCTTCATGGCCCCGAGCAGGGTTTTAGCCGTTGCCGGGCCGAATAGAGAATTCAATTGCGCCCCTACCTGGTCCTGGGCCGTGGCTGCCCCCACCACCCACCCGGCGAGGGTGAGGATAATCACCAGAAGTGGCGCCAGCGAAAACGCGCAAAAGAATGCGAGCGCCGCCCCGGTATTCGACGCACTGTCTGCGCTCCAATCGCGCGCGGCACAGCCAATGAGCGCCACCGTTTTTTTGACGAACGTGAACACCTTTCGATGATTACAGGTCCCGATGCCCGGTCTATCGGGGCCGGTCCGCAGCGTCGGTCGGATCATTCCGACCGCCAACGCGCGGGACAGATGAATGAGGAAGTCGGGAAGGCAACTGTGCCGGTTCTCCTACAGGCATCATCCTCGGGTTGCGGCTAACTACGGCACTGGCGATTCATCAACCATTGCACAAGGGGAAATTGTATGGCGGGCAACAAAAATACCGCGGTTTTCGGCATTTACACGTCGGTGGACTTTGCGGAGCGGGCCGTGGATACGCTGATCGCAGCCGGGTTCGCAAACTCTGCGATTTCCGTGCTCACCCCGGATACCGGCAGTACGCGCGAATTTGCGCATCATAAGGACACCAAGGCGCCCGAGGGCACCACCGCGGGCGTCACCACGGGCGGTATCATCGGCGGCACGCTGGGCGTTTTGGCCGGCGTCGGCGCACTCGCCATCCCGGGTGTCGGGCCCTTGATTGCCGCCGGACCCATCATGGCGGGACTCGCCGGCTTGGGTGTCGGCGGGGCGGTTGGCGGGTTGGTCGGCGCTCTGGTCGGAATGGGTATTCCCGAATACGAAGCGAAGCGTTACGAAGGCCGGGTGAAGGATGGCGGGACGCTGTTATCGGTTCATTGCGACACCGCGGAACAAATATCACGCGCGAAGGACCTGCTCAAAGCCACCGGCGGGACGGATGTCTCCTCGGCCGGAGAGAGCAAGGCGGCGACGGGAACCGAAGGGCGGGCGGGCGCTCTATGAAGACCAAAATTAAAATCATTTGTGGCATCGCGGTCAATGCGGCCGCGCTCATGGCGGTGCATTCGGTCGGCGCGCAAGCGGTGCCGCCCGCCGATAACACCAAGAGCAATCAAACCGACCAGTCGAACAGGCAGGTAACCGCGGACTCGCAGAAGGAGAACGCGGCCGACCGCGGGCTCGTGCAACGCATCCGCAAGAATCTAATGGCAGAAAAGGATTTATCGACCTATGCGCACAACGTGAAAATCGTCGCGGTAGGCGGTCAGGTCACTTTGAATGGCGTGGTGCGGAGCGATGAGGAAAAACAAAAAGTCGAGCGATTGGCGCAAGAGGTCGCGGGCAAACAGAATGTGGTCAACGATTTGAAGGTGGCTCCGCAATCATAGTCGCCCGTGAATTGCGGGCCGTGAGTGCGAGAAGTGTGAGTGGCGAGCGGCTGTGGCGCAAAACGGTGCGCCACCGCCTTCCTGGCGCCAGCTGATCCCGACCTGCGGCGCGAGTCCTTGAGACCGCAGGCCCTGAGCTCAGCCGCCTCGACCGCGACGTCAAAATAATTCCGCTTCCTCTCCTTCGCTCTTTGCGACCAGCTCTCCGGCCCTTACCAGCGCCTCATAGTTGCGAATGTTATTGCGACCATGATGCTTGGCGTAGTAAAGAGCGGCATCGGCGCGTTCGACACAGGTCGTGGGATCGTCCTTCGGAAAAATCTCCGAATAGCCGAGGCTGATGGTTACCCGTCCTACTTGGGGAAAGGTGAACTCCTCGATGGTGGCGCGCAAGCGATCGAACGCGATTTCGGCTCCGGCGTTGGAGGCGTGGTCGAGGACGATGACGAATTCCTCGCCCCCGAAGCGAAATATCTGGTCGGCGCCGCGGAAGCTTCGCCGCATGATCTGAGCCACGAGAAGCAAGACTTCGTCGCCGAACAAATGGCCGTAGGTGTCGTTGATTGCCTTGAACTTATCGATGTCGATGAGGCCGAGCCAACTCGGCTCGGCGGGCGAGTTGCCGGGCGCTCTGCGCAACCGGTGCCGCACCTTCTCGAAGGTGGTTTCGAATGTTTTTCGGTTCAATAGGCCGGTCAGCGTGTCCCGCTCGCCGTAATCGAGCAAGGCCAGGTGATTCTTGATGAAGCGCAACATCGCGCCGACGAATTCCAAATCGCGCGTTTGCAATTGCTTGGCGCACTCGACCACCAACAGACCGACGACTTCCCGCTCCGATTCGATGGGTAGGGCAGCACAGGCCTTGCCCGCCGCCTGGCTATATTGGACCAGCCGATGTTCCCGGACGCTGGTCTCCCACTCGGGTACCTCGCTCAGCGCGAGATGTTTCGTCGGGTCCAGCGTGATGCCCGTCTGCGGCTGCGGGTCCCCCTCCAGGTTATCCGTCTCGCGCATCAGGCGCGCGACGCCGCCGTCATCGACGAGGCGGTACAGGCAGACCGAATCGGTTTCCAGGTATTGGCCGATCAAGGCGGCAATGGAACGGTGGAAACGGTCCCGATCCCGATGTGAGGTGCTGTCGGCCACCGAATCAAGAAGTGACTTGGTCATTGAGGGATATATCTCCAGATTAAAGCTATATCTCCAGGATCCTCCGACACCGTCCCCACGGACGACCCCCAGCGGACAGTCCAGCGGACCTACCCCTTCCCGCGAGAGCCCATCGAAAATCCTCAGGGCTCGGTGACGGATCATCCGGCATCCCTGTCAGCCAGTCCCGTCGAACGGCCGACGCTTATACCAGGATGGCCTATTCGATACAACTTTCCAGGACACCTATCACAGGATACCTATCCGGCATGGACGGCGTCCGCTTGCCGCGACTGGAACGGCCGCTAATAAGCGGTTAATACCGTGATACGGGGCGTTAATACGGGGATCGTGGGCGCTGTGTGGCTGTGGTTACCCCCGACCGGGCTGCCGTGGCAGCCCTACACCCCCCAAAAAGCGGCCCGGCCGCTTGCCTGGCTGACCGCCGCGACCCGGGCTGCGGTCCGCGCCTACACGGTGACAGGTGTTCGTCCGCTCGCGGGGTGGCAATCATGGCGATCATCCTGTCCCGGTAGACAGGCTGGCGGAGAAAGCCATGAGCGCAAATCAGGGTTCGTCCGATGAATCCATCGGCAGGCCGGAACAGTGGCGGGAAGGCCGCTACGAACAGCCCGGAAAGGAACAGCCGGGAAAGCCAGACCCTTCGGTGAAACGGTCGCCGCGAACGGATGAAGTACCGCCCGACCGGGTCAGCACGCCCGTCACCGAAGAAGATTACGAGAAGCTCGAGCCGCCGCCCGTGATCAAGAGGTGAGCCCGGTAGCCTCTTTCTGCGGCCCCGAAGACCCGGGGGACCCGCCGCCCGGAAATATGCCGAGGAGCCGCCGCCTGCGCCGCGGGCTGAGGCGGGAAGCTGTCGCGACGCCCGGCTGATGCGAAGACCCGTCGCCTCGCCCGGGCTGACGTCGGGGGGCGCCGCCGCCCGCGGCCAGCGAAGAATCTCCGGGGATCATCCCCGCGGTCCGGAGATGATGCGGCACGCGAGCCACGCGGATTGCTCAGACAGGCTTGCGGCCGTGTAAGATTGCCCGTTTCGCCGGCGTAGGCCGGCAAGCAACGAGTTTTTCAACCATTTCCACGCGAGGCCCAATGGCATGAATGTTCACGAGTATCAGGGCAAAGAGATCCTCCGCAAGTACGGTGTCGCTACCCCGCGCGGTGTGCCGTGTTTCTCGGTAGCCGAGGCGGATGCCGCTGCGCGCGAACTGGGCGGTAAGGTTTGGGTCGTCAAGGCTCAAATCCACGCCGGCGGGCGTGGCAAGGGCGGCGGCGTCAAGGTCGCGAAATCGCTCGACGAAGTCCATCAATTCGCGGCGAAAATCCTCGGCATGACCCTGGTGACTCATCAAACCGGCCCCGAAGGGCGCCTGGTCAAACGGCTGCTGGTCGAGGAAGGAGCGGATATCCGCAAGGAATTATACGTGGGCATGGTGGTCGACCGCGCCACGCAGCGGGTGACTCTCATGGCCAGTTCCGAGGGCGGCATGGAGATCGAGGAGGTTGCCGCGCACTCGCCGGAGAAGATCCATAAAGTCGCCATCGACCCGGATGCGGGGTTGACCGATGCGCAGGCGGACGAGATTTCCGGGAAGATCGGCGTGCCGTCCGCACTGTTCTCGGAGGCTCGAAAGTTCATGCACGGGTTGTATCGCGCCTTCGTCGACTGCGATGCGTCCCTTGCCGAGATCAATCCGTTGATCCTTACCGGCGACGGAAAGGTGCTGGCCCTCGATGCGAAGATCAATTTCGACGCCAACGCCCTGTTCCGGCATCCCGAACTCGTTGCCCTGCGGGATCTCGACGAAGAAGACCCGGCGGAGGTGGAGGCGTCCAAATTCGACCTATCCTACATTTCGCTCGGCGGCAATATCGGTTGTCTCGTGAACGGTGCCGGGCTTGCGATGGCGACGATGGACACCATCAAGTTATTCGGTGCGGAACCCGCGAACTTTCTCGACGTCGGTGGCGGCGCCACCACGCAAAAAGTGACCGAGGCTTTCAAGCTGATGCTGAAAAATCCCGCCGTCAAGGGAATCCTGGTCAACATCTTCGGCGGAATCATGCGTTGCGACACGATCGCCGAAGGCGTGATCGCGGCTGCGAAGGAAGTAAAGCTCAGCGTACCCTTGGTGGTCCGTATGAAAGGCACCAATGAGGAACTGGGCAAACAGAAGCTGAAGGCATCCGGGCTGCCCATCATTTCCGCCGACAACATGGCCGAGGCCGCGCAGAAGATCGTCGCTGCCGTTGCCGGCAAGTAGGAGCAAGCATTTCATGAGCATATTGATCGACAGGAACACCAAAGTGATGACGCAGGGGATTACCGGCAAGACCGGTGCGTTCCATACCCGCCTGTGTCGCGACTATGCGAACGGCAAGGCGTGCTTCGTCGCCGGCGTCAACCCGAACAAGGCGGGAGAGGACTTCGAAGGTATCCCGATTTTCGGCAGCGTGAAGGATGCCAAGGAACGCACCGGTGCGACCGTCTCGGTCATCTATGTGCCGCCGCCCTTTGCCGCGGGCGCCATCGATGAGGCCGTGGACGCGGGGCTCGACCTCGTGATCTGCATCACCGAAGGCGTGCCGGTGCGCGACATGATCGCGACGCGCAAGCGGATGTCCGGCAAGAAGACGCTGCTCATCGGACCGAATTGTCCGGGGGTGATCACGCCGGACGAAATCAAGATCGGCATCATGCCCGGCCATATCCACAAGAAGGGCCGCATCGGTGTGGTCTCCCGGTCCGGTACGCTGACTTACGAAGCCGTGGGTCAGTTGATGGAACTTGGATTAGGGCAGTCCACCTGCGTCGGTATCGGTGGTGATCCGGTGAATGGAATGAAGCACATCGACGTGATGAAGATGTTCAATTCCGATCCTGGGACGGACGCGGTAATCATGGTGGGAGAGATCGGCGGCGACGACGAAGAGACGTGTGCGCGCTGGATCAAGGGCAATATGACGAAACCGGTGGTGGGATTCATCGCCGGCGTCACCGCGCCGCCCGGGAAGCGCATGGGACATGCCGGGGCCATCATTTCCGGCGGCAAAGGGACCGCGCAGGAGAAATTAGCGGTCATGGAGGAGTGCGGGATCAAGGTCACGCGCAATCCGGCCGAGATGGGTAAGCTGCTCAAGTCCGTGCTATAGCGCAAGGCTCCTTGGCTATAGCGCAAGGCGAAACCGGGCGGCTCCTTGCCCGGGCGGCGGTCAAGGGTGCGGCCGCGCACCCTGCCGTTCGTGCAGCGTCTCCCGAAGATGTATCGCAGGCGCAAGCGGTTGCGAGCAGGCGGCTGCAACGCCCATGCACGCTGGGTTCAGATGGTCAGTACGATCTTGCCGATATGATTCGACGTCTCCATGAGTCGATGCGCTTCGCTTGCCTCGGCAAGCGGGAACGTGGCATGGATCACGGGGCGGACGCGGCCCGCGTCGAGCAGCGGCCAAACATGGCGATGCACGGCTTCAGCCACCGACGCCTTCTGCGCCACGGTTCGCGCGCGCAGTGTCGAGCCGGTTAGGATGAGGCGCTTGCTGAGTATCATGGCGAGGTTGATCTCCGCCTTGGCACCGCCGAGCGTGGCGATGACGACGAGCCGACCTTCGACCGCGGCGATCTCCAAGTTGCGCGCTAGATAACTGCCGCCGACCATGTCGAGTATGACATCGGCGCCTCGTCCGGCGGTGGCGTGTCGGATCACAGCGACGAAGTCCTCGGTGCGGTAGTCGATTCCGCGCTCGGCGCCGAGCCGCTCGCACCAACGAGCTTTATCGGCGCTGCCGGCGGTTGCGAACACGCGCGCGCCGAAAGCGGCGGCGAGTTGAATGGCCGTGGTGCCGATTCCGCTGGTGCCGCCGTGGATCAACACCGTGTCTGTGGCCTTGCAGCCGCCGCGCTCGAATACGTTGGTCCAGACGGTAAAAAACGTCTCCGGGATCGCCGCCGCCTCGACCATGCTCAGGCCCCGCGGCACCGGCAGGCACAGCGGCGCCGCGGCCACGGCATACTCGGCATAGCCGCCGCCGGAGAGCAGGGCGGTTACCTGGTCGCCCAGCCGCAATGTCGTGACCCCGAAACCCAGCGCCACCACTTCGCCGCTGATCTCGAGGCCAGGTAGATCCGAAGCGCCGGGCGGCGGCGGATAGCGCCCCTGCCGCTGCATCACGTCAGGGCGGTTGACACCGGCGGCAGCGACGCGAATCAACACCTCCGCGTCGCCTGGCTGCGGCACCGGGCGCTTGGTGGGCTTCAACTGTTCGGGTCCGCCCGGAGCTGCGATTTCCACCGCGGTCATATGATCCGGCAGTCCGGATCTCGAATTCTCAATGCTCGACATCAAATTCTCCCGCGATGGACCCATGAGCCGCATGGGTCGACCCTGCGCGCCAGTTATTCATGTGCTGCGCGGTTATCCTATAACCTTGGGCTGCATCGAGGTAGCGAAAATGCCAAAACTCGGTCGGCGGTACTCGGCAGCAGGCAAAGCGAGATCGCATGGCGCTGACTTCACATGACAGCCCGCGCGGTGCCATTTCATCGACATTCGAGGGAAACTCCATGACGACGGCGTATATTACTCATGGGGATTGCCTGCGACACGAGATGGGCCCGGGGCATCCGGAGTGTCCGGAGCGTTTGCAGGCGGTCCACGAGCAGATGCAAGAGTCCGGGCTGCTCAATGAGCTGCGATGCCTGGAAGCGCCGCTTGCCGGCATGGACGATCTGGAGCGAGTGCACCGCTCCTCCTATGTCGAGTCGATATTGCAGACGGCTCCGCAGGAAGGTAGGGTGCAACTCGACCCCGATACCGCGATGAATGCGCACAGTCTCGCGGCGGCTCGCCGCGCAGCGGGCGCGGGGATACTGGCGGTGGATGAACTCATGGCGGGGCGCGCCGTCAACGCGTTCTGTGCCGTGCGTCCCTGCGGCCATCACGCCACCGAAGCGCGCTCGATGGGATTTTGCATCTTCAATAACATCGGCGTTGCCGCGGCTTACGCTGTGGAAAGACACGGTTTGCAGCGCGTCGCCGTGGTCGACTTCGACGTGCACCACGGCAACGGCACGGAAGACATATTCAGCGCACCGCAGTGGCGGGACCGAGTGCTCATGGTCGGCTTTTTCCAGCATCCATTCTATCCCTACAGCGGTACCGACAGCCCCGCGCCGAACATGATCAACGTGCCGCTTGCCGCCGGCAGCGGCGGCGCCGCGGTAAGAGCGGCGGTGGCACAGCACTGGCTGCCGGCGCTCCAGGATTTCAAGCCTGGAATGATCCTGATTTCCGCCGGATTCGATGCGCATCGCGACGATCCGCTGGGCGGCATGGACTTGGTCGAAGACGACTATGCATGGATGACGAGGCAATTGATGGCCGTCGCCGCGCGGCATTCGCAGGGGCGACTGATATCCATCCTCGAAGGCGGCTATAGCCTGTCGGCGCTCGGCCGCAGCGCGGTGGCCCACGTCAAAGCATTGACGGAGCCCTGATGGTTCCGGTTTGCTCCCGCCGAACAGAGACTCGCGCCGCCCTCCGGCAATTAAAGTCGCCCGCGCAACGCCGTCCCAGCCGAGCCCCCCGCGTCGGTGCCCAGTCGCCCCGGTAGCCTGGAGTTGAGCTTCTGGGGGTTGAATTCGAGTTGAACCGCGTCCGCAGGTGCATTGTCGCGGCGACGGCGGCGGCGCGATTGCGTCGGTTTGCCGACTCGTCCGAGGATCAGAGAACACTTACGAAGCGGCTGCCCGCCCTTCGCGGCGGCTCCGGCTGGCGATCGGTTCCGCAATAACGCTCGCGCCTCGGGCACCGGCCGGTGTAGTCTCACCGCTTCGACCACAGGAGAAAGGTATGAGCGAACGAAAGTCGCGCGCAGGCCAGCAGGTTCCCGACGTCGAACTGGCGGAGCTTCGCGATGGCACCGTGCACCGGATTAGGAGTTCCGAACTGTTTCGCGGGCGCCGGGTCGTCCTGTTCGCTTTGCCGGGCGCGTTCACGCCCACCTGCAGCACCGCGCACGTTCCGGGCTATGTCGCCCGCCTGAAGGATTTTCGTGACGCCGGCATCGACGAGGTGGTGTGCCTCTCGGTCAACGACCCCTATGTCATGGAGGCATGGCAGCGATCCGAGAAGGCACAGGGAGTCCGATTTATCGCCGATCCGTATGGTGAGTTCACGCAGGCGATGGGTATGGCCATCGATCACCGCGACGCGTCCCTGGGAACACGCTCATGGCGTTACTCGATGCTGGTCGATGACGGCAAGATCGAGGTGATGTGCATCGAACCCGATGTGCCGGGCGATCCCTTCGAGGTCTCCGACGCGGATACCCTGTTCAAGTATCTACGCCCGGACCAGGCGACCGCGCAGCCTGTACTGATGCTGGCGCGTCATGGCTGTCCTCATTGCGCGCGCGCCCAGGATCTATTGAACCGTCGTGGTATCCCATTCGAAGCGGTCTACCTCGGGGACGAACTCACCATGCAAGGCGTCAAGGCGGCAGCCGGCGTCGCGACCGTGCCTCAGGTGTTCATCGCGGGCAAGCTCATCGGCGGCGCCGACCAACTTGCCGAGTATCTGCGCGGGGCCGCTTAGCCGACTCAACTGGCCGTAGCGGCTTCCTTCACGCCGGCCACCAACGTCGCGATCTTATGGCGGACATCCGCTCGGCCCACCCGGTGCTGAGAATCTTCGATTTCATCGGCCGGGAACCAACTGCTGACGGAGTTTCCTTCCGCCGATACGGTGAGTGTCGCTCCCTGCGGATGGGGGTGCGACCCGTGCACGTCGAACATCACGCAGTGGTACTCGACGCCGATGCGCCTGAGCGCCTCGCGTGCTTCGGCCATGATCCGCGTCTTTCCATACTCGAATTCACTGATCTTCATCTGTTGCCCCACAATGTACGGTCTCGATGCTAGCGTCAGCGCCGTGCCGCGGCTGTGAATTCAGTCGCAGCGACCGCGTGCCGACACCAGCGCGGTTATTGAACCTTGATATACGGCGCGCATTTGCCGTTTTGGGAGAGGATTTCGAACTTCGCCCCGACCCCGGAATATTCGCAGATCAACAGCGCGCTGCCTTCAAAGGAGCGGTGCACACGCTGGCCGATGAGGGTCGCCCGCGCGACCAATCCGGCGTTGGCCGATAGCGCATACAGAAGCCCCGCACATAGCGTCAGTGTTTTCATTTCGGCTCTCCGCGTTACGATTCGTGCCGGTATTGTGCGGGGCCGCCATGGCGTACATCGCTACGGAGGTCTCAGTCCCGCCGGGCGCCGCGTGCGTCACGTCACCATTTGCAGCGGCCGAAATCCCGATATGACGTAATGTCGCAGGCGCGGCGCCGAGAAACACCCGCTATAATCGCAACCTGCCGAGCGCACGGCTCGATCGAGGGCGCGGCTCCCTGCTCGGCCGCAAACCGTACCCGTCAAAGGATCCCGATGGAATTGTTGATCGGCATTGAAACGCGCACATCGGCCGCACGCTTGACGCAGCCGGGCCCCACCCCCGAGCATCTGGCGCGCATATTGGACGCAGCCGAACATGCGCCGGATCATGGCCGCCTTCGGCCGTGGCGAATCATCGTTGTCGACGGTGAATCGAAGGACAAGTTCGCGGTCGCCGCTGCGCAGGCCAAGCGGGCACGCGTCCCGTCGATGAGCGACGAGCAATTTGCTGCCGAGCGGGAGAAGATCGGCCGCTCGCCCACCCTCGTCGTCGTAGGCTGTACGGTGCGCCGCGATCAGACCAAGATCCCGGAGATCGAGCAAGTGGTGGCCGCGGCGGCGGCCGCCGAGAATTTATTCCTCGCGGCGCACGGCCTGGGTTACGGGGTGATGTGGAAGACCGGCGCCGCGGCCTACGATAGCGGCGTCAAGGCCACCCTCGGCTTGGCTGCCGACGATCACATCATAGGGATCATGCATTTGGGAACGCGGGTAAAGTAGCCGGCGGTGCGGCCGACTTGAGTCCAGGCGCCGGGAAAGAGTGCCCGCGGAGCGACACGGATTTTACCAGCGCCCACGCCTGCATTCCCGGCCGCAGCGACAAAGCGCGCGTCGCCGCCTGGGTGATCCGCGCCACTATTTGCGCGCCCCCGATATCGAGGATGATGAGATCCGAGTCGTGGTCGCCTTGTATGCCGGCCACCACGCCCGGCAGGCTGTTGCGCACGCTCAACCGATGCGGCGGCTGCGTCGAGACGATGATATCGCGCGCCAGCAGCTGCACTCGCAACGCGGTTCCGACGGCGAGACCCTTCGCGTGCACGTTGAGTTCACCGCCCCCCACAGCCACCCTGGCCAAATTGCTGGCCGAGTCGATGCCGAGCACCGTACCGTCGATGATGGCGCCGACCTTGTCGGGCCCGATGATCGAGCGTAGATGCGGATCGAGGCTCATCTCGCCGATTGCTCCCTGGGAGACGACCGCCCCCCTTTCCATCAGCACCACATGGGTGGCAAGCCGCAACACCTCGTCGAAATCATGCGTGACATACACCATGGGAATGGACAATTGGTCGCGCAAGGATTCGAGGTAAGGCAGCACTTCCTCACGCCGTGCGTCATCGAGCGCCGCCAACGGCTCATCGAGCAACAGCAGTTGCGGCTGCGCGAGCAATGCGCGACCGATCGCAACCCGCTGCCGTTCACCTCCCGAAAGTTGATGAGTGCGGCGAGCCATCAAGGAAGCCAGCCCGAGCAGGTTGATTACCGCGTCGAGGCTCGCATAGCACCTGCCGGCGGCGCGCGCTTGCGCGTATCGCAGGTTGCCGGCGACGGATAGATGCGGAAATAATCGGGCGTCCTGGAAGACGTAGCCGATGCGCCGGCGCTCCGCCGGCACGTCGATGCGCCGACCGGTATCGAGCAAGACCGAGCCATCGAGCACGACTCGGCCGAACGTCGGCGCGAGTAAGCCGCCGATGATATTCACCACCGTGCTCTTCCCGCATCCGGACCGCCCGAACAAGGCCACCACCGCGGGCGTGGGCGATCGAAAATCCACTTTCAACGTGAATTCGCCGCGCCGCATGTCGGCTGCCACTTCGAGCATCAACGGCCCCGCATGCGCCGGATGCGCCGGGCAAACCATTCGGACAACATCAATCCGCCGAAGCCGAGAGCCAAGGATAGAGCGGCGAGGCGCGCGGCGGCGTGCTCGCCTCCCGGCGATTGCAAGGCCGTGTAGAGAGCCAAGGGCAGCGTCCGAGTCTCTCCCGGGATGTTAGACACGAACGTGATGACCGCGCCGAATTCTCCGAGGGCGGCGGAGAAGGCCGTGACGGCGCCGGCCAGTATCCCGGGCAGCATCAACGGCAGGGTGATCGTCATGAAGCGATCAAACGGACGGGCGCCCAAGGTACGGGCCGCCTCTTCGAGACCGGGGTCGACGTTCTCCAGTGAAATGCGCATGGCCCGCACCATCACCGGAAAGGACATGACGGCGGTGGCGAGCGCTGCGCCGTTGCGGGTAAACACGAGTTCGATGCCCAACGCTCTCTCGAGCCAGGCGCCGATGACACCGCGCGTTCCGAATAACACGAGCAGCACATAGCCGACCGCGACCGGCGGCAGGACCAGCGGAAGATGGACTATGGCATTGAGCAGCGTCCGGCCGAGGAATTGCCGACGAGTCAGCAGCCAGGCGAGAAACATCGCCACGGGTAGGCTGAAAACGACGCTGCGCGTTGCCACGGCCAGGCTCAGGCTCAACGCCTCGGCTTCATTCGGGACGAGCCAGGTCATGCCGGGCAATACGCGATGGCGGAGCAGTTCATCGGAACAGAGTATACGGTGGCCGAGCCGTTATCCGCCGGGAACGGCTAATGCCGCTTGGCCGCCCCCGCGAACAGTTCCTGCAGCGATGTGTTGAGCTCCGCTGCGATCGCGAAGAGAACCAGAACCGTGGGATTATAGATACCTCGCTCGAGGCGCCCGACCACATTGGGATGCACGCCCGCCTCGAAGGCGAGCGTCTCCTGCGTCAGGTTGCGCTGTTTACGGCGCTCCCGAATTTCTTGACCAAGACCCCGCAGGACCGACTTCGTGCGCACACACACAAGGTTCGGTCGCGGAACAGGATACTGTCTAGACAGTATAGTGTCGAATCGAGCGGATGGCGGCGCCGCGCGGGGCCGTCGCACGACGGTCGGAAGATCCGATCCTTGGACACGAAAATGTTTACACACTATAATGTCTGTTCGTGTTCAAGGACACGAATTACCTCGGGAGGCAAAGGACATGCTCGTATTGACGCGAGGGCTCAGGCAGGCGGTGGTCATCGGAAACGATATTACCGTGACGATTTTGGAAATCAGAGGCGCACAGGTTCGGATCGGGATTCAGGCACCCCGCAGCACTGCCGTCGTGCGCGAGAAGCTCGGTGAGACGAGGAATGCCAATCCCCCGGCCGCCGTTGACGACAGTGCGTGCGGTAAGCTGCCTCCATAGCGGGCCGACTCGAAAGCTCTGCACGGACGCGTGCCCGTTATTGGATGCGGTCCCAGCGGCCGCCGACTTCCATGCGAGCGCCTCCAGCCCTTCCCTCGAGAACTCGGCCGCGGCTAGGTTTTCTGCAATTGCGCGCGCAAAGGGCTTGAGTCCCCGCTAGCTCCGAGCCGATGGAAAAGCTGACCGTGTTGTTCGGAATCAGAAATCTGTTCGACACCAGTCCGTCGTTGACCAATGCATCGCAAAACAACTTTGCCTCGGGCTACAACGCGCTGATTGCGGACCCGTTGCTGCGAAACTTTTATAACAATCTGAAATACGTGCTGTAGATCCTCTCGAGGATGCGGCGACGATCGCCTCCGGCGCAGGGACCGCGCCTACGAGTTGACCGTGGCGTGCGCGGCGGCGGGCAGGGCAGCCCGCGCTGCCTGCCAGTACAGGCATGGGGCCGGTTGTTCCCTGACCTTGTTCCGCTGCAGCAACTTTTCCAGGACCAGCGAATCCAGACGGTTGATCGACTGTCTCACCAATTCACGCGCGACCTCCGCCACATCGGGATAGTACGGGCCGGTCACGGGATCGGTTTCGCATTCCATCGATGCCGCCAGACACCCGAGCACCGAATCGGCTTTGGCGAGATTGCCGCGCTCGGCCTCGATCGCCTCGTGCAGGCCGTCGGGCACCGGTACGCCGTACACGGAGGCCGCCGGCGGCTCCCTGGTCTCGCGTTTAGGGGCGCTGCCGGTCTTGGACCGAGTCGAGCTTTTTCGCCGCTTCGCGGGGATGTGTCGGGTAGCCATGTGAAGCCTCGCTGATGGTTGGGCACGACCTTGGTGTGCAGCACCGCGACCGCGCTTGGGTTCAAGAGCCTACAATATAAAACCGCGGATCGGCCCTTCGAGCTCGGACGAAGCGCCGGCACGCAGGGACAGACCCAACGGACCGATTTATAACATATTGGGCCGTAGCTGTATATATAAACAGTCACGGGTCGAGCCAGCTTCGAGGTCTGCTGTAGTCGTTGAGGGAGGGGCATGCTCTATTACCGCGCCGTGGCGCACCCGGCAAACACGCCGGAACGGGTCGGCGTCCTGATGGTGAATCTGGGGACTCCGGACTCGCCATCGTACTTCGCCGTACAGCGCTATCTGCGCGAATTCCTGAGCGATCGGCGCGTGATCGATACGGCCCGCTCCATTTGGCTGCCGCTGCTCTATGGGGTCGTGCTGCCATTCAGGCCGTTTCGCACGAGGCGAAATTATCGAAGGATATGGATGCCCGAGGGCTCGCCTCTAGCGGTGTATTCGCAGCGGCTGGCGGCCCGGACGCGCGACGTCCTACAAAGCCGACTGGGCGGGGATGTACGGGTCGCGCTGGGGATGAGCTATGGGAATCCGAGCATCGCCAGCGCCGTCGATTCGCTCGCCCGGCAGAACGTGAAGAAGCTGCTGGTGCTGCCGTTGTACCCTCAATATTGTTCTTCGACGACCGGGTCGGTGTTCGATGGAGTCGCCCGGGCATTGCGACGCTGGCGCTGGCTGCCCGAAATTCGGTTCATCAACGGCTACCACGACGACCCCGGATATATCGCCGAGCTGGCGGCGAGCATCGAGGCGCATTGGCAACGAGCCGGCGAACGGTCGCACTTGCTGTTGTCCTATCACGGTATACCCGCTTCCTACGTCACCGAAGGCGATCCGTACCAGGCGCAGGCGGAGGCAACCACCCGAGCGGTCGTTGCGTGTCTCGGACTGACCCCGGGTCAATGGTCCCACTGTTACCAGTCCCGCTTCGGCAGAGTGGTTTGGCTGCAGCCGTATACGTTGGATACGCTCTCGTCGCTGGCGAGGCAAGGCGTGCGCAAGCTCACCGTCGTGTCGCCGTCGTTCGCCGTGGATTGTCTCGAGACTCTCGAGGAGGTCGCGGTCGAATATCGCGACAAGTTCGTCGAATTGGGCGGCGAGAGTCTGACACTGGTGCCGGCATTGAACGACGGGGGCGGGCACGCGGGGGCGCTGGCTTCCATCATTCAACGGCATCTCAGCGGCTGGTCCTGACGCTAGGCGCCTGTCCGGGTGCTGCGTGAGCCGGTTGGCAGGGCGAGGGCCCTCGAGGAGCCGCATGGCCAGTTGACGCGCTTCCTTCCTCGGTGCGCGGATGCAAGGCTGAAGCGCCGGCGTGGATTATCTCCAGGGGGCAAATGACTTACGCTATGCTCCGCGCGCAGCGGCACGAGGAGCACCGCTGGAGGACCTCGTGTTGCTAGCGTTGTTGTCGTTGTGCGTTTGGCTGTATTTGTTCTTCGGACACGGCAGATTCTGGCTCTCCGCGCCGGAATTGCCGCCGGCCTTGCCCGCCGATGCGCCGGATGTGGATGTCATCGTCCCCGCACGCGACGAGGCGCAGACCATCGGCCCCGTCATCTGTTCACTCCTGACCCAGGAGTATGCCGGCGCATTGCGCGTCATTCTGGTCGATGACGAGTCGAGCGACGGCACCGCGGAACTCGCGCGCGGCGCGGCGGCGGCCGTCCCGGCAGGGGCCGCCTCGCGAAGGTTCCAAACCGTCGCAAGCCAGCCAAAGCCCGCGGGCTGGTCGGGCAAGCTATGGGCCGTGCATCAAGGACTGGCGCATGCCGAAGCGCCGGTACTCCTCTTGGCCGATGCCGATATCGTGCACGATCCGCGGCATCTGGCGACGCTGGTCGCGCGTTTGCAGCAGCCGCCGGTAGAGATGGTGAGCGAGATGGTCCGCCTGAATTGCTCGAGCGGCGCCGAACGCTGTTTGGTGCCTGCGTTCGTGTATTTTTTTCAGATGCTGTATCCCTTCGCTCGCGTGAACGACCCCCGGTCGCGGCACGCGGCCGCGGCGGGGGGTACCGTGCTGATTCGCCGCGAGGCGTTGCAGCGAATCGGCGGCATCGAGTCGATCAAGGGTGCACTCATCGACGACGTGAGGCTGGCCAAGGCGGTGAAGAGGAGCGGGGCGATCTACTTGGGGCACTCGGGACTGGCCACATCCATCCGTCGTTATCCGCATGTTGCCGATATGTGGCGGATGATTACGCGGACCGCGTTCACTCAATTGCATTACTCGGCCGCGCTTCTGCTGGTGACACTGGCCGGCCTCACGCTGCTCTGGTGGGTGCCCGCGGGCGCCGCGCTGGCGAGTCACGGCTGGCAGCGGCTGTGCGGCCTGATCGCATTCGCACTCGGTGCGGCGAGTTTCGTGCCGACCTTGCTGCGTTACAAGCGCAGCGCCCTGTGGTCGTTGGCTTTGCCCCTGATCGCGCTCTTCTATATGTCCGCGACCTTGATTTCCGCGGTGAACTTTTGGCGAGGCCGGGGCGCCCGCTGGAAGAGCCGCGACTATCGCAACGAGGCTTGAGGGCGGCGAGCCCTTGGGCACATGTGCCTGGGCTTTAGCGGTGTGGCAGAGCGGATCGGCCGGCCACGCAACGCAGACCGGGTGCCGGGCGTAGCGCTTGTCGGCGGCCTCGGAGCGCCCGGCGCTGGGGCGCTCCCGCTTGCGCTCGGCGTTGGACCAATGCTAGATTCCGCGTCATGTATACTTCGGTTGGTGCCCCTTTCGCTACTCTTGGTGCGCTTTGCGCCGGGTCGCCTGCAGGGCTGCCGCGCGGCGTTCACCGCGCTGGTGCGCTTGCCTGGCTGCCGCGACGCGATGGTGCGCTCTGCGCCGGATCGCTCGACCTGCTGCTGCGCCGCTAGGCGCCACTCACTCGCGCGCGGTCGGCGCTTACACGACCGGAATAAAACCTGAAATCCCCCCTTCGACCAACGGAGGTAAGCCCCGTGGCAGCGAAATCCGAGCGAGACAACCATGTTGCGTAAACCGTCGACCAAGTACCAATCCTTCAAGCCCGTCGATCTTGCCGATCGCACCTGGCCCGGTCGAGTCATCCAAGCACCGCCCACCTGGTGCAGCGTCGATCTGCGGGACGGCAACCAAGCACTGATCGAACCGATGGATGCGGCGCGCAAACGTCGCATGTTCGACATGCTGCTCAAGATCGGATTCAAGGAAATCGAAGTGGGGTTTCCCGCGGCCTCGCAGACGGACTTCGAGTTCGTGCGCGAAATCATCGAGCAGGGCTCGATTCCGGAGGATGTCACCATTCAGGTCTTGACGCAGGCTCGTCCCGAGCTGATCGCACGGACCTACGAATCCCTGAGGGGCGCGCGGCGCGCCATCGTCCATGTGTATAACTCGACCTCCATCGCGCAACGCCGTGTGGTGTTCCGTACGGACCGGGCGGGCATCATCGAGATAGCGCGGCGCGGCGCGACCGAGGTGCGCGAGCACGCGGAACGGAACCGCGATACGCAGTGGGTCTTTCAATACAGCCCCGAAAGCTTCACGGGCACGGAACTCGAATTTGCGGTTCAGATATGCGATGTCGTGAATTCGATTTGGGAACCTTCACCTCGCCGTAAATCCATTCTGAACTTACCCGCGACCGTCGAGATGGCCACGCCCAACATCTACGCCGACCAGATCGAGTGGTTCGGGCGCCATGTCGCCAACCGCGACTCGATCATCC
Source organism: Pseudomonadota bacterium (assembly GCA_030799355.1). Taxonomy (GTDB): domain Bacteria; phylum Pseudomonadota; class Gammaproteobacteria; order Steroidobacterales; family Steroidobacteraceae; genus Bog-1198. Next base: position 39,058 of record JALYHP010000038.1, read on the forward strand.
TCAGCGTTCATCCGCACAACGATCGCGGCACCGGCGTGGCTGCGGCGGAACTCGCCTTGATGGCCGGGGCGGATCGAGTGGAGGGCACCCTGTTCGGCAATGGCGAGCGCACCGGCAATGTCGATATCGTTACGCTAGCCCTTAATTTATATACACAAGGTGTTGATCCTGCTTTAGATTTCTCCAATATTAACGAGACAGCCCGATGTGCCGAAGCGTGCAACCAGCTGCCCATTCATCCTCGGCATCCGTATGTGGGTGATCTGGTCTTCACGGCGTTTTCGGGCTCCCATCAGGATGCGATCAAGAAAGGCCTCGCGGCTCGCAGCGATACGGAACTGTGGGACGTGCCGTATCTGCCCATCGATCCGTCGGATCTCGGGCGGTCGTATGACTCGATCATCCGCGTCAACAGCCAATCGGGGAAGGGCGGCGTCGCCTATCTGCTCGAGCGTGATTATCAATTGGTCATGCCGAGGCGCCTGCAAATCGAATTCAGCCAGGTCGTACAAACCGCAGCAGATATCACGGGCAAAGAGCTGAGTTCACAAGAATTATGGGATCTGTTTTCGCGCGAGTACCTGGCCCCGCGCCAGCCCTTCGTCTATCGCTCCCACCAACTCTCGGCTTCGACGGACGGCGCCGACACGGAGCGGCTCGCTTTGCAGGTGGAAACCGACGGTCGGCTGGAAACTCGCCAGGGGCAGGGATCGGGGCCCATCGATGCCATGGTCCAGGCCATCGGTCTGCCGTTCGACGTTCTTTCCTACGAGGAGCATTCGCGCGGCGGCGGCAGCGGCGCAAAAGCGGTGTCCTATATCGAAATCACTACCCGGGCGCGACGTACCCTGTTTGGGGCAGGCATGCACGGCAACATCATCACCGCTTCTCTGCTCGCGATCTTATCCGCCGTCAACCGGGCGGTGGCGCAGGGCGTGTTGCCGCGGCCCGGTGCTGACCTCTCCGCTCCGGCCGGCCATGTGCTTACAGGGACCTAGAAAGAAATACTCGATTTCACATAAGATATTCCAAGCTCCACCCGAGCCTCTCTGGCGACGTGGCGTACGTTTCCTAACCGGTCGTTGCGCGTATCGATCGAGTGGTTGGGCGCCTTAAATGAAACGTAACATTGAAATGCTGGCTTCCCCGCCCCATTCGTGTATAAGCGCAACGGCTGAAAGCATTTGCGCTGTTGCGGCGCAGCGCGTTCGCCGCCGGAATCCGGGTGGTTGAATGCGGGCGGAATCGATATAGTGCGCCTGCTTCAGGCATCGGGTTGATTGATCCCATTGATTCAAGGGCCTTTTTTCGAACAATGAGCGAACGCGAAGACGAACATTTCGATATCGACGATGAGTTTCTTGGCGAAGCCGAAGAATCGCATGATTTCGATCCGCTCATCGAGCGCGCCGAGCGCCGACCCAAAGCCGCCGCGGTCGGTAAGCGCGGCAAAGCGGCGTGGAGCCGTGTCGAGGACGTGCTAGCCGAGCGGCAGTTGGAAAAAGAACTTCGCGACATCTTCGAAGACGATTGATAACCGCGGCGCCGGCCGAATCCCCGGTGCCTCCCACACGAGCGTCCATATCCGTGGCTGAAAACAGCGAACACTGGGTCGTCCTGAAATTCGGCGGCACCAGCGTCTCATCCGCCGCCAATTGGCACAACATTGCCGGCGTGCTGCGTGAGCGCGTGGCGGCGAAGCTGCGGCCGGTGGTGGTGCACTCGGCCCTGTCCGGCGTCACCGATCGCCTCGAGGCTTTGCTGTCGGTCGCCCTGGCCGGCGGCCACGGCGCGGTACTCGAACAGATCGATCGCCTGCATCGCGACCTGGCGGACAAACTGGCCATCGTTCCGAGCGCGCAGTTCGACGGTTTCATGAAAGATCTCGAGCGCATGGCCAATGCGATTGCCGAAACCGGCGAACTCGGTGACCGAGTTCGCGCCCGGGTCATGGCGATGGGCGAGCTGCTGGCGACCTCCCTGGGCGCGTCCTTTTTGAATGCTCAGGGAATCGAGACGGCGTGGGTGGATGCGCGCCAATTCCTGCGCGCGGAACGGCGGCATGGGACGAACGAGAAGGCGGAGCTGCTGTCGGCCACCTGCGATTTCGCGCCCGACCCGCTCCTGCAAGCCCGCTGGCGGGGTCTCGATCGGGTGGTGATCACGCAGGGCTTCATCGCCGCGAACGACGACGGCGACACGGTGCTCTTGGGGCGTGGCGGCTCCGACACGTCCGGTTCGTATTTCGCCGCAAAACTCGCTGCCGTGCGCTTGGAGATCTGGACGGATGTGCCGGGCCTGTTCAGCGCCAATCCAAGGCTGGTACCCACCGCACGGCTGCTGCGCAACCTGCACTACGATGAGGCTCAGGAAATCGCGAGCAATGGCGCCAAAGTTCTGCACCCGCGCTGCGTTCTGCCGGTGCGCCAATACAAGATCCCGCTGCATGTGTATGCGACCCAGGCGCCCGGCCTGCAGGGCACGGTGGTGTCGGCCAGCGTCGCGGATAGCGCCGCACAGGTGAAGGCGATCGCCATCAAGAAAGGCATCACGCTGATCTCCATGGAAAGCCCCGGGATGTGGCACCAGGTCGGGTTCCTGGCGGATGCGTTCCAGGTCTTCAAGCAGCAAGGTTTATCGGTCGACCTGGTATCGACGTCGGAAACCAATGTCACGGTCTCGCTCGATCCGGCGGCCAACACCCTGGACGCATCCGCGCTCGTCCGCTTGACTGCCGCGCTCGGCGAGTTGTGCCGCGTCGAGGTGTTGGGGCCATGCGCCTCCTTGAGCTTACTGGGTCACAACATCCGTGGGATTCTTCACGAACTGGGAGGCGCATTCGAGCTGTTCCAGGATCACAAGATCTATCTCGTGTCGCAAGCGGCGAACGATTTGAATTTCACGTTCGTGATCGATGAATCGCAGGGCGATCGCTTGGTTCATCAACTGCACGAGCGCTTGATTCAGAGCATCGGTTCGGACAAGGTATTGGGGCCGACGTGGCAGCAATTATTCGTCGCGAATCCGCGCAGCGTCGCGGCGATCAACTGGTGGGAGGACCCGCGCAAACGCCGGCGCCTGTGCGAGATCGCCCAGCGCGAGTCCGCCGCCTTCGTTTACGACATGGCGACGGTGGATGCGACCATAGCGCAGCTCAAGCGTGTCCGGTCCGTGGATCGCTGGGCCTACGCGATGAAGGCGAACTGGCATCCGGACATACTGCGACGCGTGTATGCGGCCGGGCTCTCGCTGGAATGCGTGTCCCAGGGTGAAATCGAGCATGCGTTCGCGGCGGTCGCCGGGCTCGCGCCGCAACGCGTCCTGTTCACGCCCAACTTCGCGCCGCGGGCGGAGTACGAATTTGCGCTTGCGGCGGGTGTCCAGGTCACGCTGGACAATCTGTACCCGCTCAAGATGTGGCCGGAACTGTTTCGCGACCGAGAGATTTTCCTGCGGCTCGATCCCGGACTCGGTCGTGGGCATCATCAACATGTGCGTACGGCCGGAAGTCACACCAAGTTTGGCGTGCCCATCGCCGAAGCGGATGAACTCGCGGCCCTGGTGCGCAGCGCCGGCGCTCGGGTCATCGGGTTGCACGCGCATACGGGAAGCGGCGTATTCGACGTGACCAATTGGATAGAAACGGGGACGCTGCTCGCCGAGCTGGTGCAGCGCTTTCCTGAAGTTCGCGCCATCGATTTGGGCGGAGGAATGGGCGTGCCGGAACAGCTCGGGCAGGCGGAGCTCGATCTGGCGGCGCTCGATTCCGGCGTCGCGGCGCTCAAGCAAAAGTTTCCGGCGCTGCAGTTCTGGATGGAACCGGGCCGCTTCCTGGTGGCCAAGGCGGGCGTATTGGTCGCCGTGGTGACGCAGCTGAAGGGCAAGGGGGACGTTCGCTACGTCGGCATCGCCACCGGCATGAACTCGCTCATCCGGCCCGCGCTGTACGGCTCGCACCACGACATCCGCAACCTGACCCGCCTCGACCAACCGCTGAGCCGGCGCGTCAACGTCGTCGGTCCGATCTGCGAGACCGCCGACCAGCTGGGCGCCGACCGTTGGTTGCCGCCCACGGAGGAAGGCGATGTACTGTTGATCGCGACCTGCGGTGCGTACGGCCATGCCATGGCGTCGAACTATAATTTGCGCCGGCCTGCGTCCGAGTTCGTGATCTAGGAGCCTTTCATGACGAAAATTGGCCTCATCGGTTGGCGTGGCATGGTCGGATCGGTCCTTCTCGACCGCATGCGTGCGGAGAAGGATTTCGAGCTGGTCGAGCCCACGTTTTTCAGCACCTCGCAGGCCGGCGGCGCGGCGCCCGACATCGGCCGCGCGGTGGGCCGGGTCGAGGACGCCAACGATATCGAGGCGCTTGCCCGCTTGCCGCTCTTGATGAGCACCCAGGGCGGCGACTACACCACGGCGGTCCATTCGCGTCTGCGCGAGGCGGGCTGGCGAGGATATTGGATCGATGCGTCATCGACCCTGAGAATGGCCGATGACGCGGTGATCGTTCTCGACCCGGTGAACTTGCCCGTCATGCAAGCGGCCCGCGCGGCGGGCGTCAAGGATTTCATCGGCGGGAATTGCACCGTCTCCCTCATGCTGATGGCAGTGTGCGGTTTAATGCGGGCGGGGGTCGTGGAATGGATCTCCTCCATGACCTATCAATCGGCCTCCGGCGCCGGCGCGCAGAATATGCGCGAATTATTGGAACAGATGGGCTATCTATATCGGTCCGCCTCGCAGTCGCTGCGCGATCCCGCGGCGACCATCCTCGACGTCGATCGCGCGGTGAGCACCGCCCTGGCGGATGCCGAATTCCCGAAGACGCAGTTCGGCGCGCCGCTGGCCGCGAGCCTGATCCCCTGGATCGACAAGGATTTGGGCAATGGCCAAAGCCGCGAGGAATGGAAGGCCGGCGCGGAATCGAACAAGATCATGGGCACGCAAGCCAGCCCCATACCGGTGGAAGGCCTGTGCGTACGCATCGGCGCGATGCGCTGCCACTCGCAGGCACTGACCATCAAGCTGAACCGGGATCTGCCGCTACCGCAGATCGAAGCGTTGATCGCGGGCGGCAATTCCTGGGTGCGGGTGGTGCGCAACGACCGCGACGCCTCGATGAAGGAGCTTTCACCCGCCGCCGTCAGCGGCCGGCTGACGGTGCCCATCGGCCGGCTGCGCAAGATGGCGATGGGCGGCGAATACCTCTCCGCCTTCACCGTGGGCGACCAATTGTTGTGGGGAGCCGCCGAGCCCTTGCGCCGGACTATGCGGTTCCTGCTTCCGCATGTGTAAGTAGGTGAATCGGCACGGGTTTGACTTGCCAGATCTCCTCGCAGTACTCCCGGATGGTTCGATCCGACGAAAATTTCCCGCTGCGCGCCGTGTTGAGAATGGACATGCGAGTCCAGCGCTCCGTGTCGCGGTACACCTCCGCGACTCTTTCCTGGCATTCGACATAGGACTGGAAATCGGCCAGCAATAGATACGGATCGTGGTAGAGCAGTCCGTCGATCAGCGGCCTGAACAGCTCGGTGTCGCCGCGCGAGAAAAATCCGCTGCGGATCAGCTCGAGCACGTCGCGCAACCCCTGATTGGCATCGTAGTAGTCCATCGGACGATAACCACGCGCATGCATCGCGTACACCTCCTCGGCGTTCAAGCCGAACAGGAAGAAATTCTCCGCGCCGACCTCGCTGCGGATTTCGATGTTCGCGCCATCCAGCGTGCCGATCGTGAGCGCGCCGTTCATCGAAAATTTCATGTTGCCCGTACCCGAGGCTTCTTTCCCGGCGGTCGATATCTGTTCCGATAGATCCGCGGCAGGATAGACGCGCTGCCCATTGGTCACGTTGAAGTTCGGCAGGAACACCACTTTCAAGCGTCCGCCGACATCCGGATCACGATTGACCACCTCGCCCACGGCCGTGATGAGCTTGATCATGAGCTTGGCGAGGTGATATCCGGGCGCCGCCTTGCCGCCGAAGATGAAAGTCCGCGGCTGCACCGCGAGCGACGGATTCGATTTGATCGTGTGATAGAGCGAGACGATATGCAGCACTTTCAGATGCTGGCGCTTGTATTCGTGAATTCGCTTGACCAGCACGTCGAAGATGGAGTCGGGGTCCGCGACGATGCCGGTACGCTCGAGCGCGAGCGATGCGAAAGCGCGCTTGTTGTGCATTTTGATCGCGCGCCAGCGAGAGCGGAATTCCGCGTCGTCGGCGAGGGGCTCCAGGCGCTGCAGTTGCGCCAGATCCTTGATCCAGCCGTCGCCGATGTGCTCGCAGATGAGTTGCGAGAGTTTCGGGTTGCTCAGAACCATCCAGCGCCGCGGCGTGACTCCGTTGGTCTTGTTGCTGAATTTCTTCGGCCACAACTCGTAGAAGTCCTTCAACACGTCGCGCTTCAACAACTCCGAGTGCAATTCGGCGACGCCATTGATGGCGTGACTGCCCACGCAGGCCAGGTGCGCCATGCGCACGTAGCGCTCGCCCGTCTCGTCGATCAGCGACAGCCGCGAGATGCGCGCTTCGTCGCCCAGGAAGCGCATGCGCACTTCCTCGAGAAAATGCGCGTTGATCTCGTAGATGATCTGCAGGTGCCTCGGCAGCACCTTGCCGAACACCGCCAATGACCAGCGCTCGAGAGCCTCCGGCAGCAACGTGTGATTGGTATAGGCGAACGTCTTGCAGGTCACTCTCCACGCGTCGGCCCATGGCAGCACGTATTCGTCGACCAGCAGCCGCATGAGCTCGGCGATGGCGATGGCCGGATGAGTATCGTTGAGCTGGACGGCGAACTTCTCGTGGAACCTCTCCACGGGTAGTTTTTGGCGCTCCAATATGCGGAACATGTCCTGCAGGGAACAGGACACGAAAAAATACTGCTGTTCGAGCCGCAGCTCCTTGCCGCGCAGCTCGACGTCGTTGGGATACAGCACCTTGCTCAGATTTTCCGAGATGACTTTCTGGTTCACCGCGCCGTAATAATCGCCGCTGTTGAAAATGGCGAAGTCGAAGGACTCGGGGGCTTCCGATCGCCACAAGCGCAGCGTGTTGGCCGTATTGGTGCGGTAGCCGAGGATGACCGTGTCGTAAGGCACGCCGCAGACGGTCTTGTGCGGAACCCAGCGCACTCGCAACCGGTCGAACTCGTCGATGTGTTGTTCGGTCGTTCCGCCGAACTTGACGTTCACCGACCACTCGGGTCTGACCAATTCCCAGGGATTGCCGTAGCGCAGCCACTTGTCGGTCTTTTCGATTTGCCAGCCGTCGACGATCTCTTGATGGAAAATTCCGAACTCGTAGCGGATGCCGTAGCCGACCGCGGGGACCTCGAGCGTGGCGAGAGAATCGATGAAGCACGCCGCCAACCGGCCAAGGCCGCCGTTACCCAGGCCCGGTTCCTCTTCCTGGCCGAGCAGCTGCTCGAAATTCAAGCCGAGTTCGGTCATGCATTCCTTGACGGTATCCAATATGCCGAGGTTGATGAGGTTGTTGCCGAGGTGTGGCCCCATGAGAAATTCGGCCGACAGGTACGCGACCGTGCGCGAGCCCTGTTTGGTGTAGGCGGCGGCGGTGCTGATCCAGCGCTGCAACATCCGGTCGCGCACGGCGTAGGCCAGCGCCATGTAGTAGTCGTTGCTGGTGGCGAGGGCGGGAAATTTTCCCTGCACATAGAAAAGATCGTCCAAGAAGGCACTCTTGATAGCCTCTTTGCCGAGCGCGGTCCGCTCGTCTTCAACTCGCCGATCCGGCTTCACGGGTTTCAAATTTGCAGTCACAGAAAGTTTCCTTTTGACGAGCCGCCAAGCGTCTCGAATTAGCTTACGGAGACCAAACGACGTCCACCGGCGCGCGTCGCTGACGCAGGATGGTGCGTACGGGCATGAGTTCCACGGCACCTGGCTGGCATGCCGCCGCGTAGGTTCGCCACTTCGCTTCACCGGTGATGAGGATCACGATGCGGCGCGTATCGAGGAGCGCGGCGAGATTCAGACTCAAACGCGCGCGGGGGGAAATGGGTGCGCGCATGCCGACGCAGCCCGGCGCAGCGCTTTCATCGAGCGCCGCGCTCAGATCCGGCGAACCGGGAAACAAGGAGGCCGTATGGCCGTCATCGCCCATGCCGAGCACGAGCGCATCGAACGGGCGCGGCACGTCCATGAGCCTCTGCCATGCCGGCGCGGCGCCGAGTTCCGGCGTGGCGGCGGAGTTTTTCAGCCCGCGAAAATTCGCGGCAGCGGCGCGGTCGCGCAGCAGCACATCGCGCACCAAGCGCTCGTTGCTGTCCGGATCCGCCGGGTCTACCCAGCGCTCATCCGCGAGCGCCACCCACACGCGGCTCCAATCGAGGGCTTGAACGCGCAAATGTTCGAATAGCTCGATGGGAGACCGGCCTCCCGACACCACCAGGCTCGCACGGCCGCGCGCGGCGATCGCCGCCGATAGATCCGCCGCGACTCGCTCGCCGAGCATGCGCGCCAGGGTGGCGCGGTCGGTGTAGCGGATGGCGGGCGGCTCAGTGTTCATCATGCCTGCCATCGCTACAGCTCATCGTGCCATGAGAAGCCGTCGCGGCCGATCAACGAACTGGAGGCCGCCGGGCCCCAGCTGCCCGCGATGTAGGTTTTGGGCCGCTCATCGTACTGTTGCCAGCCGGCGATGATCGGGTCGATCCAGCGCCATGCGGCATCCAACTCGTCTCTGCGCATGAAGAGGGTCAGATTCCCCTTGACCGTGTCCATCAGCAATCGCTCATAGGCATCGAGACTGCGGGTCTTGAACGTCTCACCGAGATCGAGGCCGAGACTCACCGGCTTCAAACGCATGCCTTCGCCAGGATTCTTGGCGAGAATGGTCATGGTGATGCTCTCATCCGGTTGCAGCCGTATCACCAGTTCATTGGCGGTGCTGGAGGTCTGCGGCTTTTCGAAAATCGGATGAGGGACTTCATCGAAGGTCACCACCAGTTCGGTGAGGCGATCCTGGAGACGCTTGCCGGTGCGCAGGTAGAAGGGCACGCCGGCCCAGCGCCAAGTGTCGATTTCCACTTTCAATGCGGCGAACGTTTCCGTGGTGCTGTCGGATGCGATGTCGGCTTCCTCGAGATAACCGGGTACCGGAACACCGCGCACGGCGCCGGCCTTGTACTGGCCGCGCACCGTCTTGGTGAGCACATCGCGGTCGCGCAGCGGCCGCAAGGCGCGCAGCACCTTCAGTTTCTCGTCGCGGACGGCGTCGGGATCGCTGCTGGCCGGCGGCTCCATGGCCATGATGCACAGGAGCTGCAACAAATGGTTCTGTACCATGTCGCGCAGCGCACCCGTTTGGTCGTAGAAATGGCCGCGCCGCTCCACGCCGAGTTCTTCGGCCACCGTGATCTGCACGTGCTTGATCAGGCCCCTTCGCCACAACGGCTCGAACAAGGCGTTGCCGAACCGCAGCGCCATGAGATTCTGTACGGCCTCCTTGCCGAGATAATGATCGATGCGGTAGATCTGTTGCTCGGTGAATACCGTGCCGACTTGCTGGTTGATGAGATCGGCCGACGGCGTATCGTGGCCCAGGGGTTTTTCCAACACCACGCGGGAGGAGGGCGTGATCACCCCGGCCTGCGCGATGTTGTCGCAGATCACCGAGAACAGATTCGACGCGGTGGACAGAAAGAATACCCGCACGAAGCGCTCGCGGCCGTCGAGCGCGGCAGCGATTTGCGCGTAGTCCTGCTCGACGGCGGCGTCCACTTTGATGTAGTCGACGAGACCGATGAACGCGTCCCAGCGCGATGGATCGAACTCCTTGCCGAGGAACATCCTACACGCGGATTCGACCTGTGCGAGATATTCTTCCCGGGACAGGGCCGTTCTGGCAATCCCGTGAACACGCGACTCGGCCGAGACCTGGCCTGCCGCAAAGCGGCGATAAAGGGCCGGCAATAGCTTGCGTGTCACCAGGTCGCCGGTGCCTCCGAAAAGCAACATATCGAATGTCGGTAATATAGCCACCGTCCACCAAGTCCTCGTTTGCTCGCCTGCAGAGCGTAGCACTTGCGCCCGCGTTCTAGTAAGCCTTGCGGATGTGGCACAATGAGATATGGCGACACACTCACGAATTGTGCATCCGCAGGTGCGCGCCGTCACCGAACGCATTCGCGAACGCAGCGCGACCGGGCGGTCCGGATATTTGCGGCGTATGGATGCGGCGCGGCTGCGAGGTACGGCACGAGCCGGTTTGTCATGCACCAATCTTGCCCATGGATTTGCGGCATCGGACATGGACAAGGAGGCGCTGAAACTCATGCGCTGGCCCAATGTGGCCATCGTGTCTGCCTACAACGACATGTTGTCGGCCCACCAACCGCTCGAAAAATATCCTGCTCTCATCAAGAGGGCGGCGCGCGAAGCCGGTGCGGTGGCTCAATTCGCGGGCGGCGTGCCCGCGATGTGCGACGGAGTGACGCAAGGCCAGCCTGGAATGGAGTTATCGTTGTTCAGCCGCGACGTCATTGCCATGTCGACCGGGGTGGCCTTGGCGCACAACATGTTCGATTCCGCACTATGTCTGGGCGTGTGCGACAAGATCGTGCCGGGCTTGGTGATGGGCGCTCTTGCATTCGGTCATTTACCGGTGATTCTCGTGCCCGGGGGGCCGATGCCTTCCGGCGTTCCCAACAAAGAAAAGGCGCGCATTCGCCAGCTCTACGCCGAGGGCAAGGTCGGTCGCGATGCGCTGCTCGATTCCGAGGCGGGCAGCTACCATTCCGCGGGAACTTGCACCTTCTACGGGACCGCGAACAGCAATCAAATGCTGATGGAAGTGATGGGCTTGCACATACCCGGCTCGGCCTTCGTGCCGCCGAACACGCCGCTGCGCGATGCGCTGACCGCGGCCGCGGCGCAGCGCGCGGCACGGATTACGGCCTTGAGCACCGAATACCTGCCGCTCGCCCGGGTCATCGATGAGAAGGCGATCGTGAACGGCATCGTCGGCTTGCTCGCCACCGGCGGCTCGACCAACCACACGCTGCATCTGGTGGCGATGGCGCGCTGCGCCGGAATAGCGATTACCTGGGACGATTTCAGCGATCTGTCGGCGGCAGTGCCGCTGCTCACGCGGATCTACCCGAATGGCAGCGCCGACGTGAACCGGTTCCAAATCGCCGGAGGCATGGCGTTTCTCATCGGCGAATTGCTGCGCGCCGGCTTCTTGCACGCCGACGTGATGACCGTGATGGGAGCGGGCCTGCATGCCTATGCGCTCGAACCATGGCTCGACGAGGGCCGTCTTGCCTGGCGCGCCGCGCCGGCCGCCAGCGGCGACCTCGATGTCCTGCGTCCCGCGGATGCGCCGTTCAGCCCTCATGGCGGACTGAAGCTGTTGACCGGCAATCTGGGCAGGGCTGTCATCAAGACCTCGGCGATGAAGTCCGAGCACCATATCGTCGAGGCGCCCGCGGTCGTGTTCGACGGTCAGGAGGAGGTCATTGGCGCATTCAAGGCAGGACGGCTGTCACGCGATTGCGTGGTGATCGTTAGATTTCAGGGACCGCGCGCCAATGGCATGCCGGAGCTGCATCAGCTCACGCCATCGCTCGCGTCGCTGCAGAGCAAGGGTTTTCACGTGGCGCTCGTAACCGATGGCCGCATGTCCGGCGCATCCGGGAGCGTGCCGGCGGCCATCCACGTGACACCGGAAGTGTTCAGCGGTGGGCCCTTGGGCCGGGTGCGCGACGGTGATATCGTCCGGCTCGACTGCGCCGCCGGCGCGCTCGAAGCCAAGGTTCCCGAAGAAGTCTGGCGACACCGCGAGCCGCCGGCGATGCTGCATTCGGACAACGAATTCGGCATGGGTCGAGAACTCTTCGCCAGTTTGCGCCGCGCCGCCGGCGAGGCCGAAGCGGGCGCCATGTCCCTGATGTAAATTCCGAAGGAATTGCATGAATATCCGCGAAATCGTCGGGCTGGTTCCCGTCATACCCGTTCTGACCATCGCCGATATCGAGCATGCGGTGCCCCTCGCCCGTGCATTATCGGCCGGGGGACTCAGGGTACTGGAGATCACGCTGCGTACACCGGTGGCGCTCGCCGCCATCGCCGCCATGCGCAAAGCAGTCCCCGACGCGGTGGTCGGGGTGGGCACGCTGACGCGGGCGGTCGATTTTGCGCAGGCGGATCGCGCCGGGGCGCAATTCGGAGTAACCCCTGGCCTGACGCCCGAACTGGCGGCAGCCGCCCGCGGGGCGCGCTTCCCGCTGCTTCCCGGCGTCATGACCCCGACCGAACTCATCGCGGCGCGCACCGCAGGGTTCAATGTCCTGAAGCTTTTTCCCGCGGAACAGGCGGGCGGATTGGGCATGCTGCGGGCGTTGGGAGCGCCGTTCCCGGACGTGCTGTTCTGCCCCACCGGCGGGATCACCCGCGCGACGGCGGCCCATTATCTGGCGCTGCCCAACGTGGGCTGCGTGGGCGGATCCTGGTTCGCACCCTCCGCGATGCTGGCGGCGGGCGACTGGGCCGGCATCGAGGCGCTGGCGCGCGATGCGGCGAGCTTGAAAAAAACCTAGCGCGTCCGTGCACGGACGCGCTCGTGCGCCTACGGCGCGGCTTGCCGTTCATGGCGGCTCAAGATCCACAACGCCGCCGGCAGGGCGGTGAAATCGGCCAGCAGCGCCAGAACGAAGGCGGAGGCGGAAACGATACCGAACTGGCGCATGGGCGGTAGATCCGACAAAGCGAGCGCCAGGAAGCCGCTGGTATTGATGAGAGTCGCAAACAGGATGGGACGGCCGGCGACCGTCAAGGCATGGCGCAGCGCCCCCACCGTCGAGCCGCTCGTGCGGCCCTCCTGGAAATGATAGAAAAAATGGACTTGGTCGTTCTCGGTCGCGCCCAACACGGTCGAGCCGATCAGAATGGTGGCGATGTTGAGCGGAATCGCGCCGACGCGCATCACGATGAACACCGATAGGATCGAGAACAGCGAGGGGATCATGGTCATGAGCCGCGCCGAGGGGCTGCGAAACACGACCAGAAAGGCCAAAAAGATCACGCTGGCCGTGAGCGCGAAGCTCTCGATGAGCGTGGGCAGCAACCGTTCGGTGATCTCTCCGGACAGGACTCCCTTGCCGGCCAGGCGGCCGCGCACGGTTCGCAACGCCGGCTCGTCCGCCTGCGCCGCGGCCCAGGTTTGTTCCACGAACTTGCGCATCGCGCCGGCGGCACCAAATGACTGACCTTTGCCGCGGATGCTGAGCCGGACGCTGGCCAGATCCGTCAGATCGATATAGCTGCGCGCGCTGGGCTCGGCCAGCAGAACTTGTTCCAGATCGGCCGCGAGCTTCGGCCACTGGTCGGAAGCCGTGGGCAGCTGATCGGATCCGCTCTGGGTATAGCGAGACCAGCGCAGCACCGTGGTGGGACCTTCCACCCCATCCACACCGGGATGCTGCTCGAGTCGGCGGCTCAGCGATTCGACGGCCCGCAGAAACTCAGGGTCCAGCGCGTGGCCCGGCTGCGTCTGGAGCCAAAGATCGACGACGTCGAGGCCGTTCGATTGCTCGAACCGCCGCGTGTCCTGCGCCACGCGTAGGTTCGGATTGACATAGGTCAACGCATCGGTCTCCAGATTCAGAGGCGCCATTCGCCCCGGAATACCGAACAACGAGGCTGCCCCGCATAGCATCAACACGAGGGCGCCGATGACCAGCGGCCACCGGTAGCGCCGGGTCGCGGGGATCAAAGCGTCGATGAATGCGGGGAACCATTTGCCGGCCGATGCCGCCTTGGCGCGCAGCGGAGCACGGAGCAGCGACTGCAGCGCCGGAAACAGAGTGAAACAGCCCAGCCACGCCACGATCAGCCCGCACGCGGTCCACACGCCCATGTCACGTACGGGGCGAATCTGCGAGACGGCGAGTGCCGCAAAGCCGACCGCGGTGGCGAACATCGAGGCGGTGCAGGGCAGGAACTTGTTGGCGAGCGCCCGTGCATGGTGCTCCGCCATACTCTGCGCATCGTCGGGCTCCATGTAGCGCGAATGGATGTAGACGAGCGTGGCCGTCGTCGTGACCATGACGGTCAACGGGACCAGCGCCGAGACCACCGTGGTCGGCCAGCCGAAGAGATCGCCAAGTCCCATGGCGATCGCGACCACGGCGCCGAGCGTGAGCACGATGGCGGCCAACGCGCGCCACGAGCGGTACACGAGCAGCACCAGCGTCATCAGGAAAACGCCGAACAGCGGCATGGAGGTCCTCGTGGCCGTGCCCGTTTGACGTTCGAGCCACGCGTTGAGCCATGGCGTGCCCACGCGGCGAACGGCGGTGAACGGTGTGCCGGCCCCGTCCAGCGGCAGCACCAGCGCATCGATGGCGGCCAACGCGCGGTCCCGCTCGGCCGCGGAGTTCACGCGCAGCTCGAGCGCGATGCCGAGATAGTGTTCGCCAACGAGGCCGGCGCGGCGAAACAGCGACGTGCCGGTCGCGAATTCCCGTAGGGCTGCGACATCCTGGGGACCGATTGGCGCGCTCGAGCGGCTGCGCTGGTAGAGCGTCAGCAGGCTGTGCGCCTCGACATGGGGTATGCGGTTGAGTTCCCCTTCGAGGCGCACGGTACCTTGCAGCGGGGCGAGCCCGAAGGGTTCTGGCGCCTCGAGCATGAGGAGCGCTTGATCGCCTTCGGGGAATACGCGCTCGAATTCGAGGGTGGCCTGCGCCACCGGATCGCCGGCAATGACGAGACGCTCGATCGCCGAATCGGTGGGGATGCGCAGGGCGCCGTAGATGCCGGCGCCGGCCGCGACCAAGAATCCGCCGACGAGCCAGTGCCGTGCGCGCAATATGCGGTGGAAGAGGTGCAGCAGCCGGGGCGAGACGGGCGGTGGTTGGGGGGAGACGGACGGGGGGGGCGAGACGGGCATGGCCATGGGTGAAAAAAGCGCCCTCTTGCCGATACGGTAGGCTCTCAGCGCAGGGGAATGATAGCCTACTGTCATGAGTACCTTGATGATGGCTTCGCTTGCCACGCTCGTTTTCTGTGCTCCGGGATATCCCGGCGCTGCGGGGGATGCGCAGCCCTACGTCGATCAATTCGCGAAGGCCGCCGCTGCGTCCGCGCATTGGTCTGCGGGAAGTCTGGCTGCCGTCTATGACCCCACCGAGGAAGGCGGCCTGAAGAAGCTTGGCGATCCCGAGGCGGTGCTGGCGTTCGTGCCTTTCCCGTTCTTCGTGAAGCACGGGGCGGAGTTGCATTTGACGCCGCTTGCGCAAGCGGACATGGTGGATATCGGTCCGAAGGAACGCTGGACACTGGTGGCCAAGACCGGCGGGGTCACGGAGCCCGAGTCGTTGGCCGGGTACACCCTGGTCAGCGTCGCGGGCTATGCGCCCGAGTTCGTGCGTCGCTATGCGCTCGGAAGCTGGTCGCTACCGGCGGACCTCAAGATCGAGTACACCGGACAGATACTGAGTGCCCTGAGAAGGGTCGCCGCCGGTGAGAAGGTGGTGGCATTGCTCGATCAAACTCAGGCGGCCGCGCTCGCAACGCTGCCTTTCGCCGCCCAACTGAAGCCGATCGCGCAATCCGCGCCGTTGCCCGTTGCCCTCCTTGCGACGGTCGGCTCCCGACTACCCGCGGCCCGCGTACGGGCGCTGCGGGAAGGGCTGCTGAAATCAGGCACCGTTGGCAGCGCCGAGGCGCTGGCGCCGCTGCATCTGCGAGGCTTCGCGCCGCCCGAGCTGCCGGCTCAAAGCAAAACAGCGCCCTGACCGAACAGCCGCGCGTTTACGACGCTGCGGGCGGGCGGCGAGTCGACTACGCTGCGGTGAACTTGCATGGCACCGCAGGATTAAACTACCGGCGTGAAACCGAATCGAAGCCCCATGAAACAGCGGCTGGCCTTGGGCATGCTGGCGCTGACGATGGCCGCATGTCGTGCACCCGTGCGCCCTGCAACCCAGCCGAGTCCCGCCACCGGAACCGTGGAGGACCTGGTGTCCGCCATAGCCTCCGATGCGAAGCGCAGCGACCATGAATCCGATGCACAGGTCCGCGCCCGACTCGCCGAGGATGCGAGCCGCGATGCGCAAGCGTGCCTCGCGAGCGCGCCGCAAGCGGCGGCCTGTTTGTACGGACGGGCGGTGGCGCAGGGTCTCGAGGCGCGGGCACATCCCACGCGCGCGGGCGAACTGCTGAATAGCATGCTCGAGTCCTTGTCCAGCGCCGAAGCTGCGGATCCTCATTACGACTACGCGGGGCCTGCGCGCGTGCGCTCGCTGGTATTGGTTCGCGCCCCGGGTTGGCCGTTGGGACCGGGCGACCCCGAGGCGGGATTGGCCGCGGCGCGCCGCGCCGTTGCTTTGCAACCCGCCTATCCTGCGAACCTGCTGGCACTGGCCGAGGCGTTGGCGAAGAACGGCGATGCGAAGGGGGCACGGGAGAACTATGATCGCGCGAGCGAGGCGGCACGGGCGCTGCCGGTTTCGGCCGATCGAGACGATTGGTTGCGCGAAGCCGCCGAGGGGGCGCAGCACACGCGAGCCGATTGAAGCGCTGCCCCGTTCAGCCCGCTGAGCACCCATCACTTGGGCGCACTCGCCGCCCGCGGCGCCGAGCGGACCGGGGTTACTGCTTCTCGACGACGACCCGTCCCTGCCCACTCACAAAAATATGATAGCGGTTGCCGTCCTTGCAGGTGGCCACGTAATCGCTATCCGCGTTGCGCTTCACGTCGACGATCTGGTCGCAGGGCAACCCATTGAGTGCGATCGTCGCTTTGAGATCCTTGCCCGAGGTTACATCCGCCACGGCACTGCCGGCGGCGGCGGCCGCGATCATCAGGAATACGGGAGCGGCTAAGCGCTGATGCATGGTACGTCCTCCTTCACCTAGATTTTCGAGAACTTTTCCGGGTCCGCCAGAATGCCCCAGATAGCCTCTCGCGACGAGGAGATGGCGGACGCTAGCTGCGGATCGCCATTTTGCAGCAATGCCAGCACCTTGACCATGAGTGAATCATATTGGTGCCGCAAATCGGCGGGCGGTGGGGACTTGGTCGAGCTCTGATGGAAGGCTCGAAATCGAGCCAATAAATCATCGACTTGATTCTTCAGGCTCAGTTTCGTAAAGACGCCGATCGCGCGCGTATCCTTGAGACGTTGTTCCAGCGCGGATAAATCGAGCGCCGGCGGGCCCGGTTTGTCCGCCGTAGCCGGTTTGGCGCCGGCGGTGGAGGAGGCCGGCTGAGCCGCGCGGATATCCGCGGCCGTGGCCCGCTGCGCCGCGCTTCTGGCCGGAGGAGCGGGGATTTTCCGGCGCTCGGGGGCATGCCCGTTCGAGGTGCCGGCGTCCGCGGTGGGAGCGTCCGCTCGAGTGTGGGCGGGCGGCGGGGCTTGCGCCGCTGTCTTCGTCGGGGGATTCACCGGTGCGGTCGCGGCGGGTTCGTTCGGTCGCGATGCAGGGGAGGCGGCGGCGGTGCGCCCCGGTGCGCGCGCCTCCCCGCCATCTTTGGAGGACAGCGCCCCGCAGCCCGACAACGCCAGGAAAAGCGTGACTCCGCAGATCAGATTTCCCGTATCGCCCGACTTCATCGGCGTCCCCCCAGGCTCTGTGCAAGACACCAGTGTACTGGTTATCTCTTCTCGTGGCGTGATTCGAGTTCGGCGACCACCGCGCCCAGCGACAGCCAGTTCTCGCGCAGCTCGCACGCTTATATGTTCAAATTCAATGGGTTATATGGGAGCGGATCGCCGTTGCGATTCGCCCCGTAGTGGCCCTCGTTAGTTGCGGAGAATAACTGCACGGATCGCGTGGCCGTCCCTCGTGAATGCGGTCTAATTTTCCGCCGCCGGATCGGCGCTCGTGAGTGGGAGCGGGAATGATGCGCTACACGAAAATTGCCTGCTTTCGGCGTTGCGTCCAAAATGCCGACTATGAAATTCTTGGATCCGGATACCGAGGGCGCCGTACGCGACTTCCTCGCGCGGATTCCAGCCGATATACGGCTGGAGCGAGCGATACTGTTTGGCTCGCGTGCGCGTGGAGAACACCGGCCGGATAGTGACGCGGACGTCGCCTTGATCTTGCACGAACGTGGCGACGACGGCATGACTTTGATGATGTTGGCTGAATTGGCCTACTACGCGTATCTTGATACCGGCATCATGGTTCAGCCGGTTACGATTGCGATCGAAGACTGGCTAAATCCAGCGGCATTTCCGAGGCCGGGGTTCCTAAGGAACGTTGCGCGCGAAGGCATCGTTCTGTGACAAAGGGGCTCTTCGAACGCGCCTTGGTGCGAAAAGGCAAAAAGGCTCTGAAAGTTGCCAGGCTCGCTTTGAACGCCGGCGACAACGATAGCGCGGTTAGTCGATCCTACTATGCGATGTTCGACATCGCTCAGGCTGCACTTTTGCGTGCCGGCGTCAGCGAAGACAAGCTGCCACGAACGCATAACGGAGTTATCGAAGCATTTCGCAGCCATGCCGTTCAGTCCGGCAAGATTGATCGACAGCTCGCGACCCAATTGAGCCGGACAGAATCGCTTCGAATAAAAGCCGACTACACTGGGACCGAAATTGAACTAAGCGAGGCCAAGGAAGTCGTTCAGAACGCCGAACTTTTCGTGCAAACAGTCGAACGGGCATTTAGTCTTGAGACCTCCTCCTTGGTAAATGAATACGAGAACCCTAAACCCAAGGACGATGATAAGGTTTCCGAGCCGGACGTTGCGGCATCGGAAATCGAGACAAAGACTATAGAACTTGAGCCAATTTCATTAGAGGAGATTCGCCGCCAAGCGCGCGAAGATTGGTTGAAGTTACGGCAGCAACTGGCCAGCGAAGCAAAAAAAGGAGCCACCCATGCCGAAGATGCCAACCAAGGCATCAAGGAGGGCCAGGGTCATTCGATTGACGACGATCCCGGGTGATGTCTTCGTGCGTCGGTCAGGGTGGGGGCTGCTTCTTCTCGTGGCGTGATTCGAGTTCGGCGACCACCGCGCCCAGCGACAGCCCCTTGACCTGCAGCAAGAGCACCGTGTGATACAGCAAGTCCGCCGCTTCGGCGATGACGTCCTGGTCCGTCTGGGCCACGGCGGCGAGCGCGAGCTCCAGACCCTCTTCGCCGACTTTCTGTGCGATCCGCCGGATGCCCTCGGCCACCAATTTCGCGGTGTAGCTGCCCGCCGGAGGCGCAATGATCCGCTGCTCGATGATTTTTTCCAGCGTGCTCATGAAGCCGAGACTTTGGGCGGCCGCCTGCGGCGCGTCCTCGCCCCAGCAGGTGAGCGTCCCGAAGTGGCATGCGGGTCCCTCGGGGTGGGCGAGCACGAGCAGAGTATCGCCATCGCAATCCGCCGCGATCCCGCGTAGTTCCAGAAAGTGGCCCGAGGTCTCGCCCTTGGTCCACAGGCGCTGCTTGCTGCGGCTCCAGAACGTCACTCGATTGCTGGCCAATGTTTCGGCCAACGCCTCGCGGTTCATGTATCCCAGCATGAGCACCGCGCCGTTGTCGGCATGCTGCACGATGGCCGGCAGCATGCCGCCGCCCTTGTCCCAATCGAGCCTGGTCTGATCCATCATCGGCGCACCTCGATGCCGGCGGCGCGCAGCGACTGCTTCAACGCAGGTATCTCGATCTCACCCGAATGGAACACGCTGGCAGCCAGCGCAGCATCCACGTCGGTGGTTTCGAAGACCTCGCAGAAATGCGCCGCCGATCCGGCGCCCCCCGACGCCACCAAAGGGACGCGGCAGATGCCGCGCACGGCGCGCAGCTGGGCGATATCGTAGCCCTGGCGTACGCCGTCGCTGGCCATGCAATTGAGCACGATTTCCCCCGCGCCCCGCTCCTGGACCTCTTTCACCCAATCGAGGGTATCGCGGCCGGCATCGCATGTTCGGCGCACATCGCCCGTGAATTGCTGCACGCGAAAACCGCGCTCGACCGTCTGGCTGTCGATGCCTACTACGACGCACTGCGCGCCGAAGCGTTCGCTCAGCGCATCGATCAAATCCGGCTGCGACAGCGCCGGCGAGTTGATGGAAATCTTCTCCGCGCCCAGTGCCAGGACTTCCTCGGCCTCCGCGACGGAACGAATGCCGCCGGCCACGCAAAACGGGATATCCAGGATACGTGCGATTCGTCTCACCCAGGATCGATCCACGGACCGCCCCTCGGGACTCGCGGAGATATCATAAAATACCAGTTCGTCGGCGCCCGCATCGCGATAGCGTCCGGCAAGCGTGAGAATGTCGCCGACGATTCGATGATCGCGGAAGCGCACGCCCTTGACCACCTGACCGTCGCGTACGTCTAAGCAGGGGATGATGCGTTTGGCAAGAATGGCCGCAGCTCCTCGAGTGGAATGAGTCCTTCCAGCAAAGCCTTGCCGCTGATCGCGGCCTTCACTCCCGTGCGAGCGAGCGTGTGCAGGTCGCGCGCATCGCGGATCCCGCCCGATGCCTGCCATTCGATGTGCGGAAAACGCCGCACCGCCTCGTCATAGAGTTCGACGTTGGGGCCCGACAGTGCGCCGTCGCGGCTCACATCGGTACACAGCACATGCTTGAGATCGTAGTCGGCGAAGTTTTCGACCGCATCCCAGAGGGAAAGCTGCGATTGCTCGCGCCATCCGTGAATGGTGACTTGGGGCGTGCGCACCGGATCGAGACGCACGTCGAACGCCAATACCACCCGCTCCGCGCCGAAGTCCTCCAGCCATGTACGCACGAGATCGATCCGCGTGACCGCAACGCTGCCGACGACGGCTCGGCTGACGCCGGCGTTCAAGATCTCCGCCACCGCGCCGGTACCGCGCAGGCCGCCGCCCACTTGCAGCATGACCGCGCTCTGCTTCGCCAGTTCGGCGATACTCTCCCGATTAGTCGGGGTGCCGTCGCGCGCACCGTTCAGATCGACGATGTGCAGCCAGTCGGCGCCGAAATCACGGTACTTGTCGAGCAGCGCGAGCGGAGACTCGTCGTAGCGCGTTTCGGCGGCGAAGTCGCCGCGCAGCAACCGCACGCAGCGGCCGTCCTTCAAATCGATGGCGGGAATGAGACGCATGGCGGAGTCAACTCTCTGCGGGCATGTGGATGGCAAGAAAATTCTGCAGCACGCGGGCACCCACGGCTGCCGAGCGCTCAGGGTGGAATTGCGCACCGAAAAAATTACCGTGCTCCACGCAGGCCGTGAACGGTGTGCCGTAACGCGTGCTCGCCACCGTCGCGCCGGTCACCGGCAATGCGTAGCTATGGACGAAATAGGCGTAGTCGCCGGCTCGCAGGCCGCGAAGCAATGCCGATTCGCGCTCGATGTCCAGCGTGTTCCAACCGATGTGCGGGACCGGCCGGCCGGGCGCATCGGCGAACCGCACCGCCCGTCCCGGAATGATGCCGAGGCATTGGGTACGCCCCTCATCCGAAGCCTCGAACAGCAACTGCATGCCGAGACAGATGCCGAGCACGGGCTGGCGCAAGGTCGGCAGCAGTTCGTGCAGATGGTCCCTGCGCAGCCGCGTCATGGCATCGGCTGCCGCGCCTACGCCCGGTAGAATCACATGACTGGCCGCGCGGATGGTCTCGGGCTCGGCCGATACCTGCGAGCGCACATCCAGCCGCTCCAGCGCGAATTGCAGCGAGGCGATATTGGCGCCGCCGTTGGCGATGATCACTACGCCGCTCGTATTCAAGACCGCGACCTTTGCACCGCGATTGGTGCTCCCGAGCCCGCGACCGCGCGCTCACGATCGGCGCTCTGCGCGCTCATGGCCGCCGGCCCGTTCATAGCACGCCCTTGGTGCTGGGTAGTTCGCTGCCCTCGAGCCGTATGGCCTGGCGCAAGCTTCGACCCACGCCTTTGAAGCAGGATTCGACCATGTGATGCGTGTTCTCGCCTCGTACCCGCAGATGCAGGGCCGCGCCCAATGTTTCGGCGAGGGAGCGAAAGAAATGCGATACCAGTTCAGTGGGCAGGTCGCCGACCCGCTCGCGGTTGAAGTGTCCTTCCCACACGAAATACGGGCGGCCGGACAGATCGAGCGCCACCTGAGCCTCGGCTTCGTCCATTGCGAGCAGGAACCCGTAGCGCGCGATGCCGCGTTTATCGCCCAGCGCCTGGCGCAGTGCAGCGCCCAAGGCGAGAGCGCAGTCCTCGATGGTATGGTGTTCGTCGATGTGCAGATCGCCGCGACAGGAGAGCGTCAGTGCAAATCCGCCATGCCGAGCGATCTGTTCCAGCATATGATCGAAAAATCCCAGGCCCGTTTTCACGGTAATCGGTCCTTCACGCGATAGATCGACATCGACCGCCACATCCGTTTCCTTGGTGGTGCGCCGCACCTGCGCATGACGGGCCGCGCTCGAGATGCGCCGCGCGATGGCGGGCCACGTTTCCTCCTCAGTCCCCGCTGCGCGGACTCGCAGGCCCTGGATTCCGAGATTGGCCGCGAATTCGAGGTCGGTATCGCGGTCGCCGATCATGTAACTGCGCGCGGTATCGAGCGGATTGGCTCGGATATAGTGCTCGACCAAACCGATTTTCGGTTTGCGGCACGCGCAGTCCTGGTGTTTGAAATGCGGACAGATGAACACTGCATCGAACTCGATGCCTTGCGAGGCGAACAGGTTCAGAATGAACTCATGTACCGGGTCGAATTGTTCGCGCGGTAGGCTGGACGTGCCGAGCCCGTCCTGGTTGGTGACCATCACGAATCGGAATCCGGCGCGCTGCAGATCCCATAGCGCGGGAATCACCGCTGGCAGCAAGCGAATTTTCTGCAAGCTGTCGACTTGTTGGTCGGGCGGCTCCTCGATGAGCGTGCCGTCTCGGTCCACGAACACGATGCGCGTGCCTTTCGCCTCGCCCGCATGCTCCGTCATGCTGCCTCCACGCTGTCGAGCAGCGCGTCGTTTTGAGCCCGGGTTCCCACCGAGATGCGCAGCGAATTCGGCAGCGCGGAATGGGCGCGCAAATCGCGTACGATCGAGCCGCCGGCGATGCTCGAGCGCATGAAGCGCTCGGCGTCCCGGCAGTCGATCAACAGGAAATTGGCATCGCTGGGCCATACTTTTTCCACCCAGGGGGAGGTCTCCAGGCGTTGCCGCAGGTACTCGCGCTCCGCCAACAGCGCTTGTAGACGCACGCGCGAGGCGGCGACTTCATCGGGGTGCAGCGCACGCAACGCGGCTTCGATGGTGGGTTGCGCGAGGGAGTAGGGCGGAACGACCCGTCTGGCCAATTGGATCATGTCGGGGGACCCGATGAGGGCTCCGATACGTGCGCCCGCCAGCGCGTGCGCTTTCGACAGCGTACGCAGGAAAGCGACGGTCGGAAATCGAGTCCGCCACGGCGTCAGGCTCGCGCCGCGCGACCATTCGATGTAGGCCTCGTCGATGACGATCATGGCCTTGCCGTCGAGGGCCGTGCAAATGGCCTCGAGCGCAGCCGTATCCAGCGAATTGGCGGTGGGATTGTTCGGCGAACACAGATAAACCAATTTGACGTGCGGCCGCCAGGCCGACAGCAGCCTGTCCACATCGATCGTCCAGCCGCGGGAGCGGTCGAGGGGCACGTCGATCACGTCCGCCCCTTGAATGCGCGCCGCGACCTGGTACATGCCGAAGGTGGGCGTGCACTGCAGGATGGCATCCACACCGGCGCGCAGGTAGATGCGCGACAGCAGATCGATGGCTTCGTCACTGCCGTGCGTGACGAGCAGCGTTTCCGCGGAAACGTCATAGAGCTCCGCCAGTCGGCGGACCAGCGCCGCCGGCTGCGGCTCCGGATAACGATTGAGCCCCGCTTCGGTCGTGTCTCCGGCCGGCCGCCACGGGGCCTCATTGGCGTGCAGCCGGGTCAGGGTCGGCAGCCATGCCGCGTGCGAGTACGGCTTGATGCTGAGAATCTCCGGCCGCGCAAGCGACAGCACCGGATTCACGAGCCGACTCCGCCGCCGAGCGCCTGCAGCCGGATGCTCACGGCCGCGGCATGCGCATCCAAACCTTCGAGCTCCGCCAGAATCTGCGCCGTGGGACCCAAGCCCTGCAGTCCGGCCGGCGTGAGCTCTTGCACGGTGATGCGTTTTTGGAAGTCTTCCAGCGCGAGTCCGCTATGCGCCTTGGCGAACCCATAGGTGGGCAGCGTATGGTTGGGCCCGCTGCAATAGTCGCCCATCGATTCGGGTGACCAGTCCCCCAGGAACACGGCTCCCGCGGCCGAGACATGGGCCAACCAGGTGCGGGGCTCTTCGATCTGCAGCAACAGGTGCTCCGGGGCATAGTCGTTGGCCACGCGGAAGGCCGTTTCCAGAGAATCGACCGCCAGAAGACGGATATTGGCCACCGACTCGGACAGTATCGCGCCGCGTGACAGCACGGGCAGTTGTTTTTGCAATTGGTCCGCCACGCTTCGTGCCAGCCGCATGGAGGTGGTCACCAGCAGGGCTTGCGCGTCGCTGCTGTGCTCCGCCTGGGCGAGCAGATCCGCGGCGACGAAGTCGGCACGCGCGCTGTCGTCGGCGATCACCATCACCTCGGTGACGCCGGCCGGCAAGTCGACGGCCGCGCCGTCGGGGTCGTTGGCCACGAGCAATTTGGCCGCGGTGACCCACGCATTGCCCGGACCGAACAGCTTGTCGCATTTCGGTACCGAAGCCGTGCCGTAGGCCATGGCTGCGATGGCCTGCGCCCCGCCCACCTTGAATATCTGCTCCACCCCGGCTTTGCGGGCCGCCACCAGAACAGCGGAGTGCGCCGTGCCGTTGCGCGTCGGGGCGGTGCACAGGATGCGCACCGGACAGCCGGCGATGGCAGCCGGAACGCCCAGCATGATGGCGGTCGAGGGCAACGGTGCCGATCCTGCGGGGACATACAAGCCGACGGCGCGAATGGGCACGCTGCGGCGCTCACACACCACTCCGGGAGCGGTTTCCACACGCAGCGGCGCGGCAATCTGTGCGGCATGAAATCTGTGCACGGTGGCAATGGCGGTTTCAATGGCCGCATGCTGTTGCACGCTCAAAGCGCGCTCGGCCGCGGCAAACTCCGCTTTCGAAACCGCCAGCTCCTGCACTTCGACGCCATCGTAGCGCTGCGTGAGGTCGAAGAGCGCCGCATCGCCGTCCTGTCTGACGCGATCGATGATTTGCCGAGCCACAGCGGCTGTGGCGTTGCCGTCGCGCTGCGCCGGCCGCTGTAAAGCGCCCTGTCGCGCCGCCGTGGAGAGCGAATCCCAATCGAGGATGCGCACGGGGCTCATGCCAGCATCTTCTCGACCGGAAGCACCAGTACCGAACTCGCTCCGGCGCTCTTCAGATCTTCGAGCAGTTCCCAAAACACATTCTCGCGGCACACCGCGTGCACCGCGACCCGGTCGCCGCGCCCTTCCAACGGAATGACGGTGGGCGCTTCGCTGCCGGGCAGCAGTTTGGCGATGGCGGGAAGCGCCGAGCGCGGTGCGTGCAGCATGATGTACTTGCTGCCCTTGACTTGTTCCACGCCATCGACCCGCAGCAACAGGCGACGTGACCAATCCTGTTTCTCGGGCGGGATGGGGGCGGGTGTGCGGATCAGCACGGCCTGGCTTTCCAATACCGTTTCCGCTTGTCGCAGATGATTGGCGGCGAGGGTCGACCCGGTGGAAACCAGGTCGCAAATCACATCCGCGCGCCCGAGCCGCGGCGCGATCTCGACCGCGCCGGACAGCACCACCACCTCGGCTTTGACGCCCCGTTCGGCCAAAAAGCGCGTCAAGATATTCGGATAGGTCGTGGCGATGCGCTTTCCCTCGAGAGACGACGCACCGCGATAGTCGAAGCCGTCCGGCACCGCGATGCACAGCTTGCAGCGCCCGAAATCGAGCAGCTGCACCAATTCGAACAACGGCGCGATGCCGCGCGCCTGAAACGCCAGGCGCTTTTCCTCGACGACATTGAGGCCGACCAGCCCCAGATCGCAAACATCTTCCTGCACCAGGTCGGGAATGTCGTCATCGCGCACGAACAGCACGTCGAGCGGCATGTTCTCCCCGTAGCACATGAGCTGATCCTTGCCGCGGCTGACTTTGAGGCCGCAGCGGGACAACAGGTCGAGAGAGCTCTCGGTGAGACGGCCGCTCTTTTGGATGGCTATTTTTAATCGCATTTCAGTGACTGCTTCGGTTTGGCTTTCAAGCGATCGGTGACCGCGCGGTACCCGCCGTTGCCGGCGGTGAGGTAGCGCGCCACGCGGCCGACGGTGGTGACGCTGACGCCGGTCTGCTTGTGAATTTCGCGGTACGGCAGACCGCGCTCCAGCAGTTCGACCACCGCCCACCGATCCGCCATTGCCTGGAGCTCCGCCGGCGTGCACAGATCGCGGAAAAAGCTCTGGCACTCCTCGACGCTGCGCAGCGCCAGGATCGCGCCGCATAGAGCGCGCTCATGGTGCTGTTCCTGGCGGACGGTCATCGGACGATTCGTCTTCATAAAAGATCGTTTTTCGAGGGATCGGCGTTCATGAGAAATGGATCTTCACGGCTTAGGAACGAAAGGCCGTATATCAATGTATTAATGCGCTAGCACGTTAACGCAATGTATAAGAGAATGCAACCGTTAATAGGGACGCAAGCGACGCTCGCGGCGTGGGTGCAGCGGCTGGCGCAGGTGCAGCGGCTGGCGCAGGTGCAGCGGCTGGCGTAGGTGCAGCGGCTGGCGTGGGTGCAGCGGCTTGACCGCTGCGCAGCGACCTGGGCGCCTGCCGTGGGCACAATATGTCCACGAAAGGTATCGCTGGCTTGACGCCACCCGGTCGGCTACATAAAATTCGTAGGTTCATCTAGACCGGCTGAGGGAAAGGCCCTTCGAAGCCGGGGCAACCACCACGAATCGTCCCACGGGACCCTTCGCCGGAACGGTGCCAACTCCTGCGGCGCGAGCGTCTGGCTCCCCGGTAGATGAGCGGCGAGTTGGGCGGCGGTAACGCCGCACGCGCCGAAGAGCGCCGTGCTCCCAGGGGTTTTGTCGACCTTGGAGGAGCGATCACTTGTCGGCGCGAGAGTTAACGGAAAATCCCTTCGATGTTTCCCCCAACGATCCCGCGATCGATGCGGTGACCGAACTGCCTGCGGGCTGGCGGCTGCACCACGGCGATGCGCTGCCCGACGCGCGGGTGGCCTTTCGCCTGGTGGGTCCGCGACATGCGCCAGTGGTGGCGGTGCTGGGCGGCATATCGGCGCATCGCCGGTTGATCGGTCCCGACGGTTGGTGGCCGCAGATCGTCGGCCCGGGCCTCGGCGTGGACACGACCCGGTATCGGGTACTCGGCATCGATTATCTGGGCGGCATGGGATCGAGCTCGAGCCCGGACGGCGGATCGGTGTTTCCTCCCGTGAGCTCCGTGGATCAAGCCGATGCGCTGCGCCGCGTCGCCATGCATCTCGAGCTGAAAACACTGCACGCGATCGTGGGCGCATCCTATGGGGGAATGGTGGCCTTGAGTTTCGCGGCACGATACGCTGCTTGGGTGGACCGTATCGTGATCGTGAGCGCGGCGGACCGGGCCCAGGTGCTCTCCACCGCGTGGCGCAGCATCCAGCGTCAGATAGTCCGCGAAGCGATTGCGCGCGGCGACGGCGCCTCCGGCCTCAGGCTGGCGCGAGCCTTGGCCATGACCACGTATCGCAGCCAGGTGGAGTTCGCGCAGCGTTTCGGCGGAGCGGCGGTGCGGGACGCGGAGCGTTTTCGGTTCCCCGTCGAGTCGTACCTGTTCGCGCGCGGCGACGATTACGTGCAGAAATACCGAGCGGAGTGCTTTCTTGCCCTGAGCGAATCCATCGACCTACACGAGGTGGACGCCGCAGAGGTTCGCACGCCCGCCACGCTGATCGCCGTGCGCGAGGATCAGTTGGTGCCGTGCAACGACATGCAGGTTCTGGCCGCCCGCTTGGCCGGGCCCAAGCGATTGGTCGAGATCAATTCCATTTTCGGGCACGATGCGTTCTTGAAAGAAAGCGCCGTGCTCAATCCCATTCTCAAAGGCGCCCTCGCGGAGTAGTACATGAGCGAAGATCGTAAACCGAAGAAAAACATCGCCACGCGTTCGGTGCGCGCCGGGCTGGAGTCGGACGCACAATACGGCTCGGTGGTGCCGCCGATTTATCTATCGACGAATTTTGCCTTCAAGGGCTATCGCCAGCCGCGCAAGTACGATTACACCCGGTCGGGCAACCCGACGCGGGATCAACTGGCAAGCGCGCTTGCCGATTTGGAGGGTGGCGCGGGAGCGGTGGTGACCTGCACCGGCCTTGCCGCCATCACCCTGATCCTCGAAATGCTGCCGGCGGGCGCGCGCGTGCTGGCGCCGTTCGATTGTTACGGCGGCACCTATCGTCTGCTGGCGGCGTTGGAAAAGAAAGGCAAGCTCCTCGTCGACTTCATCGATCAGAGCGATCCGGCGGCCCTCGCGAAAGCACTCGAGCGCAAGCCGGCGCTGGTATGGATCGAGACGCCCAGTAATCCGTTGCTGCGCATCGTCGATATTCGCGCGACCGCCGATGCCGCGCATGCCGCAGGGGCCATGGTGGCGGCGGACAACACCTTTCTCTCGCCGGTGTGGCAGCAGCCGTTGGCGCTGGGCGCCGATTGGGTCATGCATTCGACCACCAAGTACTTGAACGGCCACAGCGACGTGGTCGGCGGTGCCGTGATCGCGGCGACGCCGGAGCTTGCGCTGGATCTGGCCTGGTGGGCCAACGCCATCGGCGTCACGGGCGCCCCGTTCGACAGCTTCATGACGTTGCGCGGGGTGCGCACGCTGCAGGCGCGAACGCGGGTACATGCTGAGAATACGCTTGCCGTCGTCGATGCGTTGCACGGCCACGCCGCCGTCAAGCAGGTGTACTACCCGGGGCTCGCCAGTCATCCGGGCCATGCATTGGCTCGGAAGCAGCAGAGCGGCTTCGGTGCCATGCTGAGTTTCGAACTCGAGGGCGGCGAACCGGCGGTGCAGGCGTTCGTCGAGGGGCTCGAATTCTTTACGCTCGCAGAATCGCTCGGCGGGGTCGAGAGCCTCATCGCACACCCGACGAGCATGACGCACGCGGGCATGGACGAAGCGGCGCGGCTGCGTGCGGGCATTCATCCGGGGCTGCTGCGCGTGTCGGTGGGAATCGAGGATGCGGCGGACCTGGTCGCCGATTTGCGGGCGGCGCTCGAACGGGTGGAAGGAGTTTTATCGGGCGCCACGAGACTCGGTGCCGCGCGCGTGGGTTGATTCACGGCGGGTCCGTGCCCGCTGCCGCAACCATCCGGACCGTGGCTCGTTACCCGCCACAATGGCGGGCTCGTGTGCCGTGGCCTGCGGCCCGACCCTCCCGTGGTCAACATGGCAACGTTCACCGCCGCCAGGCCGATCGAGGCCGCGACGGTGCCGCCGCGCCGATGGCGGGCGCTGCAGCCTTTACAGCGCGAGCGCGGCCAGCACGGCATCCCCGGCCTGCCGTGACGACACGGACGCGGTTCCGGGCTTCGCCAGGTCCCTGGGCAGCGCACCCGACACTACGGCTCGGTGGACCGCAGCCTCCAGGGCGCCCGCCTCGGTCTCGAGTTTGAGTGAATACCGTAGCAACAGCGCGGCGCTCAAAATCGCGGCGTAGGGGTTGGCCACGCCAAGGCCGGCGATGTCCGGTGCCGACCCATGGATGGGCTCGAACAAGCCCCCGCGGCCATCGGCTCCCAGCGAGGCGGACGGCAACAGGCCCATGGACCCGGCCAGCATGGATGCCTCGTCGGTGAGGATGTCGCCGAACATGTTCTCGGTCACGATGACGTCGAAATCGCGCGGCCGCCGCAGCAGGTGCATGGCGGCCGAATCCACCAGCATGTGCTCGAAGCTCACGTCCGGAAACTCCTGCGGCATAATGCGCTCCACCACCGAGCGCCAGAGGCGCGAGGTCTCGAGCACGTTGGCCTTGTCCACGGAGGTCAGCCGGCGGCGGCGCGCCTGCGCCAAGCGTGCCGCCAGACGTACCACCCGCTCGACTTCCACGACGCTGTAGCGGCACACGTCCACCGCTTCGGTGGCGCTGCGCTGCTTGTCGCCGAAGTAGATGCCGCCCGTCAATTCGCGCACCACCATGATGTCGACGCCGTGCAACAGTTCGGCTTTGATGGGCGACGCATCCAACACCGCGGGGTGCGGGACCACCGGTCGGAGATTGGCAAACAGTCCGAGTGCTTTGCGCAGGCCCAGCAGGCCTTGTTCGGGCCGCACTTTGGCATCGGTAGCGGACCACTTCGGTCCGCCGACCGCGCCCAGCAGCACCGCGTCGGCTCGCCGGCACAGCGCGAGCGTGGCGGAGGGCAGCGCCTCGCCGGTGGCATCGATGGCGGCGCCTCCCAGCAGCGCGTCTTCGAACTGGAACGAGTGTCCGAATTTCCTGCCCACCGCCGCGAGGGCCCGCACCGCTTCCGCGGTGACCTCGGCGCCTATGCCATCGCCGGCAAGCACCGCGATCGTGGCTTTCACCGCGCCTGCGCCTTCGCGCGAGGTCGCCACAGGAGCGCCGCCGCTCACCACGGCCGCGCGGCCTCGTAGCGTTCGATCGCCTCGTGTTTGCTGCGCAAGAAACCCAGTTCGTCGAGGCCGTTCAACAGGCAATGGCGGGCGAAGGCGTCGATGGGGAAGCCGGTCGCGACCCCGGTGGGCAGTGTCAGGCGGGCAGCGGTCAGGTCGATATCCACCTCGGCGCCCGGATGGTCCAGCAGCCAATTAGCCGTGACCTCGTCCACCGTGATGGGCAGCAGGCCGTTCTTCAGGGCGTTGGTCTTGAAGATGTCGGCGATCTCGGTGCTGATGACCGCGCGGATGCCGTAATCGAGCAGCGCCCAGGGCGCATGCTCGCGCGACGAACCGCAGCCGAAGTTACGCCCGGCCACCAGCACGCGAGCGTCGCGGGCCGCAGGCTGGTTCAACACGAACTGGGGGTTCGGCGTGCCGTCGGCGAGGTACCGCCAGTCGGCGAACAACTGCTTGCCCAAGCCTTCCTTGGTGGTGGTCGTCAGGAATCGGGCCGGTATGATCTGATCCGTGTCGATGTTGGTGGACGCGATGACGACGGTCTTGGAGCGCACGCGCTCGAGAGGCTCCATCAACGCGCCTCCGGGGGCAGCAGGTCGCGGGGATCGCAGATCTTGCCCCGCACCGCGCTCGCCGCGGCCGTCATGGGACTCACCAGCAGCGTGCGTGCGCCTACCCCTTGCCGGCCTTCGAAATTGCGATTGCTGGTGCTGATGGAATACTGGCCCGCGGCCACGGTATCGCCGTTCATTCCCAGACACATGGAACACCCCGACTCGCGCCAGTCCGCGCCGGCGTCCTTGAATATTTGCGCGAGCCCGGCGGATTCGGCATCGCGCTTGATCTGCTGCGAGCCCGGCACGATGAGCAGCTTCACGCCGGCCGCCACCTTGCGGCCCTTGAGTATGGCCGCAGCCGCCTGCAAATCCTCGAGCCGGCCATTGGTGCAGCTGCCGATGAACACCACATCGATCGGTTTGCCGAGCATGACATCGCCGCTCTGGAAGCCCATGTAGGCGAGCGCTTTGTCGAGTACGGGGTCGCTGCCGCCGGTGGTGGCCGGTATCGCGCCGGTAATGGGCACCACCATCCCCGGATTGGTGCCGTAGGTGATCATGGGTTCCAGGGTCGAGGCGTCGATGTCCAGGGTCGCATCGAACAGCGCGCCCGGATCCGTCGCCAACTCGCGCCAGCGTGCCACCGCGGCCGCCCACTCGGCGCCCTGCGGAGCGC
Source organism: Pseudomonadota bacterium (assembly GCA_030799355.1). Taxonomy (GTDB): domain Bacteria; phylum Pseudomonadota; class Gammaproteobacteria; order Steroidobacterales; family Steroidobacteraceae; genus Bog-1198. The sequence goes on from JALYHP010000038.1 coordinate 70,852, forward strand.
GCGGCTTGCCCTTCAAATACTCGAAAGTGACCTCGTCGGGCGCAATCATACCGGCCCGCGCGCCCGCCTCGATCGACATGTTGCACAGGGTCATGCGCTCATCCATCGACAGTCCGCGAATGGTGGAGCCGCGGTATTCGAACACGTAGCCCGTGCCGCCGGACACGCCGACCTTGCCGATGATGCTCAAGATCAAGTCCTTGGCGCTCACTCCGGGCCGCAGCCGGCCCTCGACGTTGATGGCGAAGGTTTTCGGCTTGCGCTGCAGCAGGCACTGGGTGGCGAATACATGTCCCACTTCGGTACTGCCGATGCCGAAGGCGAGGGCGCCGAACGCGCCGTGGGTACTGGTGTGGCTGTCGCCGCAGACGATGGTCATTCCGGGCTGAGTGCAGCCCAATTCGGGACTGATGACGTGCACGATGCCGCGGCGCGCATCGCGCATGTCGAACAGTTCGACCCCGAACTCGGCGGCATTGCTCTCGAGCTGTCGCACTTGTTTGGCGGCCGCGTCGACTTTGATGGGCACGCCGCCGAATACCTGTTCGCTCGAGGTGGGCGTCGAGTGGTCCATGGTCGCCAGCGTCCTGTCCGGACGCCGCACGCGCAGACCGAGCGACTTCAGAACGCTGAACGCCTGCGGCGAAGTGACCTCATGAATGAGATGCAGGTCGATGTAGAGAACGGCGGGCGTAGCCGCCGTCTCCGGTATTACTTCGTGCGCGGTCCAAACCTTGTCGAACAGAGTACGAGCGTTCATGGGCTCTCGCGTCAGGTTTTGCCCGATTCCAACCAGGGCATGCGCGCGCGCAGCTGCGCACCGACCTTTTCGATCGGATGCTTGAGGTCGGCCTTCAACAGCCTGGAATACTTGCGACGGCCGGTCTTGGTCTCCGAAATCCATTGACGCGCGAATTTGCCTTGCTGGATCTCGGCCAGGATCTTCTTCATCTCCTTCTTGGTGCTCTTGTTGACGACGCGCGGCCCGCGCGTCAAATCGCCGTACTTGGCGGTCTCGCTGATGAAGCGGTGCATCTTGGTGATGCCGCCCTCGTGCAATAGATCGACGATGAGCTTCAGTTCGTGCAAGCACTCGTAGTAGGCCACCGCGGGCTGATAGCCGGCTTCGACCAACGTCTCGTAACCTTTCACCACCAGTTCCGTGGCGCCGCCGCAGAGCACCGCCTGCTCGCCGAACAGATCCGTTTCGGTTTCCTCGGCGAACGTGGTTTCCAGCACCCCGCCGCGCGTGCCGCCGATGGCGTCCGCATAGGCGAGCGCATTGGCTTTGGCGCGCTTCGATGGATTCTGCGCCACCGCGATCAGGCAGGGCACGCCACGGCCTTGCTGGTATTGACGGCGCACCAGGTCGCCGGGGCCCTTCGGCGCGATCAGGACCACGTCCAGATCCTTGCGGGGCTTGATCTGTTTGAAATGCACATTGAAGCCGTGCGCGAACAGCAGCGTCGCCCCCGTCTCGAACTCGCTCTTCAGTTCCTGGTACAGCGCCTTCTGAGTCATGTCGGGAACCAGCATGGCCACCAGCTGTGCGCCATGGACGGCATCCTTGGGCTCCATGACCTTCAGGCCGTCCTTCTTCGCCTTGTCCCAGCTGTCTCCCTTGCGAACGCCCACGACCACGTCGAAGCCGCTGTCGTGCAGGTTGAGGGCATGCGCCCGGCCTTGGCTGCCATAACCCAGAACCGCGATGCGTGCCCCGCGCAGTGCTTTCTTGTCGACGTCTTTTTGCGAATACAAACGCATGTGTGCTCCTGGTGCCCCGGTCAATATGTGGAAAGAATGTCAGCCCATAAAAACGCAAGACCCCGCATCGAAGACTACTAGCCTGAGCGGGGTCCAGAAGGATCAGGGGAATGCCTCGGCATGCCCGTGTTAACTAGCCGCAAATAGCAACACAGAATCCCTTATGATGCAAGGGCCGTTACGGCCGCTCGTTTTATCGGCCAGCGCCTCGGCCGCCGCCGGTTCCGTTCCGGTGCCCCAAGCAAGATCGCCCTTTTTCCGCCCGGTACGCACGATGCGGCGTTGCCCGTCCTCGGCCATGCCGAGTATCCTTGCCGCTCGCGCCGCGCCTCGCGACCTCTCCGCGATGTTGCGCGACTCCCGCAACACACGACCAAGGCTTCAGTCATGACCGCCGCCCGTTCGATTCCGCTTTGGCTGCTCTATGACGATGAGATCGATGCGTGGCGCACGGCACGATCGGGTTTCATCGAGTCGTGGCTGAACGAGCAGGATTTCAAGGGCGAAAAGCACCGGGTGCTGTTGGTTCCAGACTCCGGCGGCACCGCCGCGATGGCCCTCGGCGGTCTCGGCAAACGTCAAGCTGGATTATCGCTGTGGCACGCAGCGGGACTGGCGGAGCGCCTGCCGCCGCATCGCTTTCATTTCGCCCAGACCTGGAGCGATGCCGAGGCCACGCAGCTGAGCTTGGGATTCAGGTATGGCGCGTATCGATTCGAACGCTACCGTCCGAGCAAGGCGGAGCGTGCGGCGACCCTGGAAATGCCTGGCAATGCGGATGGGAGCTACGTGGCCAACGCCGCGGAATCCCTGAAACTGGCGCGTGATCTCATCAATACGCCGGCCGGCGATTTGGGGCCCGCTGAACTGGCCACCGCCGCGCGCCACCTCGCAGAGCAACACCGGGCCGAGTATCGAGAATGGGTGGGAGAGGATCTGCTCACCGCCGGGTTTCCCGCCATCCATGCGGTGGGGCGCGCCAGCGCTGCCGCGCCGCGGCTCATCGAGATTCGGTGGTCGCCACCCCGGCGGGATCTGCGGCACGGCGATGCGCTCCCCGGCGTGACGTTGGTGGGCAAGGGCGTTTGCTTCGACAGCGGCGGTCTCGACATCAAACCCAGTTCGGGGATGGCGCTGATGAAGAAGGACATGGGCGGCGCCGCGGTGACGCTGGCCCTCGCCAACATGCTCATGCGCAGCGGCATCAACGCGCGGTTGCGGGTGCTCGTTCCGGCGGTGGAAAACGCCATCGCTGGCAACGCCTACCGGCCCGGCGACGTGCTGCAGACCCGCAAGGGTCTGACGGTGGAAGTCGGCAACACCGATGCCGAGGGACGGTTGGTTCTGTGCGACGCCCTGGCGCTCGCCGACGCTGAACGGCCCGACCTCATCATCGATTTTGCCACGCTGACCGGTGCGGCGCGTGTCGCCCTCGGACCCGAGTTGCCGGCTTTGTTCGGCAGCCACGAGACGCTGGTGAACGAGTTGGCGCGCCGGGCGGCGCTCGAACACGATCCGCTGTGGCCCATGCCGCTGTGGGCCGGCTACGAGGATGAACTCGGCAGCAAGATTGCCGATCTCAACAACGTGGCCGCGTCGGGCTTCGCCGGCGCGATCTTCGGCGCGCTGTTCCTCAAGCGTTTCGTCACCGCGACGCCGCACTGGCTGCACATCGATCTGTATGCCTGGAATCCCAAGGAGCGCCCCGGGCGTCCGGTGGGCGCCGAAGCGCATGCGGTGCGCGGCGTGTATCGCTACCTGGTCGAGCGTTACGGGTGCGGGGCGGCGTAGGCTCCTTTGCTTGCCGGGGCGTACCGGAGGCGGCTCCGCGCTGCATCGGTGGGGCCGTCCGCGGCGGCGGGCGTGGCATCGGCGCTGGTTGGCTGCGGTAGCGTCGGTGGGCAGCGCCCTACACGAATATGTTGCGCTGTGGCAAGGGGCGTGTTTATGCTCCGCGCCCCGCGTTCGAGGGAGGATCAAACTCAATGACAACAATACCCAAGCCACCCCAGCCCGATATCCGTAGTCACTCGCGCCTGGTGGTGGATGGAATCAAGCAGGCCCCGGCGCGTGCGATGCTGCATGCGGTCGGCTTTACGGAGGGCGACTTTCGCAAGCCGCAGATCGGTATTGCATCCACTTGGAGCAATCTGACCCCCTGCAACATGCATATAGACGAGTTGGCGCGGCTGGCTGCGGCCGCCGTGGAGGCTCACGGTGCCAGAGCGCTGACCTTCGGCACCATTACCGTGTCGGACGGAATTTCCATGGGAACCCCCGGTATGCGTTATTCGCTGGTGTCCCGTGAGGTCATCGCGGATTCGATCGAGACGGTGGTGGGCGCGCAAGGGTTCGACGGCGTGATCGCCTTCGGCGGCTGCGATAAGAATATGCCGGGGTGCCTCATCGCGCTGGCGCGGCTCGACCGCCCAGCGGTTTTCGTTTACGGCGGCACCATTCTTCCCGGAACCGACAAGCGCGACATCGTGTCGGTATTCGAGGCCGTCGGTGCATTCGCGCAGGGGACCGTGTCCGAACAACAATTGAAGTTCGTCGAGCGAACCGCCATCCCGGGACCCGGTTCTTGCGCGGGGATGTACACGGCGAACACCATGGCATCGGCCATCGAGGCTCTGGGGATGAGCCTGCCCAACAGTTCCGCGCAGAACGCGGTGTCCGCGGAGAAGCGCGAGGACTGCAGCCGTGCCGGTGCCGCCGTCGTCAAACTGCTCGAGAGGGGACTGCGGCCCCGCCAGATCATGACGCGCAAGGCGTTCGAGAACGCGATCACCGTCTGCATCGCGCTGGGCGGTTCGACCAATGCCGTGCTGCATCTGCTCGCCATCGCCTCGGCGGCCGACGTGAGGTTGCAGCTCGACGATTTCACGCGGCTGGGCAAGCGGGTTCCAGTGCTGGCGGATTTGCGTCCGAGCGGGCGCTATTCCATGTCCGAGCTGGTTGCCATCGGCGGCATCCAGCCCTTGATGAAAATGCTGCTCGATGCCGGATTGCTGCACGGCGATTGCCTGACCGTCACGGGCGAGACGCTGGCCGAGAACTTACGAGCGGTCGCACCGTATCCCGCTGAGCAGCAAATCGTGCGGCCGCTTAACGATCCCATCAAGAAAGACAGCCACCTGGTCATCCTGTATGGCAACCTTGCCCCGGAGGGTGCCGTTGCAAAAATTACCGGCAAAGAAGGCCTGAGCTTCAAGGGCAAGGCGCGGGTCTTTAACTCCGAGGAAGCATCGCTGCAGGGTATTCTCGGCGGCAAGGTCAAGGCAGGCGATGTGGTCATCATCCGTTATGAGGGGCCGAAGGGCGGTCCAGGCATGCGCGAGATGCTGAGCCCGACCGGCGCCATCATCGGCAAAGGACTGGGAAACACGGTGGCGCTCATTACCGATGGGCGCTTTTCCGGAGGCAGTCATGGCTTCGTGGTGGGACATGTCGCACCCGAAGCCGCGGTGGGCGGTCCGCTCGCGTTGGTCAGAACCGGCGATGCGATTACCATCGACGCGGAGCGTCGAGAACTCACGCTGCACGTCGGCGCGGCAGAACTTCGGGCGCGGCGCAAGGCATGGAAAGCACCGCGCCCCTACGCGCGGCGCGGCGTGCTGGCGAAGTATTCGAAAGCGGTCAGCAGCGCTTCGCGTGGGGCGGTAACCGACGGGGAGTAGAGTCATCTGACGCTTGCAGTTCGGGCGGCATATGTGTCAGTCTCTTTACCCGCCGAAAGGACTCTTCAGGGGCGCTGATTTATTTGGTCGGCGTGAGTTCGGAACACGTGTAGGCGATGCGCGTGGATGGTGCAAGGAGAAGCGCGTTGAAGGGGCATCGCGTCAGACACGTATTGAGGCGTGCGTACGGCGCCCCGTGAAATCGTCAAGGTGTCAATCGTCAGGGGTAGGTCGCAACCAGTCTTATGTATAAATACGAAGAGCCATCAATCTTTTCAGGCAGGCGAGGCGCAGCCCTCATTGCCGTCATCATTCTTCACGTCGTGGTGGGTTGGGCATTTTATTCAGGGCTCGCGAGCCGTCTGGCACAGACGATCATTCCGCCGGTGGAAATCGCCCAGATCGACAAACCCAAAGACATCGACAAACCGCCGCCGCCGCCGCCCAAGCTCGAAGAAATCAAACCCTACGTACCGCCGCCTGAGTTCGTCGATATTCAGGCGCCGCAAGAACAGACGAACGCGATCGCCGTGGTGACGCAGACTCAACCCGTGGCACCCGCGCCGGTGGTCCAGGCGCCGCCGCCGCCGCCCAAGGCGAGTACCAGCATCAAGATGGATCCGAAGCACCCGCTCAAGATCGGCGAGGAGTACTATCCCGACGCTTCCAAGCGAGCGAATGAAGAAGGGCGCTGCACGGTACAGGTGACCGTTGCCGCCGACGGACGCATCATTAACGAGACCATTCAGACGAGTTCGGGATTTCCGCGTCTGGACGAGGCTTGCCTGAAGGGTGTGCACGGGCAGCGCGTGATCCCGGCCACCGAGGATGGCAAACCCGTCGAGAAGACGGTATCGATACCCATCGTGTGGAAACTCACGACCAAATAGTGAAGCGGCGGCGCTTCGAGCAGAGCAATTTCGCCCGAAGATTTTTTTGACTCTTCAATAAACTTGTTTACGTAAGGAAATCGGTCCATGCCTCCAGAGACTACCATAGAAAATCCGTTTGGCCTTGGTGCGCTCGTTCAGCAGGGCGACATCGTCACGAGGTCGACCCTGGTCATTTTGCTGATCATGTCGCTGCTCACGTGGTTCATCATGATCACGAAATTCTTCGATCAGCGGCGTCAGCGCCAGCAGGCGATCGAAGCGGAGAAGGAATTCTGGAGTTCCGGAAGCTTGACCGATGCGCTGGTGAAACTGAAGGGCACGGCGAACCCGTTTCGCGCGCTGGCCGAAACCGGCAAACAGGCCTACGAGTATCATGAGGTGAACAAGGCGCGTCTGTCCGGCGCCATCGGCACCAGTGAATGGATCACCGAGTCCTTGACCCGCACGTCTGATTCGATCATCGGCCGTATGCAGGCCGGCTTGCCGGTTCTCGCGTCGGTGGGATCCACGGCGCCGTTCGTCGGGTTGTTCGGCACGGTCTGGGGTATCTATCACGCCTTGATTGCGATCAGCGCGTCCGGCTCGGCATCCATCGAAAAGGTTGCAGGTCCCGTCGGCGAAGCCTTGATCATGACGGCCATCGGCTTGTTCGTGGCCGTGCCCGCCGTGCTCGGTTATAACGTGCTGTTGCGCCGCAACAAGAACCTGCAAGAGGCGGTGAGTCACTTCACGCACGAGTTGCATGCTTATTTGATCTCGGGTGCCAAGATGGGCTTGGGCATGGAGAAGGCCGCTTCGCCCGCTGTCAAGCCCGCTCCTGCTGCAGCCCGCTAGGAGACCGCGCATGGCGATGAGTTCTAGCGGAACCGAAGGCGAGGTGCTCTCGGACATCAACGTGACGCCCCTGGTGGACGTCATGTTGGTGCTCCTGATCATCTTCATCATCACGGTGCCGGTGGCGTTGAAAGAGATCAAGGTCAACCTACCGAAGGCGAACAACCTGCCCACACAGACCAGGCCCAAGGATGTGACCATTGCCGTCGACAAGTCGGGCGGCATCTACTGGAACACCAGGCTGTTGCCGAACCAGGATGCGTTGCTTACCGAACTTCGGACGACGGCGCGTCAGGACCCGCAGCCGGAGGTGCATATCCGAGGCGACAGCGAGTCGCGCTACATGTACGTGGGTCAGGTGCTGGTGGCCGCGCAGAAGATCGGCATCCGTAAAGTGGCATTTCTGACCTCCCCACTTCACCCCGGCGAAGCGCCGTAGGAGATTCGAAATGGCAATGGCCGTAGGCAGTAGTGAGGGTCAATCGTTTACCGACATCAACATGACGCCCTTGATCGACGTCATGTTGGTGCTGTTGATCATTTTCATCATTTCGCTTCCCCCCGTGACCCATGCGGTCAAGATCGATAATCCCTTGCCGCCACCGCCGAACTTCGTTCCGCCGCCGCCGCCGGAGATCATCAACTTGTCCATCGACTTCGACGGCACCTTGTCGTGGAACGGTACTCCCGTCGATCGTCCGGCGATGCAGGGCTATATCGCCCAAGAGGCATCCAAAGATCCGCAGCCGGAAGTGCACATCAGCGTCGACAAGTTCGCCAAATACGAAAGGGTCGCTCAGACCTTGGCCGACTTGCAGAGCCGTGGGCTGAAGAAGATCGGGTTCGTCAATAACGACCTGTTTTAACAACGATCCGACGGCATGTTTCGTGAGGCGGCGCGTCAGTGCTTGACGCGCCGTTCGTTTAAACGACGCGCTGCTCGACACCGACACACCCATACCCATTTTAGGTTGCGAGGTTAGCTATGACTCATTCCACTCTTAACGTTAGGCTCAAGCGTTGGCTTGCGCTTGGGCTCGCGGCCTCGAGCCTGATCGCGACGCAGGGCGCCGTGGCGGCCGAGAAGCCCAAAGAGCAGCAGATCAGCCGCGTCATCGCCAAGGAAATGACGGAAGCCCAAAAGGATATGCAGGCCAGTCGCTGGGCGGATGCCATCAAGAATCTCGATGCTGCCGAGCAGAAGTCGCCGCTGACGGCGTTCGACAAGAAGACCATCTACGACTTCAAGGGTTTTGCCAATGTCCGTCTGAATCATATGAAGGAAGCGGAAGACAATTACGAGAAGGCCCTGGCGACGGGACTTTACTCACCCGAGGAGGCCGCGAGAACGACACGCATGCTGTTCCGGCTGGCCGCGGGCAATCAGCAATACACGAAGGCGCTCGAGTGGGGAAAACAAGTCTCCGATGCCGGTAGCGCCAACACCGATGACCTCGCCGTGATGAGCCAGATCTATTACTTGCAGAAGGACTGCAAGGATGCGGCTATCTGGGCGGACAAGGCGATCGCCACGGCGCGCAAGGCCGGGGAAGCGCCGAAGGAGAATCTCTACCAGTTCAAATTGCAGTGCGCTTCCGACGCGGGCGATAACGCAACCATGGCAGCGGTACTGGTGGATCTCATCAAACTCACCAACAAGACGAATTATTGGAACACGCTGCTGCGCATCGAGCGTCAGGAAGAGCGCGACGATCACAATCTGTCGATGGTGTATCGGGTGATGTACGACACCAACTCCATGAACGCCGGCTCGGACTACATGGAAATGGCGCAATTGTTGGGCGATGCCGCTCTGCCCGGGGAAGCGCAATCCGTCATCGAGAAGGGCACGGCGGCCGGGCTGTTCAACGAACAGAAGGATAAGGACCGGGCGACGCGTCTGTTGAACTCTCTCAAGCCGCGCGCCGAAGCCGACAAGAGGGACGCGGCGAAGTTCGACGCGGAAGCGGCCAAGAATCCCGCCGGCGAACTCGATGTGAAAGCGGGCGAGGTGTTTTTCGGCGCCGGCGACTATCAAAGCGCGGTGACCGCCATTACCCGCGGTATCCAGAAGGGTCAGATCAAGCATCCGGACGAGGCCTATGTGTATCTCGGCCGTGCGCAGGTTGCCTTGAAAAATACGGCGGAAGCCAAGAAGGCTTTCGGCGGTCTCAAGTCGACGCCGAACACCAGCGAGCGCGTGAAGAAGCTCTGGGAACTGTATTCCGAAAAACTGGGCTCGGCTGCCGCCGCTTCGTGAGGCCCGAGCGAGCCCTCGGCAACGTCAGGATTCAAGGAGTAACGCAATGACCATCGAAGTGGGCGATAAGATGCCCGAGGGCAAATTTACGACGATGACCAAGGACGGTCCGAAGAAGCTGACTACCGAGGAGCTGTTCGCCGGCAAGACCGTCGTTCTGTTCTCCGTCCCGGGCGCGTTCACTCCCACCTGCGACGCCAAGCATTTGCCGGGCTTCGTCGAGCTTGCCGACGAGTTCAAGAAGAAGGGCGTGGACACCGTCGCATGCACCGCGGTGAACGATGTGTTCGTCATGCACGCCTGGGCGAAGTCGGGCGGTGTGGGTGACAAGATCTTGATGTTGGCCGATGGCAATGCCGAGTACGCCAAGTCGCTGGGGCTCGAACTCGATGCGACCGGACACGGCATGGGCGTTCGCGGAAAGCGATTTGCCATCGTGGCAAAGGACGCAGTAGCCACGCATGTGCTCGTCGAAGGGCCCGGCGAGTTCAAGGTGTCGGCGGCCGACTACGTATTGAAGCAGCTGTAGCGAGGCATCGCCGCCTACCCGCGCAGCTCGGGCTGGCATCGGCGCGGGATCCGTGCGTGCGCTGTTAGGTCGAGGTATTTCCGACGCCTCAAAATTGCGCATGCAGGCGCACGGAAAAGATCGCGGCCGGGCCCCGATCGCGATTGTAGCCCGGATGATCGATCCACTGATAATCGAAGCTCAGTTGAGCGCGTGAAGAGCACGGGACGCTATAGTAAGCCTCGAGGATCTGTTCAGGTCCTGGATGCGGAAGCTGCCCGTCGCCCACCAGAATCCCAAGGCCGCCGGCCTCAAGAAAACGCCGGCGGTCGGCTGAAATATCATTGACGAGCGCCGCGAGGCCCACGGTGTCGTGCGCACGGTGCCAGGGGGTTCCGTTGAGGGAAACTCCGGCCTCTATGGCGCGGTCGATATCGGTGAACTCGTAGGCTTCGACGTTGCCCGCCGCCTTGCCGAGGCGAGCGAACAACCCGATACCGTCCGACAATTGCTGCTCAAGGTCGAGGCTCGCGCCCAAGCGGCTGCGATATTGGCGCACGGCGGCGATATCCACCGGCTGTCCGGTCGCTACCGCCCGTTGAACCGCGGAATTGAGCAGTCCCATCCGCCCGCGGCTGTCATACAGCGTGAGCATGAATTTGCCGGGACGATTGCGCAGCGTATGCCGCTGCTCGAGCTCGGCCACGATCTGGAACTCGCGGAAACCCGGCTCGAGGTGTGCGCTGTTGGGCACGTTCGACAGATCGAAGACACCCAGGCGGGTCGTCCAGATCCCCTGATACCACTCCGCGGCGGCGCCCACGGTGTAGCCCCACGCGTCCGCGGCGTAGTCGAAAGAACCGGCATCCACGGCAGCCCAATTCAAGAAATCCCCGCGCGGATCATGCGCATATTGGTTGATATCGAAGATGTCCGTCACCCCGAACTTACCGACGGTGAACACCCATCGGTTCGGACTTCGATCGCCGCGGAGCTGATTCGCGGCTCCTTCGAGCGTTTCATGCTCGCCTGGCAACTGCAGCGTTTGCCTGACGAACGCGCGCGGTAATCGCAGATACGGCTGATTCCTCCCGACTTTGTACGCCTCCCCACTCGGAAAGCCGGCGACGCCCAAGGTGTCGTTGAGGCCAAAGCCCTGGTCGATTTCGGCATTGGCCCACACCTCCGCGCCCGACCACAGCCTGGCGCCCCCATACAAGGTCAGATCGGTGGTTTCCTTCGCCCTGCGCGGTGTCAGGCTGTTCGCTCCGGCGTACGGTGCGTCGAAACTCGATACTTCCTGCTCGACGTAGGTAAATTGCCCATGCAATGCCCAGCCTGCGTCCGCTGCCTCGGAAGCTCCCGCGGGCGCCGCCACGAGATTGCCGAAACCCCAGACCAGGCCGGCGAGAAGCAGGCGCAGCGGATGCGCCATAAGGTGTTACTGAAGCGGGCGGCCGCCATCCACCGCCACGATCGTACCGGTGGTAAAGGTCAGGTCGCGAATGACGGTGAGCACCGCCGTGGCGACATCGCCGGTCGAGGCCAAGCGTCCGAGGGGTGTGCGCGTCGCCTGCTCGTCACGCCAGCGTTGATCGAGCGACTTGACGAACTCGGTATCCACCAGACCCGGTGAAACAGAAACGACCCGCACCGCCGGCGCAAGCGCCCGCGCCAGCGATTGAGTCATGTTATCGACCGCGGCCTTCGATGCGCAATACATGACGTTACTGCCGTTCGCGGTACGCGCTGCGATGGAGGAAATGTTCACGACGACCCCGCCGCCGGGCCGCGTACTCGTTTTGAGAAGGGACAGCAGCGCCCGTAACGAGGCAAAACAGCCGCGGACGTTGGTGGCGAGAATGTCATCGATCAAGCGGTCATCCAATGCGTCGAGGTCGGAATGAGCGACGAACCGCGTCGTTCCCGCACAATTGACCAGGGCATCGCACCGCTCGTATCGCTGTTGAACGATACCGGCCATGGTTCGCAGCCCCTCGCTGTCGGTGACCGGTATGCTCAGCGCCATGTGTCCGGTGCCGGGCAGACTTACGGCCAGCCGCTCGGCCGCCTCTCGTGATTTGCCATAACCGACGACGACCGCGAATCCGCCGGCCGCCAGTGCTTCACAAATCGCGGTGCCGATGCCGCCGGTGCCGCCGGTGACGACCGCAACGGGCTCAGCGCACCGCATCGGCGCGTCCCGGCGCATCGCCAAAGCGGCGCACGCGCAGATCCGCCTGCTCCTTATGGCCCGAGAATCCTTCGAGTTCGCACAATCGCGAGCAATAGCTGCCGATCAATGCGCTCGATGCATCGTTCGTCACCCGTTGAAACGTGCATGTCTTGAGAAACTTTCCGACCCACAGACCGCCGGTGTATCGAGCGGCGCGCAGGGTGGGCAGGGTGTGATTCGTGCCGATCACCTTATCGCCGAAGGCGACATTGGTGCGGGCGCCCAGGAACAGCGCTCCGAAGTTCTGGAGGTGCCGCAGAAAATAATCGGGATCGCGAGTGATGACCTGTACGTGTTCGGAGGCGATACGGTTCGCTTCCTCGACCAGTTCATCGATGCTGTCGACCAGGATGATCTCGCCGCAGTTCTCCCACGCCTTGCGAGCGACATCCGCCGTCGGCAGCCATCCAAGCAGCGTTTCGATGGCTTGCGGCACTTTCGCCGCCAAGTCCGCACTGTTGGTCAGGAGAATGGCGGGGCTGCCGGGACCGTGTTCCGCCTGTCCGATGAGATCGACGGCGGCCATCTCGGCATCGCAGCTGTCATCCGCGATGATCAACGTTTCGGTGGGCCCGGCCAACAGGTCGATACCCACGCGGCCGAACAGCTGGCGTTTGGCTTCGGCCACGTAGGCGTTTCCGGGGCCGACCACCATATCGACGGGAGCGAGATCTTCGGTGCCCAGCGCCATCGCACCGATCGCTTGCACGCCGCCGAGCGAATAGATCTCGTCCGCGCCGCCCAGATGCATCGCGGTAACGATGGCCGGGTGGGGCCGACCCGCAAAGGGCGGCGCGCAGGCAACGACGCGCCCGACGTTGGCAGCTTTCGCCGTCACCACGCTCATGTGGGCCGAGGCGACCATCGGATAACGACCTCCGGGCACGTAGCAGCCGACGCTCTCGACCGGGACATTGCGATGGCCCAGCACGATTCCGGGCATCGTCTCGATCTCCAGATCCTTGATGCACTCGCGCTGGGCCAAGGCGAAGTTGCGGATTTGCGCTTGCGCAAATTTGATGTCTCGAATGGTATCGACCGGAATGCTGCGAACGCACTCCTCGATTTCGCTCTTCGTCAATCGGAATTGGGCGGGAGACCAGCCGTCGAATCGGCTCGAGTATTCGCGGACCGCGGCGGAACCGCGGGCCGCGATGTCTGCCAGTATCTTTTCCACGACGGCGCGCACCTGCGCGCCGTCCTCTGCCCTCGTTTCATTGCTGATGCCGGTTTTGAGGCGCTGAATCATGTGGGTGTTTCCTTCGGGGTCTGGTCACATTGCGTCGAGTGGATAAAAAGGATATGGCCGTTCACGTCATCTCCCGTATCTCACGGTTCTTCTGGCTCCCTACCGCGATGGTGAGGGAAGCCGCGGTTGCCAGCGTGCAAGCGACTCCGACTGCTAGAATGGCATGACTCAGGCTTCCGGTAGACTTTACCAGCGCCAGGATGGCCAGAGGCCCCAAGAACTGGCCGAGAAAATTGGCTGCCGTAAACAGCCCGGATCCCGTACCGCGCATGGCCGCCGGAACCGACGATAACAGCCAAGTGATTGCCGTCGGCAACAAGATCCCGGCGCCGAGGTTGGCAATGACTCCGCCGGTGATTGCCGCCGGGACGGTGGGTACCAGGGACATGAAAAAGAAGCCGGCCGCGAACAAGGTGTAGGCCAATCCTAATTTCGCGGCGGGGCGGCCTTTCATCAGGCTGAAAATGACAGAGCCCGCGGGGTTGGCCAGGGTGATGAGTGCGGACCACAGGCCGATCGAGGCGGGATCTCTCACACCGCGTTCCGTCACGAGAAAGCTGAACTGAACGACCGTCACCATGAACGCGATCATCGAGAACATCACCACGATCGCGATCCCGATGGGCTTGCCCCAATCGAAACTCTCGGCCGCGGGGACAACCGTATCTTGGGGATGCGCGGCGGGATGCAGGGCGAGCTCGCGGCGGGGCTCTCGCAACAGCAGCACGACCGGCACAATCAATATCCATCCCCAGGCGTACACGAAGAACGGCGCGCGCCAGCCGAAAGCTCCCAATGCACCACCCATGCTGACGAGGCCGACGGCGGCCAGAGGCGCGAGCCCCGCCTGCGCCGCAAGCCACTTTTCACGAGGGCGCCCCTGGAAGTAATCGCCGATCAAGGCCGTACTGCAGGTCATCACGGCGGCTTCCGCGAGGCCGACGGCGAAGCGCGATGCCACTATCGCATCGAGCGATTTCAACAGGAGAGGAGCCATGCCCACCGCCCCATAGACAAACAAGGCGCTGAGCAACACGTAACGGCGGCCCACCCGGTCTGCCAGGAACCCATACGGCACCGCCAACAGCGCGACCAATAAGGCCGGGCCGGTCGCAACCAGGGCCACCTTGATATCGGCAGCAGGCACATCGGCGAATACCCGGGCGATGGTCGGCAGCACGGGCGCAATTACCACGGCCGCCGCCGGCGCCACCCATGCGAGCGCGATGAGGACCAGCCCCTGCTTCATGCCGGGCTTGGGTAGATCGACCCCCGTTTTGTCGGCGCGGTTCATCGGCGACTCCGCTTCCGGGCGCCGCTGCTCAAACAGGCGGTTCCCACCGTTATCTCGGCTATCTGTATTTTTGTGGTAAGGTTGACCACTGATTGGTTTCCCGGTTGATTGTGTCGGGCATTGTCTTCGAATGCAATTAATTTCGACAATTCCGGCGCGACGTGCCCGTAAGTTTGCGACTCGCGCGACCGGGCGTTATGTACCCTAGGAATTCGTATTATGAACAGAACTCTCGCCTTGCTTGGCGCAACCCTTCTGGCATCCGGCTCAGTAGCAGCGGTGGGCGAGACGTCGGCGCGAGAAACCGCCAACAAGGAGCTGGTGCTGGCGTTTTCGCGCCAGGTGTTCGAGGCCCATGACACCAGCAAGGCCAAGAACTTCCTCACCGTGGATACGATCGAACATAATCCCAACGTACCCTCGGGACTCAAAGGCTTCGTGGAGACCTTCGATAAGATTTGGAAAGCGGGGCCGGGCAAGCACCCGAGTGCCGAGGCCGAACTGATGCAGGGGGCGCAAAAGCCGCCCGTGGCGGTGATCGCGGACGGGGATAAGGTGGTGGTGGTCCTGAAGATCAAGCGGCCTGATCCGGCGGCGCCGGGCAAAACCTATGACAGTTTTTGGTTTGACCTTTATCGGATCGAGGGCGCCAAGATAGCCGAGCACTGGGACGGGGCGCTGAAGGGCCCTCTTCCCTGAGCAGAACCCGGTTCCTTACGGGTGGATGCACAGCCGCCCCCGGTTCAGGCCCTTGTAGAGGTATTCGAGGGCGCCGGGTGCGGCATCCAGACCTTCGAGAACGTCGGTCTGTGCATCCAGCGACCCAGCGGCATAGAGTCGTTTGAGCTCCGCCAGCGCCTGGTCGAATAAATCGGCGTGATCGACCACCACGAATCCATGCCAGCTCAAGCGTTTGACGATCATGTCTCGCTCCCGGCGGGGCCCGGTCGGTACCGGTAACCAATTTGCGATCGATGCACTGCCGCACTGAATGATGCGCGCGCCGCGATTCAGCGCCGGAAATACGGCATCCGAGATCGCACCGGCCGTGTTGTCGTAGTAGATGTCGATGCCTTTCGGACAAGATTCGGCAACCGCGCCGGCGAGATCGGCTACTGCCTTGTAATCCACGGCAGCCGCGTATCCCAGAGCCTCCACGCAGCGGCGCACTTTACCAGCCCCCCCGGCGATGCCGACGCAAGTGAGTCCCCGGCTTCGAGCGAGGCCGGCGACCACACTGCCGACTGCGCCCGCGGCGGTGGACACCAATACGGTCTCGCCCTCGCGCGGACGCGCCAGATGCGCAAACCCGATCCAGGCCGTCAGTCCGTTGAAGCCCAGGGAGCCCAACCATGCCTGCGGCGGGGCGAGGGCCGTATCGATGCGCCAGTACAAGTCCTTGGTGCGCGCGGCAGCATACTGCTGCCACCCGAACATCCCGTAGGCCCAGTCGCCCGGATGCCAGTCGGGGTGGCGGCTTTCGATGATTTCCCCGATTCCCTCGGCGCGCATCACCTCGCCATCAGGAACGCTCAAATAATTGCGCTCGGCACTCACCCAGCCTCGCATGGCCGGGTCGACCGCCGCGTATTGCACGCGCACGCAAACTCCACCCTCCGGGCATTGCGGCATGGTGCTCGCGGTCACCTCGAATACATCCGCGGTGGGCACTCCCGTGGCGCGCTTAACGACTCGAACTTGTCGGTTGATCATGCGATTCACGGCCACCCAGGACTGCGATTTGAACGGCGGTTTGTGCCCGGCCGGGTTCGGCGGCGGCGGAACGCCGGAGCGGCGGACGGAGCCACAGCTTCGACGTACCTGTTTTTCAATAATCGATTATTTTTGGGAAGATGCATTATAGAGGATAACCGGTGAAAAGCACACCGTGTCCAAGCACACCGGGTCCGGCACGAGATCGCGCGCGGCCACCGGGTTACTTGGCGGAGCGACTCGTTCCCGCGGGGCGTGCCGCGCGGCGCCTGGTTGCGGTCGGAGGGCGCACCGAACCGACTCGCTTCGGCACGGGCTTGGGGCGGCGCGGTGCGGGATGGTGCCCCCCCGGCATCGACTTCAATAGATTGCTGGCCGTAAGATTCAGGTGTTCGGCCATGTAGCGCGTTGCAAGCGGAATGTCGCGCGCCAGCGCCGCTTCGGCGAGCCGTTGGTGCTCAGCCTCCGGATTGCGGTTGAGCGGCAGGGAGAGCTCTAGGTTGCGGTAGCGTTCGCTCTGTTCGTAAAGTTGATGACGTATTTGCATCAGGCGCGGGCTGTCGCAGGTGCTCAGTAATGCGAGATGGAACTTGTTGTGCGCATCGGTCCATTCCTCGCTCGGCCGGCCGTGCTCGCCGACGCGCTGGGTGCGCGATACGCGGTGCACGGACGCGATGATGGTCGACTCCCATTCGACCGTGCCGGCTTGGATGGCCCAGGACAGGCACAAGTTTTCGATTTGGATTCGTACCCGAGTCAGATCGACCAGATCCTCCGTGGACACCGGCGAAACCGTAAACCCGCGATGCGCCTCGGATACCACCAGTCCTTGAGCCAGCAATTGCGAGAGTGCCTCGCGAACCGCACCCAGGCTGACTTGGAATTGGACGCAAAGGTCATTGGTGCGCATGCGCGCGCCGGCGGGGATGGTTCCTGACAGAATACCGGCCCGCAGCGACTGAAAGGTTTCGTTCGCCCTCGTCGTTTGTTTCCCGAAAACTTTCACCTGATTCTCCACTGCCGTGTGCGCGGGCGGTCGATGTTATCCATCACACCGGCGTGCGCGGCATTATAACAAAGCAATCCTACCGAGGAGCGTACGAAGAATATAGCGGCTCGCCAGCCTCGCGCCCGGTCGGGGGCAACGACGGGCGCGCCGCTGCGAGCACGGCACCCGCCAGCGATGTGCACTCAGGCAAACGATCGAGCAGCGAGTGCGCTCAGGGCAAACGATCGAGCAGGATGTCCACTCAGGCAAACAATTGATTTTCCATCAATTTATACATCGTAATGCATGCCAAGCGCAGATCACGGACCGATGCATTATCGGACCAATGCATGCGAGGATCGCAGCCGGGCACGCGAACGGCACCCAAAGCCGCGAGGGCGGAAATCACGGCCTGGTAACCCCGGGCACGGGTCCCGGGATCACCTTGGCGCTGACACTGGCGCGTGCCATGGTTTTTCCGGCGGCATCTTCGAGTGTCGCGGCTAGAAACGCGATTGTCTTGCCGAGTTGCACGACCTGACCTACACCGTAGAGATAGCCCGGCTTGGCTGCGGCGAGAAAAGAGACGTGCATGTCGATCGATGATTGGATGAGGGCGCCCCCGGTTGCGGCCACGAACGCAGAGCCCATGACGTCGTCCAACATCGCGCACAGAATTCCGCCTTGAACGTAACCGGCCGGATTCAGGAATTCGGGCTGGGTGAGGAATTCTGCGCGAATGATCTTCGATTCGGCATTCCAAGAGACCAAGCGCCATCCCAGGTGTAATGCGATTGGCGGCAGGCCGACTCGACCAAATAGGTCGAGCACTTCCTGCGTGGCGGTGTCCATGGCAGGGCGAGTGGGCGGCGGAGGATGCATGAACTTTCCTGTGTGAGCCGGCTCCTGGGTCACCGGCATGTGAGTCGGGGCGTCGAACCTACCTATTAGGCTTACGGCTTGACTCGCCCGGCAGTATAAACAAGAATATCTCAAATCATGAGATTTTTTTAATACATGCGGGTCACCGACGAATCGTCGAGTACCGCCGCTGAGAATCCTTACGACGTCGTGATCGTCGGCATGGGGCCCGTGGGGGCGGCGCTGGCCAACCTGCTCGCCATACGCCATGTGCGGGTGCTGGTGCTCGAGCGCGAGGCCGACAGTTACGCGCTGCCGCGTGCCGTCCAATTCGACGGCGAATGCATGCGGGTGTTTCAAACCATCGGTATTGCGGCCGAGCTGCTGCCGGACCTGCTGGTGGTTCCCGGTATGCGCTTCGTCGATGCCGCGGGCCGGTTGCTCATCGATTGGACGCGTCCCACCACGTTGGGCCCGCAAGGTTGGCATGCCAGCTACCGTTTCCATCAGCCGAACCTTGAGCGCACCTTGCGCGAGCGGCTTCAGAGCCGGGCTGAGGTCGACATTCGATGCCTGCACGAAGTGTGTACTTTGGAACCACGGGACGAATATGTCGATGTGGGAGTGAAGGATCATGCAACCGGTCGGCTGCGGGGCGTGAGAGCTCGTTTCGTCGTGGGCTGCGACGGTGCGCGCTCGACGGTGCGGCGTTTCATGGGCACGGAGCTCGATGACCTGAAATCGCACCAGCGCTGGTTGGTGGTCGACGTGGTCCTGAAACATGAGCGTCCCGATCTCGGCGACCATGCCGTGCAGTACTGCGATCCTGCGCGCCCGACCACCTATATTCGCGGCATCGGCATGCGGCGCCGCTGGGAATTGATGCTGCGGCCGGACGAGGATGCCGCCACCATGACCCGCCCCGACCGGATCTGGCCGTTGCTCGAGCGGTGGCTCACGCCCGATGAGGCCATTCTCGAGCGGCCGGCCGCGTATACGTTCCACTCGGTCGTCGCCCGCGGCTGGCGGCGCGGCCGACTGCTCATCGCCGGCGACGCCGCACACCAGACACCCCCGTTCATGGGTCAGGGAATGTGCGCCGGCATCCGTGACGCGTCCAACCTGGCATGGAAGCTCGCTGGTGTCCTCAATGGCAGCGCGGCGGAAACCTTGCTGGATACTTACGAAAGCGAACGCTCGCCGCACGTGCGCGAGTTCATTGAAACGGCTCTGCGGTTGGGCGCCGTCATTCACGCGACCGGCAACGATGCAGCCGCAACCTCCGTCGAACCGCAGCAGTTCGCCACTCCGGAGCCGCGCTTGGGCCCCGGTGCGCATGACGGCTCGAGTTCGGCCGGGCGCATTGCTCCGCAACCGGCGGTGGGCGGCACACCACTCGATGACCTGGTGGGCTACCGCGACGTCTTGGTCGCAACGCCGGAATTTGCTACCCAGGCGCAGTCGCTCGCGAAAGACCTCGTGGTCGTGGCGGCAAAGGAGGAAGCCATGGCGAAGTGGCTGCACCGGATGGGCGCCCAGGCGGCGTTGATTCGTCCGGACCGCTATCTTGCCGGCATCGCCGACGATGAACGAAGCCTGGTGAAATTGCTCTCGACGTATGCTGCACGCTGCGGGCGAGTCGGGTTGGCGGGCGCGCAAGCACGGGTGGCGGCATGCGAGTAGGGGTGGCGGGCGTGCAAGCACGGATGGGCATGCGAGTCGGGGTGGCGGGCGTGCAAGCAGGGGCGGGCGCGAGCAGTGGCCGGGACGCAAGCGGGAGCGGACGCGGCGGACGGGCGCGGGATCCCTCCTAGTTCATGTCGAGTTCGTCGCGGGTGTTCGCAGTGCTGGGCTTGTTTTCCAAGCAACGATCGGTTTGGCACACGGATGACATCAATGCCGCGCTGGGCTACAGCCGCGCCAGCGGCTACCGGTATGTGAAGGAACTGGTGGAAGCCGGGCTGCTGCAGAAAGTGGCGGCGGGACACTACGCACTGGGCGCCCGCATCATCGAGTTGGATTATCAGCTGCGGCAAAGCGATCCCGTGCTGCTGGCCGCCGCACCTGTCATGGATGCGCTCGCCAACCGCTCGAAGTTCGACGTGGTTTTATCCACTCTGTTCGGCCGGGCCCAGGTCATCGACACGCACCGCGCCGGCCCCGGCAGTTCCTTGCGGTTGGCTTATGGTCGGGGCCGACCGCGGCCGCTGTTTCGCGGCGCTGCGCCGAAGGTGATGCTGGCGGCGTTGCCGCGCGGCGCGTTGAAGTGCATTTACGATCGACATGCCGAGGAGATTGCAGCGGTCGGACTCGCGCCCACCTGGGGCGAATTTCGCCGCTGCATGGGTCATATCCAGGAGGCGCGGTTCTATCTCTCGCTGGGCGAGGTCGAAGAGGGTTTGGGGGCCGCCGCGGTACCCATCCTCAACGCCGAGGGCGAATCCCTGGCGGCGCTCGCCCTGGTGGGTACCTCGAATGCGCTGCGGGCGGCCGGCGAATCGCGGCTGGCTGGATGGTTGCACCATGCCGCGAGCGCCGTGCGGTCGACCTTGGACCGCGATTCGCCGCAATGCTCGACGCCTGCGGCGCGCCGGCCGTCCGGCTGGCCGAGTGCCTCCTAGGACAGGCCCCTCTCGCCATCCAGGGTGTGCCGGTGCCCCTGCCGTGCAAAATGGCCGAATGGGCCGCTCGTTTTGCAATAATGGCCGCATGTCAAAACTCGACCTCGACTGGTTGAACGTGTTCGTTGAGATCTACAGGACGCAGAGCGTCTCGCGCGCCGCCGAGTCGCTCGGTTTGGCCCAGGCGAGCGCCAGTATCGCCCTGAAGAAATTGCGGCTTCACTTCGAAGATCGGTTGTTCAGCCGCACTTCGAGAGGCATGGAACCCACGCCCAAGGCGAACAGTATTTTTCCCGATCTGCAGGAGGCGGTACTGCGCTTGCAAAGAGCACGCGGTACCGCCCCCGTATTCGAACCGTTGGCGACCTCGCGTGAATTTCGCATCTGTATGACCGATATCAGCGAGATCGTGCTGTTGCCCGACCTGGTCAATCATTTGCAGCGGGTGGCGCCGCGCGTACGGATCGAGGCCGAGAAAATCAGCACCGAAACGCCCCGTCGCTTGGAGTCGGGCGATGTGGACCTGGCTGTCGGCTTCATGCCGCACCTCGAAGCCGGCTTTTATCAACAAACCCTGTTCGATCAGGATTTCGTATGCCTCGCGGCGCGCAGCCACCCGCGCGTGCAAGGCAAGCTGGGCAAACGCACCTTTCTCACGGAGGCGCATGTCGTGGTCACCACGTCCGGCACCGGACACTGGATAGTCGACCGGGAGATCGCGCGTCAAAAACTGGAACGCCGGGTGGCTCTGAGACTCGGCACCTTCCTCGGTGTGGCCCGAATAGTGGCGCAGACCGAGTTGCTGGTGATCGTGCCCCGCTTACTGGGCGAGACGGTTGCGACCCAGGAACAGGTCCAGCTGCTGCAACCGCCGCTCAAGCTGCCTTCGTATTCGGTGAAGCAACACTGGCACGAGCGCTTTCACGCCGATCCAGGCAACGCATGGCTGCGGCGAACGCTCGCCAGCCTGTTCGCGGATCGGTCCGGGGCTCCGCGGGGGGGGCACCGCGTCCCGAGGGCGGCGGTATCCGGGCGCTCGAACTCGCGCGCCGCGGTGCAACCGTAGCGCGGGCCGGCGGCCGGGGCGGCCCTCGAGCCGCTTACGTGAAAACGGTTAGCCGAATTGTTTGCGCAATGCCTTGCGCAAGACCTTGCCGGCCGCGCTCTTCGGCAGCGTCGCAACGAAGTGAATCGTCTTGGGACACTTGTAGGGTGCGAGTCGCTCGCGCAGGCGGGCGATGAGCTGCTCGGCGGTGACGCTCGAGCCGGGCTTCGGTACCACCGCCGCTACCACTCTCTCGACCCATTGCGGATCGGGAACGCCAAACACGGCCGCTTCGAGTACATCCGGATCGCGGTACAGGTAGCCCTCCACCTCGGTCGGATAGACGTTCTCGCCACCCGTGATCATCATGTCGCTCTTCCGGTCGACGATGTAGAGGAAGCCTTGCGCATCGAGATAGCCCAGGTCGCCAGTTTTCAGCCAGCCATCGCGCATTGCGTTTCGCGTTCCCTCGGGATCCAGCCAGTAAGCATCCATCGTATCCGGGCTATGCAATTCGATCTCGCCGACCGCGCCCGCCGCGACCACGCCGCCGGTATCATCGACGATGCGCACGGCACGACCGGCCACCGGCCGCCCGCACGACGACAGAAGATGCTCGCTCTGCGGCTGCCGTGCGCGCCGGTGATCATCGGGGCCGAGCACGGTAACGACCCCGGCTTCCGTCGAACCGTAGCTCTGAACGAAGCCGCAACTCGACAAGCGCTCAATGGCTCGCTGCAACAGGTGCGCGGGCATCGAGGAAGCCGCATAAAAGAGCAGGCGCAGCCCGCTGAAGTCCGCCGCCTCGGCAGCCGGAGCGGCGAGCAGGGCGCCGACCATACTCGGCACCAGATGGACGTTGGTGATCTTGTGCGCCGCGAGTTCCTTGATCACGGTGGCGGGTTCGAAGTCCGCTAGGATGAGGCTGGTGCAGCCGGTAGCGAAACTCGCGAACAGGTGGTACCACATGCCGCCCGCGTGAAACAACGGCATCACGGCCATGGTCCTGTCGTGTTCGCTGAGTTGCAATACATCGACGGCGGCGGTCCGGCTATTTCCGATTGCCGCCCCGTGTGTGATCGCCACCCCCTTTGGGGCACCGGTCGTACCGCTCGTATAAATTACGCACAGAACGTCACTGGCGCGCACGGTCACCGCGGGCTCGGCAGCCGAGCCCGCGGCAATCAGGGCCTCGTAAGATTGCCACCCGGCGCGCGCGGCACCGAGCAGCACGAAATGCTTCACGCTGGTCCAGGTGTCGCGGAGGCGCTCCACCAGGTCCCGATTGAGCTCATCGACGATCAGCAGCTCGGGGCAGCTATGCGCAATGAGTTTCGTCAGTTCGTCACCCGTGAGACGCCAGTTGAGGGGCACGACGACCAGCCCGGATTTGGACAGTCCGTAGCTCTCGACGTACTCGGCGCAATTGCGCGCGAGGATCGCTACCCGGGAGCCCTGGCGGACTCCCAGTTGGGCAACCGCATCGTTCAGCCGGTTCACTCGGTCGTTGAAGCCACCGAAGGTGACGAACCGGCCATCCAAGGTCTGCAGCGCGGTCTTGTCGGGACGCCGCGCCGCATTGAGGCGAAGCACATCGCCGAATGAGCTCGCTTCGGAAAGCGAATTCATTCGTGCGCGGCTCCGGTTCGCGCCGGGCCGACGAACGGCAGCGGATGTATGCGGGCCAGCCTCACTGCGGACTGCCTTCCACCTGAATTTGCAGCGCTACCTCTTGTTTGAAGCCGAACTGCTCTCCGAAACGCACGCCATAATCACTGCGGTTGAAAACGGCCGACGCATCGGCTCCGCATACTTCCTTTCTCGACATGGGGTTCTGTTTGCATAGGAAGGAGTTGATTTTCAGGGTGAGCGGCTTCGTGACTCCGTGCAGAGTAAAGTTACCCTGGGCTTCCGTCGGGCCGGCATCGTCCCATTTCGTGAAGTTCCCCACGAAGGTGGCATTCGGATATTTCGCCGCGTCGAAGATGTCCGGGGCTCTCGCGTGCTCGTTCATCCGCTCCAAGCCGAAATCAATGGAGTTCACATCGATCGTGACGTCGATCATCCCGGCCTTCGCATCCTTGTCGAGCACCACCTTTCCGGACGTGGTTCTGAACTTGCCGCGCCACACCGACAGTCCGCCCATATGGTCGGCGGCAAAGCTGGGATACGTATGTGACGGGTCCAGCACGTACGTGACCGGCGCTGCGAGGCAGGATACGTTCACGAGTGCCGCGATGATTCCAGGGATACAACGATTCATTGAGTGCTCCGATGCTGGGATAGGGGATCGAGCCCACGAGACATGCGGCGATCGAGCCAAAGCATGACCGTCAATGGATATCTCGAGGGCGAAACAGGCGCGGGAATTGTAGCGCCTGAGAACGATCGGGCACCATTATATCGTATATGCGTGCAAGCTATACCCCCGGTGACGAAACGTATATCGCGAACGTATAGCGTGGATGACGTCGCACTTCGCCCGGGCCTCGGGACCGGACCGTGGAAGCGATTACCGCCGCAGCGGCAGGTAGTCTCGCGCTAGCCCCTCGCCGAGTGTTTACGCGACGCTCGGCCGGGCGGTACGGCGCCGCGCGGGCTGCTATTCGCTCGCAGCCGTGTCCGGCGGCGTGGCGAGAAGAGAACTCACGATCACGTCATAAGTGCGGCCATAGTGAAGCCTGAGGAGTTCGACCGCCGCGTCCGCATCGCGTGCCAGGCACGCATCGACGATGGCGCGGTGCTCCTCCAATTCGTTGCGCTCCGGTACCATATCCACGCCGAGGAGCCGGTATCGCTCCGCCGCATCGAAGAGCTGCTCGCTGATGTGAACGATCCAATGCGTGCCACAGCCGCCGATGAGCGCCATGTGGAATGCCTTGTGTCGGTTTTCCCATTCGGCATTTTCCGAATGACCGAGCTTGCTGCGCGCCGTCTTTGCCAGACGGTGCAATGCCAACACCAGGTTTTCTTCCCAGCTCGTGGTGAATCGAGCCACGGATTCCCTGACCGCCGCACCGTCTATCCAGCAGCGCGCGGTCACCAATTCGCTCAGCTCCTCGCGGCTCACCGGGGCGACGCGAAATCCTTTCTGCTCCTCCAACGCGACGAAGCCTTCGGACAGCAGCCGATTCAGCGCCTCGCGTACCGGACTGCTGCCCGTATTGAAGCGCTTGCGCAACGCGCCGGCGCCGAGCTTCTCGCCCGGTCGCAGCCTGCCGCTCAGCACATCGATGCGCAGCTGTTCGTACACCGATTTGGTCAGCGTCGCGGCTTGGTGTTCTTCGCTCCGGTCGGAATCGCGTGCTCCGAGTGCCGGCTCCGACGCCTGCACAGGGCTTATCCGCTTGGGAGATTGGCGGGGCGCGCTGCCCAGGAAGTCCGTGGTTTCTTTCATATGAGTCTTATGGCCGGTTTTGGTCCCGGCGCATCCGCCACCGATGAGTTCATTTGAGTCATACCGTATACGCAGCCAATGAATTCAGCAAGTTTCACCGCCCGGCGGGGCGGCTGCCGCAGCGCGAAGACGGGCGGCGGCGGTGCGCTGCGCGACGCGGTCCAGCAAGGCGACCATTTCCTCCAATTCCTGTTTCGGGATGTCCTGAGTGATGAACACGATGCGTGTTCGATGGTCGGCGTCGGGCCACGCGGGAAGCCAGGTCAGATTATGCAGCAGATGCTGGGCGCCCTGGATGACCGCGGGCCGACCGGGTTCTTCGGCCACATTCACGATGCCCTTCACCCGCAGCAGGCTCGGCCCCAATTGCTTCTCCAATGAAGCGAGCAGCAAATCCAATGCTTCGCGATGAACGGGTAGTTCGCGCACGAAGCTACATGAGGAAATCGAGTCGTCGTGGCGGTGCGGCTGCGCATCGCCCATGCGGAACGTGTCCCCGGTGGCACCGGCGTCGCCCGCGATCCATACCATCAATGGCTCGGTGCCATCGGCTGGGTCGGGGCCCACGTGGCGCATCAATTGGATGGTGTCGATGTCCGGATCGGCCACGCCGTGAATTCGCGCCGCGGGATTCAGGCGATGCAGGCGCGAGACCAACCCCATCCGCGCGCCGTGCCGATCGGCCTCAGGTATCAAGTCCAATTTGGTGAGCAGTATCACGTCGGCAAACACGGCTTGGCGAATCGACACCGGGTGTTCGGATAAGGTCGCATCGCCGTTTACCGCATCCACCGTGGCGATCACCGCCCCGACCCGGTAGAAGCGTGCGAGCGTCGGGTCGGATAAGAACGCTTGGACGACCGGACCGAGATCCGCCAGCCCGGAGGTTTCGATGATGACCCGGTCATAGGCGATTTCCCCGGCTTCACGGGCGTAATACAAGCGGTTGAGCGTCTGCAGCAGATCGCCGAACACCGTGCAGCAGAGGCAGCCGTTTTCCAGTACCAGAATGCTGTCATCGCTGGTGGTGGTGAGGGCGTGATCGATACTGATCTCGCCGAACTCGTTGATCACCACGGCGGTGGCGCCCATCGAGGGGTCCCGGAGCGCGCGATTGAGCAGCGTTGTTTTTCCGCTACCCAGGAATCCCGTGAGAATCGTTACGGGTGAGCGAGGATCGGCTTTGCTCTGACCGAGCATACGAGTCAGTCGCCGGCCTTGCGGCGCTGCGAAAACAGTTGCGGGCGAAGCGACGGGTGGCAGACCCGGTACTTCGGCGGATAGGCCGTTTCGCAGCCAAGCTCCTCGGCGGCGTGCCATGCCCAGCGTGGGTCATAAAGAGCTCCACGCGCGAGCGCGACCATGTCGGCCTGCCCGCTCGCGATGATTTCCTCGGCCTGTCGCGGCTTGTCGATCATGCCGACGGTCATGGTGACGATGTCCGCCTCAGCGCGTATGCGCGCGCTGAACGGGGTCTGGAAGTTCGGTGCGACAGGTATCTGTTGCCGCGGATCCAATCCCCCGGTGGTGACATCGATGTAATCGCACCCCAGCTTGGCGAGCTCCCTCGCGAAAACGACGGCTTCGTCCGGTGTCCAGCCGCCGTCCACCCAGTCCGTCGCCGAGACGCGGATCCCGAGCGGCTTCGATTCGGGCCATGCGGCGCGCATCGCCGCGAAGGCCTGCAATGGAAAGCGCATCCGGTTCTCCAGCGAGCCGCCATATTCGTCGCTGCGATGATTCGAAAGTGGCGACAGGAATTGATGGACCAGGTAGCCGTGGGCACCGTGCATCTCGATCAGGTCGAAGCCGATGCGTTCGGCGCGCCGCACCGCATTGACGTGATCGGCCACGAGTTCCTGGATCTGCGCGTGCGTGAGCGCCCGCGGTGCCGGCCAGTTCTCCGCGAACGGGAGCGCCGACGGCGCCACCGTCTGCCAGCCTCCCTGGGAGACCGTCAACGGCTTTCCGCCTTCCGCCGGGGGTTGTTGCGAACCCTTGCGGCCGGCATGGGCTAGCTGCACGCCCAGTTTGGCCACGCCGTAGGTGCGGCAAAAATCGACGACGCGCTTCAATTCGCGCTCGTTCTGATCGGAGCACAGGGTCGCACAACGGGGCGAAATGCGGCCCTCCATCGTGACATTGGTCATCTCGACCATCAGCAGCCCGGCGGCGCCCATGGCGAGTGACCCCAGATGCATGAGGTGCCAATCCGTGGCGGAGCCTTCCACGGAATTGTACTGGCACATGGGCGATACGACGATTCGATTGGGAAGCGTCAGTTCACGCAGAGTCAAAGGCGAGAACAAAGCGCTGTTCATCGGGATCCTCGAAAGTAGGGCAAGGGGTGAGGGAGAATGCGGCGAGGCGGGTACGGCATGAGGCGAACCGGGTACGGCATCAGGCGAACCGGGTACGGCATCAGGCGAGGCCGCTCGCGCGGGCTTGTTCCAACGCCATGGTTGCCCAGTCTCGTTGCCCGTCGCCGTGCGCGATGGCTCCGAGCAGCCGGTCCCGGCAGACATTGGCGCTCGGCATCGGGACACCGGCCGCACCGCCCGCCGCCAACGCGAGATTGACGTCCTTCAGTCCGAGTGCGACCGTAAAGCCCACCTGGTCCCAGGCTTCGTCGGCGATGATCTTGGAATAGGTGATATAGGCGGGCGATGCGAACAGGCCATCGGTCACCATATCGTGCAACAAGCGGCCATCGACGCCGTTCTTTCGAACCAGCGAGAACGCTTCACCGAGCGCTTCGATGGCGCACGCCAGCAGGAAGTTGTTGGCCAGCTTCATGGCCGCCGCCGCGGCCGGCTCGCTGCCGGCCCGGAACACGCGCCGCCCCAGTGCTTCGAACAATGGACGGCAGTGCTCGATGACACTGGGCTGGCCGCCGGCGATGATCGCCAGCCGTCCGGCCGTAATGGCCTCGGGCCGGCCCAGTACCGGCGCGGCAACGAAGCCGTGGCCGGCCTCGGCGTGGGCGGCGGCCAAGGCCGTGACGACCATGACGTCGTGGGTTCCCATCGCGACATGCACACCGCCCTTGGGCAGCGCGCTCAGCAAGCCCCCCGGCTCTCTGCAGACCGCCGACAATGCGGCGTCGTCCGCGAGCATCGTGAGCACCACGCCGGTGGACGCTGCCTCGGTGATGCTGGTGGCTGCGTGAGCGCCCAAGGCGACCAACGGCCGCGTCTTGTCGGGCGTGCGGTTGTAAACGGTCAACTCATGACCCGCCGCGAGTAGTCGGGCTGCCATGGCGTGCCCCATGCGTCCTAGGCCGATCAAACTGACTTTCACGAAATACCTCGCCTGGGGGTGTGGGTTCGGGGGTAAGGCATCGGGCTAGCCGAAGGTCGCGACAATGGCGCAGCACAGCGCCCAGAACAAAGGATACTCACAGCCGCCGATATGCCAGAGCCACTTCTTTTCCACTTTGATGACGGCAAGCGTAGCGACGACCAAGTAGAGCGCGGCTATCCCGGCCGTGGGGCGTACCCAGGTTCCCGTCAGTAGCAAGCCGGCCAGCGTGACTTCGATGGCCATCGCCGCATACGCGAACAGCGGCGCCGGGCGAAAGCCGGCCTTGTGAAAGAAACCGATGGCCGCTTCCTTGGCAGTGAATTTGCCGAGCGCATGCGGCAGGAAGAACAAGCCGCAGAGGGGCCTGAGAGCGCCGACGGGGGTCAGCGTGTCGAAATACTTCATAATCACATTCGGTTGCGCGAGAGGAGTTGCAATCTAGGGCACTTTATCGACAAAGTCACGGAAACTTGCAGGGGAGGTTCGTTAATGAACGTTGGATTCATCGGCTTGGGCCGCATGGGCGGCGCGATGGCGGGGCGCTTGCTCGCGCACGGCTACTCACTGGGCGTTTATGACCGGGACCCCGGTCAAACGGCAGCGTTGGGCGATCGAGGCGCGTACGTTGCGGGTGGTGTCGCGGATCTGTGCCGGGATCGATCCTTGATCATCAGCATGTTGCCGGACGACCCGCTCTTGGCGCAGGTCGCGAGCGGTCCCGGGGGTCTTTGCGATTCATTGGCGCCCGGGGCCATCCATATGGTTTGCGGGACCCACGGCGTCACGGTCATGGAGCGACTGGTGGCCGCGCATGCCGAGCGCGGTCAGGTGCTGTTGTCCTGCACCGTGCTTGGCCGGCCGGATCGGGCAGCCGAGGGGAAGCTGGGCCTGATCGCCGGCGGCCCCGCGGCGGCGATCGACAGCATTGTGCCCCTGCTGGAGGTTCTTGGTGAAAGGCTGTTTCGCGCCGGCGCCAATCCGCTGTCGGCAGTGGCGATAAAAATCGCGAACAACTTCGTGCTGGGGTGTGCCATCGAGGCAATGGGGGAAGGCATGGCTCTGGCGCGAAAGTACGACGTCGACCCGGAGCTCTTCCACACGGTGCTGACCCAGGGCCTGTTCGGCTGCGTCGCTTATCAAACCTATGGCGATGTCATCGCCAAGGAAGACTGGACGCGGGTGGGCGCAACGGTGGCGATCGGGCTCAAGGACGCCCAGCTCGCTTTCGAAGCCGCGGAGAAAGTAAGAGTCCCGCTTCCCAGCGGCAATGTATGGCGAGACCATTTGCTGACCGCGTTTGGGCGGGGCGAGCAGGCATTGGATTGGGCGGTGATGGCACGCGAGCAATTCAGGCGTAGCGGCCTGGAGTAGCGGCCTGGAGTAGCGGCCTGGAACCCCGGAGATGACGCCCGGGGGCCGGACAACGCTGGGGTCGACACAACTAGAACCACAATTCGCCTGCGGAAGCGATATTGTCGATTTATTTGGTATAAACAACGCTTTACCGATATAATGCGCCCGACGGGAAATTCCGGTGTCGGGGCTTGAGCCTGCGGAGCGGGCAGAGCGGGCAGAGCGGGCAGAGCGGGCGATGGTCGGCCGCGGTGGCGCTAGCTTGGTCGCTTCGGTCGAGGGCCGCCATCCGCTTCGCTGGGTGGCTTCGCTGGGTGGCTTCGCTGGGTGGCTTCGCCGGGTGGCTTCGCCGGGCGCCGCAGCCATCTCACCCAACCGGTGAAGGATGCGCCACCGGTAGGTCGTGAAACGCGCCCCACGCGGAACTCGTGACTTCGCAAGAGCCGCAGCCGGCTGCCCCACGCATCGGCGGATGATCTGGCGTGGCGGTAACCGAGGCGATCGTACCCTCGGCACGGTTCGGTTGCATTCACTCGTCATCCGATTCACGGTCCGAGGGAGAAACAATGGATTTAGGTAAGTTCGGCCACCTGACGTACTCGACCCTCGTGCATCCCGGGGATACCTGGGAGGAGATGTGGCACAGCCTCACGACGTTCGTGCCCCGCGTCAAGGCGCGAGTATCGCCCGATGCAGCGTTTGGCGTGTCGTTGCGTCTGTCCGCCGCCTCCGTCGAAACGCTGACGAATTCCCCGGCCAAGCGACGCGAACTCAAGCAGTTTCTCGACGACAACGATCTGTATCTTTATACGGTCAATGCATTCCCCTACGGTCCGTTCAAGAACACCGTCGTCAAGGCCCAAGTGTACGAGCCGGATTGGCGGACGCAGCTGCGCGCGAACTATACGGAGCGGGTCGCGGATATTTTGGCCGAGATTTCGCCGCCGTTCGTGAATCCCTCCATCCAAAGCCCTCCGCTCGGCTTCAAGCCGCGCGTCACCGGCGATGACGTCGTCGAGGCTTATGCGGCAAACATCCGTCAATTGGCGGCCTACCTGCATCGATTGCACGTGCGCACCGGGCGTATCGTTACGCTGGCGCTCGAGCCGGAGCCGTTTTGCTTTTTGGAAACCACCGCCGAAACGGTGCAGTTCTTCACCGAGGTGCTGCGTTCCGAATCGTCCCTTGCGGCGCTCGCCGCCGAGCTTGCTGTCGATACCGTGCAGGCACGCGACATTCTCAAGCGTCATGTCGGCACGGTGTACGATATTTGTCATCAAGCCGTGGAGTTCGAGAATATCTCGGTTTCACTGCAAAGCCTGGTCGATAACGATATTCCGGTATTCAAGCTGCAGGAGGCGGCGGCCGTGCGGGTCCCGTCGGTGACCGCGGCGGCGGTGGATGCCCTGCGTGAATACGCCGATTCGGTCTACTTGACGCAGACCATCGAGCTGCGCGGCGGGAAATTGAATCGATATCTGAACCTGCAAGACGCGTTCGCCGCCTTCGAACGCGAGCCTACCGGGGAACGTGAATGGCGAATCCACTTCCATGTGCCGGTATTCTTGGAGGATCTGGGCGATCATTTCAAGACGACGCGCTTTGCGATCGAAGAGGCGCTCGCTTTCCACAAGCGCTCTCCCTTAAGCGCGCAGCTCGAGATCGAAACTTATACCTGGGACGTGTTGCCTGAGCACCTGAAGACCGGTGACATCGTCGACTACGTCGTCATGGAGCTCGACTGGGTGCGCGGGCAGCTGGCCGAGTAACGAGTTCACGCCGTTAGAAGACCAGCTCGCGGTCGCGCTCGCCACGTGCGGCGGGTCC
This sequence comes from Pseudomonadota bacterium, assembly GCA_030799355.1. Taxonomy (GTDB): domain Bacteria; phylum Pseudomonadota; class Gammaproteobacteria; order Steroidobacterales; family Steroidobacteraceae; genus Bog-1198. The sequence goes on from JALYHP010000038.1 coordinate 102,678, forward strand.
GCAGGCGGACGCCAACGCGGCGCTTGCAGCGCGCGAGCGCCCAGGACGTTCAGGCGCTCGAGAGGAAGCGAAGGCCGAGGCGGTCACCTGACCGTACCGGTGGCCGCGGGCACCGGTACGGCCATCTCGAGGCGGGATGCGGGTCCCAGCTTCCGGGGTTCGCGGCTCAGCGCTGCGCCGCCGACATCTTTTCCGCAAATTCGGCACGCCATTGGGTCATCGGCTTGTAGTCCGGCCGAGCCTTGCATAGATCTTCCACTTCCCGGTAGAGCTCGGCGGTGGGCTTCTCGAGATCGATGGGAGCCCGGAAGGGCTGGGTGATGTACCAGTCGGTGTCGGCGAATATCTCGATACGGTTATTTTCGGGGTCCCGAAAATAGACCGACCAAGCGATTCCGTGCGTGATGGGGGCGATGTCGGTCGCTTCGCTCGCCCGGATGCGGGGATACAGAGCCTGAACCTCGGCCAGCGAGCCTACCTTGAATGACAACTGCTGCACCATCTCCGACACGCCGGCCGGGCGACCCGGACGAAGAATGAGCTGGTGATGATCCTTCGGGCTGCGGCTCAAGAAGGTGGGATCGCCCGAGGGGCCTAGATCCGTGATGACGAAGCCCACCGCGCGGGTATAAAACTCCACCATCTTCGGCAAATCGTACACGTACAGTCCGACATGGCTGAGTTGCGTCGTGAGTTGTTGTGACATCGGCATTCGACCTCTTGAATTATGGACCGCATTTCGTGGTGGCCGTCGCGCGCAGCCATCCCCTCATCATAGAAACGGCGGGCCGGTCGCGCCAATGCCAAAACCTTCCCGGGGTATCAGGCAGAGGTATACCGGGGGCGCCCCGCCAGCCTATGCCTAAACCTGATAGTCGCTGGCCGCTTCGGCATTACACCATACCCGGCTGTTCGCCTATAGTCAGCCCGCATGAAAATGGTGCAACCTACATGAAAATAGCGTTTTTCGACTCCTACCGCATGGGCGTGATCACCGGCGACGCGGTGGTTGACGTCTGCGACGTCGTACAAAGCATACCCCATACCGTTCCTCACGATTTGATGCGCGGCCTCATCGAGCGATTCGATACGTACCGCCCGGCTTTGGAGGCGGCCGTCCGCACCGGTTGCCGGCTACCGCTCGCGGAGGTACGGTTACAGGCGCCGCTTCCGGCCCCCGCGAATGTGGCCTGTATGGCCGTGAACTACATGGAGGACGGCACACGCGCGGCGCCCGCGCCCATCAACGCTTTTCTGAAATCACCTTCGTCCATCATCGGTCCGGGTCAAGAAATCGTATTGCCGGATGTCCCCGCGGCGATTTTTGAAGGCGAGGCGGAGATGGCGGTAGTGATCGGCCGGCGTGCGCAACGCGTGAGCGCCGCCGCCGCAATGGAACACGTATTCGGTTACGTGAATTTCATCGATGTGTCGGCGCGTGCCGTGACTTCCGACAAGAATTCATTCTATCAAAGCAAATCACGCGACACGTTCGGGCCGGTGGGCCCGTACATCGTCACGGCGGATGAAATACCCGAGCCGCAAGCGCTGCAGGTCCGCCTGTGGGTCAACGGGGAACTGAAACAGGATTTCAACACCAGCGACATGGCGCACGAGATTCCGCGCTGCATCGAATGGGTCAGCCATGTGCATGCTCTCGAACCGGGCGATATTCTGGCGACCGGAACCAATCATCGCGGCCTGAATGCATTCCAAGACGGAGACACCGTCGCACTCGAGGTCGATGGGCTGGGTCGACTGACGGTCCGGGTGCGCGACGATCTGCAGCGCACGTGGTCGCGTGAAACGCGCCTCGACCGGCAACGGCGAGGTTATGAAGGGTTGCAGGGATTGGCTCCGCAACTCACGGGTAAGTACGCGCCGCTGCACTGAGGAGCCTGTCTGGAAATACTCAGGGACGCTCCTTAGGACTGGTATGCTGCGGCCCTCGTCTAGGGCCGGCGCGACGCTCGATAACGTGTGGGGGAAGGCATGACTACAGCGGCCACAAGATCGCCCTGGTGGACCATCGCCGGCATTTCCTTGGGAATGACGGTGTCGTTCTCGCCCGCGATGTTGAGTGTGTTCGGTCTTTATCTCAAGCCCATGATCGCCGACCTGGGCTGGAGCCGCACCGACGTGTCGTTGGGGGTATCGCTGATCTCCGTCGTAGCGGTCATGGTCACGCCGCTCGCCGGGATTTTGATCGATCGCTTCGGTTCCAAGCCGGTTATCTTGGGAGGCTGCCTGTTGTTGCCGCTGTCGATGGCCGGATTCAGCCTCATGCCGCCGCTGTATTGGGCATTCCTCTGCTGCGCGGGCCTGGCCGGCGTTGCCGCCTCCGTATCGGCGCCGTCGACTTTTCTCACCGTGCCTCCGCAATGGTTCGACAAGAATCTGGGGCGTGCGCTGGCATTGTCGATCGCCGGAGGCAGCGTCGGTCAGTTACTCTCGCCGCTCCTGACTCAACGCGTGATTCAAAGCAACGGCTGGCGAGGCGCCTGGCTGGCCATGGCCGCCATCGTCGCCGGGATCGGTATCCCGAACTGCCTGGCGTTGATCCGCGACAACGATGCTCTGCGCCGCGCGCGGCGATCGGCGGCAGATTCGCCGTTGATGGCGGGCCAGAACTTCCGCTCCGCGATAGCGACCTTGAATTTTTGGCTGTTATCGATGTGTTTCGCGCTGGGCGTAACGGTCGGGGTGGGCTTCGCCTTCCACGCGCCGGCCCTGCTCACCGACCGGGGCTACACGCCGGCGCAGAGCGCCTGGATGCCGGTCATCATGGGCGGCAGCTCCATTGCAGGACGCCTGGTCACCGGCACGCTGCTCGATTTCGTTCCGTTCGGCCGTATCGCCGCGTTGTGCTTTTTGGGCCAAGGTCTCGGCTGCGTGCTGATGTGGACCGGCTGGAGCGGACCTGCGCCATTCATTGCCGCCGGCCTGGTTGGCTTCGGTCTGGGTGGCGAGGGTGACGTGTTGCCCTACACGCTACGCCGATTGTTCGGCTTGCGCGCGTTCGGCAAGCTGTACGGCCTGTCGTTCGGGTTGTATCAGGTCGGCTCCATCGTCGGCCCGTCCATCATGGGAATGGGTTTCGACCATTTTCACTCGTATTCCGCGATGTTGCTGGTGCTCGCGGCCATCGCCGCGGCCGCGGCGTCATTGGTCGCGCTGTCCGCGGCGAGAACCAATGCGGCGATGATCAAACCGCCGGCCACCGCGGTCGTCTGAGCCGGGAGGCAGCGATGGAATTTGCAATCGGCGACGTGGCCGTGAGTGTGGTCACCGATTTCGAGAGAGTCGAGCTGCCGATCGCGCGTTTCCTACCGGACGCCGATCGCGATGTGCTGGCGGCGGCGCGTGACTTCCTCGAGCCCGAACACGCCGTGCTCGACCGCGATACCTTGAGCCTCGCCATTCAGTCGTTCGTGCTGCGCGTCGCCGGCCGGACCATTCTCATCGACCCGTGTGTCGGCGAGCACAAGCCGCGGCCGACTCAGCCGGACTGGAACCTGCGCAGCGCCACCGGCTATCTGTCTCGTCTAAGCACGGCCGGCGTACGGCCGGACGAGGTGGACGTGGTGTTTTGCACGCACCTGCATTCCGACCACGTCGGTTGGAATACGCAACTCGTGGATGGCCGCTGGGTGCCCACATTCCCAAGCGCACGGTATTTGATCGGCCGCAGCGAGATGGCCCATTGGCAGGCCTTGCTTGCACAGGCCGCCGCTCCCTATCCGGCCCTCCAGGATTCGGTACTGCCCGTCGTTCAGGCCGGTCAAGTCGATCTCATCGACGACGGTTATGAACCGGCCGCCGGGATCAGCTTGATTCCTTTGCCCGGTCATACGCCTGGGCAGATGGGTCTGCATCTTCATCGAGGCGGTGAACGAGCGGTGTTCTGCGGCGATGCCATTCACAGTCCCATTCAAGTTCTGCATCCCGGGTGGTCGGCCGGTCTGGACACCGACCGCAACCGGTCACGGCTCACCCGGCTATCGCTGCTGCAGAGCCTCGCGGAAAACCACGGTTGGCTGGTCCCGGCACACTTTCGAGGTACGCATCGGGCACGCATTCGCGCCGTGGGCGAAGGCTTTTTCCCGGACTTCGCCCCACCATAACTCGTAGCCTGCGTGTCACCTGGCTGCGGTCACGGCCGACGACTCTCACGCATGGCGGAGTCCGGTTTGGGACAAGCACCTGGGATGCGATAAAGCCGCATAGGCAAAGGTGTCGGATCTCCCAGGATAGGTAAGGAGACCTCCGCAACCAAGTCGTCGCCTTGTCACGATCGATTCGAGAAATGGCGATTCGCGATTGCTCGAGTGAGCGCTCCTCAGTGCGGTCGCTCGAGCGCATGCCGAAGCAACGCGCCGGTGCGGTAGAGACCATGCACGAGCTTGCTGTAGGGGAGCGTGACGAAAAGCGCCAGCACGAACCCCAAATGCACGGCGAGTGCAATGCCCATCGCACCGGTCGTGCGCACCGCAAGCAGCAGCAGCCCGGTGGTTGCGACCATGAATAGCAGCAGCAACAACGCGCATTCGGCTCCCAGAAGTTGCCGGGCTGACGTAGCGGCATCTCCCGACAGCTTGAGCCAGAGAAGGCCGGCGCATCCCCCCATGATTCCCATCCCGCCTGCGGTGCCCAACATCACCGGCAGGCTCCCGAGCCCGTACGGTGCTTGCCAACCGAGGAAGTGGTGATAAAACGTGGCGACGGTGGTGGATGCGAAGCACAGCAGGAAGCCGTACGCCATGGCGTGGTGCAGCCACCGCCGACGCGTCGAGAACCCCTCGTCCGTGTCGTTGCAGCCGTGGCCGCCGCCGCTCAGGTAACGCAGCGTGGCGGCATCGCGCAGCGCCTGGAGCACAGGCCTGGCCTGAGTCAATTCGGCGGCCGCGCCTCCGGTGTCGCGCCAGAAGCGGGCAAAACCCATTCCCAAAGCCAGCAGCGAATAGCCGAACGTGAGCCCAGCCGTCCACACCATGACTTGGTACGGAATCACCCGGTAGAACGATGCTCCCGGAACCAGTGCCTGCGGCCCGAACAGCACGGCATGGTCCTGCAAGGTCATGGCCAATAAAAGGACGGCCACGACCGCCGCGGTCATGGCGAAACTCAGCACCGTGCCGTTGCGCTGATACAGCCTCGCCAGCGGCGCCGGCCACGCGTACTGCCGATAGCTTTCGTCGCGCACCGTCGCCAAGGTGCGCGGTACGTTGATACCGAATTCGTGCGGCGGCGCGTATTGGCACGCGTAGTAGCAGCCGTGGCAGGAGTGGCATAGATTGGCCAGATAATTGAGGTCGCCGGAGCCGAACTCCCGCCTCAGTTCCATGGCGGGAAACACCGCACAATATCCTTCGCAATAGCGACAGGCGTTGCACACCTCCATGACGCGGCGAGCCTCTTGCATCGCGGCGCTTGGCGCCGGCTCGAGGTCTTCGGCGAGCCCCGCGATGGCCTCAGGTAGCCGCATACTTTGCCGCCTCGCGCCCGGCGATGCGCCCGAACACCGTTCCGATGGTCATCCCGAATCCTGCCAGATAGCCACGGCCGAGTATGCTGCCGGCCATGATTTCGCCCGAGGCCAGCAAATTGGCCGAGGGTTCGCCATTGTGCATGATGACCCGTGCGCGCTCATCCACCCGCACCCCGAGATAGGTGAACGTGATACCGGGGCGCAGCGGATAACCGATGAAGGGTGGTTTGTCGATCGGCCTGGCCCAGTTGCTCTTCGGTGGATCGAGACCGGCCGTATGGCAACCATCCAACCGCGAATTATCGAAAGTACCGGGTTGGCAGGCCGCATTGAATTGCCGCACGGTTGCCTCGAGAGTGGCCGCATCGAGCTCGAGCTTGGACGCGAGTTCCCCGATGGTGTCCGCTTTGATGGCCGGGAAAACCGAAGGCATGAATAATTTCTCGCTGCGGCTGTCGAAAATGGAATAAGCGATCTGGCCCGGCTGCTGTGCCACCAGACGGCCCCAGATGGCATAGCGTTTGGGCCACACGTCCTCACCCTCGTCATAGAACCGCCGCGCTGCGCGATTGACCACGATGGAAAATGGCACGCAGTCCAGCCGGGTGACGATGCCGCCGTCGAATTTCGGCGAACGCGCATCGATGGCGACCGCGTGGCATTGGGTGGCATCGCCCACCGATGCCACGCCTTGCTGCAAAAGATTTCGCAGCACGCCGCCGGTGGCATACGGTGTGCCGCGGATGAGGAAATTCTCGGCGGCCTCGCCCCAGCTTTCCTTCAGCCAATCGATGTTGGCCTGAAACCCTCCGGAGGATGCCACCACCGCCTTGGCGCTCACCTCGAGCGGAAATCCGCGGCTGGTGACGGTGAGCTTGCGCACCCGGCCGCTCTCGAGGGCGATGTCCCGCACTTCGGTGTCATACAGCACATCGATGCCGATTCGCGCGGCATGCGCATAGTAGGCATTGACCAAGGCCTTGCCTCCGCCCAGGAAAAAGGCGTTGGTGCGCGACAAATTGAGCGTGCCCGTGAGGCTGGGCTGGAACCGGACGCCGCAGCGGCTCATGAACGGCAACGCCTCCGCCGATCCGCGGATGGTCATGCGCGCCAGGTGCTCGTCGGTATGGCCGGCGGTCACTCGCAGCAGGTCGTCCCAATATTCATCCTCTTGGTACGACTCGGTGAGCACTGCCGTCGGAGCGGCATGCATGGCGCGAAGGTTGCGCGTGTGGCGGCTGTTGCCGCCGCGCATGGCGCGCGGCGCATGCTCGAGCACCAATACGGAGGCGCCGGCCTCGCGGGCCGCGATGGCGGCGCACAGCGCGGCGTTGCCGCCGCCGATGACCACCACATCCCATTGCGAGGTACTGCCGTTCAACGGAAAATAAGCTCCGCCTCGGTGCGAGCCTGCAGCTCCGCGCGCGACAAGCCCGGCGCCAGTTCGATGACTTCGAAACCCTGGGACGTCACGTCGAGCACCGCCAGATTGGTATAGACGCGCTTGACCGCATGCGGGGCCGTCAGCGGATAGGAACACTGCTTGACCAGCTTGGATTTGCCATCCTTGGTCGCATGATCCATCAACACCCACAAACGCTTCGCGCCGGCCGCCAGATCCATCGCGCCGCCGACGGCCGGAGCGGTGTCGTTCTCGCTGGTGGACCAGTTGGCGATGTCGCCATTGGCGGCGACCTGAAACGCCCCCAGAACGCACAGGTCCAGGTGTCCGCCGCGAATCATCGCGAAACTGTCGGCATGGTGGATATACGCGCCGCCGGTACGCAGCGTCACGTACTGCTTGCCGGCGTTGACCAGCCAGGGATTGATGGCCTCCCTGGGCGGAGCGGGGCCCATTCCCAGCACGCCATTCTCGGAGTGAAAAATCACTTCACGCTCCAGGGGTACGTGGTCCGCAATCATCGTCGGCATGCCGATGCCGAGATTCACGTACCAGCCCTCCGGTATGTCGCGGGCAACCCGCGCCGCCATTTGTGCGCGGGTCCAGACTGTGGATTCCTTGGCTGCGTCCATGGGGATGTCCTAAACGAAAAATATCGGCGGATCGCCGTACGGGACGTGAAGCACCCGATCGACGAAGATCCCCGGGGTCACGATGTGCTCGGGATTCAACTCGCCGAGCTTCATCACATGCTGAGATTGCACGATGGTGCAGTCCGCCGCCGTGCACATCACCGGATTGAAATTGCGCCCCGCATCCCGGAACGTAAGATTACCCCAGGGATCCGCCTGCCAGGCTTCGACCAGCGCCACATCGCCCTTCAGCGCATATTCGAGCACCATCTCGCGACCCTGGATTTCGCGCACCTCCTTGCCTCGCGCGAGCGGCGTGCCCACCGACGTCGGAGTAAAAAAAGCACCTACGCCGGCGCCGGCGGCGCGCATGCGTTCGGCCAGGGTACCCTGCGGAACGATCTCGAGTTCGATCTTGCCGGCGCGGTACAATTCCTCGAACACCACGGAACCGGCGCTGCGCGGAAACGAGCACAGTATACGTCGCACCCTGCCGAGGTCCAGCAACCGGGCGAGTCCGGTGCGGCCGTTGCCCGCATTGTTCGCGACCACCGTCAATTCCGAAACGCCCGTTTCGATCAGGCCGTCGATGAGCTGCAGCGGCTGGCCGACCGCCCCGAAGCCGCCAATCAACACCGTGGAACCGTTTTTGAGTCCCTGCATGGCCTCCGCCATGGATCGCACGATCTTGTCAATCATGCCGGCGTGCCCCCGAGAACCGTTTGCATGACTCGATCCGCGTCGGCTTCGGCGAGTTCGCCCGCTCCGCGCCAAGCAATGTGCTGATCGGGACGGATCAGCAGCTGGCCACGACCATAGACTTCGGCGGCCGAGGGATCCAGTTGAATCACCTCGAGGGGCAACCCGCGGCGCGCCGCGGCCTTGACCAGGTCCTCGCTCGGTGGCGTCTGCACCGTCAGCAGGGTAAACCACTTGCCGAGCCGATCGTGCAGCGGGGTGCCGTCCGCCTCGATGACGTTCGGCAGTCTCACGCCCGGAATCGTGCTCGGCTGGTAGCGGCGCGGATCGTCCGGCGCCGCTTCATGCGGATCCGTGCAGATCACCGGCGAACCCGCGTACGAATAACCCAGTTCGATGCCGGTACTTTCGTTTTCCGCATTGCCAATATCCGCGATGCCGCGTCCCAGCTGCTCCCGGGCCTGGTCGCTGATCTCTGCGGCCCCGTACACGCCGGCGTCCCGATAGAGCGCGAAGATCCGCCGGCGTGCCTCCATATGTGCGCCCGAGCCCGCACGGTTACGCAAGCCCACCGGACGCCGCTCGGCCTCGAAGCTCTCGAGCAGCTTAGGTCCGGCAAAGCCGCGCAGCACGGCGGCGAGCTTCCAGCCCAGATCGCAGGCATCGCCGATGCCCGTGTTCATTCCATAGCCTCCCGTCGGGATGTACTGATGCGCGGCATCGCCGGCAATGAGTACTCGGCCGCGGCGATAGGAATTGGCGACCAGCAAATGCGGAGCCCAGCGGTTGGCCACGAGTACTTCGTGGTCGATCCGGGTTCCCAGAAATCGTACCAGCAGAGCCGACGGGTCGGTATTCGTGAAATCCCAGTCCTCCGGAAAGCGGCTGTTGAGCGACCATAGATCGCGGTCGTTCTGCGCGATCAAGGTGCCGAGCGGCGATTGATAGTGCCAGGCCAGACCCCACCGCTTGAGCAGCGCGGCATCCGACCGGAAATAGGTGGTGAAGCGCTCGACGATGCGGCTGTCGCCGTCCACGTCGATATCGACGCACTTGCGTACCAAGCTGCTCGCGCCGTCGCACCCTATGAGATATTTGCACCGGATCGTCTCGGCTGCGCCGGTGGCCGCGTCGCGAAAAACGGCGGTGACGCCCTCGGCGTCTTGCGTCAGATGCTCGAAGGCGGTGGCGAAGCGCACCGTCACCTGAGGCGCTGCATCGATGGCCGCTTTGAGTACCGGTTCGATTTCAACCTGGGAAACGCGCATCGGCGGCTCGACCGGCTGCGACCCGTCGTTGTGCGCCCGAATGTGCCGCCGAAGCTCGGTCACGCTGGGATAGCGGAAGCGGTGCAATTCATGGCCCGTCATGGTGGTGACCCATGACACGTCGAAGTTATCCTCCTCCGGCACCGCCGCTTTGCGCAGCGCCGGACTCAAGCCCAGGCGTCTGAACAGCTCCATGCTGCGAGCATTGGTGATATCCATCTTCGGATGGCGTGTGGTGGTTGCGTTGCGTTCCGCCAACAGCGACGAAATGCCGCACCGCGCCAATTCCAGAGCCAGCGTCATTCCCACCGGGCCACCGCCCGCGATGGCCACCGGCGTTTGCGTCCAATCATTGCTCGCCATTGCGGGCGATCCTCCAACCCGATAATGTTGACGAAATTGTACCCTAAACAGCTATCAATATCGATAAAATGCCAAAATGACGACTATTACCGCAAAGGCGTACATCGGGGGCGTTTACGAGCATCCTACTCGCAAAGCGCCAGACAAAACTGTTGCGCAGTTGCACGCTGAATCGGCCATCGGCGCACTCGCGGATGCCGGTTTGGAGCGGGCCGACATCGATGGGTATTTTTGCGCGGGCGACGCGCCGGGGTTAGGACCGCTCAGCATGCTCGACTACCTGAACCTGCGGGTACGGCACGTCGATAGCACGGACATCGGCGGAGCATCTTATATCGCTCACGTCGCGCATGCCGCGGAGGCGATCGCCGCCGGCAAATGCAATGTCGCGCTCATCACCTTGGGCGGACGCCCGCGAAGCGAGGGTCATTCGGGGACGAAACCGCGCGTAGCCGCCGCCAACGTGCCGGATGCGCCGTGGGAAGTTCCCTACGCACCCGCGACCGTGAACTTGTACGCGATGTGCGCCATGCGCCATATGTACGAGTTCGGGACCACCGCCGAACAGCTTGCCTGGATCAAGGTTGCGGCCTCCCATCATGCTCGGTACAACCCGAATGCGATGCTGCGCGAGCTCGTCACGGTCGAGGATGTGCTGGCATCGCCCGTGGTCGCCGATCCGCTGCATCGGCTCGATTGCTGTGTGGTCAGCGACGGCGGCGGCGCCATCCTAGTGGTGCGCCCCGAAATCGCACGCAGTTTGAAGCGGCCGCTGGTGAAAATCCGCGGCGCCGGTGAAGCAATCAAAGGCCAGATGGGCGGCGATCTGGACCTCACTTACTCCGGCGCGGTGTGGTCCGGTCCCGCTGCGTTCGGTGAAGCCGGCGTCACGCCGGGCGACATCAAGTATGCATCCATCTACGATAGCTTCACCATTACCGTCCTCATCCAGCTCGAGGATCTGGGGTTTTGCGCGAAAGGAGCCGGCGGGCGATTCGTGGCGGATGGCAACCTCATATCGGGTATCGGCAAACTCCCGTTCAATACCGACGGCGGTGGTCTGTGCAACAATCACCCGAGCAACCGAGGCGGCCTCACGAAAGTCATCGAGGCGGTGAGGCAATTGCGCGGTGAGGCGCACCCCGAGGTGCAGGTACGCAACTGCGACCTCGCACTGGCCCATGGTACCGGGAGCCTTCTCGGCAGCCGCCACGGCAGTGCCACCCTCATCTTGGAGAGAGAGTGATGTCCGAGCGCATGATCCCAGCTCCGCCGATGACCCTCGAGGCCGAGCCGTTTTACCAAGCGGCCGCGCAAGGACGGTTCCTGACTCGCAAATGCACGTCGTGCGCAAGAGTGCACTGGTATCCGCGCGCCGTCTGCCCCTTCTGTTGGGGACCCACCGAATGGCAGGAAACCGAGGGCACCGGGACCATCTACAGCTACAGCGTGATGCGCCGTAACGATCCGCTGTTTTCGATCGCCTACGTCACCTTGGACGCGGGGCCCACCATGATGACGAGCCTCGTCGATTGCGACTTCGATGCGCTGCGCATCGGACAAAGGGTCAGACTGGTGTTCAAGAAAACCGAAGGCGGGGGGCCGCCCATACCTTGCTTCACGCCCGTTTGAGGCGAGTGCTCGATTTGTCCATGCGCGGAGGTGGCTAATGTACAGTATCCAAGATCTGCCCAGCCCCAATTTGTTGTCCCGATACTTCGAAAACCTGCTCCATCTGAAAGCGGTGGTCGATGCCGGAAGCATCAATCGCGCAGCGATGGCGATCCATATGTCGCAGCCGGGTCTGACCCGCAGTATCGGCAGGCTGGAGGCCGCCGTTGGCGCGCGCTTGTTGACCCGGGTGGCCAAGGGCGTCTATCCCACCGAGTTCGGGCACGCTCTGTTGGAGCATGTCCGCGCCGTCGATTGCGAACTGGAGCGCGCCGCCACCACGCTGAAGATCATGAAGGGCCGCACCGGCGGACCGCTGGCCTGCGGCGGTACTTTTTTGTCGATGTCGCTGCTGGTTCCGCTGGCCGTCAAGGAATTCGATAAGAGCAAGCCGGGTTCCCACGTGCGTCTCATCGAGGGTCCCACGGATAGGTTGCTCAAAATGCTGCGGCTGGGGGAACTCGATATCGTCGTGGGCACGAAAATCAGCGACGCGGGTTACGAGGACCTGGTCGCGGAGGAACTCGCCACCGAGCATGTCGGCATATTCGTCCACAACGGCCACAAGCTTCTCACGCAGCAACATCACACGCTGAAGCGGCTGGCCGCCACCGAGAAGTGGATTCTTCCCAGCCCGCCGGGCCCCCTCTACCAGTTGACGGAGAAGGAGTTCGCGCGCCATTCCTTGGATCTTCCACGCCGCTTCATCGAAACCTCCTCGCTGATCGCGGTGCGCAAGCTCATACCGATCACCGGATACATCGCGGTAGCCTCGTCCATGGTCGTGGCTCCTTCCCTGATCGACGGCACATCGCGCGAACTGTCGGGGGACTGGCAATTTCCGACCACGACCATCACCGCCTTTCATCGGGCGGGCGATGCGAACTCCGCCGCGGCAAGGCTGTTTGCGGAGTGTCTGCGGCGCACTGCGAAATCCTTGCCGGTTTCGTTTGCCGGCGCCGCCTGAACCGTCCGGCGCATCCATCGGATCGAGCGGTGCGCCTGTGCCGATGGCTCGGCCCCTCGATCGGGGAAACGCGGGCACGCCTTCCTCCGCTCAAAAACGCGCCGTCAGCGCGATGCCGATATTGCGCATGCTTTGATAGCCGATGTCGTTGAACAGCACCGAATTGCCGCTGCCGGCGTTCTGGATCGAATCGACATAATGCTCTCTTCGACGCTCGCCTCCGTGAGGCGCCACGCTTTCGGTGCGATGCGCGCTCGGGCCATTGCTCCAGGCGTGATCAGTCGCGCGTCTTCAGCCCTGGATCCGGATGGTCGTACTTTGCGTCATCCGGGCTCGGCGCATAGACCTCCGGCTGATTGTTCTCGGCGCAAACGTACTCGCGCACCGCTTCGCCGGGAGGCGAGCGGACGAAATGCCTGAGGCTGGTCCAGGGCTTGGCGAGTACGACGGGATCCTCCAAGGTGATTTCCCAATCGAGCTGATCCTTGCCGACCCGAGTGACCCGCTCGATGATGTGGATTTGGTCGCTATGGGGAATCGCCGTGATGTCGATGATGGACTCCTCGCGCACGCCCACCGTATCGATGACGAGCGTGGCGCCTTCCCAGTGCCCGATCGAATCGCCTTGAAACGTGTATTCCAGCTCGTCCGCAGGCGGGTGGCTGCGTCCGTCGGTCCAGATGCGCCGCGTCTGATTGAAGTTCTCGGTGAGCAACGTGACCCGGCCGGGCGTCATCAAGATCTCCATCGGATAGCCGCCCACCATGGTGCTCGGCATACCTCCCAGACAATGCATGGCCGGATCCCAAATCTTCATTCCCTTGCCTTTGCGCTCCAGCGTCGTGCGCCACTTCGCCATCCATTCCGGTTTCAGCGGCGGCGGCTCCCCGCCGAGCACGGGGTCCGAATGGGTATCGAAGTGCTTCATCTGTTTCGGGCCCAATTGCCAGACCCCGCTGAAATCCGCTGCGGCCGCGCCCGTCGCGGCCGCGCTCTTGGAATGAGCCGCCATCGACGGCGCGCTTGCGAGCAGCGCGGCAACGGCGATCGCCGATATCGGAAGGCGCTCGAGGACTCCGGTCATTCTCATGGGTGCAACTCCAAACGATGCGGTGAACTGTCCGGCGGACCGATCAAGATGCCCGGTCCTCGCATACATACTCGATCTGTTCTTGGCTGCTTCTGTTGAATACCGAGGTGAATGCGAACGGCTTGCTGTACATCACCGGATCATTCACCTCGATCCGATCTTCGAGCCGATCGGGAGCCGTGCGCCGAATTCGCTCGATGATTTTCATCTCGGAGCTGTGCGGCAAACTGATGAAGTGCAAGCTCTCATCCCGCAAGGCCACGGTCTCCACGACCAGTGTCTTGCCTTCCCAGTGTGCGATCGAATGGCCATGGAAGCTGGGAACGATCTCTTCGGGATGCTTGCCGCCTATATAAATGGCGCGGAAGTACCAGCCCTCCTCGAGCAGGACGGCGATGAAATTCGGCTGCTGCACGATGCGGATCGGGTAGGGCGGAGCACCCATCATATCTTCCGGCGTACCCAGCGGTTTGCAGCCGGATTTGGTTTGGGAATACGCGCTCGGTGCGTCCCGTTTGGCCTCGAGTTCACGAAACAGCGGCAGGAATTGCTCACGCAAGGGAATGGCCGTGCCGTCCGGTAAGCTCGGCACCCGCTCGCTGAGCGGTTTCTGCAGCGGCGGGCCTCCACCGGGAGCGCCGGGGGGCGGCCCCCCCGCAAATCCGCCCGGCCCCGGGGGAGGACCACCGCCAGGGAACCCGCCGGGAGGGGCCGGAGGAGGGGAGCCACCGCCGGGGAAGCCGCCCGCGGGAGCGGGGGGCGGTCCGCCACCGGCAAAGCCACCCGGCGGGACCGGGGGCGGTCCACCGCGGAAACCTTTTTGTCCCCCGCCGGATGCTATTCCGGGCGGTGCAAAGCTGCCGGCCAGAAAATCCCGTTCCCAAATGCCCGAAAGATTGTCGGGCGCACCGGTGGCGGATCGCGTTTCGTTGCGCTCGGCCGCACTCGCCACCCATGGCGAGCAGCTCAAAACGGCGGCTATCAAAAACCGCCCGATCGGAATGGAATTCTTCAAATGATATCCTCGCAAACTCGGCTTTCGGAACATGCCGCAGCCCTTCGGCGGTAGCGCATTATCCAGGCGGTGGCCCCCCGGGCGGTGGCAGCGCACCCGGCGGGATCCCGCCGGGTGGCATACCCCCGGGCGGCATTCCTCCGGGTGGCATACCCCCGGGCGGCATTCCTCCGGGCGGCATTCCTCCGGGTGGCATTCCTCCGGGTGGCGGAGGGGGCGGCCCTATCGTCGCGGGCGGCGTGCTGATCTTCAACTCGGCGATGACCGTACGCGTTTCACGCAGCGGATCGTCTACCGCATGCCATTGATCGTCGATCACCATGATGGACCGGGTGCGGGTGTCGAAGGCCGGCCAGTGCGGAATTTTTGCGTTATTGGGATTACCCGTGCGCGCGAAGCTGACCCAGGCTGTACTTACCTTGTCGGCGAGTGCCTGCTGCTCGGCGGTCACCGGCCCGATGATGGGCGTCGCATGTGCGAGGCTGTCGAATAGGTATGGAATTTCCAGCGTATGCACCGCACGCAGCTTGCCGCCGCGTACCGGCGTGTGCTTGGTGAAGTAGTACACGTATACCGGGGCGCCCGCCTGATCGGCCTTGCGCTCCGCTTCGATCATGATGTTCAGCTGGGTCGGGCTGGTTTGACTCGATATGAGTTGCAGCAGATAAGTGTCATCCTTGCCCGGGTAGGCGTGGCGGAATGCCTCGATCAACTTACTCGCCCGCGCATCGTCGACACGGCTCATCTGCTTCGTCAACTCGAACAACTTGGCATCGTCGATAGGATCCAGCGGTGTCATCGGAAAGAACGTGGATTCGGTTTCGTTCGTGCCCGCCATGAACGGCACATCACGCGATAGCGGCAGCGAGTCGGCATCGAACGGTTGGTGCGGCAACACGCGGCCGTCCACGACGGGGCCCGTCAGCAAGCGCGCCTGGCCGATCGCCGCGAGCAAACGCTCCGGAGGGAGGGCCTGCAGTTCGGTGAGGCTCTTGACACCCAGCGCATCCACCAATCGCTTGGCGCCGGCGGCGGCTGTCTCGATGGAATTTGCATGCAGCATGGCGCCGCTCTGGCCAATCGCTCGCTGGAACAGTCCTTTGGCGGCGGGCATGCTCATCAGGGCGGCGACTTTGGCGCCGCCCCCGGACTGACCGGCGATGGTCACATTTGCCGGGTCGCCGCCGAAGTTCGCGATGTTCTCGCGTACCCACTGCAATGCGGCCACGCAGTCGAGTATGCCCGCGTTGCCTGAATCGGCATAGGCGGGCCCAAACAAATCCGCCAGGTACAGAAAGCCGAAACCGTTCAGACGATGTGTCACCGTGACGAGCACCACGTCATGCTTCTGGGCCAGATTGCGCCCATCGTAGCTGGTGGCGTTGCCCGATCCGGCATCGAATCCACCTCCGTGATACCAGACGATCACCGGCCGCTTGCCCGAGCGCGGTCCCACCGCCGGCGTGGAAATATTGACGGTGAGGCAATCCTCGGACTGCGGACCGGTTTGCGACATCGCTTGCTCTTCGGCCAGCGGTGCACCGCGGCTGTCCTGAAAGCACATCGGGCCCGCGCTCTTGGTCTCCTTGATCCCGTTCCACGGCACCGGCGGCTGCGGTGGCAGCCAGCGATTGGCGCCGCCCGTCGATGCGCCGTAGGGCACGCCTTTGAATACCTTCACGGGGCCGTCGTAATAGCCCCGAACGCGGCCCGACATCGTCTGTGCCTCGGGCCCGGCGTCGGCCGCGTGCGCCATCATTGCGCCCAGCGGTCCCGTCACGGCGGCGGCACCGAGCGCGGCTCCGCCGATGACGACGCTGCGGCGGCTGATGCGAGTGCCTTCGTCCGAGGCTCTGGATCGATTGCTCATAGTAATTGCTCGCTGTGCTGCCGGTTGCTCAGAACCGCGCGGATACGGATATGCCATAAGTGCGCGGCGGTTGGAGGGTCATCACGCCGGCACCGGCCGCAATGTAATTGGTCTTGACGACGGTATCCGTGGCATTCCTCACGTAGGCGTTCACCGACCATGCCGCCATGTCCGGCGCGAATTGCAACGAAGCATCCCATTGCCACCATGCCTTCTGAGTATCGACGGCAGACTGTGGGACCGCCACATAACTGGAGCTTGCGTAGCGGGGACCGATTTGCGGGGAAATCGTCCCATTGCCCACGTGAAAGCTATGGCGGTAGGAGGCGTTGAACGTGACTTTCGGCGAGTTGGGCAGTGAATATCCCTGCAATTGTGTGCCAGGCGCGAACTGTACGGGCGAATCGATTCGTGAACGTTGCAGGGCCAAGTTCGCCGTGAGGCGGTCATCCGGCGCGGGTAAATACATGGTCTCGAGTTCCAGACCGCGGACTGAAACTTTCGGCAGATTCACCACGACACTGGTGAAACCAATGAGATTGGGAACGATGTAAACAGCGCCGGCGCCACAAGGGGGAACCGGACCGCACAGCTGGAACGTGAGCTGCTGGTAGTCCTGGTAGTTATAGTCGTAGACGGCGGCGTTGACCCGCAGCGTGTTATCCAGGAATTGATTTTTCGAACCCAGCTCATAGGAGCGAAGATTTTCCGGCGCATAGGCAGGGTGCGGATAGTTGGGTGTGAATCCACCTGCGCGGTAGCCGGTTGCGACGGTGGCGTACAGCATGGACTTGGACGTGACATCGAACTCGGTGCCGGCCTTCCAGTCGGTCTTCGACCACCGTGCGCTTTTCGGAACTTCTTCAGCGAGCGTCGCGGGCGCCTCGCCCGGGCTTTCCAGCAGCGACGTTTTCTTGTCGTTGCTGTGGCGCAGTCCGCCGATCAATCGCCATTGGCTGCTGAGCGGTAGCATGGCTTGGCCATAGATCCCCGTGGAATCATCGAAACCGAACGCATCGGCCGCGGTACCCGGATTGGGGTTGATGACGACGTTGCCGGTGGCATCCACCATGGTGGCGTATTGCCCCGGACTGAACTGATGATAATGGTAGCGGTAATAGCCTGCGGCCCACGAGAGTTTCGCACCGGGTTCCGATGTCAGCCGCAATTCGACCGACCGTTCTATCGTCGAACCGAGGTCGGTACTCAGCAACGTCACTTGACCGTTATTGAGCAGCTGCTTGGGTTCGCTTTGATACTGGTAGGAGGGCAAGAGCGTCAGTTGGCCGATGCCCACGTCGGCGACCATCTTCGCCCACAGCTTGTAGGTGTCATCCTCGTCGAATTGGCCCGTCGGATTCGTGCTGGTAAAGGCTGCCGACGCCGAGGGAGCGTTGGTAAAGGCCGCCACCGTCCCGGGCCCCTCACCGCGAAGATGCGTGGTTTCGGCGCCCACCAACAGCGAAAAGTCGGCCGACGGCTGGTAGAGCAATTTCGCGCGCGCTCCCTGAGCGCGGTTGTCGTCCTGACCGTTGCTCAGATACCCTCTGCGGTCCACAGAGGAGGAGGCAACACGCAGCGCCAGCGTGTCGGACAGCGGAATGTTCAGCATGCCGGTGACGTTGACCAAGCTATAGTTGCCGATATCGGCGCTTGCGGAGCCCTCGAACTTGTGCGTCGGATCGTTGCTGATCAGACCGACCACACCGCCCTCGCTGTTGCGTCCGTACAGGGTCCCTTGCGGACCGCGCAGCACTTCAACGCGCGCGAGGTCGTAGTATCCCAACCGCGAGGAATAATTATTTTGGGTGTAGACACCGTCGAGTAGCGACGACACGCCGGCCGACCCGCCGGTGGTGGTCTCGATCGTCGGACCCACGCCACGAATCGTGGGGGCCGCGCTCAGGCCGGTGCGTGTGATGACGACGCCGACGATGTTCTTCAAGGCATCGTCCAGCTGGGTGATGCCCTGCGATTCGATCTCGGCACCGGATACCACGCCCACCGAAATCGAGGTGTGCTGCAGATCGGTTTCGCGTTTCTCAGCGGTCACGATGATTTCACCCAGCTCGGCCGACGCCGCGCCCGGTGCCGCAACATCGATCGCCATGGCAGTGGATCCGCCGAGGACCGTACCGCAACCCAACAACGCCCCCACGATTCGCCTCGACTTTCTATGGTACGCCCTGTTCCTTACTCCTTTAGTGCTCAAGACAATTCTCCTGGAAATACTCAGTTTCATCTGCCGACGCGCCTACCGCGCGCCGGCAGCCCACATTTCGTCGCGGCGTCGTTAGAAGCGCGCCGTCACGGAGAGCCCGAAAGTTCTCGGGGCCTGCAGCGCCACCTGCGTCGGAATTGCGATTGCAACCCCGGGTGCGCGGATCGTAATTGCGTCGAAATAATCCGTCTTCACCACCGCCTGCGTGGCGTTCTTGACATAGGCGCTCACGGACCAGGCGCCGCCGTCGGGTCGATACTGCAGCGAAGCGTCCCATTGCCACCATGCCGCCTGAGCGTTCAGAGGTCGCGCCAGCCGCGAAACCGACACGTAACTCGCGCTCTGATAGCGCGGCGAGATCTCCGGGCCAATCGTCGCGCCGTTCGGCAAATGGAACGTGTGCCGGTACAAACCATTGAACATGAACTTCGGTGAGTTGGGCAACGCGTCGCCCGACAGCACTTCATACTGTTGGGTGGACGCGTCGAGTACCGATTCATCGATTCGCGAGCGCTGCAGCGCGACGTTGGCCGTCACGCTGTCATTGGGCGTGGGCAGGTACTGACTTTCTATTTCCGCACCCCGGATTTTTACCGGTACATTGAAAATGGCATTGTTGAATGACCGAAAGCGATTGGCGCAAGGTGTCGGCAAGGTGGGGCCGCATTGCTGCGTGGTGGACAGCTGATAGCTTTTATAGTCGGAATAATAAAAGCTGGCATTGAGGCGCAGCGTATTGTCCAGAAACTGGTTCTTCGATCCTATTTCGTAAGCACGAAGCTTTTCGGGCTCATACAACTTGTGAGCGCCCGCATTTCCCGGCACGCCACCCGCCGAAGGGGCGATGCCACCTGGGCGATAACCGGTGGACACAGTGGCATAGACCATGGATCTTGCGCTCACGTCGAATTCGCCGCCGGCTTTCCAGTCGCTATTCGACCAGCGCCCGCGTTGCTCGGTTTCGGGGGTGGGCCCACCCTGCACGAACAGTTCGCGCTTTTTGTCGGTGCTTTGCCGTAGTCCGCCGATGACGCGCAGCCGCTCGGTGATCGGCACGGTGGTCTGGGCGAAGACACCGTTGGAGTCCTCGTAGCTATAGGTATTGGATACCGCCCCCACCGAGCCGGGCGCGACGATGATATCCCCGAAGCTGTCCAAAGCGGTCAGGTAATCGTCCGGCTGGTACAGATGACTGTAGTAGCGGTAATAGCCCGCCACCCAGGCAATGGGTGATTCGGGATTCGACGCCAGGCGCGCCTCGACGGATCGCTCGATGAGAGATCCGAGGCCGGGACTGTAGAGGAGCACCGAGCCGTACAGAAGCGCTTTAGGTTCGCTCTGATACTGATACGCCGGCAGAATCGTCAATTGACCGATGCCCACGTTGGCGTTGAGCTTCGCCCATGTCTTGTAGGTGTTGATGTCATACACCTGGCCTGATGGCAAGGTGTTGTTGTAGGCCACCGACGCCGACGGAGCGGCGGCAAATGCCGGCACCGCGCCGGGGCCCTCGCCGCGCAGTCGGGTGCTCTCGGCGCCGAGCAGCAGCGAAAAACCGTCCGACGGAGAGAACAACAGCTTGGCGCGCGCGCCCTGGGCACGGTTGTCATCCTGACCGTTGCTCAAATAGCCCTTGCGGTCCACCGACCCGGCCGCAACTCGCACCGCCAGCGCGCTCGACACGGGGAGATTCAGCATGCCGGTGGCATTGAGGAGACTGTAGTTGCCGACATCGACACTGGCCGAACCCTCGAGTTTCTGGCTGGGGTCGTTACTGATCAGACCCACCACACCGCCCTCACTGTTGCGTCCGTACAGCGTCCCTTGTGGACCGCGCAGCACCTCGATCCGCGCCACGTCGTAGTAACCCAATCGCGCCTCATAGGGATTTTGTGTGTAGACGCCATCGAACAGCGAGGACACCCCCGCCGAGCCGCCCGCCGTTCCCGTGGGCACGGTGGGCCCGACGCCGCGGATGGTGGGGCTCAGACCCCTGGCCTCACGCGCAACTACCACGCCCACCATGTTCTTCAAGGCATCGTCGAGTTGCGTAACGCCGTGGGTCTCGATCTCGCCGCCATCGATAACCCCTACCGCAACCGGCGTGTGTTGCAGGTCGGTTTCGCGCTTCTCGGCGGTAACGATGATTTCATAGAGCTCACCGGACGGCGCGCTGGCGTGCTCTTCGCCGAACGCCACGGGCGCGCACAGCACCGCCCCGCAGCCGATCAACGCGCCCGCAATCCCCATTGAATTACGATATTTCATGATACTCCCCCGCTTTCATGTTGTAGGATTCTGCCCCTGTATGCGCCGGGCACAGCCGTGAACCTTCGATCAAGCCATCGATGATGGCGTGGCCGCTTCGCGCAAACAAACAAGACTTATGGCTTGGGTCAACTCAACCCCCGATGTCTTTGTATTAGCTTTAAGTGATCACGGTTACTATAAAACGGCGCATAGCGCCGCGCTTATGCTGATACGGCCAATCGCTATCAGTTTGATGTATACCCGCACAGCACCATATCGATTCGAACATTTTTTCAAAAATCCCCAGCGAGGTCCCATGCAAGAGCGTTTCAAACCCCTGACGATCGAAGAAATGACGCCGGCGCAGCGGCAAATGGCCGAGTCGCTGCAATCCGGGCCGCGTGGACCCGGCGTGCGGGGCCCTTTCAAAGCATTGCTGCGCAGCCCCGAACTGGGCGAATTGGTACAACGCGTGGGGGCGCATATTCGCTTCAAAAGCAGCATTCCCACCGCGTTGAACGAAATGGCCATCATCATGGCGGGGCGGAAATGGAACTCGCAGTTGGAATTCTGGGCCCATCGCGACATGGGCATCAAAGCGGGCATGCGCCCGGAAGTCGCGGCCGCCATCGCGCTGGGCAAGCGCCCCGATCCGATTACCCCGGACGAAGCGGTGGTGCATGATTTCTGCCATGAGCTGCTGCATACCACGCAGGTTTCGGATGCCAATTTCCAGGCGGTGGTGGACCGTTTCGGCGAGCAAGGAGCGGTCGATCTCATCGGCGCACTCGGCTACTACAGCTTGGTCTCCATGATGCTCAATGTCGACCGGGTACAACTGCCCGCGGGCGTCGAGGCGCCTCTGAAGCCGCTGTAAAGGGTTGTATAGACCAAGTCGATTGACCATCTGAACCTGGGGTGGGGGCCGCCTGATCGATGGCGACAACCGTGGTTTGGCGGGTTCGCCTGGCGTCAGGAAGCGGGTCCGGGAGCGATACCGGGCGTTCGCAGACGAATTCTGGCGAGGCTGCGGCGGTCGGTGATGTACAGCGTTTTATAGTCCGCATCGCCGAAGGCGAGATTAGTCGCCGGATCGGTCAGCAAGATCGTCCCGAGATGCTTGCCGTCCGGAGCCATGATCCAGATACCGCCGGGTCCCGTGCAGTACACGTTACCGTTACGGTCGACCTTCATTCCGTCGGGGCCGCCGATGGCCTTGTCATCCGACATGTCCACGAATACCCGGCCATTCTCCACGGTGCCATCGGCGCGCACATCGTAGCGGCGGATCCCCATGTTGCCGATGAACATGCTGCCCCTGTACAGATTACCGTTGACGTACAGTACCTTCTCGTCAGGCGAAAATGCGATGCCATTGGGCACGAAGTCGTTGCTGATGACCTGAAGCTTGCCATCCTTGAGCATGAATACGCCGGCGAAGGGGAGTTCAATGCTCGGTGTAGTGGGATGCACATCCGTGAAATACACCGCGCCATCGGATTTGATGACCAGATCGTTGGGACGGTTGAGCCGCTTGCCCTCGTATCGATCGGCCAGGACCGTACGGCTTCCATCCTTCTCGAGACGCACGATGGCGCGGTCGCCTTGCGCGCAGAACACCAACCGCCCCTGGGCGTCGAGCGTGATCCCGTTCGACCCGAAGGTATACACGTACAGCGGACCGCTGCGCGACAGGTATCCTTCGAGGCTGATTTTCCCGACATCGCCGGTGTAGCCGCTGTCCTTCAAGAAAACCGAGACCTGGCCCTCCGGCGTCCACTTGTAGATGACATTGGCGGCGATGTCGCTGAACAGAAGATATCCGGCCTTTCCTTCTGGCATCCATACCGGCCCTTCGGCGATGCCGAACGCATCCGCTTTCAGCATCTCCAATTTGGCATCGGGCGCCACGATGGCATCGAGCGCCGGATCGAGGCGAACGACGGCGGCCGAGCCGGGCGCCCGCGGACTTTCAGGGCCTCGAGCGGCTTGCGCGCCTTGAGTGCCTTGCGCCGTCGCGCCCACGGACATCAATGCAGCGGCCATCCACAGCCAACGCGATGCCGCGCGCGCCAGTCGATGGCCGCTATCCTTCCGGCCCCGCGCCTGAGCGATGGCGGGCATTGGGACATGCCTCGGATGCACAGCGGCGATGCTCGTACCGATTCTCGCCTCAGAACCTTGCATTGACGGTGATGCCGAAGGTCTGCAAATCCTCGTAGCTGATGTAGTTCATATAGAAATAGGGAGGACTCGGCGGGGCTTGAGTACCGGGGGAATAGGAGATCGTATCCACATGATGCCTATCGAGCAGGTTGTTGCCGTAAATCGAAACGCCCCAGTGCCCGTCGACGGTATTGATTCCCAGGGTGCTGTTCACCAAGCCATATCCGCCTTGCCGGGTGTTCGGATCGTCCGTCGTGTCATAGATCATGCTGCTGCGGTATGTATGGTTGGCCTGCACGAAGCCGACCAGCGACGCGCCCAAGGGTCGCTCGTAGCGCGCGGTCAGGTTGGTGCTGATCTTGGGCGTGCCCGGCAACGGTTGACCGTCCAGATTTTGCGAACTGAGGCCGGTGAGCGTGCTAGTGACGCACCCCACCACTTGGCCCGTATAGCACGGGGCGTTCTCAAAATGCGTATATCGGGCGTGGTCATAGGTGGCGCTGGCCCGCAAGCTGAAGTCGCGCGTCACCGTCCAGGCGGCGTCGAGGTCGAGGCCGGTGCTCATGGCCTGCGGGGCGTTGGCAATGTAGAACGCCACGGTCGAGCCCGGCACCACGATGGATGTTTGAAAATTGTCGATCGTTTCGTTGTAAGCAGCCAGGTTCAGCGTCAGCCGGCGGTCGAACCACTGGCTCTTGATGCCGGCCTCGACATCGTGTGCGATTTCGGGTTTGACGTAGCCGTTGTCGGTCGATTGCAGCTGAGCCTGCGTTTCGGAAAAGCTCCAGCCGACGGCCGGTCCCTTGTAGCCGCGCGACACCGTGACGTAGGCCATGGCATCCGGCGAGAGGTCGTATTGCAGGCCAGTGCGCCAGGAAATATCGTTGTAGGTGGCGGTCAGCGAATCGCTCAGGTTTCCGAAACTGGGGTTCAAAAACGGCTGCAAGAAGGGCGGTATGCTGTTGTTCGCCACGCGGTTCATGGTCGCGTCCAGCTTGTCGGTGGAACGCCGCAGTCCGGCGATCCAATGCAGTCGCGGCGTGATGTCGAACGTCGCTTCGCCGAACGCCGCGTAGCTGTCGTTCTTGATGGTCTTTCCATAATCGATGTTGATGGTGACGGGAGCCCCGTAGATGGCATTGCCAACCCCGATGCCTTCGAACAAGTTCATGCGGAAATTGAACAGCCCGGCAACGAAACGGATCCGCTGATTGGCCGGCGATGCGAAGCGCACCTCCTCGGACAACTGGTTGTAGTGGGTCGTATTGAGGTTCTTGAAGAAGCCGTTGACCGGCGAATCGGTGGGATAGCGGTTGTCTTGGTCGGTGTTATAGATGTCGCGGTAGGCCACGATGCTCGTCAGCGTGCCGCCGGCCACGGAATAATCCGCCTGTCCGGTATAAGCCTGGGTGTTGCCGATGTCGTAATACGGCATGTTGCGGCCGCGCGAAGTCCGGTTGGTGGCCGACGGCGTAGTGCCGTTCTGCAGCTCCGAGGATTGCACCAATGTACCCAGAGCGTCGGCCGCATCGAAAAACCGGATGGTATATCCCGTCCCGTTCTGCCGGTGGCTGTCCCACTCGGCGGTAAAGTTCAGATCCAGCGCATCGGTCGGGTCCCAGCGATATTTCACCCGGGCGCCGTTGCTGTTCTTGTCGTTCATGTCCTTGTCGGTGACGACTTCCTTGACGGGCCCATCGTGGCCGAAATGCCATGCGCTCAAGCGCAAGGCGGAATGCTCGGTGACGCCCAGATTTACCGTGCCGGTGTAGGTCTTGAGATTCAGCGTGCCGTAGGTTACGCGGAACTCCGAGGCGTCCTTGCCGATATCCGGCACGTTGGTGACGATGTTGATGAGTCCGGCGGAAGCGTTCTTGCCGAACAGCATGCCTTGAGGGCCTTTCAGCACTTCGACGGCATGGATGTCAACGAGATCCGATACCGAACCGGTGGGTCGCGCCAGCGGCACACCGTCGAATGCCACACCCACCGATTGCTCCAGGCCCTGTCCATTGGTGGACAGAGTGGTAATGCCGCGGATGCCGAAGACGCTGGCGCCCGGATTGACGCCGGGCAAGAACGACAGGTCGGGAACCAGTTGGGTCAGATCCGCCGTATCCATCAGGTTCTGTGACTGCAGCATCTGTTGCGAGACCACCGAGACCGTCAATGGAACGATTTGCAGGCTCTCCGCGCGCTTGGTCGCGGTCACCACGATCTCATCGAGGGCACCGCCCCCGACCGCACCCGTCTCCGCGGGCTGCGCGAACACGGAGGCTTGCCCGCCAATCAGGCATACGAGTCCCGCGGACGCGGTGTTCCGAATGTTGAATTTTTTCATTGATGACTCCCCAAACAATTAAAGCGTCTTGGTATCCAATCCACCCGCAGGGGTATCCGACCCGCCCGCGGGCACTGCAAAGCGGAAGGCAAGAATTTATTTGCCGCCTTCGGGCGGCTCGCGCCCCGCCGCGCTCCCGGTTGCGGAGGGCGGTGGCCCTCCTATCAAGCGCAGTTCTTTACCCGTGGGCAGCCGCAGCGCAACGAGCATTCCGCCGGCGGTTCCATCCTTGCGCGGATGGAACGTGAGCGTCACTCGATCGCCGGCGTTGATCTCAGTGTGCTTCCAACCTTGGCGCGTGAGTCCATTGGGGCTCGGCCCCTCGATTTGCCAATCCATGGCGCCACCGGCCCCCTCGGTCGTGAGCACGAACCAGGAATGCGGATTGGTCCATTGCACCGACTTGAGCGTGCCCTCGAGCGCGGTGGATTTGTCCATATCGAACATCGCGAGCGAATGATGCGCGATGGCGCCGCTCGCCAAGGCGCCGAGCATCGCTGCACTCAATACTGCAGGCCTCGAAATTCTCATGTAGGAAGTCCTATGCTTCGGTTTGAGGGGGAGCGGAGTCGGACCGGCCAGCCTTCCATCCACCTGAGTTATGCGTTGCATCGGCCTCCCCCGCGTGTGTCATTTTTCTCACAATATGCTAATCCCGCCACGACCTGTCCAATGCGTAAGCGGCCACCACCTATCAGCTTTGGGTATAGGTGCCAACGGAATCGGCGCGGCGCAGCCCCGGTAGGGCGATAACCCCCGGTAGGCTATTTTCGGACTTTCCGCCGGCTTTCTCCCGCCCTGCGTACCGCATCGCGCGGCCGCCTGGTGTCGCGCCCGCTACGCCCTAGTCGCGCGTTTTGAGGCGCGGATCGGGATGTGCATAGAAGGCGTCCTCCGGACTATCCAGGTACCTGTCCGGCTGATTGTTCTCCGCACACACGAACTCCCGCACGCCTTCCCCGGCCGGCGCGCGCACGAATTTGCGAGTCACCGTCCAGGGTTTCGCATACACCACCGGATCTTCCATCGTGATGGTCCAGTCCAGTTCGTTCTTGTTCTTCAAATGCGCACGTTCGGTAAAATGCGCTTGATCGCTGTGCGGAACGAACATCACATCGAGCACCGACTCCTCGCGCACCGCCACCGTGTCGATCACCAGCGTATCGGCTTCCCAATGGCCCACCGAATCGCCGGAGAAGGTGTACTCGATCTCATCCGGTGGCGGATGTCCGCGCCCGTCGGTCCAAATGCGCCGAGTCTCGTTGTATAGCTCCGTGAGCACCGTCACCCGCCCGGGCGTCATCAGGATCTCCATGGGATAACTGCCGCTCATCGTGCGCGGCATGCCCGGCGGCAAGCAACGGCTAAGAGGATCCCAGACCCGCATGCCAGCTCTCTGTCGCGCCCGGGTCTTGTCCCACTCCTTCTGCCACTCAGGCTTGAGCGGGGGCTGCTGCTTCAAGCCCGCATCCGGATCGTACGTGCGCCCCTGGCCCGGCGAGAGGGCCCAGACGCCGCTGAAATCCGCCGGTGCCATCTTGGCCGCCTGCTTCGCCGCGCCGTGCGCCGCCACCGTTCCGAGCAACAGCGCCGCCACCATACCCGCACGGCTCCAAACACGGGCCGCCCCCTTCGTCGATGTCATTTGTGCCCCTCGTCCACGACCCGAGAACCCGCGCAGCAGCGATGCCGCTGAGTTCCACTGTTCACCTGATTTCATAGCCACATGCCCCCAAAAGAAATTTCACCGCACAGCCCTGCATTCTAACGCTCATTGCTTTGCGCCCGCGTACCGTCCCATCGCCCATCGCCCATCGCCCATCGCCCATCGCCTACCGCCCACCGCAGCCTGACGCCTGGCAGCGGTTGACGAGACGATCCGGAGGTCGCCCGCACCCGGGCCTGTGCGGGGAGAACGGTTCGATCATGCCCTGCGCGGCGGCCAATCGCCGACGCGCACCGCCCCCGACGCGCACCGCCCAGCGCGGTGAGCAGGTCCAATTCGCGGCCGCCAGGCGCGCCTCGCCCGGAGCGAGTCGCCGTGTCGACCGCCGATGATGCCCGTTTTCCTCGAACGGTGGCAATCCGGCACTGGGCTGCGCATGCCTGTCGATATTTGCGTTGGTTTTGTAAGTTCTCGCACGCATAGCCCCGCCCAAGACTGAAATTGGGCAAAGTTTCCAATTGCCAACTATTATCGGTAGGAAGTAGTATCGGACCAACGCTGGGACGGGCGAGGCCAATACGATCGCCCCGATACCTGTAGACGGGAACGAACGTTGGCGGGGACAAAAAGAACAGCCAGTGAAAAGCTTTGGCGATCGCGCGGGCGGATCCGGAAGTGTGCGAACGGACGGACTGACCCGCGGGAATTGGGGGGGCACCGATGGAATTCTCGCCGTTTGTTTGCGAACCGCGCACGCGCGTGGACCATTTTTTGGCAACAGCCGCGCTGGTGCTGATTGCCTGGCCTGTATGGGCCGGTAGCGACACGGCCGCGATTGCGGCGCATTCCGGAACGGCTGTCAAACAGGCGATGCCCGACGACTTCTCCGGCGCATGGGTGCACGACATGATGGCGGGGAACCTGCCCAGGCGAGGCAGCCCCGACGATAAGCAATTCACGTTGGGCGGCGGTACCGTCATACCGATCCGGCCCGAAGCCGAGAAGATTTATCGTGAGCGGGTCGCGATGGGCATGACCGACCATCCGTTCGCGAATACCGCCTCGCGCTGTCTGCCGATCGGGACCCCGGGAAACATGATGGGTGCGCCGTACCCGGTGCAATTCGTGCAGCGGCCCGAGTTCATCGCGATTCTGTTCGAGGAAGGAGGCCAATTCCGCGCGATTCACATGAATGGCGAGCACCCCAAAGAATTGATTCCAAGCTTCCTCGGCCACTCGGTCGGCCATTGGGAAGGGAAAACCCTGGTCATCGATACGGTGGCAATGCGCGCGGAAACCACGCTGGACTTCAATGGCCTGCCGCACAGCGAACAGATGCGGGTGACCGAGAGAATCAAGCGTATCGCGCCCGATAAGTTGGTCGATGACATACAGATCGACGATCCGGTGACCTATTTCAAGCCATTCACGATGACCAGCGTGTTCACCAAAACCGCCGAGGAGCTGATCGAATACATTTGCGAGGACACCAGAATGCGCGCCACGCCGGACGGACGGCAGAACTACGTTTTTCCAAAGTAAGGCGCGCTTGCCGAACAGGCGCTTTTCGGAGATGAACGGTTTGCGTGGATTTCGCGCGGCTTGCGTAGATTTCGCGCATAGGAGGTGGTAGCCGGGACGGACGGCAGGAAGCCGAGACAGGCCGTGGAAAATAGCAATACAGCGAGTGCTACGCGGGTAGCAAGACCGATGCGCATAGCGGGGATTACGACGCGAGATACGCCGGGCGAGCGGAGATACTCGCGTGGCGAGCAGCCGCGCATGGCGAGCACAGTTACGTTACGACAAACGGATGCGGAGGCACCGCAAGACATACACCAAGAATCGCTTCACAAAAAATATCGACAAAAAATATCGACGACAAGAATCGACGAGACCAAAGCATCGACAACATGAGCGAAAGGGGAGAGGTCAATGCAAACTTCACGCACGGTATGCTCGATCGTTTTCGGCACGAGCCTGTCCTTGGCTGGCGGGGCAGTCCTCAGGGCCGCGGAAACCGGGGATGGCGGCTTCGCGCTCGATGAAATCGTGGTCACCGCCACCAAGCGTGCCGAGAGCGTACAAGTCGTGCCGCTTTCCGTGGCGGTGGTATCGCAGGCGGCCTTGCAAGCACAAAACTTGTCCGATACCACGGATTTACAGCGCATGGTGTCGGGACTGCAATTCCAGCCCTCGGGAAGCCCCGCGAACAGCGCGTTCGGGGTACGCGGCGTCACGACCCTGGTGGCCTCGCAGGCCGTGGAACAGTCGGCCGGCGTCGCAGTCGATGGGGTGCCGCTCGGCCGCGTTCTAGGCTCGATCGCCGATCTGGTGGATATTCATGCGGTGGAGGTTCTGAAGGGACCCCAGGGCATGTTGTTCGGCAAGAATGCGTCGGCCGGGCTCATCAATATGGTCATGAATTCGCCTCAGTTGGGCAAGAATGAGGAAACGTTTCGCGCCGCCTACGGCTCTTTGAACCTGCGGCAATATTCGGGCACGGTGAATCTCGCCCTGGGCGATGATTCGGCGATGCGCGTGACCGCATGGAAGTTCAAGCACGACGGCACGATTCGGAATATCGACAGCGGTCAGACATTGAATGACAAGAACAGCAATGGCGCGCGCTTGAAGTACCGGTGGCAAGCCGCCGACGGTCTCGATCTGAACTTCACGGGTCAATGGACCGCGCACCGCGAGAACGGTGCCGGCTGGTCGCTGCGCTCTTTCATTCCGGACAGGATCAACGCCTTCGACGGCGGCCAATTGATCGAGGATTACGAGCTTGCTCAGGGCACGGTGCCCTCCGATACCAATCGGATCGAGCGTAGCAAACTGCCGCTGTACGATGACGGACACGCCAATGCGTATACCGGCCAAGCCGACTATGCCGTCGGAGACGGAACCGTTACGGCCATCGTGTCGTACCGCCAAGTGGACAACGACAACGCGTTCGATTCGTACGCCACCGACA
The DNA here is from genome assembly GCA_030799355.1 of Pseudomonadota bacterium. Classification (GTDB taxonomy): domain Bacteria; phylum Pseudomonadota; class Gammaproteobacteria; order Steroidobacterales; family Steroidobacteraceae; genus Bog-1198. The sequence goes on from JALYHP010000038.1 coordinate 132,764, forward strand.
ACCCCTATATCCTCCTTTCGCCCAATCACGACACCGTTTACTACAACCAATTGTCGGAAGAGCTGCGTTACGTGTCGCCGATCCAGGATAGGCTGCATTACGTCGTGGGTTTGTTCAACTTCAGGCTCAAGGAACGCGACCTTCAGGACCTCGGATTCAATCTCGGCGTAAACAGTCCGCTGTTCATCGACAACAAGGTGAAGGTCGATCTCGACAACAAGAACTACGCCGCGTTCGGCGAAGCCACGTTCGACATCACCAAGGATCTGCACGTCATTGCCGGCTTGCGGCGCTCCACGGACAAGGTGAGCGGTGCGATGGACCGCACGGCCGTGAATTTCATTCCGTTTCTCATGGCGCCCGGAACGCAGTTTGCACCCTATGCGACTTCAGCATCGACCACGTACAACGACACTTCCTGGCGCACCGGGTTGCAGTACGAATTCGTTCCGGATGCCATGGTCTATGCGACCGTGTCGCGCGGCTACAAGGGCCCCGGGCTCGGCTACAACTTCAATTCGACGCCGGCCACGCTCGCCGCCAGCAACAACGGCATCGTCAAACCGGAGATCGTCCATGCCTATGAGATAGGCTTGAAGAGTCAATGGTTCGAGCGCCGGCTGACCGCCAATCTTGCCGTGTACGATGAGATATTCAAGGACTTCCAGATCGCGCTGACCACGGCGGGCCCGACGGGGGCACCCACGACGGTGGTCGGCAATGCCGGTCAGGCCAGGACCTCGGGCGTCGATCTCGATGTGAACTGGCTGATCACCCCATCGCTCAGCCTCGCCGTCAGCGCCGCCTACGACAACGCGCGCTACACCGATTTCAGGAATGCCTCGTGCTATAACTTCCTGGAAACGCCTGCCCAAGGCTGTGCCGGCTCGAAACAGAACTTGAACGGCCATCCGTTGGCGAGCACGCCGAAGAAGACACTCAACCTCACGGGCCGTTACGAGCATCCGCTCGGTGCGCAATTGCGGGGCCATTTGCAGGCCGGGGCCAATTATCGCAGCGGTGTGAACTTCAGCCCGCTGGCCGACCCGACCCTGGTCCAGGGCGGTTACACCGTGGTCAATGCGTCGGCCGGATTGGGCACCGCGGATGGCCGTTGGGACCTCAGCGTCAATGCGAATAACGCGCTCAACAGACACTATGTCGACCGCATCGGTCCGGCGCCGGTCGCCGGCACGTTCTTCACGCTCAATAACATCGGCTACGACGATCTGAGGACTATCGGCGTCGCCTTGACGGCTCATTTCTAGCGCCGGGGGCGCTGCGCGGAGTTCGGATCGAGTTGAAGTTAAAAATATCGAGTTGGAAGTTAAAAATAACGGATCAGTCAATCATCAATGGGAGTGGCAATGCAAGCATCGAGAAATAGGTGGGCCCATCGGGCGACGGCCACGATCGTGTGTCTGATCGGGGTACAAACCGCATCCGCGCCTGCGGCGACGGTGGACCCCGATGCCGTGGGGGGCGCGCTCGACGAGATCGTGGTCACCGCCACCAAGCGCTCGGAGAATCTGCAAATCGTGCCATTGACCGTCGACGTCGTGTCGCAGGCGATGCTGCAGTCGCAGAATCTGACCGATACCGGCCAGCTCAATCGGCTGGTCCCGGATCTCGAGTTTCGCCGCGGCGGCCTGCCCGGCCAGGATGCATTCAATATCCGCGGCATCGAGACGTTGGCCACCGCGTACGGTGCCGAACAGTCCGCCGGCGTGGCGTTCGATGGGGTACCCCTCGCGCGCGGTCTGGGCCCCAACGATCTGGTCGATGTGCACAGCGTCGAAGTGCTGATGGGCCCACAGGGCATGCTGTTCGGCAAGAATGCGTCGGCGGGCCTCGTCAACGTCGTGACCAATTCGCCCGAGATCGGCAAGACCGACACGAATCTGCGCGCCTCGTTCGGCAATCTGAACCTACGCCAGTATAGCGGCACATTGAATGCGCCGATCACCGATGATTCGGCCGTGCGCGTATCGGCGTGGAAGTTCATGAATGACGGACCGATCCACGAGGTCAACACGGGTCAGGACATGGGCAACAAGAACAGCGGCGGTGCGCGCGCCAAGTATCGCTGGATACCGACGCAGGATCTCGATATCAATTTCAGCGCGGAATGGAACGCGCACCATGAAAACGGTACGGGATACACCATTCGCGAATTCGAGCCCTCGAGGCTCCCTCCGCTGGGTGCATTGGTCGAGGCGTATGAACTCGCCGCGGGCACGGTGCCGTCGGATCACAATCTCACGGCGCGCGGGGCCGACTACCCGTACTACGATATCGGCCATGCCAACGCCTACACCGGTCAGGCCGATTATCATGTGGGGGAGGGCACCGTTACCTTCATCGCTTCGTATCGTCAGGTGGCGGACGCCGCGTCGTTCGATCCCTACCCGAGCACCTTTGCCGCTACGGCGCAATTCCTCAATACCGATGCGACGAATTACCAGCAGCTGTCCGAGGAACTGCGCTATGCATCACCGGTGGCCGACCGATTCCACTATGTCGTGGGACTGTACAATTTCCTGATGACGCTGCACGACAGCCTGGGCTTCGGTTTGGGGTCTCCGTCGGCACCGACCATCGATGCTAATTTCAGGGAGGATTTACAGAATAAGAGCTACGCCGGCTTCGGCGAAGCAACCTTCGATGTCACTCCGAAACTGCATCTGATCGCCGGGCTGCGGCGATCGACGGATAAATTGAATGCGTCGATGGACCGTTCCGGTCCCGAGACCTTGTTTCTCGGTGGACCCTTCGTTGCATCGGCGGGGACCACCTACAATGACCTCTCTTGGCGGCTCGGCGTGCAATACCAAATCCAGCCCGACACGATGTTGTATGCGACCGCGTCGAAGGGCTACAAGGGCCCGGCCATCAATTATACCTTGGGCACCACCGCCGCCTCACTGAGCGCCAGTAACAATGGGATCGTCAAACCGGAAATCGCACATGCGTACGAGGCGGGCATCAAGAGTCAATGGCTCGATCAGCGGCTGACCGTCAACCTCTCGGTATTCCAAGAGTATTTCGATAATTTCCAAACGTCCGTGGCGGTCCCCGGCAATGCATTCGCATCAACCGTGTTGACCAATGCCGCGCAGATGACGAGCACCGGAGCGGACCTCAGCATTCGCTGGGCAGTGACGCGGTTCTTTAGTCTCACGGGCACCAATGCGTATACGCACGCCCGCTATACGGACTTCCCGAATGCCGGTTGCTACGCGGGCGAGCCAGCTCAAGCGGCGCCCGCAACGGGATTGGGATCGACTCCGGGAATCTGCTATAGCTATTACAATGCCGGCCGGGTCACTTCCTCCTATCAAAACAGCAAGGGCCTGCGGGTCGCGGATTCGCCGCGGGAGTCCTTCAATCTCACGGCCCGCTTCGAGCATCCGCTGAACGCCCAATGGAGCGCGTACGTGCAGCCCAACGCCACCTACCGAAGCAATGTGAGCTTCGACAGCTCGGGCGATCCGTTATTGCAACAGGGCGGCTATACCCTGTTCAATGCCACCGCGGGCATCAACAGTGCCGATGGCCGCTGGGCTCTGTCCGTGTATGGCAACAACGTCTTCGACAAGCATTACGTGGATTGGCTGACGGCGAACGGCAGCCAGGATAGCGTGATTTTCCAAAATATCGGCTACCAGGATCTGCGCAATTACGGTGTCAGCGTGAATGTCCGTTTCTAGACCATTGGCGCAGATGGCATTGCTGGCGCTGGCATCCGCCGGCGCCGTCGCGGCTGAAAGCCCTTGCGAACGCGCTTGCTTGCAGGGGTTGCTGAACCGGTATCTTCAGGCTGTAACCGACCATCAGCCGAATGCGGCAGGTCTGTCGAGGGGATTTAGGCAGACCGAGAACGCGATCGTGACCGCGCCCGGGGCCGGCGTGTGGCAGACCATGACCGCGCTCGGAACCGTGCAGAGGCGGTACCTGGATCCGGTCAACGGCTCCATGGGTTATTTTGGCACGATCAACGAGGGCGGCGTGATGTCGGTGGCGACGCTGCGGCTCAAGGCTGAGGGAAAGAAAATTACCGAGGCGGAATGGGTGATCGGCCGGGCGGCCGACGGCGGCCCGCCGGGGGCCGGAGCGGCGGGCCTCGAGGCGCATGCGCCGCCCGAGCGAATGCTCGCCCGCAACGCGCGATCCCCCCGCGCAGCAATGATCGCGGCGGCCAACAGCTTTTTCGATGGCCTGCAGCAACACGATGGCTCGCTGGTCATCGACCAGGCCGGGTGCAGACGAGTCGAGAACGGCGGCACCTTGCCGGCGCCGCAAGACGCCGCGGGCACGGAACGCGGCGATTGCGATCGGGTGAACCGGACGATGATCGCCGCCATCGTGGCGCGTCGCTTTCCGGTGGTCGATGAGGAGGCGGGCGTGGTGCTAGGGATGATGGTGATCCTGCGCAAGCCCGGCGTCACGAATCGGCTTCTATCATCGGAATGGTTCGCCATCGAGGACGGAAGGATTCGCGGTATCCAGGTTGCCATGCACTCCGTCGATCCTCCAGCCTGTCCCTGCATTCCATTGCCCAACTGGGAGCCCTACGATACCAATTGGCCAAGTCCACTCGGCGACTACGTGCCGCCAACGATGCCCATCCCCCAATGAAGAGAATGCGTCCGATTCAGCGGCCTGCGCAGGCCATGCGCGGCGCAGTCTTGCTAGGGCTGCTGCTGGAAACGCTGGCGTGCTGCCTGATCGCTGCGCAGTCGGCTGTGGCGCAAAGTGCCGTCCACGCGCCCGGTGTGGCGCCGACCCACAGGGCGGATTTCAGCGGCATCTGGATGGATGCCCAAGAAAGCGAGCGGTTCAATCGGAAGCTCGATTTGCCCTATCGGTCCGATTGGGCGGAGCGCTACCGCCAGATTCGTGAGCGGGTCGCGCGAGGTGAACACATTCACGATGGGACCTCGGAGTGTTTGCCGCCCGGCATGCCGCATTTCTTTTTCTTTCTTTATCCGATCGAAATTCTCATGACGCCGGGCCAGGTGACGATATTGACGGAATACTTCAACGAGACTCGGCGGATCTTTACGGACGGGCGTGCACACCCTCCCGCCGATGAACTGGAGGCAACATTTCGCGGCCATTCGATCGGGCGATGGCAGGGAAAGACCTTGGTGGTGGATACCGTCGGTGTGCGAGCCGATACGGTGTTCTCAGCGGGAGGCCAGCCGCATAGTGACCGGCTGCACATCATCGAGCGGATTCACGCCACCGGTCCGGATACGTTGGACTGGGAGGCAACCATCGAAGACCCTGTCGCGTTCGTCCATCCGTATGTCATGAACGCCAAACTCAAACGCGCGCCCGCGCCGGACGAAATCCGCGAATACGTGTGTGAGGAGAACCGCACCAAGGAAGTCTATGCACCGCCGAAGCCGTAACGTCAGCAGGGGACTCAGCCGCCGCAGCGTCATCGTGGGCGCGGCGGCATTGACGGCGGGCGCACTCTCGGGCGCGCTCGCGAGCGAATCCGGCCCGGAGGCGACGACCAAGTACGGCCGCGTTCGTGGGTATGACGATGGTCCGATAAAGGTTTTCAAGGGCGTGCCCTACGGGGCACCGACCGGCGGCGCGCAGCGCTGGTTACCGCCACAGCCACCCAAGCCGTGGAGCGGGGTCAAACAGACCATCCTGTCGGGTCCCATGTCGCCGCAAAACCGCGGGTCGCCGCTAGCCGAAGAAGCTGCGATGTCCCAGACCGGACCGCAGTCCGAACAGTGTCTGACGGTGAATATCTTCACGCCCGCCGTGGGTGCAAGATCGGGCAAACGCCCCGTGATCGTATGGTTTCACGGGGGCGGGTTCGCGGGCGGCTTTGCGGCCGGTTCCGGCAATACGGCAAGCTACGATGGTCGCAACCTGGCCCAGAAACAACACGTGGTGCTGGTCACGGTCACGCATCGCCTCAACGTGTTCGGCTTCCTCTATTTGGGGGACCTTTTCGGACCACGCTACGCCCAGGGCAACGTCGGTATTCTCGACTGCGCCGCCGCCCTGCGGTGGACACGTGAGAATATCGCGGGCTTCGGCGGCGATCCGGACAACGTGACCATTGCCGGCCACTCGGGGGGCGGCGCCAAGGTGACCACCTTGATGGCCATGCCGATGGTGAAAGGGCTCTTTCATCGGGCCATAGGCGAAAGCGGCGCATTGGTGCACGCCACTCCCAAGGGCGAAGCCACCGCCGCCGCCAAGCGATTGCTGGAAAAGCTAGGCGTGAATACCGCGGCCGCGCTTCAGGCGGTGCCGGCCGATCGGCTGCTCGAGGCGATGGACGACGTGCGGCTGCCGACCGCTCCGGTGGTTGACGGCGCCACACTGCCGCATCAACCGCTCGATCGCGCGGCACTGGAAGTCTCGCGTGATGTTCCGCTGCTCGCGGGTACGCTCGAGACCGAGGCCACCTATTTTCCGCCGCAGATGACGCCGCTCGGTGCACTCGATGATGCGCAGCTGCACGAGTGGGTGAAGCGCACCACCCGCGCGACCGATGCCGATGCCGATAATCTGGTCACGGTGTTTCGCCGCGCATACCCCGGCAGGGACAACTCCTATTTGTTTCATCTGGTGGCGACCCAAGCCAGCTTCATCCAGGAAAACGTCATGGCGGAGGCCGAGCAAAAGGCCGAGCTAGGCGCTGCCCCGGTGTATGTCTACTACTTCGTCAAACATACGGCGGTGCGCGACGGCAAGCTGCGCGCGGTGCACACGCTGGAAATCCCCTATGTGTTCGATAGCCTGGCACAGGCCTCGCCCATCATCGGCCGCCTCACGCCGGACGAGCAAGCTTTGGCCGACAAAGTGAGCGCCACCTGGGCCGCATTCGCGCGCATCGCAAACCCGGACAATCCGAAGATACCCCATTGGCCGCCCTTCGATACGATGAGCCGCTCGATCATGGTGATCGGCGACGAATGGCACGCGGTCAACGACCCGTTGCGTGAGACGCGCTTGGCCCTGTTGGAACTCAAAGCGCGCACTCCGGTCTTCGCGATGCCTCCGGGCGGTCCGCCCGCGCCGTCCGGTGGCCCGCCGGGCGCCATGCCGGCACCTCCCGGCCTACCGCCGTAACGGTACGCGCCGGGCCGACCCGGATTGGGGCTCACTGGATGTTGGGCGGACCCGCGGCGGGCCGCGCGGTCAGGGAGCGGCCAGATCGACCCGTCTCGTTTCACGAGAGAGCCACACGCAGATGATCGCCGGCAACGCCATCGCCGTTGCATATAGGGCTACCGCAAGCGGCGTGCCGGTCCGCTGCAGCAATAGCGTGCCGATCAGCGGTGCGATCGAGCCGCCGGCGACCGAAGCCAATTGGTAACCGATGGACAATGCCGTATAGCGCACGCGCGTCGGAAATAACTCGGTGAAAAACGCAGCCATTCCGCCGTTGATGATGCCGTGGCAGGCGAGCGCGCCGATCACGATGAATTGCAACGCCCCCGCGCTCACCGTTGGACTGCGTGTGAACAGGACGAAGCTCGAGGCAATGGTGCCAAGCAGCCCGATGATCATGACGGGCCGGCGACCGACCAAGTCCGCCACGTAGCCCGAAATCAGGATGACCGGTACTTCGATCATCGAGGCGGTCAACACGAATTGGACGGCGGTTTTTTGATTGAGCCCGAGCGACGTGGTCGCAAGCACCAGGAAAAAGGTGGAGAAAAGATACATCATGACGTTCTCACCGGTCTTCACCAGGAATACCTGGGCCATCGGCCGCTTGAAATGTTCGAGCGCATCGCGCAAAGGCGCGCGAGGGGCTTGCTTGGACATCACCGCGAAGGCCGGCGATTCATGGATGCGCCGACGCGCCCAGAAGCCGATGCCGATCAAAACTACCGAGGCCAGAAACGGTATGCGCCACGCTCCCCCAATGAACGCGGCGTCCCCAAATTGGTATCTCACATAGCCGATCATGCCGAGCGCGAGGACGTTCGCCGCCGGGCCGCTCGCGATCGGAATACTGCTCCAGAAGCCGCGGTGGCGCGCCGACAAGGACTCGGCGACGATCAACAAGGCGCCCGTGGCTTCGCCTCCGACGGCGACGCCCTGGATGAGTCGCAGCAGGATCAGCAAGATCGGAGCAATCATTCCGATCTGCGCGTAGGTCGGCAGCAGACCCATGGTCATGGTGGCGGTGCCCATGATGAATAAGCTGAGCACCAGCGTTTTCTTCCGGCCGAAACGGTCGCCGAACGCACCGAAGAGTATTCCGCCCAACGGCCTGGCCAAGAATCCCACCGCGAAAGTGCCGAGGGAAACCAGCAGCGCCAGCGGCGGCGACAGGCCCGCATAGAACACGTGGTTGAAAACCAATACGCTGCAGGTGGCGAATACGAAAAAATCGTACCACTCGACCACCGACCCGATGGTGCTAGCGATCAGCAAGCGGATCTTCGCGCCGGTGTCCAGCGACACCGTCAAGGAGGGCTCCATGTCCGGTGGCTTAGAGCAAAGCGGTGCCGGCGGCGGACAGGATCTCGGGTTCGAGGGGTGTGTGAAAGCTCTTTACGATGAAAGCCAAGGTCGAATACATGCCCACCGTGGCCATCACGTCGAATATGCCGGTAAGCCCAATGCAAGAGCGCAGCTGATCGATCAAACCGGGCGGCAGTTGACCATCATCCAGCAAGTAATCGACGCCTTGCTTGAGGAGCGTTTCCACCTCACCCTCGGGCCACTGGGAGGGGTCGGCGCGGACCGCCGCGATTTCATCGTCGCTGAGGCCGGCTTGCCGGCCACGAACCACATGGTGCATCCATTCGTAATGGGCTCCCCAGCGGTGTCCTGCGCGAAGGATGACGATTTCGCTTTGACGCTTGGTCAAGCTGCTGTCGATCACGACGTGCTGGCGCAAGGACGCCCAGGCACGCAGCAGCGCCGGGTGATGGGCCATGACTTTATATACATTGAGCTGCCCCGCAAAGCCCGCTCGCATCGAATCGAGCGAGCTGGGCCAGACATCGGGGCTGAGGGGAAGCGCGATCGAAGCATCGGAGCTGGGCATGATGGACCCCGGTCGGTTATTGGTAACCAGTCATCATAGCGAAGCGAATTTTGAATCGGAAGTCCTGTCGAAGTATCATGCGTTGCACTTCCTTTGACTCATGGCCGATACCTGTGCATAATTCGCTCGAATTTCGGCAAAATGGCCAAATTCATCAGATCACCGATTCTTATGCGAAGATCCTGTCCCTGGAGACCGCTGCGTACGTGGGCGCGGGGTAGGGTGCGAAGTGGCGCTTCGCAGGTGAGTGAATGGTGGATGTGGTGGCAGGTGCCGAGAGTGGAAGCGGAGTAACGCGCCCCACCTTAAAACGCGAACAGCAGGAGAGTATCAATGTTGCAAGAGATCATTCGATGGATCGCGCATACCTCGGCAAGCAAGGTGATCGCGAATGCCGAGTGGATCATTCCGGCTTTTCAGACGGTGCACATCCTCGCCATCGCGGTGGTGATTTCAACCATGGGTATGTTGGATTTGCGCTTGATGGGCTTGACCGGGACGCGCTATCCACTGCGTGCCGTGGTGGATCGTTATGTGCCCTGGATGTGGATATCGGTGTTGGTGCTGCTTTGCACCGGGGCGGTGCTGATTACCGGAGAGCCGGAGCGCTCGCTCGGCAACTGGGTGTTCCAGGTCAAAATGGGCTTGTTGGCGAGCGTACTGTTGCTGACCGTGGTGTTCAAGCAACTACTGCAGCGGCACGTCGATGCTTGGGAGCGTCCGCAATTGGCCGCCAAGCTGACCGGGCTGGTGTCGTTGCTGCTGTGGATCGGCATTATCGTTGCCGGCCGCTGGATCGCCTACGTCAGCTGAATAATCCGCCGGCCGCGCCTTCTAACGTTCGTCAGCCCGCACCCTCGCGGTTTCCATCGGAGAATCTAAAATTATGATCGAGCAGTTCTGTGTTTGGCTGGAGTCGCAGCCCTTTGCCGTCGCGATCAGCCAATCTTCGTGGCTGTTTCCGACCATCGAGACGGTGCACGTGTTGGCGCTGACGGTGGTGGTCGGGTCGATTGCGATGGTGGATTTGCGGCTCTTGAACCTGGCGTACCGGGACCGCACGGTTAAGCAACTCACGGCCGAGGTATTGCCCTGGACATGGATAGCGTTCGTAGTGGCCGCCATCTTCGGTACGTTGTTGTTTTCCTCGGCGGCGACGAAATATTACGGGATAGCGACGTTTCGAGCGAAGATGGTGCTAATGGCAATCGCGGGAGTGAACATGATGTTCTTCCACTTCGTGCCGTATCGGCGAGCCCAAGAGTGGGGCGTGGTGAATCAGACCACGGGTCTTGCGAAGGTGTGTGGCGCGCTTTCCCTGTTGCTTTGGGCGGCGATCGTTGCCTTTGGGCGATGGACCGGCTTCGCTTGACGCCGCTTCGAGATTGCTGCCTGAGATGGGTAAAAAAACAAAATCCCAGGAATAATCGATTTTAGTTGAGTCGATCTACAATTGCCGATAGAATTCTCTGCTACAGAGTCTGCAAAATCGGCTCACATAGTATTGTAGTCTGGGGGAAGCAATTCAACGTGATTTATACAAAATGCATGCGGGTCATCGTCTCGGCCATCGCCGTCCTGCCTTTTTGTTGCGCGGCCGCCACGACCAAGGCGCCTGACAACCTGACCGGCGTCTGGGAGCGTGATTACGTAGCAAGCAATTTCTTGCCCCAGACCGATAACAAGTCCACCGACAAGGTATTTACGCTGGGCGACGGCACGGTGATTCCGCTGCGGCCGGAAGCGGAGAAGGTATATCGGCAGCGGGTGGCGATGGCCGAGACGGCTCAAGTTTTTGCCAACACCTCCTCGCGCTGTCTGCCGCTGGGCACGCCGCAGAACATGATGGGAGCGCCGCCGTACCCGATACGGATCGTACAGACCGACGATTTCATTGCCATTTTGTTGGAGGAAGGCTGGGAATTTCGCGCCATTTACATGGGGGGTACGCACCCGCAGGAGATGGTTCCGAGTTTCATGGGTCATTCGGTGGGTCGCTGGGAAGGCAAGACGCTGGTGATCGACACGGTGGGGCTGCGCACGGAGACGACGCTGAACTACACCGGGCTGCCGCACAGCGAGCAGCTGCGGCTGGTGGAGCGGATGCGGCGCACGGCGCCGAACGTGCTGGAGGATCTGATCGAAGTGCATGATCCGGTCATGTACAGCAAGCCGTTCACGTTCAAGGCGGTGTTCAACCGGATCAAGGAACAACAGATCGAATACATCTGTGAGGACAGCCGTATTGAAGTGACGCCCGATGGGCGCCAGAGCTATCACGCACCGTAGTCGGTTGCGGCCGGGCGCACGCGCCGCGGGTGGGGTCGGGGATGGGGCATAGGCATCAATCTAATGAGGACTAGCGAATGAAAGTTGCTTCGGTACTGTGCGGTGCGGTGATGGCGGCTACGTACGCAGGCAGTGCGCTGGCGCACCATTCGTTTGCGATGTTCGACCGTTCCAAGCAGGTGGCGCTGCAGGGCACGCTCAAGTCGGTGCAGTTGATCAATCCGCACTCGTGGTTCGTGCTGACCGTGGCGGGTCCCGATGGGGCGGCGAAGGATTGGTCAGTGGAAGGGCCGAGTCCGAACATATTGCTGCGCCAAGGGTGGAAGCACGATGACATGAAGGCGGGGGACCGGGTGACGCTCACGTTCAATCCGCTGAAGGATGGTTCGCCGGGCGGCGTGTTGGTTTCGGTACGCTTTCCCAATGGCCGCGAGCTGTCGGGTGTCCCGGTGGGCGCACCGCCCGGGTTTTCGGGTCCTCCGCCCGGAGCTCCGCCGGGGGCCGGTGGGCCGCCGGGCGCACCGCCGCCGGGCCTGCCGCCGCCGCCGGACGCAAAAAAATAAGTTGATGGCGCGCACGAACGCGCGCCCCTAAGCGGTGGGCCCAGCCTGCCGAGTGAATGGCCGGTTTGAATTCAAATGACTGGTTTGAGTTCAAATTTTGCGGGCCGGCACGCATTGAATCTTGATCATCGGGGGAGAATACAAATGCGATCTACAACAGGTAATGCAACGGGTTATGCGCTTTGCGCGACCATCATCGGCTCTGTCATGGCGGTCGAGACCGCACCGGCGCAAACAACCGCTGCGGCGGACGCCGACGCATCGGCGGGTGCGCTGACTGAAATCGTGGTGACCGCCACCAAGCGGTCCGAGAGCATCCAGGCGGTTCCCATTTCGATCGCCGTGGTGTCCCAGGCGCAGCTTTCGGAACAGAACGTACTGGACACGTCGGATCTCGGCCGTGTCACTCCGAGCGTGGGATTCAACCAAGTGTTCATTGCGGCCGGCAATGCGTTCAGCGTGCGTGGCGTGGGCAGTCTCGCCGGCGGCGCCGCCGTCGATCAGTCGGTGGGCGTGGCATTCGACGGCGTGCCGCTGGGTTCGGCCGCGGGCAACATTTCCGACCTGGTGGACATGCAGCGGGTGGAAGTTCTCAAGGGCCCCCAGGGCATGCTGTTCGGCAAGAACGCGTCGGCCGGCCTGATCAATCTGGTAACCCACTCGCCCATCCTCGGCGAGACCGCGATCATCGGACGTGCCTCCTACGGCACCTTGAACGACCAGCAATACACCGCCACCGTGAATTTGCCCATCGGCGATGCCATGGCAGCGCGCATCTCCGGCTGGAAGTTCAAGCACGATGGCACGGTGTACGAGAGGAACACCGGCCAGAGAATGAACGACAAGAACGCGGCGGGCGCTCGGCTGCGGTTTCGCGTGCTGCCGGTTGAAAACCTGGACCTGAATTTCACGGCCGAATTCCAGAACCATGTGCAAAACGGCACGGCCTATACCGTGCGGTCGTATGGAACGCCCGCCGGTGCGCCACCCGGATCGGCGACCGGAGCGGACGTCGCCGCCTATGACCGGGCACTCGGCATCATTGCGAGCCCGACCAACCGGACCGCGGATGACCCGGGCAACGGTCAGCCGTTCTTCGATCATGGCAACACCGCTGCTTGGACGTTTCAGGGCGACTATGCGATATCCGGCGGCGGTATCGTCACGTCGGTATTGTCCTATCGCGCGAACAATCTCAATCAGAACGGCGCCGCATATCCGACTTCGTACCCCACCCCGTATCAGGGCAGCCAAACGGAAAACATGGATTTCGGGCATTTCCATCAGTTTACCGGTGAACTGCGCTACGCCTCGCCGGTCACGGACCGCCTGCACTACGTCGGCGGATTGTTCTACTTCAAGGAGCAAATCAACGACGCCTTTACGTTGGGCGCCAAGAACATCTACATCGGCCCCCAGTTTTTCGTCGCTGGGCCTATCGTTGACGTGGACGCCAATACGTTTGGCGTGCAACGGGGCGACAACAAGAGCTATGCCGCGTTCGGCGAAGCCACGTTCGACATTACCCCGCAACTGCATTTCATCGCGGGGGCGCGCGAATCGCATGACGACGATGCGGGCAGTATTCATCGAATCCAGACGGCCCCGACCCCGTTCGTTCCAGGGCTCACCGGCCCTGGTAATTCTTTCGGTACTCTCGACTACGTTGCGCGCATCACCGATACCCTGACCTCGTGGCGCACGGGGTTGCAGTACCAAATCCTGCCGGACGCGATGGTCTACGTGACCGCTTCGCACGGCTACAAAGGGCCCGGCGTGACGGTGAATATCTTCACCGACTCGACTGACCCCGGCTTCGCAGCGACGAAGGGCACCGTGAAGCCGGAAATTGCCACAGCTTATGAAATGGGCGTGAAAACCCAGTGGTTCGACCGCCGTGTGACCGTCAACGTCGCCGCGTTCGACGAAACGTTCACGAACTTTCAGGCCACTCAGCGGTCCTCAACCAGCGCGAACGTGGTACTCGTAACCAATGCGCCGCGCATGAAGAGCGACGGCGTGGATATCGATGCTAATTTCCTGGTCACGAACGAGTTCAGCATCGGCGCCGCCGCGACGTATGCCAATTCGCGCTTTACCGAATTCGCGAACGCCCTGTGCTATGGCTCGCAGACGGCCGCGCAAGGTTGCGCCAACGGACGTCAGAATTTGACGGGCATGAGTCTCAACAATGCGCCGAAGGTGTCGACGAATGTGAACGCGCATTACGATGCACCGCTCACCGCCGGCCTGCGTTATTTCTTCGACGTGGATGATGCCTACAAGTCGCTGCAGCACTTCGAGACCAGCAACAGTCCCGCCGAGGTCCAGCCGGGCTATAACATCGTCAATGCCTCGATCGGCCTGCGTGCGGCGAGCGGCCGTTGGGGAGTGACGGGCACCGTGAACAATCTGACCAACACCCACTACGTCGACTCGATGCTGGGCCAAAGCGGGGGCACGTTCGTCGGCCAGATGATCGGTTACGATACGCTGCGCACGTATCACCTGGCGCTGGACGCAAAGTTCTGATTAGGGATGGAGACGCCGGCGGGAAGGCCCGCCGGCGAGCTGCGAGGGGTCGAGATTGTCGGGACGGCAAGACGCGGCGAGGACTTTGTTATGCAACTCGAGAACTCATCCAGCAGCTACGGTACCGTGGCGCGGACTTTTCATTGGCTGGTCGCCGGCCTGATCGTCGTGCAATTCATCTTGGCGCCGATTCCGGAGGAGCTGCCGCCGGGGATGCACATCGTGCCGCCGTTCGGTCTCGATGCCGCGGGCGTGCTTGCGCGGCACAAGAGCTTCGGCATGACGGTGCTATTGCTCATGATCGTACGGCTGTTCTGGCGTCGTAGAAGTCCCGCACCGGCGTTGCCGGTGACCATGAAGCCGCTGCAGCGGCGTCTGGCGTACCTCTCACATGGGGTGTTTTACATCGTTCTGTTCGCCATGCCCTTGAGCGGTTGGATGATGGTTCAGGCCAAGGGGTCCTCGGCAAGCTGGTTCGGATTGTGGACCTGGCCGACTTTTCTGGCGCAGAGCGATGCAGCATTCCGCGCGTTCAGCTTCACGCATGAAATCCTGAGCCGTGTGCTGTTCTTCCTGGCGCTGCTTCACGTAGCCGCTGCGCTCAAGCATCATTTCTGGGACAAGGACGGAGTGCTCGTACGCATGCTGCCATTCGGGCGCTCGCAAGGTCTGGCCTCCCCTCCGGCAGGCGTGGAAGAGGCTCCAAAGCCTCGCGGCTAACCCACTTACAATAGTTGCCGATCGGGCGGGGCGCGCGGGGAGAGGAAAATCCATGGGTTTGGCCAATTCAGCAAACAGCTACGGTACCGTCTCCCGGAGCTTGCATTGGATCATTGCGGCACTGATCGTCGTGCAATACATCACGGCTCCGGTCCAGCAAATTCTTGCGCCGGAATCTCAGATACCGGCCCCTTTCGGTATGGACAAGTCGAGTTTGCTGCCCCTTCACCAGAGCCTGGGCATGACTGTATTGATGCTGATGGTTCTGCGCTTGCTGTGGCGGCGCCGTAGCCCCGTCCCGGCACTGCCCGAGGACATGAAGCCGCTCCAGCGGCGGCTCGCCAAAGTATCGCATGTTGCATTTTATGTCATTCTATTGGCGATGCCGGTCAGCGGCTGGTTGATGGCCTCTGCCAAGGACACCGGCGCGACCTGGTTCGGTTTATGGAACTGGCCGAACCCGTCGCCGAAGAGCGATGACCTGTTCGAAGCGATGCATGCCACGCATGAAACCTTGAAAGTGATGCTTTTTTTCCTCGCGCTGCTGCATATCGCGGCCGCGCTCAAGCACCAATTTTGGAACAAGGATGGGGTGCTGGTACGCATGCTGCCATTCGGCGGTTCGGGGGCGGCGAGACCGCAGGCGGCACGGAAGCCGGCCGGCGAATGAACGATGTGAGGCGCGGTGCCTCGGCACTCCCCCGTACACTCGTAACGAATGCAATCGGTAAGCGGCGAGCGTCCTGGAAGCATCCCTCGAGCGGCCTCGCAACACAAGAACTGCATAGGAGAATCGGCTCATGAAGGACCAGAATACAGACCTCGATCCACAGAACCGTGGCGGCATGGATCGGTCGCGCCGCGACTTCGTCGCATTTACCGCTGCCGCCGGGTTGGCGGCGGCAGCGGGGCCGGCGTCCGGCGCCGATGCGAAGATCGTCGAGACCGACGTGGTCATTAAAACCCCGGACGGCACGACCGACGCGGTCTTTGTCCACCCATCGGCCGGATCTCATCCCGGAGTGCTGGTGTGGACCGATGTGTTCGGTTTACGGCCTGTATTTCGCGAGTTCGGTAAGCGCCTGGCCGCGGAGGGCTATGCCGTGGTGGTGCCCAACGCGTTTTATCGGTCGGCGAAGCCGCCGGTCATCGAGAATTTGGCGTCATTCGATTTTCAAGATCCGGCCGCCCGCGCGAAGCTCAGAACGCTGGCGGATCCCCTGAACGCGCCCGGAGCGGCCGAACGGGATGCCGTGGCCTATATCGATTTCCTGGATGCGCAGCCCCAGGTGAACCAGCACAAAAAGATCGGTACCCAGGGTTACTGCATCGGCGGTCCGTTGGTCCTGCGGACCGCGGCGGTGCGTCCCGATCGGATCGGCGCCGGGGGCTGTTTCCATGGAGGCGTCGGACTTGCGACCGATTCGCCCAACAGCCCGCATTTGCTCGCTCCCAAGATCAAAGCGCAACTATATATTGCCATCGCCGGTAACGACGATATGCGCCAGCCCGAGGGCAAGGATAAGCTCAAGGAGGCATTCGCGGCCGCCAAGGTACCCGCCGAAGTCGAGGTGTACACCGACGCGCAGCATGGGTGGTGCGTGCCCGACGTACCCCTTCAGAACGGTCGCTCGGTCTACAACAAACCGGATGCCGAACGCGCGTGGACGAAGCTGTTGGCTTTGTACCGAGCCACCTTGACTTGAGGTGGGGGCGGCGAGGGGCTGCATGAGGGACCGGGTGCCTGGCGCACCCGGTCCGCTCGCGGGGGTCGGGCGTTAAAACACTTCGCAGCCCGGCAGGCCGCACGAGATCAAGCGGTCCGACGGGAAATTCGTGATGATCCGGCAGCCGTCCTTGGTGACGACCACTTCTTCCTCGATGCGCGCCGCGCCGGAACCGTCGTCCGCTCCGCACCAGGTCTCGAGCGCGAACACCATGCCCTCTTGCAACGGCGCGGTCTGTCCACGGTAGCGCTTCGAGATGATGGGCCGCTCCCAGAGCGACAGCCCGACGCCATGGCCGTACTGGAGTAGGAATGCCTCGGCCTCGTCTCGATAGCCGAACTCGTGCGCGTCCGGCCAAACCGCCGCCACTTCATCGGGCGTGACGCCGGGCCGTATCATGTCGATCGATGCGCTGATCCATTTCGATG
The DNA here is from genome assembly GCA_030799355.1 of Pseudomonadota bacterium. Lineage (GTDB taxonomy): Bacteria > Pseudomonadota > Gammaproteobacteria > Steroidobacterales > Steroidobacteraceae > Bog-1198. The sequence continues at coordinate 150,066 of JALYHP010000038.1, forward strand.
CTTTCTCGTACGCATCGATCTGATACTTGTTCGGCTCGCCGCAGATGAACGTGCGGTAGTAGCACGTACGGTAGCCGTTATAGGAATGCATGATGTCCAAAAACACCATGTCGCCGGGCTGGATCATGCGATCGGAAAAAGTATGCGAATGCGGCCGGCCGCGGGGACCGGAGACCGAATTGACGCATTCGACTCGCTCCGAACCCATGCGAAACAGCCGGTCGTTGGCGATCGCCACCAACTCGTTCTCGCGGGTACCCGGCCGGATGGCCTTGCAAATATCGACATAGGTGGCATCGACCATCGCCGCGGCCAGTTTGAGCAGCTCGATTTCGTCCGGGGTCTTTATCTGCCGCGCATCGAGCAGCGCCTGCTGCCCGTCGACGACTTCGACTCCCTCGGCTTCGAGCGCCCGCAACATGGGCAACTCCATCACATCGATACCCAGCGGCAAGTTGTCGATGCCGCGATCGATCAACGCTTTTTTGATCTGCTTGGCGAAATCGCGCTGGATATTCATCGCCGGCGGCAGCCCGCCCTGCATGGTCGAGATGGGGGCGGCGACATTGTCGGCGATCCAGGGAGAAGACAGCCGCTTCGCGGGCGGCGCGGGATCCCACAGGAATGGGGACCCTTCGGTGGGGCACAACGCATAGCGCATGAATTTATCGCGCGCCCATTCGCCGATGTGCGTACCGGTCACGTAGCGAATGTTGTCGAAGTTGAAGCACAACACTCCGCCCAATCCGGCGGCGCGAACCGCGTCTTGAGCGCGTTTCAAACGCGCCTTGATCAGACGGTCATAATCGACACCGCGTTCCCAGTCCTTGGCCTGGGTGCCCCACGAAGCGCCCGCATGTTGTCGGTTGTATTTCATTGTCCGTTCCTGATCAAATCAACGTAAGGATGGGCTCTTCGATTATTTTCTTGAAGGCCGCGAGCAATTCCGCGCCCAACGCTCCGTCGACCACCCGGTGATCGCACGACAGGGTGACGGTCATTTGGGAGCTGAAGCGGACGCTGCCATCGGCGTTTTCAACCGCGCGGCGCGCGGCGGCGCCGACGGCGAGAATGCTGGCTTGAGGCGGTGTGATGATGGCCGAGAATTGCCGCACGCCGTACATCCCGAGATTCGACACGGTGGCCGAGCCGCCCTGATATTCATGCGGCTTGAGCTTTCGATTCTTGGCGCGTTCGGCCAGTTCGCGAATTTCCGCGGAGATCGCGGTAACGCTTTTCGCCCCCGCGTCGCGGACGACGGGAGTGAACAAGCCGCCTTCGACCGCAACGGCGACGCCCACATCGACTCGCGTAAAGCGCAAGATGCGGTCCTCGGCCCAAATGGCGTTGGCGAACGGTACGCGCAGCAGCGCCATCGCGAAGGCCTTTACGACGAAGTCATTGACGGATAGCTTCGCGGGCAGCGCAAGGTTAGCGGTTTTACGGATCGCCAACATGTTCTCGATATCGACATCGGCCACCAGATAGAAGTGGGGCACCGTCTGCTTCGATTCGACGAGCCGACTCGCTATGGTGCGCCTCATGCCGTCCAACGGGATCTCGACGAACGGCACGCCGTCGTACAGGGCTCGCAATGATTGTTTGGCGGGCGCGGCCGAAGTGCTCTGTGCGCCGTTGCCGCCGCGCTGTATATCCTTGCCGGTGATCCGGCCCTGCGGGCCGCTGCCATTGACGGTGCCCAGATCGATGCCGGCGTCCGCCGCGAGCCGGCGCGCGAGCGGCGTCGTGGCCACGCCGTTCGCCATGACCGGTCCGAAGTTGCGCTCGGGCGACGCGACGGCGCGGAACGGATCCCTATCTCGTTTTGCCGGCGCGCTGGGCGGGCTCGGTGCACGGGGCGCGGCCGGCGAGCCCGCTGCGCTCGTCGGTGCGTCGGGTGAACTCGGTGCGCCGGACACAGCGGGCGAGCGCTGTGCAGGCGCCTGCGCATCGCCGGCCGCGGCCGCTTCATCGGCGATGGTCGCGACGATGGCGCCCACCGGTGCCGTATCTCCGGCGTTGACGCGAATCTCGGCGATACGCCCGGCGCAGGTGGCGGGCACCTCCATCGAGACCTTGTCCGTTTCGATTTCGAACAGCACATCGCCATTCGCCACGAGGTCGCCGACCGAACGCTGCCAACTGATGATTTTGCCCTCGGTAACGGTTTCACCCAACTGAGGCATCAAGATATCCATGGTAGCCATCCTGGGCTAGCTCGTCATCGAGCGGCGGACGCTCTCGACGATTCTCGCAACGCTCGGAATCGCCAGGTCCTCGAGAATATCGGCGGCAGGTAATGGAATGTGCGGCGTCGTGATGCGCACCGGCGGCCCATCCAAGTCGTAGAAGGACTCATCGGCGATGATCGAGACGATTTCCGATCCCCAACCGAGAACGCGCGGATTCTCCTCCACCGTGAAGACGCGGTGAGTACGGCCCACGGACCCCAAGATCGTTTGAGTATCGAGCGGCACGAGGGAGCGCACGTCGATGACCTCGCAGTCGATGCCGTGCAAAGCGTGCAGCTGCTCGGCGGCCGCCAGCGAGCGCGGAACCATCATGCCGAGCGCGAGCAAGGTGCAGTCCGTACCGGTCCTCAAGGTCTTCGCAGACCCCAGCGTATCGAGGATTTCGCCGTCGGGAACCTCGCCTTTGGTTGCATAGAGCGATTTGTGTTCCAGGAAAATCACCGGATCCGGATCGCGAACGGCCGCAGCCAGCAGTCCGATGACATCGACGGGCGAGGAGGGTGCCACCACTTTCAGTCCGGGGAACTGCATGCACCAGTTCTCCACGCTCTGACTGTGCTGCGCACCGAAGCGGGCCCCGCCGCCATTGCCGAGCCGGATCACCAGCGGGCACTTGACCTGCCCGTTGGTCATGTAACGGCTTTTGGGTATCTCGTTGGCGATGTAGTCATAGCAAACGGCGATGAAGTCGGCGAACATGATTTCCGCGATGGGCTTCAATCCGGTCATCGCGGCGCCCATGGCCGCGCCGAGAATGGCCTGCTCCGAAATCGGCGTATCGCGCACGCGCGTCGGACCGAATCGGTCCAATAGCCCCACCGTCGCCTTGAACACGCCTCCCGCCTTGGCGATGTCCTCGCCGAGGAATACCACGTCCTCGTCACGCGCCATCTCTTGCGCGATGCCACGCGCGACGGCGTCGCGGTAGGTTAATTCCGCCATGCCCATCCCCCATCGGCATACACATCCGTGAACAAGATATCGACCGACGTCGTCGGTGCCGCCTTGCAGGCCTCGGTTGCCTCGTTGACGTTACGCTGAATCGCGGCCTCGATCTCCGCGAGACGGCTTTTCGCAATCCCCAGTGACTCCAGTCGCTCCTTGTAGATCTTGATCGGATCTCGTTGTTTCCACCGCTCAAGTTCGCCTTCAGGCCGGTATTTGGCCGGATCGGCGCGAGAATGGCCCGAGTAGCGGTAGGTCAGGCATTCGATCAATGACGGCCCTTCGCCGCGCCGTGCCTTGCCGAAGGCGTCCGTCATGGTTCGATAGACGACATCCGCATCGTTGCCGTCGATGACGATCTTCGGCAGGCCGTATGCACCGGCGCGGTCCGCCGCGGGGTTGTGCACGGCGGTCACATCGGCGATGGGCGTGTATTCCATGTACAGGTTGTTCTCGCACACGAACACCACCGGCAGTTTCCACACCACCGCGAGATTGAGCGCCTCGTGAAACGCGCCGATATTGGTGGTGCCATCCCCGAAGAAGCACACCGAGACATCGGAATGTCCCTTGTATTGGGCGCGCCATGCCGCCCCACACGCGATCGGCAGATGCGCGCCGATGATGGCGTAGGAGCCCATGACGCCATGTTCGACCGATGTCAGATGCATCGAGCCGCCCTTGCCGCGCATCAGCCCGTTATCGCGGCCCATCAATTCACCGAGCACCTTTTCGACGGGTACTCCGCGTGCGAGGGTGTGGGCGTGGCCGCGGTACGTGCAGAAACTCAGATCCCCGGGTTTCATCGCGGCGGCGCAGCCGGCGGCAATGGCTTCCTGCCCCAAGGACAGGTGGCTGGTGCCCTTGACCAGGTTTTGCAGGAACAAGTCGTAGGCGCGTTGTTCGGCCTCGCGTATCAGCACCTGCAGCCGATACAGCTCGAGCCGCGTTGCTTCATCGATGTCGTCGCTGATATCGACACTGATGTCGAGGGTGTGATCGACGCTGCTTGGCACAGAGCGCATGGTTTGTTTCTCGTTAGGTGGTTTTGGCTGACGTCGGTGGCATGATCACCAACATGACGGCTTCTTGGTCGGTGTGGTTGCGTACTTCGCGCCGCTCGTTCGCGGCGATCGCACAACTATCCAAGCGGCGCAGGATCGACTCCTCGCCGGAGGCAAGCCGCACGGAAAGCTCTCCCGACAACACGACGTATACTTTTTCCTGGGGGCCGGCATCCATCTCCGCCAGTCCACCGGGCGCATAGTACGACAAGCTGACCGAACAGAATCCAACGCCGGTGTGTTCGGGGCTTTGCAGGCGGTAACCCGTGACGCCTTGGTGCTTGGGTGCCGTATAGGGGGGAGCATCGACAACAGGAACCACGCGCATCCAATACTCCGACCGGCGAGCCGCCTACAAACCACGTTTAACGGTAATAATATCGGTAAAACCGCAAAAAAGACAAGGTTTTCGACTATTTGGATTCACCGCGCCAGGGCGGGAGGCCCTCGGCATCAAGGGCCCCTAGCGGCCGGCGAGGGTCCCCCCTGTGCTCGGCAAGGGTCCCTTGTGCTCGGCAAGGGCCCCCTGTGCTCGGCAAGAGCCCACTCGCTACGGCCGCAGAGTCTTTCCCTTGGTTTCGGGAAGCAAGAATGCGGCGATGGCCATCAGCGCATAAGCCGCGGCGCCGAAAATGCCGATGGCCGGCCCCAATCCCATTCTGCCGGACAGCATCCCGACCAGCGCCGGAAACACAGCGCCCGATGCGCGCCCTATGTTGTAGGCGAAGCCTTGGCCGACGCCACGCACATGTGTGGGAAAATGTTCGGTATAAAAGGCACCCATCCCGCTGAAAACTCCGGCGCCCGAGAAGCCGAGCGGGAATCCGAGCGCCAGCATGCTCGCGTTGCCGAAGGGAACCGACGTATAGATGAACACCAGCAGCCCCGAGCAGATCGCGAACACCAGGAATGTCATCCGGCGGCCTATCCGGTCGGACAGATAACCGCCGGTCAGGTAACCAAAGAAAGAGCCGCTGATGAGTACGGCCAGGTAGCCGGACGAGTCCAGCACCGACAGATGCCGCTCCGTGCGCAGGAAGGTGGGTAACCAGGTCGTCAGCGCGTTGTAACCACCCTGGGCACCGGTACCGACCAGAGCGCCCAGCACCGTCACCTTGAGCAACGGCGGCCGGAATATGTCGAGGAACACATTCCAATCGGTGTGCCCCGCGAGCTCTCGGGAACGAAGATATACCGCGGGTTCGGCGACTAGCCGGCGCAAGAAGAACACGCCCACGGCTGGCGTGACACCGATGAAGAACATCACGCGCCACGCCGTGGCGGGAGGCAACAACGAAAACGACAGAGCGTAGACCAGTGCGGCGGCACCCCAGCCCATGGCCCAACCGGATTGCATGATGCCCAGCGCTTTGCCGCGGTGTTCCGCACGGATGGTTTCGCCGAGCAACACGGCGCCGGCAGCCCACTCGCCGCCGAACCCGAACCCCATCAGCGAGCGGGCGAGGAGCAGTTGATTGAAGTTGTTCGCCAGTCCGCAGAGCAGCGTGAACACCGCGAACCAGAGAATGGCCGCTTGCAGGGTACGGACGCGGCCGTAACGGTCGGCGAACCATCCCCCCATCCATCCGCCGACCGCCGAGGAGATCAATGCGGAGGTGCCGATGATTCCGGCCTCGCCGCGCGACATATTCCACAGACTCATCAGCGCCGGAATGACGAAGCTGTAGATCTGGACATCCATCGCATCGAGCGCCCATCCGCCCAATGCGGCGCCGAATGTCCGTCGCTCCTCGGTGGTCAGCGCACGCAGCCAATGCGCCGCGGGCAACTTGGTCAACGGCGGCGCCCAACGGTCCGTGTATCTCTGCGGGCGCCGCGAGGTGCCGGCAGCACCGGCGCGGGTTCGCCGCTCACGCACCGCCGGTCGGGCGGCAACGTATGGTGGGTGGCAACAACGAAGTGGTTCCAGAGGTGGAATTCCAGAGTTTTATACGCCAACGAACGTTCCTGGGTTTGTTTTCTATTAATATACGGTAAATAATACCGATCCGGCTGGCGAGTCAATGCATGAAATGTATAACGTTGCAGGCAGTTTGCCCGGCCCTGGGGATGATAGCGTCAGGGCGCATGGCTCGACAATGTTCGAGGAGGATTCGGGGGCGAGTTCCGCGGCGCCGGTCGTGACCCCTGCGGCGCAGCGCGAGCCTGAGGATCCTCAGGCCGATCGCTACGTACCGATTCTGCTGGTGGGTGCCGGCCCTGCCGGACTGACACTGGCGAATTTGCTGGGTGTCCATGGCATCCGCGCATTGCTGGTGGAGCGTAACGAAGCCACGGTCAAAGAGCCGCGCGCGGTATCCATCGACGACGAATCGCTGCGGACCATGCAGGCGATCGGCTTGAGCGATGTGGTCTTGGAGACCGCGGTGCCGGGATATGGCTCCGACTACATCACCCCCGGCGGCCGCTGTTTCCTCACGGTCGAACCGACCGGCCGCCCGTTCGGCTTTCCACGCCGGAATGCATTTCGTCAACCGCAGCTTGAGGCGCAACTGCAAGCGGGCCTGAGGCGCTTTTCCACGGTCCAAGCGATGTATGGTTGGGCTTTGACCGCGTTCGATCAGGGCCCGGACGGCGTGGTGGCGCACCTGACCAACGGGCACGGCGCACAGCGCATCATTCGCTGCGAGTATTTGGTGGGGTGCGATGGCGCCGGCAGTACCGTAAGGCGCCGGTTGGGACTGCGTCTCGAGGGCAAAACGTTCGAGCAACGGTGGCTCATCGTCGATCTGGCGAGTTCGCCCGCTCCGCGGCGTAACACCGTGGTGTATTGCAATACGCGTCGGCCCTGCATCGCGCTGCCGGGGCCTGATCAAACGCGTCGATTCGAGTTCAAGCTCCATCCGCACGAGCGCGACGAGGACATGCTCAGGCCCGAGGTGGTGGAGGGGTTGTTGCGATCTCATGGTGCCCACCCCGACAGCGTGCTGGTCCGCAAGGTCGTCTACACGTTCCATGCGCGCGTCGCGACGCGGTGGTCCGATGGCCGCGTGTTGCTCGCCGGCGATGCGGCGCACCTCACGCCGCCTTTCGCGGGGCAAGGAATGAACAGCGGGTTACGGGACTGCAGCAATCTGGCGTGGAAGCTGGCCATGGTGACGATGCGTCGAATGTCGAGCACGCTGCTCGAAACCTACGAGCAGGAGCGGCGAGCTCATGTGCAGGATATGATTCGGCTTGCGCTGCGGATGGGCCGGATCATGAGCCCGCGCACCTGGCTGCACGGGTTTCTCGTTCAACAGGCGTTCTTCGCGATTGGATTGTGGCCGGCGGCCAAGCGTTTCTTCGGCGAGATGAAATATAAGCCCAAACCCAAATTCGCCAAGGGTTTCATGCAGCCGGATGGCTTCGGCAGGCGGCACACGCTGGTCGGCCGCATGCTCGCCCAACCGCAAGTACGGACGGCCGACCGCCAGAGCGTGTTGCTCGATGATTTGTTGGGCAACGGCTTTGCATTGGTCGGTCTCGAGGTATCCGTGGCGGATCTGTGCAGCACGCTCGAGAACCCTGCGATCGCATCGCTGGAGCCGGCTTGCGTTGCGCTCAATCCAACGTCGGCCGCCGGTGGCGGGGCCACCGCGGTTGCCACGCTGGCCGCGTACCCACCGGAGTTCGAGCGGTATCGTGGCCGGGTACTGCTGGTGCGGCCGGATCGTTACGTTGCCGCAGCCGGGACGGCGGGCGAGGCCGGCTCGCTCGCCTCGGCGGTGCAAAAGTTGAAAGCCGATTACCGGTTCGTACCATCGATAGCGAGTGCCGGCCCCACAATGGAGAAATACGATGACAATGCCCGATAGCGAGAATCCATGGGAGTGGCTCCAACCTCACGACAGCGCGCGTTTCGGCGCTGTAATTCTCGATCCGGCCGAGCGTGCACGCTGGTGCCGGGCGATCTTGACCGGCGGCTTGCCGCTGATCTGGCGCAACAAGGCCGCCCCGGTACGGGATCTGATGTTCTTGAAAATGGATCTGCGCCCAGGCGATAACGTGCTGGTCATCGGCGAGAGCATCGAGGGCTGCGGCTTCCTCGAGGATATCCGTGCGCGCATCGGCCCCGAGGGCCGGATCAATGCGATCGACATCATCGAACAGGCGCGCGACTCCGTCGAGGCGAATCGTCGCGGCCGCAGCGGTCAGCTCGGCACGTGGGCCTATGATTACACGGCGGGAGTTCCGGACGGTCATTACGATAGTGTCGGGATATTGCAGGCGGTGCAGCATTGCGATGCATGGCGCGAGGCCGCGCGGGAATTCGTGCGGGTGCTGAAACCGGGCCGTACGGTGATGCTGTCCGAGATCGGTTTCGGTCAAGCCATGCGCAACGCCATGGCGGCGGATCTTCACGTCGAGTATTACATGGACAAGCTCTGTCGAGGGGCGGGCCTGTCCGGCATGGACCTCGCTTATTACAGTCCGGCCGAGTTGCGCAGCGCTTTCGCGGGATTGGTGATCGAGCCCATGACCTTCGAATGGCGGGGCGCCGAGTTATTCTGGGGCAGGAAGGCAGGCGGAGCCGACAAGCATGACTGACCGAGCGTTTCAACTTCTTGGACTTTTCTCGTTGGAGCAGCCTGCGTGGACCGTCGAGCAGATCGCGCCGAAGCTCGGCGTGGCCGTGAGCAGCGCCTACCGTCTGATCGGACGGCTGGCGAGTGCGGGCCTCGTCGACGCGGTGACACCGGGCCGGTACGTTCTTGGTCCCGCCATCATCCAGCTGGACCGCCAGATCCAACTCACCGATCCGCTGGTGCATGCGGCTCGCCCGGTGATGGATTATCTGATTGCGTTCGCTCCCGAGGGGTCGACCATTCTCCTGTGCCGTGCGTTCCGCGATTCGGTGCTGTGCGTTCACCAGGTCGCGAGCGGTCCCCAGGCGCCGGTGAGCTATGAGCGTGGGCGGCCTCGACCGCTGTTTCGCGGGGCGACGTCCAAGGCCATCCTCGCATTCATGCCACGGCGGATCTTGAAGCGTCTGTACAGCACCCGAGCCGATGAGATCCGTGAGGCCGGGCTCGGAGCGGACTGGAGGGAATTTCTCACCAAGTTGCGCGCCCTGCGTGTGGCAGGCCATGTGCTTGCCCACGGAGAGGTCGATCGGGGCCGTTTTGGCATTGCCGCTCCGGTACTGAGCGGTGACCGCAAGGCCATTGGCAGCTTGAGTTTCGTACTGGCGGCGGACAAGGCAGACGAGCGTACCGTGCACCGTCTGGCGCCGATGATCATGTCCGCGGCGCGCGAGGTCGAACGCTCCATGCAGGCCGGCGGCAAGTCTCCGGCGGCCGAGGATCCAACTCCACCCTGAGGCTCGCGCGATTCAGCTGCGCAGGACGCCGCGGCCCCAGCTGTTGAGAGTGCGTTCCTCATGCGGCCACTTGCCGACCGGACGATCCGGCGTCACCTGCTCCAGCTCGGCGGATATTTCGATCCAGTTGCCGTCCGGGTCATGTACGAAGATAAATAAATTGTTGCCGGGACCGTGGCGCCCCGGTCCCCAGACCACGGGCACGTGAAGCGACGCGAAGTGATCGCCCCAGTCGCGGATGCTGTTCCAGTCCGCGGACTCATAACAATGATGATCCAGCCGGTTGGTATCCGCCTGAAAGATGGCCAGGGTGTGGTGCTCGTGGTCCGTCCGCAGGAAACACGTGCGTAACGAGCCCTCGGCGTCGAGCACCCGGTCGGACAATCGAAACCCAACGATGTCGCGATAAAAGTCCAGCATGCGTTCCGCTTGAGTGCTGGCAACCACCACGTGCTGCAGCCGCGCCGGCAGGGCCGTGGAGGTCGTGGTGGACCGGACCGGTAAACCGAATACGAAGCGGTGGCCGTCCGGATCCAGGAAGCCGATGGAGCCCGGCTCGAACAGGGGGGTCGGGAACGGCATCACCTCGACACGCGCCGCCCGGAGGCGTTCGACCAAGGCGGCCAGTACCGCCGCGTCGGTGACCGCATAAGCAGCGAATCCGAGCGATCCAGCGGGGCCTGGCGCGAGAATCAGGGCACGTTCAGGTGCCTGACAGAGCCATTGTCCCTGAACCGGCGTTACCGTCAGGCCCAGGGATCGGTGGTAGAACTCGGAGAGCACGTCCGGAGCCGGCGATAACAGCTGCAAATGGTGCAAATGCCCCTGCAGGGGAAGGGTCTGCGATGAAGCTAACACAGGTTACCTTAGTAGGGTGATGAAACAAGTTCTGCAATTTGGTATAATGATAGCATAGTCGATGATGCAAAACTCGCATATAATGCCATTTTCGTAAACCTCAATCGACTCCGAGTATAACCGCGACGCTCTCGCGATGCGCCATCACCCCAAGCTCCATCTCGGATTGATGCTGACCGCTACCGGGGCGCATTTCGGCAGCTGGCGGCTGCCCGAATCGAGGCCGGACCGCGCGTTCACGCTCGGTCCCTACGGTCACCAGGCGCTGACGGCGGAGCGCGGCCGGTTCGACCTGGTGTTCCTGGCGGACACCTTGGCGTTGTACCCGAATGACCAACCGAGCACTCACGGACACGCACCGCTGATCGCTCACCTCGAGCCATTCACGCTGCTCGCTGCGCTGGCCGCGGTTACCCGCCATATCGGCTTGGCCGCCAGTGCGAGCACCACCTATAGTCATCCGTACCACGTGGCACGCATCGTCGCCTCGCTCGACCACCTCAGCGCGGGGCGCGCGGCGTGGAACCTCATTACCTCGGGCAATCCCGCCGAGGCCTGGAATTTCGGCTATCAGCAGCACCCGGATCATGCCGATCGCTACCAGCGCGCCGCAGAGTTCGCCGACGTCGTCACCGGCCTGTGGGACAGCTGGACCGCCGATGCGTTTTGCTTCGATAAGGCGGCAGGCCGATATTTCGATCCTGCCGGCATGCGTGTGCTCAATCATGCAAGTACTTATTTCACGGTGCGCGGCCCGTTGAACATGGCAAGGTCTCCCCAAGGCCGGCCGGTGATAGCGCAGGCCGGGTCGTCCGAACCCGGCCGAGCACTGGCCGCGCGCACCGCGGAAATCATTTTCACGGCGCAGCAAACCTTCGACGGAGCGAAGTCATTTTATGATGACATCAAGCAGCGAGTCGGGCGGCTGGGCCGGCGCCCGGCGGAGGTGCTGATATTTCCCGGCATCGTTCCCATCGTCGCTGCGACGCAGTCCGCGGCCGACGCCAAGCGGCGCCGTATCGACGAGGCTTTCGACGCAGCGCTCGGTATCGAATCGCTGAGCATCGAGTTTGGGATCGACATGTCGGTCTATGCGCTCGATCTGAAGGTACCCACGGACCTGCCCCCCAGCCCGAAGGCGTCGAGCCGCCGCCAATTGCTACTCGATCAAGCGGCCCGTGAGAACTTGACGCTGCGCCAGCTCGCCGCGAAGACCGCATCGTTCGGTCATTGCACGTTGTGCGGGACGGCGGAGTCGATTGTCGATACGCTGCAGCGCTGGTTCGAGGGAGGGGCGGCGGACGGCTTCATGGTGATGCCGGCCTCGCAACCCGACGGCATCGAGGATTTCGTCGACCTCGTCGTTCCCGAGCTGCGGCGACGCGGCCTGTTTCGGCTCGACTATGAGAGCAGCACGCTGCGCGGACACCTTGGACTGCCCGCGCCTCGGGCCATTGCAACGGCGGCGGCCGACCATGGAGGACATTGATGCGCGAGATACGAAGCTACCAGGTCGATGAAATCATCGATTCGCAGCCCATTGGCAGGCTGCAAGTGCGCACCGTCGCGCTTTGCTGCGCGGTCGCGGCGCTCAATGGCTTCGATGGACAGGTAATCGGCTTCCTTGCGCCGGCGATGGCTGCCGATCTGCGGGTCGATGTCCGGTCGTTCGGTCCCATGTTCGCGGCCGGATTCTTGGGCCTGATGATAGGCGCCATGGTCATGGGTCCGCTGGGCGATCGGATAGGCCGTAAACCCGCCCTGCTCATCAGCACCGTGGTGTTCGGCGTACTCGCCGCCGTCACGGGATTCATCCATAGCGTGAATGAACTTGTGCTCGTGCGTTTCCTCACCGGACTGGGACTCGGCGGCGCGCTGCCGAACGTCGCGGCGCTGGCCACGGAGTATATGCCGAAGCGGCTCAATCGCATTCCGGCCAGCTTGATAGGCGCCGCCATTCCGGCCGGCGCGATGGGCGCGGGATTGATCGCCACGCTCATCGTGCCGCAGTTGGGGTGGCGGTGGATGTTCTACCTCGGCGGCCTCATGCCCTTGATATTGGCCGCGGCGCTCGCCTTGGCGCTGCCCGAATCGGCACGCTATCTGAGCTTGGATTCCCGCAAGCAGGGTCAGGTACGACGGATCATGGCGAAGATCTGGCCGGACGGCGTCCGGTTGGATGCCCATTTTGCCGCTCCCGTACGGACCGCCGATGCCGGCGGTTCGGTGTTCGAGCTGTTCCGCGAGGGCCGTGCGACCGTCACGTCGATGCTGTGGGTGATTAATGTCATGAGCTTCATGCTGCTCTATTTCATCGTCAGCTGGATGCCCGCACTGCTGAAAGCCGCTGCGCTACCCCTGACTGCGGGCATCATGTCGATTACCGCCTTCAGTTTCGGCGGCATCGTCGGCTCGCTCGCCGAAGGTCCGCTGATGAATCGATTGTCTCCCGAGCGTGTGTTGTTCGCCGAATTCATCGCTTTTGCCATGCTGGTGGGCATTCTCGCCGCGTTGCCGCTGTCGCTAGGCCTCGTCGCGGTGCTCAGTTTCGCTCTGGGCGTCACCGTCCAAGCGGCTCAGGCCGGGCTCATCATTTTCGCGGTGACCGTGTACCCCACGGAAATTCGCAGTACCGGCGCCGGCTGGTGCGTCGCGGTCGGGATCGTCGGCTCCATCATCGGGCCGTTGCTGGGCGGTGCCGCCATGCTGGCGGGCTGGAGCACTCAGAGCATATTCGCGTCCGGCGCCGTACCGGCGTTATGCGCCGCCACCGCGGTCGCGGTCATCGCATGGAGTAAACGCGAACTGCGCGAATTTCGCGAGGGCGGCGCGACATGAGGTTTACCGACCGGCGAGGCTCACTGTCGGGCTTTAATAGGGATTTCCCATTTACTTAGATCCGCAACGTAGACATTAAGACCGTTTTCTTGAAATATAGTAAAAAATAACTTACGATTCGCGCGACGAAAAAAAATATGGGGGGGGGTAGCGATGAAAATCCATGGCGTCTTTGTAATCCTCGCATCGGCCGTGACTCTGGCGTCGCTGGCGAACACGCCGGCATCGTCGCAGCAAGTGGCGGCGAATGCGGCGAGCTCCGGCGAGTTGACGGAGATCGTGGTGACCGCCGAAAAGCGTACCGAGAGCGCCCAGTCATCGGCCATCGCGGTGTCGGTGGTGACGGGCGACGCGCTGTCGAACAAAGGCGTTACCGACATTTTGCGTTTGAATGATGCCGTCCCGGGCCTCGCCATTGACAACAGCCTCGGCCAGACTGTCATTTTCCTGCGCGGCATCGGGCCCGAAATCAATTTGCCTCAATTCGCGGCGGCGATCCCTTTCCAACTCGATGGTGCCGACATCCAGCGCGAGTCCATGGTGACCGGGCTGTTCGACGTGGGGCAAGTCGAAGTGCTGCGTGGCCCCCAAGGAACTCTCTACGGGCGCAACGCCATCGGGGGTGTGGTCAATATCGCCAGCAATCGACCGGTCAATAAGTACGAAGGGTCGGTGGACATCGACGGCGGCAACTACGGAGCGTTCCGCTCGGGCGGAATGGTGAATGTGCCGCTCAGCGACGTGCTGTTCAGCCGGTTCGCGTTCCAGACCGCCTCGCACAGCGGCTACCTCACCAACGGCTCCGGTCAACTCATCGCCCAGGCCGGCCGTCTCGAAGTGCTTTACGATCCCACGGACCAGTTCGACCTGTTGCTGACCTTGTCCGGTGGCCATCAGGGCGGTAACCAGGCCGACTGGGTACCGAAAACCTGCGGGTATGCGCTGCCCTCTACCATCACCAGCCCGAGTGCCTGCGGCAACACGCCCCACAAATACGGCTTGATCAATTCAGATAATCCGTGGTACGACAATCAGTCCACCGCCGGATATTTCGAAGAGGAGAACAACTGGCAGATCTCCGCCCTGATGAACTATCACTTTGCCGGCGATTTGACCCTGACTTTCATACCGGAATATGCCCTGGCGCGGCAGGATCAATATACAAGGGTTGGATCGACGGGCATCGGTACCTCGGTGCGCGACGAGCAACATTCCGAGGAACTGCGCCTAGCCAACTCCGCCGGCAAGAGCCAGGGCGCGATGAACTGGCTGGTGGGACTCTATCAGTTCACCTCCAACGTGCCGTTCCAGGCCCACATCAACCCGGCTGCAAGTCAGCCCGCTGATTACCCGGGCACGGCCAACACGTTTCCCTTCCTGGGCGGGCCGTTCTATAGTGTTTTCGCCGCAATTCCCAACAGCTACGTCAAAGTCAGCGAGCCGCAAATCGAAAATATTTCGGCCGCGGCGTTCGGCCAAGTCACTTATTCGGTGCTCGATACGTTGCGCGCCACCGGTGGAGTTCGCGTGTCCTCGGACGAGCAGAAGGGCAGAACCGAATTTGGGCCAAGTTTCGTGCCCCTTTCCTACACTTCGCATGATGTGAAGCATGGCCGAGCGGACTGGAAAGTGGGTTTCGACATGGACGTGGGCAAGGCGTCGTTGCTGTACGCCAACGTGCAGACGGGTTATTTGAACGGTGGCTTTGCGCTCTTGGGCGAGTTCAAGCCGGAGACCTTGCTCGGATTCTCGGTGGGCTCGAAGAATCGCTTCATGGGCAATCGCTTGGAGTTCAATGCCGAGGCATTCTATTACGACTACCGCAATTTCCAGCTCTCGTTCAACAACCCGTCGAGCGGGGCAGAGCAGATCTTCAATGCGCCCAAAGCCAAGGTGTATGGCATCGACTTCGAGACCCAGTACAACTTGACGGCTCAGGATAAAGTGGATGGCACGCTCGAGTTGCTACGCGCCTACATCACCGAATTCACCACGCCCTACACCACCTTTGGCGACCCCAACAACACGACGGTCGTGATACCCGGCGGCTCGAGCCTGGCCGGCTATGACCTGATCGAGTCGCCGACCGTATCGGCCAGCCTCGGCTATGAGCACGACTGGAGTCTTGCGTCGGGCGCGCAGATCGCGGGGCGCGTCGATAACCACTACGAAAGCTCCCATTGGGGAGATTACGAGCATCAGCTGGCCAATTATTCCCCGCCGTTCGTGAAGACCAATATCACGTTGACCTACACGTCGGCGCAGGGCGGTTGGCATCTGGGGGCCTACGTGTATAACCTGGAGAATGCCGCGAGCTTCGGTCAGGGCGGCCCATACGCGGGTGCCTACATATTGCCCCCGCGAACCTACGGGGCGAAATTCGGCATGAAATTCTGATGTGGCCCCCTCGCGTCGAGTGGCGCGAGGGATTTCCAGCGAGGGTGGCAATGGCGCGATGGATGATCGGCGATATCGCAGTGGATCGGGTGAAGGAACTGGAGGGCCCGTTGTTTCGGCCCCAGGATGTGTTTCCCGACTACGATGCGGAGGTACTGGAGCGGCATTACGATGACCTCGTGCCGCGCTATTACTCGCCGTCGCTCGGGCTGGTCATGGGCACCGTACAAAGTTATGTGATTCGCAGCGGCTCCTACAACCTGCTGGTCGATACCTGTTGCGGCAACGACAAGCAGCGCCCGAGCGAGCCCCCGTTTCACGACCTGCACACGCCGTATCTGGAGCGGCTGGACGCACTCGGATTGCGCCCGGA
Organism: Pseudomonadota bacterium; assembly: GCA_030799355.1. Lineage (GTDB taxonomy): Bacteria > Pseudomonadota > Gammaproteobacteria > Steroidobacterales > Steroidobacteraceae > Bog-1198. Next base: position 166,116 of record JALYHP010000038.1, read on the forward strand.
GGATATTCATTTCGTGTTGTGCACGCACCTGCACGTGGACCACGTCGGCTGGAACACGAAGCTCGAGAATGGCAACTGGGTGCCCACGTTCCCGCGAGCGACTTATCTATTCGCTCAAACGGAGCTCGACTTTCTCGTGGGTATGTCGCGCGCGGCGCCGCCACGCAACGCCCACGCCGTGCAATATGCGGACAGTGTCGAACCGATCATTGCCGCCCGCCGGGCGCGGCTCTTGACCGGGCCGGAGACATTGATCCCGGGACTCGATATCGACTTTGCTCCGGGGCATACACCGGGTCATATGATATTGCGCGCTCATTCGCAGGATTCGGCCGCGCTGTTCGTCGGCGATGTGGTCCAGCATCCTTTTCAAGTGTACCGTCCGCATTGGAACAGCGCCTTCTGCGCATCGCCGGAACAGTCCCGGGCGACGCGTCGCAGAATCTTGGGCGAGTGCGCCGATGGCGATCTGTTGATGTTCCCGGCGCATTTCGCGGATCCCTACGCGGTCACGATAAAGCGCTTCGAAGACTCGTTCGCGATCGCGGCGTAGCGTCCTGAACGAAGAACCGCACCGATCGTCGCTCGATCCAACCGCCGCGATGCGGCGCTGCTCGCCGCCGTGCCGGGTGCCGCCTCGCGAGAGGCCTCGCGCCTCGCCTCGCCGCCTGAGCAGCGACTATTCGTCCAGCGAAGCTGACTGAGGACAATAGGCGGTGCGCTCGAACGCTTTCGATGTGTCCGGCTTTCTCGATGCATCCCAGGTGGGGCCGCTGCAGCGTCACGTGCTGTGGATATGCGGGCTGATCGGAGCGGTCGAGGGGTTCGACGCACAAGCGGTCGGCTATATCGCTCCTACCTTGATGACCGATTGGCACTTGCCGCCGGGTGCGTTGGCGCCGGTGTTCTCGGTGGGCCTGTTCGGGTTGATGCTGGGAGCGCTGTTCATCGCGCCGTTGGCGGACCGCGTCGGCCGGCGCCCGGTGCTGCTCGCGAGTCTGGTGGTGTTCGGCGTGAGCACCTTGGCGACGGCCATGGCGCCGCATCTCGCGGCGCTGATGGTGCTGCGCTTCCTCACCGGCATCGGTCTCGGCGGAGCGATGCCCAATGCGGTCGCGTTGACGGCCGAGTACATGCCGCGGCGCCGCCGCGCGTTTCTCGTCATGCTGATGTTCAACGGATTCAATATAGGATCCATGGTGGGCGGCATCGTCTCCGCGCAGTTCGTCGCGACCCTGGGGTGGCAGGCCGTATTCGTCGTCGGCGGCGTGCTGCCGCTGCTGCTCGCGCCGGTGGTTTTTTTCCGGCTGCCCGAATCGATCGCATTCCTCGCATTGAGCGACGCGCCGCGCGCGCACATCCTCGGTCTGTTGCGGCGGATCGATCCGCACGTGGACGTGGAGGAGGGTGCGCCGCTGCGTGACGCACGCTCGCAGCTTGCGCCGAACATCGCCGTGAACGAGTTGTTTGGGCACGGACGCACGGCCACCACGCTGCTGATATGGCTGATCTTCTTCATGAGCCTGCTCGACATCTATCTGCTCGTCAGTTGGCTCCCCGCCTCGCTCAATGCCGGGGGCGCCACGGTGCGCATGGCCATCGTCGCGGGCACGGTGCTGCAACTCGGTTCGGTGCTGGGTTGTCTGCCGATCGGGCTCGCAGTCGATCGGTTTGGCGCCCCGCCGGTGATGAGTTGTGCCTACCTCGTGGGGGCCCTGTGCATTGCCTGCATCGGTGTCTCCAACTCCAACATCGCGCTGACGCTCGTGGCGGCGTTCGGTGCAGGCTTCGGGCTGATCGGCGGCCAAGCCGCCGCGAATGCGCTGGCGGCGACCTCGTACCCGACGCAATTGCGCTCCACCGGCGTGGGGTGGGCGCTCGGCATCGGCCGCGTCGGCTCCATCGTGGGTCCGTTGCTGGGGGGTGCGCTGATGACGGCCCGCATGCCGCTGCCCAAGCTGTTCGTCATCGCCGCCGTTCCTGCCGCGGTCGCAGCGGTGGCGTTGGCGGTGCTCGGCTGGATGACGGCGCGCATCGGCAAACGGGCCATCGCCTCGCAGGCGTAGCGCGGGTCTCGCTCGCGATTCAGCGCTTCAGTGCCGTTACCGACCTTCTCCCGCGCGGGGCACGGCGGAAAGCGGGGACGTCGCGCGCCGCACGGAATTCGCACTCATCTTGATTGGATGGCAGCGCGCGGTGCTTCCACGACCGCGGGTACCGTTCTCGGCGAACCGCCGGACAAAGGCAAGCGCGCCGTGAATTGAGTGCCGGCCTCGCCGGTCGAGGTGACCGACATTTGACCGTCGTGGGCGCGCACGATCTGTGAGCAAATGTGCAGCCCCAAGCCTAAGCCATGGCGGCTGGCGGCCACCGAATGACGCCAAAACGGTTCAAAAATCTTGCCCAGACTCTCTCTCGGGATCGGCTCGCCGGCGTTCCATACCTCGAGCACCAGGTCCGTCCCATCGGACCTTGCGCAGATCTTGATCGGACTGTGCGGTAGGGTATGGGTCAAGGCGTTGGCCAACAGATTCGAGGCTACTTGCTGGATTCTTCCGAGATCGCACCGCACCGGACGGTCGACCCCAATGTTCGAGAGTATCGTGCTGTCGGGTTGCGCATCTTGCAGTTCGCGAATCACCGCCATGAGGCCAGCATTGATGTTCTCCACATCGGTCAACTCCACATCGATCCCGCCGCCGAGCCGCCCGCGTGCAAAATCGAGCACATCATCGATCAACGAGGACATGCGGCGAGCGTTGGCTTTGATACGGCCGGCAGTCCCAGCCAATACCGGATCGGTGAGCTTTCGCTCCAGTTGATCGGCGCCGGCACATACCGCTTGCAGTGGATTGCGTAGATCATGGCCCAAAACCGCGATGAATTGCTCCCGCAGTTCGCTGGCGGCGCGTTCGTCGAGCAGTGCGCTGTGCTCTCGCACGTGCAATACTCGCTGTTCGTACTGCGCGACGATGAGCGCCGCAAATCGCTCGAAAGTGGGCACGACATAGGGGTTTCGCACCTTAGCCGGCTTCGGGTCGAGGGCGCACAAATTGCCGAAGTAGTGTCCGCTCGAGAGGAGAATCGGCACCGAGACGTAGCTCTCGATCTGATAGACGTCCGACCCCTCTCGCTTGCTGTAGCTCGGATCGGAACTCGCCCGTTCGATCACGATCGGCGTCCGCGACACCTGACGTTCCAATGCCAAATTCGTCCGGAAGGGGAGCGGTTCTCCGGCTCTCGTCTCCAAATGAAGGCCATCCTGCACGGCGCACACGGCCCAGGTCGTCCCGGTGATGCGGGTCACCATCGCAAATCGCATGCCGGTGATGTCGCACAGCACCGCAAGCAGAATCATGGCGTGGGTACGGTCAATCTCGGCGACGGCCTCGATTCCATCCATATTCATTCCTCCCTATGCACAGGCCCATGGCAGAAGCCTTCCTGCCGCCCGCAGTGCCGTCACCGCACTGCACAACTAGCGTAACGCCTGGCTGTAGGCCCCGTCCGTACGGTGCCGCACGCAGTTTGAAATTGTTACAAGCACTGATCGCGAGCCGCGGTATCATTGCAATGTTCGCTACCGAACGGACAGCCTCGAGCGGCCGCTTCATAGTGCGCGGCCACTCGCCGGTACATTTCACCGTTATCGAACTGCGGCGTCGCCCGGGGCAGGAGTCATATGGTCGCAACTGACGACCCCAACGAAAATCAACTCATTGCCGTACTGCCGCCGGCAGTGCTCGAGCGCTGGCGGGGATCTCTGGAAGAGGTCGATCTGCCGTTGGGCCAGGTGCTCTATGAACCCGGTGGCGTGCTCAGCCACGTCTATTTCCCCACGACCGCCATCGTCTCGTTGCTGTATGTGATGGAGGACGGCGCTTCCGGCGAAATTGCAGTGGTCGGCAACGAGGGTCTGGTGGGCATATCGTTGTTCATGGGTGGCGAGTCCACGCCGAGCCGCGCGGTGGTGCAAAGCGCCGGCCGTGGGTTGAGGATGCTAGCGGCCGACCTCAAAGAGGAGTTCGCCCGCTCCGGTCCGGTGCTGCGGCTGCTGTTGCGCTATACCCAAGCGCTGATCACGCAGATGGCGCAAACCGCGGTGTGCAACCGCCACCATTCGCTCGACCAGCAGTTGTGTCGCTGGCTGCTGTTGAGCTTGGACCGTCTGCAAGGCGTCCACTTGGTGATGACGCAGGAACTGATTGCCAACATGCTGGGGGTCCGTCGCGAAGGCGTGACGGGGGCCGCACTCAAGCTGCAGCGCGCCGGTTTGATTCGATATGCACGCGGTCGCATCACCGTGCTCGACCGGGGAGCGCTGGAGCACCGCAGTTGCGAATGTTACGGGGTGGTCAAGAGGGAATACGACCGGCTATTTTCCATTCCGACGACTTGAATCGTAGCTCCTCCGTACGCTAGCAGACAGTGATCTGGGCAGCCACCGACCACACTGCTTACTTAAACGGAGCGCCGTCAGTGAGCATGCCTGAAAATCACTTGATCGAACTGTTGCCCGGGAGAGCTCGGCGCCGGCTCTTGGAAATTGCGGAAGAGGTGCATCTGGTGCAGTCCGCGGTGCTGGGCAGCGCGGGTGAGCCAACACGCCATGTCTACTTTCCCGTCAACGGCTTCATTTCGCTGGTGACCTCCATCGACGGCAAGCCGGTACTCGAAGTGGGAATGGTCGGCCGAGAGGGCATGTATGGTGCCGAGGTGGCGTTACGCGTGCCGACCCAGCCGTTGCACGCGTTGGTCCAAGGTCCGGGCACGGCCTGGCGGGTCACGACCGGCGCATTCAGCGAAGAGCTACAACGCAGCGCGCCGCTGCAACTGGTCATGGGTCGCTATCTGTATGTGCTGATGGCGCAGCTCGCCTGCGCTGCCGCCTGTACGCGCTTTCACCAGATCGATGCACGCCTCTGCCGCTGGCTGTTGATGATGCAAGATCGGGCGCACACCGACACGTTTGGCGTGACCCAGGAATTCTTGAGCTTTATGCTCGGCGTGCGTCGGGTCGGTGTCTCCGCGGCCGCGGCCGCGTTGCGCGACGGCGGATTGATCGACTATAGCCGCGGGCACGTGACCGTGCGCAATCGCAACGGTCTCGAAGCGGCCGCTTGCAGCTGCTATGCCGAGGACAGGCACGCCTATACCCGCATCATGCATTGACGCCGCGCGCGAGAACACGCAGCCGCTTGGTCCGAATGAAGCGACGACCCGCCGAGACGACCAGCCTGCTACTTCGCGTCCGGCTGGCGCTCCGGTTGCGCGGCGGCGAACGCCGGCAGCGCTGCGCAGGTGGCTTCGATTTCGCGAATGTGGGGGAACGGCTCCAAGTCCACGCCGAACCGCCGTGCACTGAATACTTGCGGGATCAGGTAGCAGTCCGCCAGCGTGGGCCCTCGGCCGAAACAGAACCCGTGGCGTCCGGTATCCGCGGCGAACATCGTTTCGAGCGCGGTGAACCCGGCCCCAATCCAATGCTGGCACCACGCCGTTACTTTCTCTTCGGTTGCATTAAATTCAGACCGCAACTGATTGAGAACACGAAGATTATTGATAGGATGAATATCGCAACCGATGGCCGCCGCGATGGCGCGCACGCGCGCGCGATCGTCGGCGCCGGCGGGCAATAGGGCCGGTGTCGGATAGGTTTCCTCCAGCCACTCGATGATCGCCGGCGATTGGGTCAGGGCCTTCCCGCCCACCTTCAACACCGGCACCAATCCCTGGGGGTTGACCGCGAGGAACGCGTCGCTGCGGTGCTCGCGTTTGGGCAACGACACGGCCTCGTACTCGTAGGCGATGCCCTTGAGATTCAGTGCGATGCGCGTGCGATGCGAGGTACCGCTGCGGAAAAAACCGGCCAGCGTGATGGGTGCATCGGGGGCCGGCACGCTCAGGCTCCTGCGGCCACGGTGATGGACAGGTCGACCAAACCGTCGACATGGCCCACGAGCCGGTCTCCCGGGTGCACGTTGCTGACGTTCTCGGGGGTGCCCGTATAAATCAAATCACCCGGCTTCAGGGTCATGTACATGGACAGATCCGCGATCACTTCCGAGACGTTCCAGATCAGCAGCGAGAGCTCGCTCGTTTGACGGATCTCGCCATTGATCTTGAGCCAGATCGCGCCCTGGGTGATCTCGCCCACGGCGCTCTTCGGTGAAATCGCACCGCAGGGGGCGGAGTGATCGAAGCCCTTACCCATGTCCCAGGGACGGCCGGCCTTGCGGGCTTGCATCTGCAAGTCGCGCCGCGTCATATCCAACCCCACCGCATAGCCAAAAATCAAATCCGCCGCCTGTGCCACCGGCACATCGCGGCCCTCTTTGCCGATCGCCACCACCAATTCGATCTCGTGTTGATATTCGGCCGTCCGGGGCGGATAGGGCACGACGGACCCGTCGTGCACGATATTGTCGGTGGGTTTCATGAAGAAGAAGGGCGGATCACGGTCCGGGTCGGCCCCCATCTCCAGGGCATGGGCGCGGTAATTGCGTCCGACGCAATAAATGCGCCGCACCGGAAACTCCCCACCGCCAACGATGGGTACCGTGGTCTTATCGAGCGTAAAGGTCATGCATTCTCCAAGGAGCCGATCGAAGCTAAGGACGGGCACACGGCGCGGTACCGCGCCACCATACCATTTGGTGTGGTTTAAGCTTATCATAAGCAGTTTAGAATAAGCGATCCGAAAAGGCCGCATCATCACCGACCGCGGCTGCGCTGCGGCGAAGCAAGAGAGGTTGGCATGGAACGAGTCGAGAGCTCCCGGTCGAGTACCGTGGCGTTTTTCTTGTGTCTCATCACGGCGATCTTCGAGGGCGCTGACAACGTCTCGCTGGGGTTGGCCGCACCGCGGGTCGCCAAGGAGTTGGGACTGCATCCCTCACAGATGGGACTTGCGTTGAGCGCGAGCCTCATCGGTTTGATGCTGGGTTCATTCTTGGGCGGAAGGCTTGCGGATTGGGTGGGCAGGAAGCGCGTGCTCATCATATCGATGGCCACGCTCGGCGTGTTTTCGCTCGCGACGACGGTGGCGCGGGGATTCACTGAGTTGCTGCTGCTGCGCTTCGTCGTCGGCCTCGGGATCGGCGGCGCGTTTCCGATCCTGATCGCGATGGCGAGCGAGACGAGCAGTCCCGGGCGGCGGGCGGGCGCCATCGGTCTCGTGTACTCGGGCCAACCGTTGGGAGCGGCGCTGTTGTCGTTGCTCGTGAGCCTGTTGGGCGTCACGGTGAATTGGCGGGCGATATTTTACGTCGGCGGATTCGGCCCGTTGCTGCTCGTACCGCTGTTGATGGTCTTTCTGCCCGAATCGACGGCGTTCCGCGAGGCCCGCAGCAAGGGGGCGGCGCATTCCGCCGCGGCGCAGAGCATCGGCTCGGTGCTGTTCGGGCAGGGCAGGGCAGCGGCCACGGTGCTGCTGTGGGTGAGCTGTGCGTTCACGCTGTTCGTGGTGTACGTGTTGTTGAATTGGATTCCCTCGCTGATGCTCGGCAAGGGCTTGAACGGACCTCAGGGCTCGATGGTGTCGATGACGCTGAATTTGGGCGGTGCGGTGGGCGTGCTCGTGTTCGGCGCGATCGTCGACAAGGGATTTCACAAGCCCGCCATCATCGGCTGCTACCTCGTGCTGCTGTTGTCGCTCGCAGGACTCGCCGCGCTCTCCGCCTATCCGCTCATGCTGATATTCGCCGGTTTCGCCGGGCTGTCGATGTTGGGCAGTCAGCTGGTGCTGTATTCACTCGCCGCGGATTATTACCCGACGTTATGTCGCGGGACCGGACTCGGGGCCATGGTCTCGGTGGGACGCATCGGCGGCGTCACCGCCCCGTTCGCGGCGGGACTGCTGCTGTCGGCCGGTTACGATGCGAAGGCGGTTCTGAGCACGGCGGTGGCGTGCGTGTTCATCGCCGCCGCGCTGGCGGTCGTCCTCCTCGCGCATGCACCGCCGGCCAGGCTGGAGCGGCCATGAGCAGCCGCGGTGCCCTCCGGCGACCATACTCTATGGTATAGTACGGGCATGCGAGAGCTCACGATGAAACACCCCGCCCACGCGCCGGCGCGTGCGGCATGAGTACACGGAACGCAGCGCAATACATGAATACGCAGGATATATTGGATGTGACGCGCGACGGCCCGGTGTTGCGCCTGACGTTGAACCGGCCGGCCAAGCGCAATGCGTTGAACGACGCGTTGGCGAGCCGGCTCGAGGGGGTGCTCGGCACCGTGGACCCGACCATCCGCGCCATTCTCATCGACGCACAGGGCCCGCACTTTTGCGCCGGACTCGATCTGTCGGAGCAAAAGGACCGCGGCCCCCTCGAGGTGCATCAGGTCTCGCGCCGATGGCACGCCATCCAGGAGCGGCTGCAGTTCGGCCCGCCGGTGGTCGCCTCGCTGCACGGCGCCGTGATCGGCGGCGGCTTCGAGTTGGCGGCGACCGCGCATGTGCGCATCGCCGACCGCAGTGCTTTTTTTCAATTGCCCGAAGGACGGCGCGGTCTGTTCATCGGTGGCGGCGGCAGCGTGCGCATCAGCCGTCTGATCGGCGTCAGCCGGTTGACCGAACTCATACTGACGGGACGCCAGGTCGATGCCGATCAGGCCGAGCGTATCGGGCTGGTCCACCGGCTGGTGGAGAATGGCACCGCGGATGCGGTCGCGTTGGAAACCGCGCATGCCATTGCCGGCAACGCGCCCTTGGTCAATTATTTGATCGTCCATGCGCTGCCGCGCATCGCCGACATGTCCGCGGCGGATGGCTTGTTTACCGAGAGCTTGGCCGCCAGCCTGTCGCACGCGTCCGCCGATGCGCACGCGGGAATGCAGGAGTTCCTCAATCGCTCGCGTGCCCCGGGGGCCAATGATCATCCTTCCGAGCCCGCGGCCTCGCCCGGAGGAAAGGGCCCGTGATTCGGTTCGATGCCGCGGTAGCGGAGTTTCATTGGTTGCTGGAGCACGTGGTCGATGTCGATGAGGTGCTCTCGCTCAGCGGTGTCGAGGGCCTCGACCGCGAGACCACGGCGCAACTGCTCGAGGCGGCGGGCGAGCTCATCGGCACGGCGATCGCTCCGCTCAATGAATCCTCCGACCGGATCGGTGTCCGCATGCAGGGCGGCCGCGTCCTCACCCCGCCCGGCTGGCGGGAAGCCTACGAGGCGTGGCGTGAGAACGGCTGGCCGGCCCTCGGTGTACCGCCGAGCCATGGCGGCCAGGGCATGCCGTTCATCCTGCAGGCCTGCGTTGCCGCGATGCTCGGCGGCGCCGATCTTGCCTTTGCGATGGTGGCCGTGTCGGCGCGCGGGGCGGGATCGGTGCTGCTCGCGCACGCCGAGTCCGATCTGGCCGCGATCTGCGTTCCGCGTCTGGCCAGCGGCGAGTGGACCGCCACCATCGCCATCACGGAAGCCCAAGCGGGCTCGGACGTCGGTTTGATCTCGACGAAGGCGGCGCGCCGGCCGGACGGACGCTTTGCCTTGACCGGCTCGAAGATCTTCATCTCCGGCGGCGATCACGATCTCACCGAACAGATCCTGCACATCGTGCTCGCGCGCTGCGAAGGGGCGGTGGCCGGCGTCAAGGGCTTGAGCCTGTTCCTCGTACCCAGCCGCCTGTTCACGGCCACCGGCGAGTTGCAGGAGCGCAATGCGGTAGCGGTATCGAGCATCGAGGAGAAGATGGGGTTGCACGGATCCGCGACCTGCGTTCTGGATTTTGCGGGCGCCGAGGGTGTGATGATCGGCGCCGAGGGCGCCGGACTCGCGACGCTGTTCACGATGATGAACGAACTGCGTATCGAGGTGGCCCTGAATGCCGTCGGACTGAGCGCTTGCGCGACCGCGCATGCCATCGCCTATGCCGCCGAACGGCGCCAGGGCCGGGCGTTCGATGGCGGCGGCACGGGCGCCGTGTCCATCGCGGAGCACCCCGACGTGCAGCGCATGCTGCTCATCATGCGCGTCTTGACCGACGGCGGCCGCGCGCTGATGCTGGAGGCGGCGCGTAGTTTCGATCTGGCACGCCTTGCGCCCGCGGGCGATGCCCGCGCCGAGGCCAAGCTGAGACTGGAATGGCTGCTGCCGATCTGCAAGGCGACCCTCTCGGAGAATGCCGTCGACGTGGCCGATATCGGCATCCAAATCCGCGGCGGCCACGGCTTCGTTCGAGAATCCGGCGCGGAACAGTTCTTGCGCGATGTGCGCGTGCTGCCGATCTACGAAGGCACGAACGGCATCCATGCCATCGATCTGGTCACCCGCAAGCTGCAGCGCGGCGGCGGCCGCGCCTATCATTTATTCATCGACGATATCCGCAAGGACTTGCAAAAATTCGCGGACCGTGCGGATCTGTCCGACATTCACGGCACGGTGCAGCGCGGTGTCGAGCTGCTGAGCGAGGTGTCGAGCAAGCTCGCCGCCTGCGCACCCGGCGCCGAGGCGGGGACGTTATTCGGCGCCAAGTCCTATCTGGATCTGGCGGGCCGCGTCGCGATGGCGTGGATGTGGCTGCGGATGGCCGCGGCCGCGAATCCCGGCGCGGATGCGATGACACGCGAGAAGCGCGCGTTGGCGAGCTTTTTCGCGAGCTATTATGAGCCTGAATTGCAGTTACACGCGGCACGCGTCTTGAACGCGCTCAACCGTACCACACCCCAAGGAGTACATCATGGCAAGCCGTAAAGTCATTGTGACCATTGCCCCGACGGGCGGCATGGCAAAGAAGTCCCAGAATCCGCATCTGCCAACGCAGCCGCGGGAGATCGCCGCCGATGTGCAGCGCTGTTATGACGCCGGGGCGAGCGTGGTCGCGGTCCATGCGCGTCGGCCCGACGATGGCGCGACCTGTGATGCGGCCATTTATGGCGAGATCAACAGCATGATCCGCGCCGGCTGCGACATCGTCATCAATAATTCCACGGGCGGCGGCGTCGACGGGGACATGACGCGCCAAGCGGCCAACGGCTATTGGGAAATCATGTGGGAGGAGCGGCTGAAGGGGTTGGAGGCGGGCGCCGAGATGTGCACGCTCGACTCGCACACCATCGTCGCGAGTTTCGGCGGCAAGGAATTGTTGTTGAACACCGCTCCCTCGCGCTGCCTGGAGCTCGCGCAGAAAATGCAGCAAAAGGGCATCAAGCCCGAATGGGAAGTATTCAATCCCGCTCATATCCTGCAGGACGCCACCACGCTCATCAACGCCGGCTACGACAAGAATCCGTTCTTCAATATCGTGCTCAACTGCGACCGCGCGTTCCAAGGGGCGTTGCCGTACACCCCGAAGATCCTGCAAATGATGGTGGATCTGTTGCCCGAGAACACGGTGTTTTGCACCAGCGGCATCGGGCCGGCGCAGCTTCCGGCCGCGATCAACACGCTATTGCTCGGCGGCCATGTGCGGGTGGGCCTGGAGGACAACCTGTTCTATGAGAAGGGCGTGCCGGCCACCAACGTGCAACTGGTCGAGCGCATCGTACGGATCGTGCGCGACATGGGCATGGAGCCTGCGACCGCGGTCGAGGCGCGCGAGATCATCGGCCTGCCGCCGTTGCGCGCCGCGCAAAAAGCCAGTCACGCCCCGGCGCAGAGCGCGGCCTAAGCGTCCGTAATGACCAACCAGATCCGCCGCTTGTTCAGCCCCGCTTCGGTTGCCGTGGTGGGCGCCTCCACCTCGTTCGAAAAAGCGGGATCGCAATTGGTGCACGCGCTGCGCGACTTCGACGGGGCGGTCTATCCGATCAACCCAACGGCCAGCGAAATCCAGGGCCTGAAGGCCTACCCGAATCTCGCGTCCCTGCCGCAGGCGCCGGACCTGGTGGCGATGGCGGTGCCGGCATCGGCGACGCCGGCGGTGATGCGCGAGGCGGCCGCCGCGAAAGCCGGCGGTGCGTTGATCATCGGCGGAGGCTTTGCCGAGACCGGCCCGGATGGCGCCGCACTGCAGTCTGAGATGCTGCAGGCGGCGCGCGCGGGGAATGTGCGGTTGCTGGGACCGAACACCTCCGGATTCTTCAATCCGGCCCGAGGCTGCTACGCCACGTTCGCGCCCGGTACCGAAACCATCGGCGCGGGCTCGGTTGCCATCATCGCGCAGTCCGGCGGCGTGAATCTGACCCTGTCGTTCTTGCTGGCGCGTGCCGGGGCGGGAATCAGCATGGCGGTCGGCCTGGGCAATGCCGCCGATGTGACCGCCTCGGATGTCCTCGAATACCTGATGCACGACGAGGCGACCAAGGTGATCGGGCTGCATCTCGAAGGCGTCATGGATGGGCGGCGGCTCTACGAGACGCTGCGCCGTGTGACGCCGATCAAGCCGGTGGTGGTGCTGACGGTCGGGCGGGCCGATAGCGGCGAATTTGCGCAATCGCACACCGGCGCGCTGCTCGGTGGCTACGAATTGAAGGTGTCCGCGCTGCGCCAGGCGGGCGCGGTGGTGGTCAACACCACTGAAGCGCTGGTCGATGCGTGTGCGGCTCTGTGCATCGCGAGGCTGGCGCCCAATCCACAGCCCGGCGTCGCCCTCATCACCGGGCAGGCCGGCCCGGGCTTGCTGATCGTCGATAATCTGCGGGCCGCGGGCATCAGCATGCCGGCGTTGTCGGATGGCGCCTATGGCAAGATAACCAAGCTGCTGCCGCCGCTGACCTTCATGAAAAATCCGGTCGACACGGGCCGGCCATCGCCGCGCTTCGGCGATGTGCTCGAGGCGGTCACCGAAGATCCGGGCATCGATCTGGTTTGCGTGTCGGCGCTCAACGAGCCGGACGTGTTGGATGTCGCCACGGTACTCGGCAAGGCGGCCGCGGGCACCTCGAAACCCTTGTTGTATTGCGGCATGGGTGCGGCCGGGGTGTTCGAGCAAGTGCTGGCGGCGACGCGCGCGCGGGGAGTTCCGGCTTACGGCTCTCCGGAACGGCTGGTGGGCGCCGTCACCGCCTTGGTCGAGGATGCCAAAACGCGGTCGCGGGCATTGAGTGCCGGGCCGATTGCCGTTTCGCACCGCGAGTTTTCCTTACCCGCCGGCGGCCTCGACGAGGTGGGCGCCAAATCCCTGCTGCAGACCATGGGGCTCACCTGTCCGAAGCGCTACGTATGCGAGAACCGCGAGACGGCTCATGCGGCATTCGACGCCCATGGGCGCCCGATGGTGGTCAAAGTGATCGATAAAGCCATCTTGCATAAGACCGAGGTCGGCGGCGTGCACGTGAACGTGCGCTCGCGCGAGGATCTCGACCGGGCGCTCGATCGGATCGATGCGATTCCGGGCTCACCGCGCGGTTACTTGCTCGAAGACATGGCGCCCTCCGGCCTGGAGCTCATCATCGGTGCGGCCCGCGATCCGAGCTTCGGTCCCGTGGTACTCGTCGGTCTGGGCGGGACGCTCGCCGAGGCGCTCAAGGATGTGAGCCGGCGCGTGGCGCCGATCACCTCATCGGATGCCGAGGAGATGCTCGATGAATTGCGCGGTCACCCCCTGCTGAACGGTTGGCGTGGGGCACCGGCGGTCAGCCGCCCGGCCATCGTGGAAGCCATGCTGGCCTTGTCGGCCATCATCGTCTCCTGCGAGCCGGTGACCGAAATCGAGATCAACCCGTTTCGCGCCTATCCGGACGGCGGCTTGGTGCTCGACGCGCTGGTGGTGTACTCGTCAGAGAATTAGACCCGCACCGTCGATCGCCGGATGGGCTGGGTGGAGCGGCGAGTAGGTATCCGGACGGGGCGACCGCGAGCCCGCGAGCTGGCACCCAGCGGGAGTCGATGCGAATTTCCGATTCTGAAGACTACGGTTTGACCGGCGCTCCGTCGCGCGCGCCGGACGGGGACTGCGATGGAGGCTGAGACTGGGACGGGAAAACCATTTTGCCCGCCAGATTAACCCCGTCCAAGGCGGTCACTTCCAGCAGGGCCTCGAAGGGTGGCGCGATTTGCGCCGGTCGTGCAAGGTCACGTAACTTGGCCGAATCGGTAAACACCTCGGCGGTTTGCCTGACCCCCTCGTCGCGCGTGCCGGAAATGATCACGATGGTATTGCCGCCAGGCCCGCGGAAGCTCGAAAAGTATCCATAGTCACGATACGACGACGCGGAGCCCGAGTCCTTCGGCTCGCCAATATTTTGGCTTGCGGTTTGGCTGACGTAGCGTTGCTTCGACGTCTTGTCGATGAGCTCGTCATACGAGTCTCCGATCGCCAGCCGCGATCGGACGAAGACCATGTCCTTCATGATGCCCAGGCCGCTGAGGTAGCCGATGTAGACGATATTGGCTGACTTGAGCGTCACGGGATTCAGATCGGACATGGTGGTGATGCCGACACGGCGGCTGCCGGCCGATAACAGCGGGACCACGTCACGCAGTGCATAGGCCGCCGCCGTCGGCATGTAGCGCAAGCCCACGTCCATATACCGGTCGGCCACCTCGGGATGCTCCTTCACGTAGCGATCCAGATCCCCTTTGGAATTCACCGAGTATTCGCGAATCAAGCGCTTCACTTCCATGGACGCGTCGGTCTCGCCCACCAGATAGTAATCGCCGACGACGATGAGGATGGGACGCTGATCCTGGAGTATCCACGACCATAAGGGACTCGAGCGCACCCGTTCCAAATCGGAGGCTGGGGGTTTCAGCCACAGCGCGAGCGCAACGCATGAAGCCCCCGCGATAGCGGCCAGGGCCAGCAGCCAAGGGCGAGGCGGACGGATGGGCCGGCCCGCGGGCGCGGCGGTGCCGATGGCCAACCGATACTCGCGCTTGGGAATGTGTAAAGTCGGACCGCCATTGCCGACCCGGTCATAAAAATCCGCGAGCGCCCGTCGCAGCTTATGGATGTACACCCGCACCAGCGCATCTTGCGCGACATCGAACTTCGCGTCCTTGCCGAACACGTCGATGGCGATGGCAATCTCCTTGGGAGCTTGCCCATCCAGGGAGTGAGTGAGAAGGTAGTCGAATAGCCGCAAGAGCCGGGAGTCGCCGAGCACCCCGCTGGCGCGTACGCGCTCGGCCTCGGTACGCAGGTCGGCCGGCTTGGATGACATAAAGGAACTCCGCGGTAAGATCCGCTAATTCCGCCATATTAACGTTAGTTAACGTGTGAAAAAACAGTAAATTGCGTGCACATGGCGGCTGATCGTCGGATGATTCGGCCATGCGCTTCCTATTGCTATTGGCGATGACCGTGGGCCTCGTGGCTGGCGTGTTCCTATACCAGGGCCGGTTCGAGGCCCGCTTGGTGCGAGCGGACCCCGACTCGCTGGTCCAAGACCCCACCGTGATGCGCGTCGCGATCGACGCCGGCGCCCCCCAATACCAGAGCCACTGCGCGAGCTGCCACGGTGCGACGGGGCAGGGCAGCACGGAGCGGAGTATTCCCAATCTGCGTGACCAGGACTGGCTGTATGGCTCGGGGCAGCCCGCCGAGCTCGAACGGATCGTGGAATACGGCATTCGTTCGCATCATCCGAAAGCCTGGAATCTGGCGAGAATGCCCGCCTATGCCCGAGCGCAACCCAGCGCCACCGAGCCCAATCTGCCGCCGCTCGGGCCGGGTCAGATTCGCGATGTCGTCGAATACCTGCACTATCTGCAACAGCACCCCGCCGACGATGCTGCGGCGGTTCGCGGCGCGAAACTCTATGGCGATGTCGGCGGCTGCTATGACTGCCATGGCGCCGACGCGCGCGGTGACCCGGCGATCGGGGCGCCGAATCTAACCGACGCCATCACCCTGTACGGGGATGGAGGAAGGCAAGCGCTGTTCGACTCGATCGCGTACGGGCGGCAGGGCGTGTGTCCCGCATGGATCGGAAAGATTACTGCCGCGGGCATTCGCGAGATCGCTCTGTACGTGTATTCGCTATCTCATCAGGAGCCGGCGCGCGCGGCTCAGCCGGAGGCCAATCGATGAACGAGGGTTCCAATTTCAACCAAGTCAATGTGCATCGATCCATGGTACTGATGGGATGTGGGGCCCTGATCGGCTTAGGCTTGGCCGGGTATGCGTTATTCACGGCGCGCGGTACCTCGACCCTGCGGGTGCCGGCCGAGGACGTGGCGCTGGTCAACCAACAACCGGTTTCACGCAGCGATTACCTGCTCGAATTACAAACGCTGTACGGCGTCGATTTGCCGCACTCGACGGCCGACGAGCGCCGCAAAGTATTGGACGACATGATCCGCGAGGAGCTGTTCGTACAACGCGGCAAGGAACTGGACGTCGCTTCCACCGACGCGGAGGTCAGAGCGGCATTGGTGAATGCCGTGGAGCTGGAGATCGCCGCGAATGCCATTACGACTCAACCCAGCGAGGCGCAACTGACCGCCTACTACAAGGCCCACCAAAGCAAATACGCGAGCGAAGGCATCATGACCGTGCATGATTACCAGTTCGCGCCGGGCGCCCGCGGTGCGGCCGAACAGGCTGCCGCTCTCATCAAAGCCTCGGGCCCGTCGGCCGAGCTGCTGACGCGCCTGCAGGGCAAGGAATCGTCGAAGGTGGGCGACGAACAATTCTATTTTGCCGCCAAAATTCACCTGGGTGACCCGCTATTCGAGGCAGCGCAGCGATTGCCCGACGGAGCCGTCTCGCCGCCCATCGTGCTGCCGGACGGTATTCACGTGCTCTACATGACCAAGAACAAGGTACCGGTACCGTTCGCTTTCGCCGAAGCACGCGATCAGGTGCTCGACGATTATCGCAACGACTCGATCAAGCATTTGAGGACCGGCGATGAAGCGTTCCTGCGCAAACGCGCCAACATCCTGATCGCCGACGATTTGCGATGAAGCCTCGCATCTTGCGCGCGGGGGCTTGGATTTGCGCGGTGCTGTTCGCCGCCGGCGCCGCTCATGCGCATACCCGCAGCGAGTCTCACTCGGTCTGGGAAATCAACGGCGTGAACGTCGACCTGGTGATGACCATTCCGGGCATCGAGCTCGAGCGCCTGGCTTCCGGCAACTCGCCTCCCAGCGACGAGCAAATCGAGAATTATTTGCTGCCGCGCGTATATCCGATCGCCGCGGGCACGCGCTGTCCGCTGGTCCCGCCCCTCGAAGTGTTGTCGGCGACCGCGGGTTTCCGCAAATACGACTTCACGTTCAAATGCGCGGTGCCGAACAATCTGGAAATCCATTCGGGCGCCTTTTTCGATCTGGTGTCGAGCCATACCAATTTCGCCCAGGTACAAAACGTGGCCACCGGCGAATTCACCGAGCAGCTGATCACCAACGAACACCAGACCGTCGACGTCACCGGCGAGAGCGGCAGCCGGCTGAAGAGTGCTCGGTTTTTCGAGTTCATCCGCATGGGCACCATGCATATTTTCACCGGCGTCGACCATATGTCCTTCCTGCTGGGGCTGGTGTTGATTTCGCGGCGCTTGCGCGATCTCATTTTCGTGGTCACCGGTTTCACCATAGGCCATAGCCTCACGCTGGCGCTCGCGGTCACCGGGGTGTTACGGCCCCACGCCGAATACATCGATGCGCTGGTGGCGCTGACCATCGCCCTGATCGGCGCCGAGAACATCGTGGTGCAGACCCAGAAATCGACCTTGATCGCGGCCGTGGTCGCGCTGTTCATGGGAGCTATGGCGGTGGTCGAATGGCTGGGCTTCGGCGGGTTGCCGAGCTTGCTGCTGCTCGGCGCCGGCCTGTTCACCGCCAATTATCTGATGATTTCCGGGCGGCTGCCGGATGCCGGGCGTTTGCGCATGATGATCACCTTGGTGTTCGGATTGATCCACGGCTTCGGGTTCGCCGCCGACCTGCTGCAATTGCAATTGCCGCCCGAACGGCTGGCCGAACTGTTGGTGGGTTTCAACCTCGGCGTCGAGCTCGGGCAATTGACGCTGGTGATCGGTGCGACCCTGCTGGTCCTATTGCTGCGCACGGTCCATCTCGCGCTGCCGCGCCCGATCGTCGTCGATGTCGCCTCGGCATTTCTGGTGGGACTGGGCGTGTTCTGGTTCGTGAGCAGGAGCTACGCCTGAGGTAGGGTTTCAGGACGGGCAAGCCCTTTAAGTCCAACGTGCTCAACGGTCGGCATTACAATCGGCTTGTTCTCGACCGTCTGCCAGGCCAACATCGCAAATTGGGACAGCCGGGGCTTGGCGGCGGATTTCTTCACGGTCACGGCCATGGGATATCACGGAAGATGGAATTCGACCGACCAAGTTCCTCAGCATGCCATTACGGAAGGACTCATTGGCCGCTTTGGTACCTTGGCGCCGACGGATGGTGGGATTTCGAGCCGCTATAGCCTGTCCATCAATCGGGTGAGGCGTTCGGATGATGACCAAGTACAGTTTTCCGCCTACGTCATCAAATACGCGCTCGACTTGTATTCGACCTTCACCTACTACCTGGTCGACCCCGCAAAGGGCGATCAGATGCTGCAGCACGATGATCGGACGGTCTATGGCTTCAAAGGCTCGAAAACCTGGTACGCCCGTGTCCTTGGTATCGAAATGTCCAACCTCGTCGGCGCTCAGGCGCGCTTCGATGACATTGCAAGTGTTGGGATCTATCATACGGTCGGGCGACAGATCTTGAGCGCTGACCAACACGCCGCGGTCATGGAATCGAACGGAGCGGTGTACCTCGAGAATTCGACGCAGTGGTTTGCGAAGCTGCGCACAGTGCTCGGGCTGCGCGAGGATGTGTTCAACTTCGATGTGACCGATAAGCTGCTGAATGCCGATCGAAGCTGCAATATCCAAAGCGATCCTTTGGGATGCAATAGCGGCAGCAAGCGCGCCAACATCTTCAGCCCAAAGCTCGGTGTTACCTTGGGGCCTTGGAGCCGAACCTCGTTGTTCATCACGCTTGCGGAGGGCTATCATAGTAACGATGCGCGGGGGATCACGCGCAGCGGCGAGAGCCCGTATGCGCAACCGGTCACGCCGCTCACGCGAGCCAAGAGCGCCGAACTCGGTATCGCCTCGGATGTTCAGCCGCGCTGGCATACGAGGCTCGATGTGTTCCTACTGAAGCTCGCGAGCGAACTGGTGTTCGCCGGCGATGCCGGAACCACCGCACCGAGCGGCTCAACGACCCGCAGCGGCATTGAATGGGGCAATATCTTCGCCATCAACGACTTGCTTCATGCAGATTTGAACGCTGCGTTTTCCCGCGCGCGCTTCGATAGGAACGTGGAAGCCGACGACACGGGATGTGGCGGCGCTGCGATAGGGTTTCTCTGCACGCAGGTGCCCGCCATCGTCGGACGTTATATTCCCAACAGCCCGACCAACGTCATCGACGCCGGTTTGACGGCCAAGCATCCATCCGGGTGGTTTGGCTCAGTTCGCGCCCGCCATTTCGGCGAATCGCCGTTGGTCGAGGATGACAGCGCACGATCGCCCCAGTACACGACCTTCGACCTTCAAGTCGGCTACCAGCAACCGCGCAGGTGGCTCCTGGCCCTCGATGTCTTCAACTTGTTCGACAAGAAATGGGACGACATCGAGTATTACTACGCATCCCGACTCCAGGGCGAAGCCGCCGCGCGGCCAGATTATGTCGTGCATGCCGGAGTTCCGCTGACTGTACGGGCGCATGGCCAGTATTTCTTTTGAACCGCCCTGCCTTTGTCATGGCCTGACCGGCCTTCCGGTTCATTCCCGCAAATCCCGTCCTGGTAGTTTTTCTTAGTTTCTTAACGTTAATAACGCAAGAAAAAACAGTCAATTACATGACCTGTGCGGTCTGCGCAGGCATTCTCTGGGACAACGGGCATGGCCCCTGCGAGTAGGAAACGCACCATCTCCCGATGGCCTGATGCGATTCCATTGCAAACGAAAGGAGAGCGATCGAAGTGAGGCATTTGCGCGTGATTGGCGGGGAAGTTGCCAACTCCAGGTCCGCGGATTGGCGGCGGGTATTTTTTATCCTCGCCTTGGCAATGGCCACTCCCTTGGTCATGGCGGGCGAATCGGCCGCGCGCGATGGCGTCACCGAGGCCGTCTCGGCCAATGAGGTCGTCGCTGCTTCGAGTACCGCCAGTAGCTCATCGTCCGAACCGTTCGCCGACATCGTCGTATTCGGGCGCGGCGAGAGAATGATCGGGAAGGCGGATGCGGCCAGCGAAGGCACCGTTGGAGGTGCGGATCTGGCCGTGCGGCCTCTATTGCGGGTGGCTGAGCTGCTGGAGGTCGTGCCGGGTCTGATCGCGGCACAGCATTCGGGCAGCGGCAAGGCCAATCAGTATTTCCTGCGCGGATTCAATCTGGATCACGGCACCGATTTCACTAGTTACGTCGATGACGTACCGTGGAATTTGCGCAGCCACGGCCATGGCCAGGGGTACCTCGACGTCAATGGGTTGATTCCCGAAGTCGTGCAGCGCATCGATTACCGCAAGGGTCCGTATCGCGCGGACATTGGCGACTTCTCCATGGCGGGAGCTTCATTTCTCACCACCATCGATGGCTTGGCACGGCCGTTCGCGGCGGTCGAGGCGGGTGGTTACGGTTGGGGCCGCCTCGCCGGCGGCGGCTCGACCTCGCTGGGCGCGGGTACCCTGACCTTGGTGGGGCAGTACAAGACGTATGACGGTCCGTGGCAGCTGAAGGAAAACCTGCAGCATGGATCGGTGTGGGGGAAATACTCGCAGCCCACCGACTTCGGCACGTTGAACGTTTCTGTGTCCGGCTATCACGCCACTTGGCATCCCACCGAGCAAGCGCCCGAAGCCTCGGTGGGCACTGCGGCCTGCGCCAATCAGTATTGCTCGCTCGATGAGACCGCCTACGGTAAGACCGATCGTTGGATCGCCTCGGCCCAGTTGCTGAGCGACACCTGGCGCGCGAGCGGCTATGCGCAGATCTACGACTGGCACATGCTATCGAATCCCAAGTATGACTATCAAATCGAACAATTCGACCATCGATGGACGGTCGGAGGACGCTTTGAGCGTTCGCTGGTCAAGACCGATACCGTGGAACTCAAAGCAGGCACCGAAGGGCGCTACGACGATATCTCCAAGGTGGGTTTGAATCATACGGTTGCCGGCGTCTATCAAAGCAACGTCAGCGACAACTCGGTCAAGGAAGCCTCGATTGCAGGCTATGGCGAAGCCACGTGGACGCCGATCAAGGATTTGCGCTTGATGGGTGGACTGCGCGGGGACGGCTACAATTTCGATGTAGCCGCCTTGTCGTCCGTCAGTGCTTACGGCAACAAAAACGATTATCAAGTGTCTCCGAAACTCGGCGCTGCGTACTCGCTCAATTCCCATGTCGAACTCTACGGCAATTGGGGGCAGGGCTTTCATTCGAACGATGCGCGCGGCGTGGTCAATAAGGACACGCCGGTTCCGGGATTGGTACGCGGCACCGGCTACGAGGGTGGTGCGCGCTTCGAGGTGGGCACTTTCAAGGTCACCGCCGCCTTGTGGTGGCTCGATCTGTCAAGCGAGTTGGTTTTTTCCGGCGATTCCAATGCCGTAGTGCCTAAGGGCGCCTCAAAGCGTCAGGGATACGAATTGGTCGCCTTCTGGCGGCCGTTCGATTGGTTAGGGGTCGATGGTGTTTACACGGGTAGCCACGCCCGTTATGTCGCGGTTCAACAGGATCCCGATTACGATGCGGCGACTGCGCCGAACCTCGAGGGTCGCAACATCGAAGATTCGGTCGAGAGTGCCGGTGAACTCGGTTTCTCCGCCGTCAAAGGCCCTTGGGAGGTCAGTGCGCGACTGCGATATCTTGGTCCCTATCCATTGGTGCCTAGCGGCACCAAGAGCGCTGCTGCGGAAAAAATGGTCAATTTACGGGCCGCATACAAGCTCACGCACTGGACCATTTATGCAGAAGTATTGAATGTGTTCAATGACCAGGGCAAGGACATCGAGTATTACTATCAGACCTACATTCCCGGCGTATCCGCCCCCGGTACCGAACAATCGACGCGCCTGAGCCGTGCGAAGGAGCCTCGAACGGTGCGCTGGGGAGTGAAGTATGAGTTTTAGGTGGTGGTATGTGCCGCTCGCGCTTCTGGTGAGCGGCCCGGCCCTGGCGCATGGACTCGCCGGCACCGATGCCGCGTTCGTCGCCCACAACAAGGGGGTGCAGTTCATCCCATTTCTTTACCTCGGTGCCAAATATGGTCACCGGGTACGACCATTTGCTGTTCATCCTGGGCGTCATTTTCTTTCTCTATCGCTTGACCCACGTGGCTCTCTACGTGACGCTGTTCAGCATCGGCCATAGCATCACGCTGCTGCTCGGCGTACTCGGCGGCGTTCACGTGAACGCCTACCTGATCGATGCCATCATCGGCTTATCGGTGGTGTACAAGGCGTTCGATAACTTGGGCGGATTCAGAACGCTGTTCGGCATCGCGCCCGACCAAAAATGGATGATCCTGACGTTCGGGCTGTTCCACGGATTGGGACTGGCCACCAAGTTGCAGACGCTGAATCCCTCGCGGGATGGCCTCGTCACCAACATCATCGCCTTCAACGTGGGAGTCGAGTTAGGTCAACTGTGCGCGCTCTCCGTCATATTGTTGTTGATGGCGTGGTGGCGTAGCTCGAGCTTCTTCCAGCGTCAAGCCGTGATGGCGAACACCGTCATCTTGGCATTCCTCGAGGCGTGAAATCAGCCGACCGAGGGCGGACCGGTGACGGTCGTGAAAGTCGCGGTTACCATCAGTATCAAGGCACCCACGATTATTTCGATCCGGATGGATCGGCGCAGGTTGCGAGCGGCGGTATAGTCGCCGGCTAGCAGTTTTGGCGTAATGCGCAGTTTGTTGACGGCGGCCAATCCTAGGAGACAGGCCACCAGGCCCAGTTTGACGACTACGGCGTGGCCATACCCACTGGTTGCGAGCGCCGAGACGGAGCCGACCAACAAGTAGAGCACCGTCGCGCCGGTTACGATCAGCGCGGCGACGATGCCCACCGCGATGTGGCCGAAGCGGCTGGCTGCGGCCGCGATGTACCGCACGTCATCGCTTTGCGCGACAAAAAACAAAGGCGCCAAGGCACCCAGCCAGAAGGCCACGCACAGCAGGTGAAAGCCGAGCAGTCCTATCGACAGCCATGCTGTGGCGATGGCATGCACATGCCCGATGGCGGCGAAGGACGCGGCGGCGGCGGTGGCGCCCAGCAGCGCCAGGGCGGAGCGTCGTCGCTGCGAGAAAAAGGCCAAGCCGGCGAGCGACAGGCCCGCAATACGCAGGCCCGTCGCCATTCCCTCGCCGCCGCCCAGCAGCACGGAGGCCAGCTCGCCATCGACCATCCCCGAGAGTTCGCCGCTCATGGAGCCCGTAAGTATGGCGATGCGCAGGCAGCTGACCACTATCGCCACGAGCATCAACAGCATGACCAGCCGCTTGATCCGCCGCACTTCCGCAACGCGCAACAGGTCACCGCTGTAGGCAAGAAAGTAAACGCCTCCGGCGCTGCTCAACGTGGCGGCATAGGTGACCGCCTTGGCAATCACCGCCGCAATGTCCCAGGCGGTCTGCGGCACCGTACTGCTCGGCGAGCGGGTTAGGTCTTACCCACGGTGAAGGCGAAGGTGCCCTTGGTGATGTGACCATCGTCTGCGGCCACGGCCGTCCAGTGCACCTCGTACGTGCCCGGGCTCAGCGCCGGCAGCGGCAATACCACCGTCTTGGCGGCCTTCGCCTTGCGATCCACGGTCACGGGCGTGCCCTTGCCGCCGCTGCTCAGTTTCAGCAAGGCCAGTTTGACTTCTTCGTCAAAAGTCAGTGTCAACGTGGTCGGCGCGGCCGCGACCTGCGCATTGCTCGCGGGCACCGAACTTGCCAGCTTGGCATGGGCGAACACCGAGCCTCCCATGAGGATTCCCGCCGCCGCGGTTGCCAGCACTACTGTTCTTAACATCGTCGATCTCCTTGTGAATAATACGGCTTATTCCAGGCCGGCTGCTTCGGCAGGCGGTAATTTTTCCGCGGGGCGTAATACGGGTAGCCGCTTTTCTTGACACCTCTCCGGCCAGCGTTCAATCCTCAGCGCGTAATGTCGTGATATGCGCGGCTGTCAGCGCGGAACCCTTGGCGCCGAATCGCGCGGTCACGTAATTGGCGACGCTGGCGATCTCGGCATCCGAATAGGTGTCGCCAAAGGCCGGCATGTTGTCTGCATCGCTCGGGAGGTGCCGTTTGCCGCCGTGGATCACGACTTGCGCGACGTTGTTGGCCGTCGGATCGTTCACCGTGCGCGTACCGGTCAGCGTTGCGAACGGTATGATCGGGCTCACGCCCGTCCATCCATGACATCCCGCGCAGGCTCCTGCATACAAGGCCTTGCCACGCGGCTCCTCATCGGCCGACAGGCCTGCGGCCAGGGTGGGCGCGGGGCTGGATTTGCGTTCGGGCAAATCAGGCGCTGCGATCCCCGGCACGGTCCGCAGATACGTCACCATCGCAGCGATGTCGCTCGGCTTCAAATGGCTCAGGCTTTCATCCACGGCTTCGCCCATCGACCCGGAAGCCGTGCCGCGCCCATCCGCGTGGCCTACCGATAGATAATGAAACAGCTCCGCATCGCTCCACGCGCCCACCCCGGCGCTGCGATCGGACGTGATGTTGTAGGCACGCCAGCCGGCTTGGACGGCGCCGGCGAACTTCTCGCGGTTGTTCAGGGCGAAGAACAGATTGCGCGGCGTATGGCATTCGCCGCAGTGCCCCATTGCCTCCACCAGATAGGCGCCGCGATTCCACTCGGCACTGCGCTCCACATTGGGCTCATAGCGCTTACCCGGATTGAACAGCAGCGACCACACGCTCATCAGGCTGCGCTGGTTGAAGGGGAACACCAGCGTGTTGCGCGGCGCCGGCGCGTGCACGGGCTCGAGCGTGAACAGATACGCCTTGATCGCGAGCGCATCGGCATCGGACATGTAGGTGTAGCTCGCGTAGGGCATGGCCGGATAGAGTCTGGCATTGCCGCGCCCGATACCCTTGTGGACGGCATCCAGGAAATTCGCGTCCGAGTAGTTACCGATGCCGGTCGCCGCATCGGGAGTGATGTTGGTCGAGTACAGTGTCCCGAACGGCAACACGAAGGCCCGCCCGCCGGCAAAGGGCACTCCATCCTTGGCCGTGTGGCATACCATGCAGTCCGCGGCGCGCGTGAGATACTCGCCTCGCGAGACCAGGCTTGCGGCTGCCAGGTCCGCCGGCACGCCGCTGGGATCGTGGTCGTGATAGTCGCTCAATGCCACGCGCTTGCCCGCCGCGAAGTCCAGGGGCTGCGGCCCGAAGGCCATATACGCGAGGATGAGGGCCGCGACCGCGGCGAGCACGGCCAGAGTCCATCCGAGTAAGGGGAACGCCCGGCGCCCGCGCGGCACGGATGAACTCATGCCGAGCCTGTCTTCAGCAAGGGAAAGCTGCGCACGCGCTTGCCGGTCGCGGCAAATACGGCGTTGGCTACGGCCGGACCGATCGGCGCCACCCCGGGCTCCCCGACGCCGGTGGGGGCTTCGGCCGACGGCACGATGTACACCTCCACCTTGGGCATTTCGTTGATGCGCAATACGCGGTAGCTGTTGAAGTTGTCCTGTTCGACACGTCCCTCTTTGAGAGTAATCGCGCCATAGAGCGCGGCGCTGAGGCCGAATCCGATACCGCCCTCCATTTGGGCCGCAATCACGTCCGGATTGATGGGCGTACCGCAGTCCACCGCGCACACCACTCGATCCACCGTGACGTGCCCATCCTCGGCGACGGTGACCTCGGCCACTTGCGCCACGAAGGTCTTGAACGCTTCGGCAACCGCGATGCCGCGCCCCCGGCCCTTGCCCAGCGGTCCGGTGCTCCACCCGGCTTTCTCGGCCGCGAGTTCCAGCACGGCTTTCAGGCGCGGTTCGTGCCCGAGCAGCTTGCGGCGGAATTCGAGTGGATCCGCGCCGGCGGCATGCGCCACTTCATCGACGAACGTTTCGACCGCAAAGGTGGTATGGGAGCTGCCGACCACACGCCACCACAACACCGGTACCCCGGTCGTGGTGGTCGACAGCTCCACCGCGACGTTCGGTATGGCATACGGAATGTTCGCAGCCCCTTCGACCGACATCGCATCGACGCCGTCCTTGACCATTTGGGCGGCGAACGGCGTGCCGGCGACGATCGACTGGCCGACGATGACGTGCCGCCAGCCCGCCAGGGTGCCATCCGCGTCGAGACCGGCTTCGAGCTTGTGGTAGTACAGGGGGCGATACAGTCCGCCCTGCAGATCGTCCTCGCGCGTCCACTGCAGCTTGATGGGCGTGCCGTCGGCGCCATAGGCTTTTGCGATCGACACCGCCTCCACGATGTAATCGGATCCGATGTTGGCTCGTCGACCGAAGCTGCCGCCGGCATAGAGGGTGTGAATGTTCACTTGCTTCGGATCCAGCCCTGCCGTTCTTGCGGCATTGGCCTGATCGACGGTTTGGAATTGATCGCCAGCCCAGATTTCGCAGCGGTCGGCGCTGAGCTTGACCACCGCGTCGAGCGGCTCCATGGGGGCATGCGCGAGGTACGGAAACTCGTAGCCGGCGGATAACTTGCGGGCGGCCTTCTGGATGGCGGCGCCGGCGTCGCCTGTTCTACGAGCGGACAGCGCCGGCTGGTCGGCCAGACGGCGGTACTCGTCCATCAACGCCGCCGAGCCGCGCTTCTCGGCGGCGGTGTCGTCCCACTCGAGCTTGAGCGCGTCGCGCCCCAATTTAGCTGCCCAAAAACCCTTGGCGATCACGGCCACGCCGCGCGGCACCCGGACGATCTTGACCACGCCGGGCACGGCGGCGGCAGCGGCGTCATCGAAGGACTTCAGCGTCGCGCCGAACAGCGGCGGCCGCCGTAGCAGCGCGACGAGCATGCCCGGCATTTCGACGTCCAGTGTGAATTGCGCGGTGCCGTCGCACTTCGCGGCCACGTCGACGCGCGGCGTCTGGCGGCCGATCAACTTGAAGTCCTTGG
Organism: Pseudomonadota bacterium; assembly: GCA_030799355.1. Taxonomy (GTDB): domain Bacteria; phylum Pseudomonadota; class Gammaproteobacteria; order Steroidobacterales; family Steroidobacteraceae; genus Bog-1198. The sequence continues at coordinate 193,058 of JALYHP010000038.1, forward strand.
GGTCCTTGAGCTGCACGGTGTCGGGGACGGGCAGTGCCGCGGCGCTCTTCACCAGCGACCCGAAGGACGCCTGGCGCTGGCTCGCGGCGTGCGAGATCACGCCTTGCTCGACGGTCAATTCGGACACCGGCACGCGCCATTGCTTGCTCGCCGCGGTGAGCAGCAGCGCGCGCGCCTTGGCTCCGGCCTCGCGCAGCTGGGTCCAGGAATTCGCCATGGCCGAGCTGCCGCCGGTGCCCTGCATCTTGCCGAATGCCGAATTGGCATAGCGGCTGGCATCGGCGGGCGCACTTTCCACCCGTACCCGCATCCAATCGGCATCGAGTTCTTCGGCAACGACGGTGGCGATGCCCGTGTAAGCGCCCTGGCCCATCTCGACATGCTTGGCGATGACGGTGATGCTGCCGTCCGCGCCGATGCGGACGAAGGCATTCGGCGCAAATACAGCGCCGCTCGGGGCCACGGCGAGCGCCGCCGCTTCCGGCGCGCCGGCCCATTCGAATCCGACGGTCAACGCCAGCGCAGTAACCGACCCGGCACCTTTGAGAAACGCGCGACGCGCCGGTTGCCGCGGGAAGACCGGCTGACCGTTCATACCGAGACCTTCAGGGATTGTGCCGCCGTGTGAATTGCCGCGCGTATGCGCGCGTACGTAGCGCAGCGGCAAATGTTGCCGCTCATGGCGCCGTCGATGTCGGAGTCGGTGGGCGTGGCGTTCTTCTCCAGCAGAGCCGCCGCCGACATGATCTGGCCGGATTGACAGTAGCCGCACTGCGGCACCTGCAGCGCGACCCAGGCAGCTTGCACCGCCTGCGCCGGTTTGCCGTGCAGGCCTTCGATGGTGGTGACCTCGCGGCCGCTGACCGCCGCCAGCGGCGTGACGCAGGAGCGTGTGGCTTGGCCGTCCAGATGAACCGTGCAAGCGCCGCACAGCGCCATGCCGCAACCGAATTTGGTCCCGCGCAGTCCGGCCAACTCGCGTACCGCCCACAGCAAGGGCATGGTCGGATCCGCATCCAGCGTTGCGGATTTGCCGTTGAGGATGAAAGTGGTGGACATCGAGGGACCCCCCGCGAGTTTGGCGCTCGATTCTACAAGTTTTGCGATGGTGCGTGTTGCGATCGACCCTTCGCACCTGCGCCGGGTGCGCTCAAGATGCCGGCGCATGCGACCAGCGTACCGACCACGGCTGCCACGCGCCGCGATGGTGCGGCTCGACCTCCTGCACAGAGTGCGACACGCGGCGGCAGGACCGGGTACCGGTTAGCGAGATGCTGCGAAGTACTCGCGCACCTTGGCCGCGATCTGCCGATCGGTCATTTTATCTTCGGTCTCGACGGCGGCGATCCGTCCGCCGAGTTTCTTCTTCTCGAGTCGCTTCTTGAACTCACCCTTGGCCTCGCCTGGCCCAAAAATGAGCAGCGAACCGGCATGGTGAACGGCCGCGATCACGGCATCGTAGTAGGTGTTGAGTTCTCCGGTGAGCGCCATCTGGCGCCTGTCATCCGGCGGTACCTGCAGCGCGTCGTAGGATCCCTTCAAAGGCGAATCGCCCGAGCGCTCTAAGTGCTTTTCGACATTGGAGGCAATGTGAGCGGTATGCTCCTCAGTGGGGCCGACCGTCACGATTACGGCCTTGCGGTGATCGATCCAAACGCCGGCTTTGTCGGTCACTACGATTCTCCTTGCAGACCAGTAAACGATCCATCGATTATGCGCGCTTTTGGAGGATTGAGCCGCAACAGATGGTGGAGCACCACGCCGCTACGATAGCTGTAGTTGCCGAGCACAAAGCCGCTCCAGAGATCGTTGAGCGGATGTTCGTAGCGCGCGTAGAGGTTTGGTGGTGGCCACCGGCGATGGGGAGAGGGGAGGGCAGGGGGCGCCCGACATTTCCAGACGCATTTGTTGTTCACTGTCATTCATCAGGAAGCGAGCACGCCGACCGCGCTGCTCCGGGGACAAGCTTGGGTGCTTTTAGGTTCACACCGAGGTAAGCGCACACGAAGGCGATTTTTCGCTCGAAATTCGGTAAACTCTCCAAAAATCGCAACACGTCGACAAGTTCTTGGCCTCGGGCGCAAGCGCCTGGGACGCCAGGCTGCCGCCGTTGGCGCACCTCGCCATCCGCGAGAGCGGGGCGGGGGCATATTGCTGCGCATGCGAATTGTCATTGTTTTCGAGTAACCGGGACACAACACCATGAAATTGGCATCATTTTCGAACAAGGGCGTTTCCAGCTGGGGCATCGTGGAGGATGGCTACATTCTCGACGTGGGTGCGAAACTGCGGGGACGGTTCAGCACTCTTCGCGAGGCAATCGCCGCCGATGCGCTCGCGCTCGCCGCGGGCGCGGCCAAGGACGCCGAACGGCTGAAGCTGGAGTCCGTGAAGCTTCTTCCCGTCATCACCGATTCCGCCAAGGTGTTGTGCGTCGGGCTCAATTACGAGACGCACCGGCGCGAGACCGGGCGGCCGGTGTCCGAGTATCCGACCATCTTCACGCGCTATCCCGATAGTTTGATCGGTCATGGTGAGAACATCATCCTCCCCCACGTCTCCACCATGCTCGACTATGAAGGCGAACTGGCCATCATCATCGGCAAGGGCGGGCGCTATATACGGCGTGAGAATGCCTTGCAGCACGTGGCCGGCTACGCATGCCACAACGACGCCACGATACGCGATTGGCAGCGCCACACATCGCAGTTCACGCCCGGCAAGACCTTTCCCGGGACAGGCCCGCTCGGTCCTTATCTCGTCACGCCCGACGAAATCGCGGATTTGGACGCCATGACGTTGGAAACGCGATTGAACGGCGCCGTCGTTCAATCCGCAACCATCGGTCAGATGATTTTCCCGGTGGCCCACCTGATCGAGTACATCTCCTCGTTCACGCCGCTGTCGCCCGGTGACGTGATCGCTTCCGGCACGCCCGGCGGGGTTGGCGTCAAGCGTGAGCCGCCGCTGTTCATGAAGCCGGGCGATCGCGTGGAAGTCGAGATCAGCGGGGTCGGCCTGTTGGTCAATGGCATCGCTAACGAAGGCTGATGATCCGCTGAGGGGTGCGAGGCGGGCGGCGTTCCTGCCAGCCTCGCAGGCCCTGCGGCGCGAGCTCTTCGTTTCGGCCGGCGAGCCATGAACAGCGCCCCGCGATCGCCGATTTGGCATCCCTTCACGCAGCACGCGTTACGGCCCTCACTGCCCACCGTAGTGCAAGCCGACGGCGCGTACCTCACCACGCGGGACGGTATTCGCATCATCGATGCGATATCGTCATGGTGGGTGATTACGCACGGTCACCGCCATCCGCACATCGTTGCCGCCATCAAGGCGCAGGCAGATCTGCTCGATCAAGTGATCTTCGCCGAGTTCACGCACGAAGCGGCCGAGCAGCTCGCTGTCAAACTCGTTGCCCTTGCACCGCCCGGCCTCGAGCATGTGTTCTTCTCCGACAGCGGGTCGACGAGCGTCGAAGTAGCGATGAAAATGGCGTTGGGATACTGGCGCCACAACGGCGAACCGCGTCGGCGCATCATCGTCATGGAGGGTAGCTATCACGGGGACACGGTCGGATCCATGTCCGTGGGCGCCCGCGGGGTGTTTACCCAAGTCTATGAGTCGCTGTTGTTCGACGTGGATCGAATCCCATTCCCGGCGGTTGGGCGGGAACAGATCACCTTCGATGCGCTCGAGACTGCCTGCTGCCAGCAGGCGGCGGCATTCATCGTCGAGCCGCTGGTGCTCGGAGCCGGCGGCATGCAGATGTACTCGCCGGCGGTGCTCGCGGAGTTGCGCAAGATCTGTTCCGCCCACGGTGTGCTGTTCATCGCCGATGAAGTGATGACGGGATGGGGCCGAACCGGAACGATGTTCGCCTGCGAGCAGGCCGGCATGGCACCCGATATCGCCTGTTACTCGAAAGGTCTGACCGGGGGCGCGTTGCCGCTCGCCGTCACTCTATGCCGCCACGATATTTTCACGGCGCATTACAGCGAGGACCGCAGCCGCACGTTCTTTCATTCCAGCTCCTTCACGGCGAACCCGATGGCTTGCGCGGCGGCGCTCGCCAATCTCGAGATCTGGGAAGGCGAACCAGTGCGCGCACGTCTCGCAGCGCTCGAGACGCTGCAGAGCTCACAATTGAACCGCCTGCGCGACGATTCGCGGTTTGCCAATGTGCGCCAGACCGGGACCATCACCGCGATGGACCTGAAGACGTCGGACGGCGGCTATCTTGCCCGCATCGGGCCGCACTTGTCCGCCTCGTTCCGCGAGGCGCATGTGCTGCTTCGCCCGCTCGGCAACACCGTGTACGTCCTACCGCCTTATTGCGTCACGCGGGATGATTTGGAGATCATTTACGATGCGATCCTGGCGGCGGCGGACACGGTGGCCTGAACGGAGCGGCGGTCACTCGCGCCCCGGATTGGTGAGTCGCGAGCGTCGGGACTGGAAGCAAGAAGCTGAAGCGAATGATGGACGGGGCACCGTTGATAGTGGCGCCCCGTCATCCCGCCTGTTCGAGCTGATCGGCCTTGCGCCGCCATTCATCGGCGTAGCTCGATAGGTCGGCAGGCAATGCGTGAACGCGGGCGGACTCGGCGGCAAGATCAGGCTTGACCAGGCTCAATGCGCCGCGGGCCACGCCGTCATGCGCCGGACTGGTGTAGACCGACTGGTCCGGACGCAGCGCCCCCAGCGCCCGGACGAAAACTTGCGCATCGGCAAACCTGCCCTCGACCAGCACGGAGCCTTTGGCGCCTATGAGGCTCAGAGCGCTGTCCATGACCAGCGCGGCGTAGAGGCAGGAAGCGGCCAGCCGGGCGATCCGTTCCGAGGGCCTCGTGCGCCAGCAGTGGGCGGCGTGGGGATACGGCCCGCATCCCGGCGCAAGCGTCGGCAGCACCATGGCGCCGGCCGTAATCACCTCGGATACGGCCGCCAACATCTGCGCCTGGATGGTCGCGTCGTCGACGTGAGCGCCCTCGCAGGCCGAGAGCAGTTCCAGTTCCCGGCCGCCCATGAATCGGGCCGAGGGAACCAACTTGCCGAAGGCATCGACATTCCACAGGCAGTCCCGATGTTCGGGCAGGAGCGAGGTCTCGCCTGCATCCTGCGAGCGCATCGCGACAAACCAGGTTCCGGTCGAGATGACGGTTGCCGCACGTTCAGCGCTTTCGTTAAAACCGCGCGCCGCCAGCAATGCCGCGTTCGAATCGTGCAGACCGCACAACACCTGAGTGTCCGCCGCAAGCCCCGTCCGCCGTACCCAATCGGGTCGCAGGGTGCCGAGCACGTCGCCTGCCCGCCGCAGCGGCGCGAGCCGCTTGTCCCAGCCCATCGCCACCGCCAGCGCACTCGGTTGTGCGGTCAGGGGACACCACAGGTCCGTATGGCAGCCGAGGCTCGTGGGTTCCGCAGCCGCGACACCGCATAATACCCAGGCCCAGTATTGAGCCCACGGCACGATCGTGACGTCCGGCCCTTTGAGGGCGGGCTGCAGCTGTTCGAGCCAGAACAACTGCGCCCCCAGATTGAGTCCGTACGGAAGCGGCGGCGAACCCGTGCGCGCGAACGCATCGCGGCGGACATCGTAGGCGGCCCGGACCGCGGGCGGTATGGACTGCTCATAGTCGAAGGGCTGCGCGGCGAGGCGATCCTGTTGGATGTAAGCAGCCGCGGCGCCATGGCCGACCGGGATGATGACCCCGATTCGCTCCAGCGCCGCAAACTCTGCGAGGGTCGCGGCGGTCCATGCTTCGATCCCTGCGGCATCGAGCGCGCGATAGGGACCTGACTGGATGGGTGCATTCGGCCGGCTGCGGCGCGCCACGAGGCTGCCGCCGGGCGACCACAACGTGAGCTTCGCATGGGTCTTGCCCGCATCCAGAACCACAATCGATCGATCGCGCACGCGTCCTTCTCCCCGCACCCCGCCTGGCCCACCCGGAATGCCGTGACTTCAACGACTCTTCGAAGGCTCCCCGGCCGTCCCGGCGCGCGCGGCGGCGGCGATTCGCTCGGCTTCGCGCAACACCTCGAGCGACTTGGGCGCGATCGTCCCGTCCTGGTAGATGAGTGGGTTGACCATGGGTGCGACATGGTAGGCCTGCAGCATCTCGAGCGTCTTGGCCAGTGACTCCGGTGTCCATTTCGGCGGCGCGGCTTCGGTGTCGCGCTTGCTGTGGATCCAGTCGTTTTCGACCACGAACATCGTCGCGGCCTGCAGGCCGGCGAACTGACCGGCCGTGAAGCGGCCATCGCCGCCTTTCACCAGCATGCCGTTGAAACTGCCGTCGTGGTTGAGAAAGTCGTTCAAGCCGCCCGGCGTGGTTTCCTCGCCGCAGAAGTAATCCTGAAATTCCGTCGCGGAGGGACCGCTCCAAGAATTGAAACAAATGGGTCGGTCAGGATTGCCGACTTTGGCCGCGCGGGCGAGCGCTGCCCAATCCGGGCTTCGGTAGTAGTAGTTGTAAAGCCCGTCGTCGAACCACCAGCCCGCAAGCCCCTTGCCGTAACGCGCGCCCATCTCGGAGATGATGGCTTTCCAGTTGTCGAAGAACCGAGTGGGATCGCTGTCCCACATATGGGTGGCGGCGCTCCAGGCCGGATCTTCGATGGGCCCCAGATGGTAGTACAGAAACAGTTTGATGTGGCGTTTGCCGAGCGCCGAAATGAGGTCGGCGATCAAGTCGCGGCGCGCCGTGCGCCCGGGCAGGATGGC
>JALYHP010000103.1 GCA_030799355.1 Pseudomonadota bacterium
GAGGGTCGGGGGTTCGATCCCCTCAGCACCCACCAGCACGCGGAGTGGTAGTTCAGCTGGTTAGAATACCGGCCTGTCACGCCGGGGGTCGCGGGTTCGAGTCCCGTCCACTCCGCCATTTCCTTGATGAAGAGTCCCGCGCGTGCCGTCTGGCCGCGCTGCGGGTTAGAGGCTGCGGGGGTAGAGTGGGGGGGGGCGGCGCAGGGCCCCGAGCTCAGCCGGCGCAAGGCGTGGCTGGACGGGCCGCCGCCAGGAAGCAAACGGGTATACACATGCTGCAATCGATTCACGATAAGTTGAAGGGTTGGCTTGCGACGGTCGTGCTGGGCGCGATCGGTCTGGTGTTCGTGTTCTGGGGCATCAATTGGACCCTGAGCGCACCGAACTACGCGGCGAAAGTGAACGGCAGCGAAATTTCGAGCAATGTGGTTCGCGAGTCCTACCAGCAAGAGCTGGCCCGGGTCGAACGCGAATCGAACGGCGCGGTCGACGATGTACTGCGATCACAGCTCAAGCGTCAGGTAATCGAGGGCTACGTGAACAACGAGGCCGTGGTCACCCGCGCCGATGAGCTGGGCTATCGGGTGAGCGATGAGGACCTGCTGAAGGCCATGGCGCAGGTGCCCGCCTTCCAGGTCGATGGCAAATTCGACAAGGCGCATGCCATCGCCGTCCTCAAGGCTCAAGGGCGCTCGATTGCCGAAATCGAGGGGCTGTTCCGCCGCGAAGTGAAGCTGCGTCAGCTCGACTCGGCCCTGAACCTCTCGAGTTTCGTCACGCCGAGCGAACTCGCGCGATTGCGCGCGCTCACCCAGCAGCAGCGCGAGCTGTCCTGGTTCACGGTGCCGGCGGCGAAATATATGGCGCAAGCGACGCCCGACGCTGCCGCGATCCAGACGTATTACGAGGCGCACAAGGCCGAGTACATGACGCCGGAAACGGTCACGCTGCGCTACATCGAGCTCAGCACGGCGCAGCTCGAATCCAAAGTGACGGTGGACGAGGCGCAGCTCAAAGCCTTTTACGAGGAACAAAAGGCCAAGGCACCCGAACGTTTCTCGCAGCCGGAACAGCGCCGCGTGCGCCACATCCTGCTGCAGGTCACCGATCCGAAGGAGGATGCGGCGGTCAAGGCCCAGGCCGACTCGATCTTGAAGCGCGTCCGGGGCGGCGAGGATTTTTCCAAGCTAGCCAAGGAATTCTCGCAGGACACCGGATCCGCTCAGCAGGGCGGCGATCTGGGGTGGTCGCAGCGCAAAGTCTGGGTGGCGCCGTTCGCCGATGCCGCCTTCAGCATGACGGAGGGCGAAATCCGCGGGCCCGTCAAGACCCAGTTCGGTTATCACATCTTGAAGCTCGAGGGCATTCAGCCCGCGACCGTCAAAACCTTCGATCAGGCCAAGAGCGATCTGGAGGTCGAGTATCGCCGCAACGAAGCGGAGCGGCTGTTCAACAACGCGCAGGATCAATTGGCGGATGCCGCTCTGCAGAACACCACCGACATCGATGAAGTGGCCCGCAAAGCGGGACTCACCGTCCAGGAAATCCCCAATTTCAGCCGTACCGACGGCGGCGGCGCGCTGGGCAAGGCCGCCCCCATTCTCGCGGCGGCGTTCAGCCCGGACGTGCTGGACGGACGCCTGAGCCCCTTGGTGGAAGTGGAAAAGGGGCGCGGCGTCGTGGTGCGGGCCACCGATCATAAGTTGCCGCAGCAGAAGCCGCTCGAGGCGGTGCGTACCGATGTGGTGGCCGCGTGGAAGAAACAGCGCGGTGCCGAACTCGCCGCGGCGGCGGCGGCCGATGCGGTGAAGCGCCTCGATGCCGGCGAATCCTGGGATGCGGTGGCCAAGAGCCTGGGCAGCGCGCCGCAGCCCGCGAAATTCGTGGCGCGCAGCGATCAGACCATACCGCTGGATATCCGCCGCGCAGCGTTCGATGCGCCCAAGCCGGCCGGCAAACCCCAGTACCAGAAGCTGGAGCTCGCCGAGAGCGCCGCGGTGCTGGCATTGACCGCCGTGCGCGAAGATCCGGCCGCCGCGACCCAGGGACAGGATGCGCAGCTGCGGCGCCAATTGGCCCAGCAGGCAGCGTCGAGCGAAGCGCAGGGCTACGCCCTGGCGGCACGCGCCGACGCCAAGGTCACCGTCAATCCGCAGGCGCTGGATTAATTGGCCGACCTGCTGCACCAGTTCTCGGACTGGTATCTGGCGGTATTGGCCAAGGGCGGCTATTGGCTCATCGCGGGATTGATGGCGCTCGAGAGCACCGTCGTGCCGATTCCGAGCGAAGTCATCATCCCGCCCGCCGCGTATATTGCCCATACCCAGGGCCAACTGTCCGTCGTCGGCGTGGTCATCGCGGGCACCGTGGGGTCATGGCTCGGCGCCGCCGTAATGTATTGGGGCGCGCGCGGGCTGGGACGGCCGTTGGTACTGCGGCTCGGACCCTACGTCGGGGTCGCTGCCGCGAAAATCGAAATGGCGGAGGCTTGGTCCGCCCATTATGGCTGGGCCGGGGTGTTGTTCTCGCGGCTGCTGCCGGTGATCCGGCACCTCATCGGCCTCCCCGCGGGTATCTTGCGCATGGACTTTCGCTGGTACAGCGCCGCCACGCTGGTGGGCTCGCTGGTATGGACGTCGGTGCTGGCCTGGCTGGGTACGACGGTGGGCGAGCACCCAGACCTCCTGCAGGGGTCGCTGCGCCGATTTTCCCTGCTGGTGCTGGCCGTGGCCGCCGTGCTGGCGGCCCTGTACTACGCCTTCGTGAAGCGGCTGGCGCGGCCGGCCGGCACTGAGTCCTGACTCGGCGCACCCTGGCTCGGTGCCGCCCGAGGCGGCACGGCAGCCGGCTAACCTGGCGGTCGACGTGGGTCACCCGACTTCGGGCGGCAGCATGACGAAGCCGACCGTGCAGTTCGATCACGCGCTCAGCCGAGCGCCCCGACGTCAGGTCGCTGATCGCGCCCCGACCGGCACGGTAGCGCCGGGTAACTTGGCGAATATGGCATTCACCGCGGCGTTGATCCGCTCGACGGCATGCGGCCCGGTCAGATCCCCGACGCTCTGGCTGACGTTGGCATGCCAGATGGGAATCCGCGACTTGGCATCGAACAGGTCGACGGCGATGCGGGTCTCGTCGCGCACGTAGGGACCGCCGTAGCCAAACCCGCCACCGCCCCAGCCGCCCCCCCAGCCCGGACGGCCCCAACCGCCGCCCCAACCCCAACCGATACCGAAGTTGCCGTAGTAGTCATCGAACACCTGGCGCGTGCCCATGGCATAGCCCACGACGCATTCGGCGGATTGACGGTCGGCCGCCTTCTGGAATCCCCTGGCCGTCATATTGGCCTCGATGGCCTGGCGGAGCCGTTCGGCGTTCAGGGGATTGCCGAATGCGGAGCGTTGATCGCGATTCGCCATATGCTCGTCGGCGAACGCGTAGCTATGGCAGTTCGCAACGGACATGTTGGGGTTGATGTCGGTGCTGACCGGAAGGGTGGAGCAGGCTCCGAGCGTCAGCGCCGCGCCCATCATCAATACCGGAAAGTACGATCTGTTTAACATGGCAAACACCCCTCGTTGAACCACCGCGCTGCTTTTCTGAAACCCCTGCGCTTGCGCGCGCATTCGTCTCGCGGCCGATTAGGCCGACATTAGCCTCAAAAGTTTCCCCCTCGCCAGCTCCCGTCTGCGCAGCGGAGTTCGCCTTCACCGCGAAACGCCGCTCGCATGCCTGCCGCAAAGTCCGACATCGGCGCCGCTATGATTCCAACGCGCGAACGAACGATTGGTTGACGCCTCAGCCCCCCTCCATGTCCCCCGGAAAACTCATGCCCACGGAGTTGAAGCCGCCATCGACGTAGGTGACCTCCCCGGTGATGCCGGCGGCGAGGTCGGAGCATAGGAAGGCGGCGGTATTGCCGACATCCTCGATGGTGACGTTGCGCTTGATGGGCGAGGCCGCCGCGACATGCGCCAGCATCTTGCGCAGCCCGGGAATGCCGGCGGCGGACAGCGTCTTGATGGGCCCGGCGGAGATGCCGTTGACCCGAACGCCGAGCGGCCCAAGATCCGCCGCGAGAAAGCGCACGTTGGCCTCCAGGCTGGCCTTCGCGAGTCCCATGACGTTGTACCCGGGCACCGAGCGCACGGCCCCCAGATAGCTCAGCGTCACGATGGCGCCGGCGCGGCCCTCCATGAAGGGCAGGGATTCGCGCGCGAGCGCGGTCAGGCTATAGCTGGAAATGTCATGCGCCACGCGAAAGCTGTCGCGCGTGGTGGCCTCGATATAGCTCCCGGTGAGCGCCTCGCGCGGCGCGAAGGCCACGGCGTGCACCAGGATATCGAACGTGTCCCAGCGGGTTTTCAAATGCGCGAAGCCGCCCGCGATGTCCGCGTCGGCGGCGACATCCATTTGGAAGGTGATGTCCGAGCCCAGCTGTTTCGCCAGCGGCACCACGCGGTCGGCCATGCGTTCGATGTGCGAGAAGGCCAGTTCCGCCCCTTCGCGGTGCATGGCCTGGGCGATACCCCAGGCGATGGAACGATCGGTGGCAAGTCCGACGATCAGCGCCCGCTTGCCCTGCAAAAACCCCATTTGGTAGTCCCCTGATTGTTGGCCGGGCGTGATTGTAGCGGTAGCGGGGCCCCTGGCGCTTGCCCGCGTCCGCAGCGCCTGACCGCACGGCATCAGCCCGCCCGCGCCTAGCCTTGCTGCCGACCAGGCTCGACGTACATGACCAGGCGCTGGCCCGCGCGAATCTGGTGGCGCTGGTTGATGCCGTTCCAGGTTTTTAACTGCGCCTCGGAGATCTGAAACTGACGGGCGATACTGAAAATCGTGTCGCCGCGGCGCACGGTATAGAGCATGCGGCGGCCGCTGTGGACGCCCTCGCCGCGATACCGCCGCGCGCTGGCCTTGACCACCAGCCGCTGTCCCTTTACCAGCGGATCGGTGGTGCCGATGTTATTCAGCCGCGCAAGCGTACTCACGGGCATATTGTTGCGCCGCGCAATGCTCGCCAGGGTTTCGCCGGCGCGCACTCGGTAGACGATCTGGCGCTGCTTGCGGCCCGCAGTATCGGTCTCGGGCCGGTCGACACGCGCCGCCGCCAGCAGCACCTTGTCCGGCAGCGGGGTGCGAATCTCCGGGATCTTGAGCGTCTGGCCCGCGGTAACGCGGCCGGCGTTCAGGACATTGACCTTCTCCAGCACCGCCACCGACGTGCCGTAGCGTTTCGCGATCATCGGCAGCGTTTCGCGCTTCGCGACCTCGTGGGTGATATAGCGTACCCGCTCCTCGGGCGCGAGGCTCTTCAGTGCGCTCTCGTAGGCATCGGCGTTGTCGATGGGCACCAGCATGCGCTGCGGCCCGTCAGGATCCGTGGCCCACCGGTTGTAGCCCGGATTCAGAGCGATCAGCTCGTCGTAACTGGTGCCGGCCAACTGCGCGGCGATTTTCAAATCGATCTGCGAATTGGTGTCCAAGACCGCAAAATAAGGCTCGTTCGGGATGGGCGCGAATTCCAAGCCATAGCGCTCGGGCTCGGCCATGAGGCGCTTCATGGCCAAGAGCTTCGGCACATAGGCGCGGGTCTCGGCGGGCAGATTCAGGTGCCAGAAGTCGGTGGGTTTGCCCGCCGCGCGATTGTTGGCGATGGCGCGTTCCACCCAGTTCTCGCCGACGTTGTAGGCGGCGATGGCGAGCAGCCAATCGCCGTTGAACTCATCGTGCAGGGCTTGCAAGTAGTCGAGCGCCGCGCGGGTCGACTCGATGACGTCGCGGCGGCCGTCGTACCACCAGGTTTGTTTCAGGCCGAAGCGCACGCCGGTGCCGGGAATGAATTGCCACAGGCCGGCGGCACGGCTCGCCGAGTAGGCGAACGGCTCATAGGCGCTCTCCACCACCGGCAACAGCGCGAATTCCGTGGGCATGCCGCGCGCTTCCACCTCGGTGATGACGTGATAGAGGTAGCGCTGGGCGCGCTGAAACACCCGCTCCAGGTAGTCCGGATTGTGCTGGAACCAGGCGAGCTGCTGCTCGATGGCCGGCTCCTGCACCTCATCGAACGCAAAGCCCGAGCGCATCCGGTCGAACAAGTCATCGTAGTCCTCGCCATTGTGGTGCTGCCACTCCCGCGGCATGGTGAGGGTGGGGGGGCTCGTGGCCGCGGGGGTGGTGGTGCTCGCCGAGGTATCCGGCGCCGCCGGGGTCATCGGCGCGATTACGCGCTCGCGCACCGGGGCGGCGGACGGGCGGTCCGGCCTCTGGTGGGCACAGGCCGCAAGTCCCAGGACCGCGGCGGCCAGGGCGAGGCCGCGAACGGCCGCACCGACGCGGCACACCGCCGGGTTACGG
>JALYHP010000120.1 GCA_030799355.1 Pseudomonadota bacterium
GCGGCTCATGACCGTGCCGAGCACGGTCATGAGCCGCCCCTCATCCAGCCCGGACGGTGCCAGAATCATCCGTTCGGCGACATCGAACATCGGAGCGGCGCTCATGCGGACACCGCGGCGACCAGCCGCCGGTTGTCGAGCGCGGGAAAGCGCGCTCGCGTTTCGCTTTGCTTCGCGAGATCGATATCCGCCGTTATCACTCCGCTTCCCTTCGCCAGGCGCGACAGCACCTGGCCCCAATAATCGACGATCAAGGTATCGCCATAGGTCTCGCGGCCGCTGGTGTGCGTACCGGCCTGCGCGGGAGCGACCACGTAACAAAGATTTTCGATGGCACGTGCACGCAGCAACGTCTCCCAGTGGGCACGGCCCGTCGGCACCGTAAAGGCGGCCGGCATCGCCAGCCATTCGGCGCCGCGCGACACCAGCTCGCGATACAACTCGGGAAAGCGCATGTCGTAACACACCGAGAGCCCCAGTCTGCCCACCGGCGTATCGGCGATGACCGGCTCGCGCCCCGGGGTCACGTGCCGCGACTCCAGATATTGCTCATCGCGGCCGGGGATGGTGACGTCGAACAAATGGATCTTGTCGTAACGCGCCACCCGCTTGCCGTCGGAATCGATGAGCAGCGACGCGTTCGCGACCCGAGCGGCCGAGTCGCCTTTCATGACCGTCGTTCCGCCCAGAATCCACAGCTTCAGGTCCCGCGCCGTATCGCGCAGGAACTCCTGGACAGGTCCCCCACCGTCGGTTTCCGCGACGCTGAGCTTATCGACATCTTTGAGGCCGATAAACGAAAAATTCTCGGGCAGGCAAGCGATATCGGCGCCCAGATCCTTCGCCTCGCGCAGCAGCGCGCGCGCAGCGCCCAAATTGTCTTGCACGACATGACCTGAAGTCATCTGTATGGCGGCTACTTTTCCCATTTACTTCGATACCTCCGCGGTCGCCGCGGCGTCTGTGCTCTTGATGCGTTCAATCAAGGGATTCTCCCAATTTCCGGTGATTCGATAATACCCCCGCGCCAGCCCCTTCAGCGGCTGTTTGAACACCTGGGTGAATATCAGCACCGCCCCACCGATCACCGGGCCGGCCGCAAACGCCGCCAACGGCAGAGAGCTGCCCACGTTACCGGTTACCACAGCCGTTTGGTCGTAATCCTTGCTTTTCAAGCCGACGCGGCCGATGAGGCCGATCTCCGCCGCCGGGCCCTTGAGCAGCACGTCGTCGGTGTAGGCGTTACCGTCACGCAGATCGAAACCGCCGCGAACGGTATCGAACGCGAGACCTTTGTCGGTCAAATCGCTGAAATCCAGCCCCAGCCGCCGCGGCAGGGCGGCCACGCTGGCCAAGCCCACCACGCGCCCGGCGCCCGGATCGATTCCGGTGATCTGCCCCCGATCGAGCGCCACCTCGACGTGGCCCGCGGCGGACCCCAGCGCGGCCACGGTGGGGGAGCCTGTCCAGCTCAAGGCGACATCGACCTTGCCGGTTTTGGCCTCGATCACCGCGGCGTATCCCAACTGCCGCAGGGTCGCCCCCACATCGTTGCTGGTCAGCGTGCCTTCGATGCGGCCGCCACCCGCATCCTTACCGCGCCACTCGCCTTTTGCCTCCGCCGTGAAGTTGGCGGCGCGGACCGCCATGCGTTCGAGGCCCACCCCATCATCCAGCTTCCTCAAGCGGGCTTGCACGTCGCCGAGCACCCGCTCGTCCCAGATGGTCTCGGCAGCGTGAAAATCGATGGCGGGAACACGGCGCGGATCCGCGCCGCCGAAGTCCGCCCCGACTGTCGGGCCGGGCCCGGCCTGCTGATCGGTATCGGTAGGGCTCGAGTCGCTGTCGAACCGAAGGCGCTCGAATTCCAGTTTCCACGGCTCGGTGGATTCCGCGCCCGGGACGGCGATGCGGCCCACCACATTGGGACCGTTCAAACCGACGCTCCAGCCCGCCTCGGATGAGGCCAGATCGAGCGACACCTCGTGGAACGACAGGCCGAAATAGTCGATTCGAGACACGGCGACCTTGGCGTTGCGCAAGAAATTCGACACCCGCTTCGGACCCCGGACGGGCGCGTACAGCTTCAGCCAACCGCCCAGATCCAGGCGCTCGATGGTGCCGCCCACCTCGAGTGCTTGAGTATCGCTGAAAGGCGGCGGATCGGGCGAGGGTGAGGCCCCGAAAGCCACGGCACCGCGCTCCAGAGCAGGCCCCTCCGTGCCGGTGCTCACGAGGAACTGACCGCGTAAGGCGGGCCCCAAGGTCACGCGCAAGTGCGGCCCGCCGCTCGCCGGCCATTGAATCTCGACGGCGGACGGCAGCGGACGGAGGGCAGGCTTGGCCAGCGGGTCGGGCAGACCGAGTTCCACGCCGACCAGGCTGCTGGTGATGCGCAGCGAACGTTCGCGAGCCGGCTCGGGCGCCACCTTAAGGACAGCGTGCCAATCGCTGGTGCCGCCGATCGGCATGCTCGGCGGCAACGACAGCGCGGCACGTAGCGCATCGCCGCCGAACGTGCCATTGAATACCAGCGTGGTACGCGTCACCGGCCGCATACGCGGCGCGCGAGCCTGCAGCTGAAAAGCGCCGCCCAGAAGCTTGCCGCGCACGTCGGCTCGTGCTACCTGCGCCCCGTCGACATCGACTTCCCCCAGCAACTCGGTGGCCGCCACGTCGCCGCCGGCTCGTTTGAGCGATACCCCGCGCAGGTGCGCATGCACGAGTATCCGGCGTTGATCGAATTGCTTGAAGGGCAGCGACAGATCCACGTCGCATTGCATCGGTCCCTTGGCCTCGACGCCAGAGAACGCATGCTCGGCCATCGCATCCAGGGGCGTCGCCCGCAGATAGCCCAGAACATCCGCGGCATCCCCGCTTCCGGCGGCATGGATTCGCAACTGCGCCGTCTTGAAGTCGACGAAGCGTGCATCGCCCCTGTCCACGGCGAGGTTTCCCACGCTGCCGCTCAGCAACTGCACGGTCAGCCCTTCGTTGCGGAATTGCGCCAAGACCGCCAGGTGTTCCGCACGCGGCCAGTCCTCCCGGTAGTCGAGCGTCATCCCCTCCATATGGGCGCGCGCCAGAAATAGGCCCGTCCCGTCGCGGAATGGGAAATGCCGCAGAGGGCCTTGGATCAGCACATCGGCGTGCGACAAGCGCCCCGCCACGAACGCCCTGTTCAACCAGGCCAGCGCGGACGGCGCGAGGAGCGTGCGCGGCAGATACCGGTGCAGCTGCGCCGCGTTGCCGTTATCCACCGACGTGACCATCGTCAACAGCGGCGAAGTGCCGTCGGCGGGACGGCGCCAAGCGACTCGCCCACTCAGCGCCGCATCATGGTTCTTCAGCTCGAGCGAGGGCGTGGCGACCAGCAGCTCCTCCGGCGTACGCTTCCAGTACAGCGTGGTTTTGAGCATCTCCAGATCGATCGGCTGCTCGAGCTCCGCGGGCCATGTGAAGACCGCGCCGTGCGCATCGACATCGATACGGCCGCCGGCATCGGTGCCGGCGATGGTCCCGCTCAAACCGCGCAAACCCGGCGCTCGGCCCACGGCGGCGAACCCGACGCCGCGAAAGCGCGCTCGTATGTCGAGCCGCCAGGGAGCATCGGCCGTGTCGCGCAGCAGATTCAGGCGAGCCTCGTTCCACTCTCCGGTGAAAGCCAATTCCTGCAACCGCTCGCGCAACTCTTTTTGCGGCAGCAGCCCGGCGAGCGGCAACAGCGTTTCGGCGCGCAGGTAGCTTGCGCCGGCGCGCACCTCGAGCAATCCCGTGTCGGAGCCGCGCCAGCTCACATCGAACGCCGAGTCCGGATCGCGCCGCCCCGCGCGCAGCGCATGGACGCGCCGGCCCAGCAGCGTCCAGCGATCCCCGGAATGGGTGAGGCTCAGCGCGCCGCCGATCTGGTCGAACTTGACGCTCGGTTCCTGCGTGAGTTGCGCGGTGACCCCCGCGGCGCGGAAATCGACATCGGCGCGGCTCAAATCCGAACCAACGCCGCGGATTGCCGCCTCGAATCCGCCGGTACCCGCACCCAACCGACTCAGATACTGCGGCAAGAGCTGCCGCCAACCGGCTAGAGATAGATTTTGCGCACGTGTGAAAGCAGCCCAGTTCAGCGTCTGCAACGAATCGAACCCGCGCGCCGTGCCGTTCACGGCGATGCTCCCTCCCAGCATCGGCGGTAAGCGCGCCGCCAACGCCAACGTGGCGATTCCCCTCCCTCGGCTCACGGTCACCGCCACATCGCGCAGTTCCAGGCGCGGCAATGCGCGGTTCCAGCCGTGAATGGTGACGAGGCCGCGACGGATGGTCAGGGTTCCCGCCGGCAGCTCAGCGAGTCGCAACGCCGGCAGCGTCGAACTTCCACCCGCCAGCGCGATTTCCGAAGCCAGGGCAAACTCGTCCTCCCCCATGCGGGTAATGGAAATGTCGGGAGAATCGAGTTCTATCCTTCCGGCGAGCAACTTGCCGCTGCGCAGCAGCTGCCAAAGGTCCGCGCCCACCCGCCCGGCGGCGGCGCGCGCGAGCACCCGCCGATCATCCTTGGACCGCAATTCGAGCCGCTCGAAGTACAGCTCGGGTCCATACCAGCGAAACACCGGCGATACGTGTGCAAACGCGACGTGATAGCCGATCTGGCCATGGATCCAGCTCTTGATTTCGGCCTGGTAGCGCGGCGCGCGGTCGAGCGCGAGCTTGAGCGCCAGCATCGACAGCAGCATCAATCCCAGAAGCCCGAGGCAGCCATAGAGCAGAAATTTGCCGACCTTGCGCAATACCATTTACATCAGGACTACGTCGTACTGGTCAACCGTGTAGAGCGCTTCGGTTTGCAGGCGAATGGGCTTGCCGGTCGCGAGCTCCAATTCACCGAGAGCCGAGGATTCCTCATCGAGCAGGCGCTCGATCACGTCTTGGTGCGCCAAGACCATCAACTGCTGGCACTCGAACTGGCGTGACTGGCGGAGAATCTCACGAAACACCTCGTAGCAAACCGTCTCGGCCGTCTTCACGAAGCCCCGGCCCTCGCAGGTTGGACACGCCTGACACAGCAGATGTTCCAGACTCTCGCGCGTCCGCTTGCGCGTCATCTCGACCAGTCCGAGCGGCGACACCGACGAGATATTGGTCTTGACATGGTCATCGCTCAACGCCCTCTCCAAGGCCTGAATGACCTGGCGGCGATGCTCATGCTCTTCCATGTCGATGAAATCGATGATGATGATGCCGCCGAGATTGCGCAGGCGCAGCTGCCGCGCGATGGTCACGGCCGCCTCGAGATTGGTGCGAAAAATGGTCTCTTCCAGATTCCGATGGCCGACGAACGCACCCGTATTGACGTCGATGGTGGTCATCGCCTCGGTCTGGTCGATCATGAGATAGCCCCCCGATTTGAGCGATACCTTGCGATCCAGGGCCTTTTGGATCTCCTCCTCCACGTGGTGCAGTTCGAACAGCGGGCGTGCTTCGCCGTACAGTTCCAATCGCGACATCGCCTCCGGCATGAACGTCGCCGCGAATTGCCGCATCTCGCGGTGCGCGCTCGCCTGGTCGATCAATACGCGGTCGACATCGGGCCGCATCAGATCCCGCAATATGCGAAGGTGTAGCGGCAGGTCGGCATGCACCAGATTGCCGGGTTCGGTCCGCAAGCCTTTCTGCCGCACGAACTCCCACAGCTTGCGCAGGTATTGCATGTCGGCGAGCAGCGCCGCGGACGGCGCGTCCTCCGCCGCCGTACGAACGATATATCCCGCGTTCTCGGACGCTTCCACCCCGGCCAGGACCGCGGCTCGCAGCCGCTCCCGCTCTGCCTCGTTCTCGATGCGGGCGGACACGCCCACGCCGCGGCTCTGCGGCATGTAGACCAGATAGCGCGACGGCAAGGTGATGTACGTGGTGAGCCGCGCCCCCTTGGTACCGAGCGGATCCTTCACCACTTGCACGAGAATCTCGTTGCCTTCGGACACCAGGGCGCGGATGTTGTCCGCGCGCGGAGGCTCGATGCCGGTTTGCGCATGGCGGGGGTCGAAAATATCCGATGCGTGCAAGAATGCGGTGCGCTCCAGGCCGATCTCGATGAAGGCGGCCTGCATGCCCGGCAGCACCCGCGACACCCGGCCCTTGTAGATATTGCTGATGAGTCCGCGGCGGCTGGCGCGCTCCAGGAACACTTCCTGGAGGACGCCGTTCTCCACCACGGCGGCACGCGCTTCGTGCAGGCTCGCATTGATGAGGATCTCTACCGCCATCGCGGTACGCCGGCTATCTCGAGCAGTTCCGCGGTCTCGTAGAGCGGCAGCCCCATGACGCCCGAATAGCTGCCGCGCAGATTCGCGATGAAAATGGCCGCGCGGCCCTGGATGGCATACCCACCGGCTTTGTCGGAAGGCTCCCCGGTATCCCAGTAGGCGTGAACCTCGGCCGGGGTGATGGCTCGAAAGGTGACTTCGCTGCGGCTGAGACGCGATTGCAGCCCGCCGGCGGTCGCCACGGTCACGGCGGTCAACACCTGGTGGGTACGTCCCGACAGCTCACTCAACATCCGTTCGCCGTCCTCGCGGTCGGCGGGTTTCACCAGAATCCGGCCCTCCAGAACGACCGCGGTATCCGCGGCTAAGACCGGCGCACCGGCCCCTGCCGCGGGCGGCCGCAGCCCCCTGCTCGCTACCCAGCCGCACGCGGCCTTGGCACGCGCGAGACGGACGACGTAGGTCTCGGGCATTTCTCCCGGCTCGATGGCCTCGTCCACGGAGACGCGGAGCAGCTCGAACAGCACCCCGATCTGGGTCAGCAGTTCCTGGCGCCGCGGCGAAGCCGAGGCCAAATAGGTGAAATCCGAGGACATGCCGCCAGGATACCGAAAGTCGCCTCAAGCGCGATGATACGGATGTCCCGCGAGCAGGCTCATGGCCCGATAGATCTGTTCGGCGAGCACGATCCGCACCAAGGCATGCGGCAGGGTCAAGGGCGACAACGACCAGCTCTGGTTCGCCCGCGCCCGGCATCCGTCCGACAAGCCGTCGGGTCCGCCGATCAGCAGGGCTAGCGGTCTTGCGTCCCGCAGTCGCTCGGCGAGCCAGGCGCTCAACTGCTCCGTCGTCATCGATTTCGCCTGGACTTCGAGGGCCACGACATAATCCTCTCGTCCCAGCGCAGCGAGCATGCTTTCGCCTTCGCGAGCGATGGCGCGCTGCGGAGCTTCGCCCGCGCGGCGCTTCGCCGTCGGTATTTCGATGAGCTCGAGCAGCAGCGGCGTACGCAGCCGCTTCTGGTAGTCCCGAAAGCCTTCATCGACCCACTGGGGTAACCGCGTCCCGGCGGCGATCAAGCGGCATTTCATCGGCGCCTCCTCGTCGCGCCTTGCCTCGCAACCTTTGCCGCGATTCGGCGCGAAGTTCTAATCCAGGACATCGATTCGGGCGCTCACGCCCGTGCGCAGCCGAATCTTTAGGCGCGCGCGGCGCGTTTCGTTGCGGTCATGTCCCAGAGCTTCTCCAAGCCGTAGAACTCGCGCACGCGCGGCAACATGACATGCACGATCACTTCGTTCAAATCGATGAGCACCCAGTCACTGTCCTGCTGACCTTCGACGCCGTGGGGCCGGAAGCCGGCCGCCTTGGTCTTTTCCACCAGTTTCTGAGCCACCGAACGCACGTGCCGATCCGACGTGCCGCTTGCGATCACCATCGTATCGGCCACGTCGGTGAGACCGCGCACGTCCAACACCTTGATCTCCAACGCCTTCATGTCATCCAGCGCGTCGATTACGACGGCCTGGAGGGAGGGGCCCGGGGCGGCGGTGGGAGGGTGGCGCTTTGCCTTGCCGGTGGCTTTGGATTGGCTGCCGCGGGTTGCCTTCGCGACTCGCGGCGCACCGTCCCCCGATTTCTCGACTGTCTTTACCGTCTTTACCGTCTTTGCAGTTTTTTTGGCTGGCACTAAGTATTCCGTGTTTTGGAGTAACAGTTGGCTTCGAGGATGAGTTTACGCACCGGATCCGGCATGAGGAAGCGCGGATCTCTCCCCATGGCGATGAGCTGACGAACTTCGGTCGAGGAAATCTCCAGTTGCGTCACGGCATGGATGTAAATGCACCCCGCGCGCTGCTCATGCAGATCGCCGATGCGGCCGGTACCGCGGTCGACCAAGAGTTCGCCGAGCGGGCCCATGCCGGGAGCGCGCCAGCCCGGCCGATGTGCAACCACCAGATGGGCCAGCTGCAACAGGTCCCGCCACTGATGCCACTTCGGCAGGCTGAGGAATGCGTCCATGCCCACGATGAGACACAGACTGCGGTCCGGATATTCGTGGCGCAATTCGCCGAGGGTCTCCACCGAATACGACGGCCCTTCCTTGCGCACCTCGCGGTCATCGACCACGAAGCCCGGCTGCCCGGCCGTGGCGAGTTCCACCATCTTCAGCCGCAACTGCGCATCGGCAAAAGGCTGGTCCCGGTGGGGCGGATTGCCCGCGGGAAGAAAGCGTATTTCCTTCAGACGCAGAGCCTGCTGCAATTCGAAGGCCGTCCGCAGGTGCGCGTAATGAATCGGGTCGAACGTGCCGCCAAAAATGCCCATCGGGTTCATACGGCTACCCTGCCTGAATCCGCACCGGCTTGCAAAGCGCCCGCCATTGCCCCGACCAGCCCGGTAACCGCCGTCCACGCATCGCCGCCCGCCAGCCCCTTGATGACCCGGTCGGCTCGATGAGCCTGGCGCAGCAGCCGGGCCAGGGGCATCGTGCCGATTCGGGCCAGCGCGCGGGCCGACGGGGCCGCGGCCTGATTCCAGCCGCCGCCGCGATCGTTCGAGCGCAGGCGCGTGCGCTCCCGAGCCTGCCATAGGCCACGCAGTTCGCGAATCAAGGCCCACAGGATCAGCGGCGGCTCCACGCCCTCGCTCTTCAGGCCGAGCAGTATCCGCAAAGCGCGTTCCGCATCCCCGGCGGCGGCGGCCTCGCCGAGCTGAAACACGTCGTAGCGGGCGCTGTCGCCCACCGAGCGCAGGACCAGCTCCACGCCGATGCGCTCACCCTGGGCGAGCAGCGCCAATTTCTCCAGTTCCTGCTTGGCGGCGAGA
The DNA here is from genome assembly GCA_030799355.1 of Pseudomonadota bacterium. GTDB lineage: Bacteria > Pseudomonadota > Gammaproteobacteria > Steroidobacterales > Steroidobacteraceae > Bog-1198. The sequence continues at coordinate 9,087 of JALYHP010000120.1, forward strand.
AGATTGCCCTCGACCCGCTCGACGATCAACTGAGCCGCCTCGGGCGTCATCTGCACGCGCAGCGCGTCCGCGCGTGCGCGCAACCATCCAGGCAGCGCGGCGACATCGACGGGCCAGATCGGCACCCACACACCGTGCTTTTCGAAAGCGCGCACCCACGGTGCATCGCTCGCTTTCTTGTCGAGCTTGCCGGTGATGGCCAGGCACACCGTATCGGGGGGCGGACGCGTCGCGATATCGAGCAGCACCGCCGCGCCTTTGTCGGGCTTGCCGCTCGGCATGCGCAGTTCGAACAGCCGGCGCTCGGCGAACAAGGAGAGCGACTGCGTGGCCTGCTTGAGGTCGTCCCAAGCAAATGTTCGGTCGATGAAAAATACGTTGCGCTCGGCGTAGCCCGCCGCGCGGGCCGCCGCCCGTATGGCATCGGCGGCTTCGCCCACCAGCAGCGGTTCGTCGCCCGATACCAGATACAGGCCGGCGACATTCCGTCCGAGCGCTTGCTTCAATTGGTCGCAGTTCAGGCGCAATGGATACGTGCCCGCGCCGCGTGGTATTCGCCCGCCATCCGCTCCACCACGGCCGCCACCGTCTCGACTTCATGGATGCCGCTGACGCTCTGGCCCGCACTCCATATTTCCTTCCACGCTTTGAGTGCTCCGCTGTCGCCGGACCCGAAACTCATTTTGGTGTTCTCGGTTTCGGGCAGCCTGTCAGGGTCCATCCCGGTATTCGCTACGCTGCCGCGCAAATAATTGCCGTGAACGCCGCTGAACAATGATGTATAGACGATGTCTTCGGCGCGGCTGTCGACCAGCATCTGCTTGTACGCCGCGCTCGCATTGGCCTCGGTGGTGGCGATGAACCGCGTCCCCAAATAGGCGAGGTCGGCGCCCAGCGCCTGTGCCGCGAGCACGTCGGCACCGCTACTCATGGCGCCCGCCAAGATGACGGTGCCGGCGTAGACTTGCCGGATCTGTTTCACCAAGGCGAACGGGCTGAGCAGACCCGCATGTCCGCCCGCGCCGGCACACACGGCGATGATGCCGTCCACCCCCTGCGCGGCGGCCTTCTCGGCGTGACGCACATTGATGACGTCGTGGAACACCATTCCGCCGTAACCGTGAACCGCGCTCACCAATTCGCCGGGCGGGCTCAGGCTCGTGATGACGATGGGAACGCGGTATGTGACGCAACTGCGGATGTCATGCTCGAGCCGGTCGTTGCTCGGGTGCACGATCTGATTGACCGCGAACGGCGCAACCTTGGCGTGCGGATTGGCGCTCGCGTAAGCCGCGAGTTCTTCACCGATCTGCGCCAGCCAGTCCTCGAGCTGCGCGGCCGGCCGCGCATTGAGCGCGGGAAACGCTCCGACGATTCCGGCTTTGCACTGCGCGGTCACCAGAGCCGGGGTGGACACGATGAACATGGGCGCGCCGATGACCGGAAGGCGCAAACGATCGAGCAATAATGTCGGCACTGCCATGCAAGTGACTCGCAAGCCATGAGAGATCCGCGGCGGAACGCGGATTATACTGCAAGCCATGCGGGATAGGCCGGCGCTCGCGGCCGCAGCCCTCGCGCGATTTTCGCGGGCACTCGAATGCCACGCCGCGAGCGGATTGCTGCGCTCAGTCAGCCCGCGCGTCGGCCTACCTTCGTCAGCGGCACCCGAAATTCAGACGCGGATGAAGGGGCAGGCGGGGGTGGCCCCGCCCCGCAATTGTCGCAGCCGCCGCATGCTCCCTTGGCCTTGATCGACGCCGCGCTTTGCAAGCGTGCCGCCAGAGCGCGCAGATGCAGGTGGGGCGGCAGGCGCCGCAGCAGTGCGGACGCGGACGCCATCGCACGGCCCCGCAACGTCCGCGGTCCCAGCGCGAAAAGCACGTAGATCACGCTCGCGAGCAACACGACACCCACCAACACATCATCGACTAGGCGCATACGGCGGCTCCCCGATTCAGCTCGTCACGAGCAGCGCGACGCGGTAGGTGATCCACGATCCGGCATACGCCAATCCGAATAGATAGGCGGCCATGATGAGCGGATAACGCCAGGAGTTGGTCTCGCGCCTCACCGCCGCCAACGTCGACAGACATTGCGGCGCGAATACGTACCACGCGAGCAAGGACAGCGCGGTGGGCAGGCTCCAAGACTGCGCGATCAACGGCGCCAGCGCGCCGCTCACGTCGCTGCCGGTCGCCGACAATGCATACACCGTTCCCAGTGCTCCGACCGCAACCTCGCGTGCCGCGAGCCCGGGCACCAATGCAATCGAAATCCGCCAGTCGAAGCCGATAGGCGCGAACAGGACCGCCAGCCACGCGCCGAGGTGGCCCGCGACGCTGTACTGGATGGCCGGGCCGGTCGCGCCCGGCGGCGGCGCCGGGAACGAACTCAACGCCCACAGAATCACCATCAGTGCCAGGATGATGGTGCCGACACGGCTCAGGAATATTTCGACACGCTGCCACAGGCCGATACGCAAGTTGCGCAGATTGGGCCAGTGATAGGTTGGAAGTTCGAGCATCAACGATTGGTAACGGGCGCCGGCGCCGCTGCGTTTCAGCACGTACGCGACGCCCATGGCACTGACGACTCCCGCGACATAGAGCACGAACAGCACCAAGCCCTGCAGTTCCAGCCCGCCCCACACCGTCCGCCGCGGAATGAAAGCGCCGATGATGAGCGCGTATACCGGCAAACGCGCAGAGCACGTCATCAAGGGAGCGATCATGATGGTAGTGAGCCGATCGCGGGGATTCTGAATGGTGCGCGTCGCCATGATCCCCGGGATCGCACAGGCAAAGCTCGACAACAATGGAATGAACGCCCGGCCCGACAGCCCCACGCTGCCCATGACGCGGTCGAGCAGAAACGCCGCGCGCGGCAGGTAGCCCGAATCTTCGAGCACCAGGATGAAGAAAAACAGGATAATGATCTGCGGCAGGAATACCAACACGCTGCCCACGCCGGCCAACACCCCATTGATGAGCAAGTCCTTCAACAGACTCGCGGGCAAGGCGTGGCCGATCCAGTCGCCGAACAGGCTCACGCCGGACTTGAGCGCGTCCATGGGTACCTGCGCCCAGGTGAACACCGCTTGGAACACCAGGAACAGGACCACTGCGAGAATCAAGGGTCCCATCACCGGATGCAGCACCAGGGCATCGACCCGATCACTGAGGGTGGCGCCGTCCAGCCGATCCCCGCCCACCACGCCGAGAATGCGCCGCACCTCGTCCTGATCGTGGACGATGTCGGCGGCGAGAGGTGTCTGCCATTGCGGCGTCCGGCGCGGACGTGCGGGCACCGCGACCGTGTCGAGCATGGGGATGAGCGCGGCGGCGCCGGCCGCCTTGACACCGACCGTCTCGACGACGGGGACGCCGAGTTCCCGGCTCAGCTTATCGGCGTCGATGATGATGCCCTTGCGGCGGGCGATATCCGTCATGTTGAGCGCGACCACCATGGGCAGCCCCAACCGCCTCAGGCTCAACACGAGCCGCAAGTTCTGGCGCAGGTTGGTCGCGTCGGTGACGCAAACCACGAGATCCGGCGAGGCTTCTCCGGCGCTGCGCCCCAGGAGGACATCGGCGGTCACTTGTTCATCCGGGGTCAGCGGGTCGAGACTATAGGAACCCGGCAGATCGAGGATACGCACCCGCCGTCCCGAGGGTGTGACCAGCGAACCTTCCTTGCGCTCCACCGTAACGCCGGCGTAATTGGCAACCTTTTGGCGACTGCCGGTGAGGACGTTGAACAGTGCCGTCTTGCCGCAATTGGGATTGCCAACCAATGCGACCAGGGGACTCGGAACGACAGTTACATCCACCATGGACGTCAGCGAACCGGTGACTGCTCCGGGCATACGAGGACGCACGCGGCTTCGAATAGGCGCAATGCAAAAGTACCGGTTCCGATTCGTACGGCGATGGGCTCTCGCCCCATGAAACCGCGCGCTACGATCCTGAGCCTTTCACCCGGCAGGAACCCGATTTCCGCGAGCCGCCGCCCCAGATCGAGCGGCGAGCCGGTCTCGGCCCGTACCGCCACGACCCGGGCCGCTGCGCCGGTGGCGAGATCCGCCAGTTTCACCGCCGCCCCGGGTGCCTGCGCAGGGCTGGCAGCCGCGGTAGCCGCAGCAGCAGAAGCGGTAGGGGTAGCGGCGGCGGCAGCCGGCGCCGAATCGGCACCGGTTTCGGTGGCGGTGGCAGCAGCCGTAGCCGTATCAACAGCGCTTACGGTAGCGGGGACGGTGAAGCCGGCGACGACCGTACGGTCGTCACGTGCAGACCTCGCAACGCTGCCGCGTGTCAGTTCCATAGTGCAATTCTACATGAGAATCGTTCCCATTACTATTCCCGTTGGCCGAGGAAGGCAGCCAAGCGACTTCCTGCTAATCTTGCAATCCCCCAATTACGGAGGCATATGAAATGCCTACGCTTTTTGAAAAAATCATCGCCGGCGAGCTGCCGGCCACCGTCGTTTACCGGGATCCGCGCGTAATTGCTTTTCTGGACATTCGACCCGCGGCACCGGTACATATACTGATCGTGCCGAACAAAGTCATTCCGACCACTGATGACATCGAGGAGGCTGATGAGTCGCTGATCGGGCATATGGTTATCGTCGCGCGTGACCTCGCCCGTCAGCACGGCATCGCCAAGAGCGGCTATCGGCTCATCATCAATTGCAACCCGGACAGCGGCCAAGAGGTCTACCACTTGCACCTGCACCTGCTCGGCGGCCGACCCTTGGGTCCCATGGTGCAGCGCACATGAGTTCTACAGGAGAGTTATAGGCGATGAAGAAAAAAAAGACCGCGGTGACAAAACCGCAGCGCACCATCCCCCGGCGTTCGGTGGCCACGTCCAAACGGGCGCTGCCATCGAACTCCGCGGCGGCCGGCACGAAGCGGTCCGGCACGCCCAGGGCCGCCGCGCGTTCGGCGATTTCCTCACGCAGCGCGGGAAATACGGCCCCTACGGCCCAGCGTCGTGAACTGTACCCGCCCATCGAACCCTACTCCCGAGGCTACCTGCGGGTATCCGAGGTCCATGAGATTTACTACGAGGAATGCGGTAATCCGGCCGGCAAAGCGGCGCTGTTCTTGCACGGCGGCCCGGGAGCGGGTTCCGACAAACGGGCGCGGCAATTCTTCGATCCGCACCATTATCGCATCATCATATTCGACCAGCGCGGCTGCGGCCGCAGCCGCCCGAGTGCCAGCTTGGTCGAAAACACGACCTGGCACTTGGTGGCCGACATCGAACGGCTCCGCAAACATCTGGGTATCGAGCGCTGGCTGGTATTCGGCGGGTCGTGGGGGAGCACGCTGGGCCTCGCGTATTCGGAGGCCCACCCCGAACGGGTCAGCGAAATCGTTCTGCGCGGCATTTTTCTGCTGCGCTACTCGGAAATCCGCTGGCTCTATCAGCACGGCGCGTCGGAAATTTTCCCCGACTACTGGGAGCCGTACCGCGATGTCATCCCGGTCGATGAACGCGATGACTACTTGAATGCCTACTACCAGCGTCTGACCGGGACCGATCAGCGGACCGCGCTCGCGGCGGCGCGCGCTTGGTCGATTTGGGAAGCATCGACGAGCTTCCTGTACAGCAATCAGGACAACATCCGCAAATGGGGCGAAGACCAGTTCGCGCTGGCCGTGGCGCGCATCGAATGCCATTACTTCGTGAACCGCGGCTTCCTGCGCAGCGAGACGCAATTGCTGGACGACGTGGACCGTATCCGCAACATCCCGACGACCATCGTTCAAGGGCGCTACGACATCGTGTGCCCCGCCACCAGCGCGTGGGATCTGCATCGCGTATGGCCCGAGGCCGATTTTCGCATGGTGCCGGATGCGGGCCATTCGGCGTTCGAACCCGGAAACATCCACGAGCTCGTGTCCGCGACGGACCGCTATCGAAGCCGCTGACGGACGCCGTTCATTTCTACACCAACACTCTTTAGGCGCGCTCGCCTCAGCGGTGGCGCCATGCTTGCCGCGGCCGCTTGCGTTTGGCTGTCCTGCGCGCATGCGGCCGCCACCAAGCTGCTGCGGTTTCCGGATATCTGGCACGACCGCATCGTGTTCAGCTACGCGGGCGACCTGTGGACCGTAAGCAACTCCGGCGGAACCGCAGTCCGGCTCACATCGCATCCCGGGTTGGAACTGTTCGGTAAGTTCTCCCCCGACGGACAGCAGATCGCCTTCACCGGACAATATGGCGGGGACGAACAAGTGTACGTGATGCCCGCGGGCGGCGGCGCGCCGAAACAGCTCACGTTCTACCCCGCCCCGGGTCCGTTGGCGGACCGCTGGGGCTTCGACAACCAAGTGTACGGCTGGACTCCCGATGGAGCGGGCATCCTGTTCAGGTCGGCGCGCGATGGCTATATGCTCACCGATTCGAAGTTGTACACGGTGCCCTCGACGGGCGGGGCGGCGACTGCGCTGCCGATGCCCGTTTCGGGCGCGGGCCATTTTTCCCCGGACGGGAAACGGATCGTGTACTCGCCCCTGTGGCGGGATTTTCGCAGTGAAAAGCGTTATCAAGGCGGTTGGGCAAACGATCTGTATATCTTCGACCTGCTCCACCCCGCGCTCGTTCAAGTAACCAACGACCCGCGCACGGACCGCGATCCGATGTGGATCAGCAATGCCATCTATTTCAATTCGGACCGTAGCGGCGTCTTCAATCTGTATCGCTACGATGTGGACTCCCATCAGACGCAGCAGATCACTCATTACAAGGACTGGGACGTGCGCTGGCCGAGCGCCGACGACGGCCAGATCGTCTACGAACTCGACGGCGAATTGCATGTCTACGACACGCGCAACGGCGCGGATCGGGCACTTTCGATTTCGGTGCCCGCGGATGCCACCGTCGCTCGTCCCCAGGCCGTGAACGCGGCCGACAATGTCGAAGGCTTCGCGGTCAGTCCCGGCGGGGAGCGCGTTGCGGTCGTCGCGCGCGGCGACGTGTTCTCGATACCGGTGGAGCATGGCGTGAGCCGCAATCTCACCCAATCCTCGAACGCCCACGATCGCGAAGTGGCTTGGTCGAGCGATGGGAAACGCTTGGCATACATCTCGGATCGGAGCGGCGAAGAAGAACTGTACATCGCGGCGCAGGACGGCGGGACTCCCGCTCAACCCGTGACGTCGAACTCCCAGGCACGCTATTCGTCCCCCCGCTGGTCGGCGGACGACAAAAGGATTGCGCTTGCCGATCAAACCGGCCGGCTGTACGTCCTCGACGTTGCGACCGGACATCGCGTCACGGTGGCGAAAGACCCGGCCGAGCCGGCTCTCGATTACCGGTGGTCTCCGGACGGGCAATACCTAGGCTATTCGTTGAACGGCGTCAACGGATTTTCCGCCATCTACGTCTGGTCGGTGGCCGACGGCAAATCGCAGCGCGTGACGCCTGAAAACTTCAATGCGCAATCGCCCGCGTGGTCCCCCGACGGCGAGCTCTTGTATTTTTTGAGCGCCCGCCAGTACCAGCCGTTGATCAGTACCGTCGAATTCAACTTCGCGACCGATCGGCAAATCGGGATCTTCGCCGTGGCGCTGCATCGGGGTGTCAAGAATCCTTTCGGTGTCCGCGACGATGAGCCCGGCGATGTAAAAAAAGACGCCGACGCGGATAAGGACAAGGACAAGGACAAGGACAAGGACAAGGGCAAGGGCAAGGGCAAGGGTAAAAAGGCCGATAAAGGAAGCTGGAAAGAAAAAAGCGGGGTACCTGTCAAGATCGATTTCGACGGAATCATCGAGCGCGCGATCCGCGTGCCCTTGGAAGCCGACGATCTGAGTGATTTGCACGTCAGCGATGAGAATCTAATCTATCAGCACAACGGTCCGTTCTATTACGGGCGCGAAGCGCCCATCAAGCCGAGCGTGGTGGCCTATTCCATCAAGGACCGCGAGGCCAAGACCGTCGCCGACGATGTCACCGAATGGTCCATGACCGCCGACGGCAAGCACGTGCTTGCGCAGCACTCCTCCAAGGAAATCAAATACTACGAAATCGGCGGAAAGAGCGACGACGCCAAGACCGTATCGTTGGCGGGCCTTCTGACCACGCGCGTCCCGGCCGAAGAGTGGCACGAAATCTTTGCCGAGGTGTGGCGCCGCTACCGCGATTTTTTCTACGTCTCGAACATGCATGGCTACGATTGGCAGCAATTACGGCGTAAGTACGAGCCGCTGGTCGATCATGTCGCGCATCGGGCGGATCTGAATTATGTGATCGCCGAGATGATTTCCGAACTCGTGGTCCAGCATGCGTATATCGAAGGTGGCGATCTGGGCCAGCCGAAACGGCCTTTCGTGGCTCTGCCCGGCGCGCGATTCGAACTCGACGCCGCCTCGGGCCGATACCGCATCGCCAAGATTTTCGCCGGCCAGAACGAGGAAGACCACTACCGCTCGCCCCTCACCGAGGTGGGTATCGACGTGCATGAAGGCGACTACGTGCTCGCGATCAACGGGCGCGAACTCAAGGCCGGCACCGATCCCTATGAATTGCTGCAGGCGCCGGCCAACCAGCCCGTGGAATGGCGCGTATCCGCCACGCCGGATGGGAAGTCTGCCCGCGTCATCAGATACCAGCCGCTCGCGAGCGAAACCGCGCTCCTCTATCTACAGTGGGCGGCCGGCAATCGCGCGCGCGTCGACTCGTTGAGTCACGGGCGCCTAGGTTACATTCACATTCCCGACATGGGTGAAGCCGGCATTCGTGAATTCATCAAGTGGTGGTATCCACAGGTCCGCAAAGAAGGACTGGTGGTGGATGTGCGCGACAACGGCGGCGGCAACATCTCGGAGATGCTCATCGAACGGCTCGCGCTCGGGTTGCGCGGGACGGGATTCGCGCGCAACCACGACTTTGCCGACACGTATCCGCGCGTCGTGCAAGCCGGTCCGAAAGTGGCGCTCATCAACGAGGACACCGCATCCGACGGCGATATTTTCTCCAACGCCTTCAGACAGTGGAAAATCGGCCCGTTGGTGGGCAAACGCACCTGGGGCGGGGTGGTCGGCATTACGGAACGCGGACCGCTGCTCGATGGGGGAACCGTGTTCGTGCCCGAATTCGGGACAGCCGACGCGACCGGCCACTGGATCATCGAAGGTCACGGGGTGGATCCTGATATCGTCGTGGAACAGGATCCGGTGCAGGTGATGCACGGTCACGACCCGCAACTGGAGCGCGGCGTGCTGGAACTACTCCAGATGCTGCCGGCGGCGCCCGGCGGGCTGCCGGCGCGGCCCGCGCCGCCGGTCAAAACGGAGGTCCGTTGAGCCATGTCTGAGCTTTCCACCCTGGCCCTCGCGCATGCGGGCGACGCCGCTGAAATCGCCGAGATGTCGCGGGTGCTGATCGAGCAGGGATTGTCTTGGTCATGGACTCCGGATCGCGTGCGGCATTTCATTTCGGGAGCCGACTCCTCGGTGGTGGTCGCGCGCCGAGCGGCCGTGGGCGATGCGTGCGATGACTGCCCACGGAGCGATACGCCGCACAGCGATACGGGGCGGCCGGCAGCCCCGGGCACGCCCCCGGCGTACATAACCACCCCGCGCATAGCCACCCCAAGCATCGCGGCTTTCGCCATCATGCATTTTGGCGATGAGGTGGCGCACCTGAATTTGCTGGCGGTGGCACCGCGCTATCGACGGCAAGGACTGGGGCGCCAGCTCATGGAGTGGCTGACCCAGACGGCCGTCGAAGCCGGCATATTCCGGATCAATCTCGAGCTGCGGACACACAACGATCAGGCCCGCGCGTTCTATGAGAGTCTGGGTTTCGTGCCGCGAGGCGTGGTGCAGGGCTACTACCAGGGCCGCGAGGCCGCGCTGCGTATGTCGCGACGCCTGGCAAAGGACCCACCATGATCGCGCCTAGCCTCAGGTACCACCCGGGGACCGCAGCGCGGCTTGCCACAGGGCGACGAGCCAACGGACACCCTGCGTCACGTGTTCCGACGAGAGCGTGGCGCCGGACACATTTTTGATATCGGTGCGAAAGCGCAGCTGATCGAGCTCGCTGCGGCGCGCGAACTGGGCGCGCCACGCGGGATTACGGATTTCGCCGCCGTGGCTTTCGCGGTACGTCATGATCTCCAGATCGCGAATGCTTCCGTCGGCATCGATTCCCACCGCGTAGGTGATGAGACTCTGTCGGCCGATCACCTCATCGACGAACAGATGGCCCAGTAAAACGCCGTTTCGGGTCGCCCTCCAAATGCGAATGGTGCCGTGCCGCGGCTGGGGACCGGCGCGCACGAGCATGGCCTGCAGCTGTTCGGGAGACTGGCGAAGCACCACATCTTGAAAGGCGTCCGCCTCGGGATAGATGGTCCGTTGTGCCGCATCGAGGCTCAAGTAGTCGGCTGCCACCACCGGCGTGGTCGCGAGCGAGGCTAAAAAGGCACCGGGAACCAGGTAACGGAGGTCCATGAGGATATTGGCAGCTTGTAACAGGAATGATTATCATTCAGGGCGGCGACGATGACAACCGCGGGTCCCGGCGTCGACTTCGACTTCGACGTCGATTTCGGGCTCGACGTCGGCGCCGACTCTAGGCTTCGGTGTCCATCCGCTTGGATTCAAGGAGTACCCCCGTGAGGCACAGTAGCGGCTCAGTCACTGCGCGTCGTTTCGGCTCTACCGGCCGCGAAGTCGCAACCGTGGGCCAAGGCACTTGGCGTTTGGAGGGAGACGGCGCGGCGATAGGGTCCCTGCGCCGCGGGCTCGATCTCGGAATGACCCACATCGATACCGCGGAAATGTACGGCTCCGGCGCCGCCGAAGGCCTCGTCGGCGCGGCGATCGAGGGGCGGCGCGACGAAGTGTTCCTCGTTTCGAAGGTGCTGCCGAGCAACGCCTCCCGGCGCGGCACGATTGCCGCGTGTGAAAAGTCCCTGGCACGGCTCAAGACGGACAGGCTGGATTGCTACTTGCTGCATTGGCGCGGCAGCGTGCCGCTCGCGGAAACCATCGCCGCATTCGATGCGTTGATGCGGGATGGCAAGATACTTTCTTGGGGAGTCAGCAATTTCGACGTCGCCGACCTCGATGAAACAGCAGCGCTCGCGGGCCCGGGGCACCCCGCATGCAATCAGGTTCTGTACCACCTCGATGAGCGAGCAATCGAACACGCCGTGCTGCCCTGGTGCCGGACACACGGCACGGCCGTGGTCGCGTACACCCCGTTCGGCCAGACTCCGGACATCTACGAAGGCCGGACCGCTCGAGGCAAGGTACTGGGCGCCATCGCCACCGCACATCAGGCAACGGCGCGGCAAGTGGCGCTGGCCTTCCTGCTGCGACATGGGAACGCGTTCGTGATCCCGAAAGCCGCCCGCGTCGAGCATGTCGCGGAAAATGCCGCCGCGGCCTCGCTGCGGTTGAGCGACGCCGAACTGGCGCAACTCGATGCCGCGTTTCCACGCGGCAAACCAGGCCGCGAATTACCGATGATCTGAGTGCCGACACGCGGCAAAACGTAGCGGGATTCAGGCCTCGCTTCGGCGCGCCCTCGCAGCCCATCGCATCGAAGGCGCGGTACGATTCGGGCGGCATTCGCACCGTGCATTTCACGCCAAGGCGCGGGAAGCGGGCCGCAATGCGGGTAGTTTTGCATGCCTCGGTAACAAAAACGTAAACGTACTGTAAAGCTGGGTGTCTCTAATGCCGGGAGTTCATGCTTGCCAACGACAACACTAAACAGATACTGATCGTCGATCGGGATACCGCTGCAATCGAGCCATTGCGTCAGAAGCTGTCTGGCGCGGGTTTCGTCGTTAGCGTGGTCACCGATGGCGTGGCGGCTATCGCCGCCGTGGCCGAGCGCGCGCCTCACCTGCTGATTATCGACTGGAACATACCCGGGTTCACCGTTCTCGATTTGATGAGTGGAATCCGCGCGGCGCGCGATTCGCAGTCCATCCGCCTGATCATCATTTCTTCCTCGGCCGCCGAGGACGAGGCCGTAGCCGCCCTGAACTTTGGTGCGGACGACTACATCGCCAAACCCTTCTCGCTGCGCGAAACCGTCGCACGCGTCTACGCGGTCCTGCGCGCTCGTCGCCGCGACTCCCAGCCGTCCATTCTAGCGTGCGGCGAATTGCTGCTGGACCGCGCAACCTACCGGGTAACGGCCCGCGGCAATCTCATCGATTTGAAAGGCATCGAATACCGTCTTCTGCAGTTTTTGATGTCGAACCCGGGGAAAACGTTCAATCGCACCCAACTGCTGACGAAGGTATGGGGCGGCGACACCAACGTCGACGAACGCACGGTCGACGTCAATGTCCAGAGGCTGAGGAAGATCCTCAGCCTCTGCGGCTATGAAGCCTATGTCCAAACCGTTCGCGGCTTCGGCTACCGCTTCGGCATCCCCACTGACGCGCGGGCGCGACCTTGACGCCGAAGATGCCTCGAGTCGCTTGGCACCCCCAAATTGCCCCGCAGCTGCCTCGCTTGGCGCACTCGCTCGGTTCGGCCAAAGCGGTTCCAACCTGTCCGCCGATTAAATTCGACGCGATGGGCGTCACCGTCACAAAAATGACATTGTTGTCCTTGAGTATGGCGCGCACGCAAATCGCCCGGGCCCTCCGGCGAAACCAAATGGGATACGAATAGCAAATGTGACCGGCAGTGGCCGGTGCGATGGCGGCTCGCTCAACAGTGGCGGGGCTGCCCACGCACGCGCAACGCCGCACCGCCGCGCGAGCGGGCGCGGTGAATCGAACAGCGGTGTCGGAGTGAGATGGATACAGGGTGTCGAATGGCGTTCAAGGCGCGATGGCAGGTGTTTGCCGTGGCATTGCTGCAATTCGCGTCGCTTGCCTTGGCGGATTCGCCAGCGCCGGCCGCGACGCAGCCGGCCAAGTCCTTTCCCATTCTGGAATATCGGGTCGAGGGCAACAGCGTCATGGCGGCCATCGACGTCGAGCGCGCCGTCACGCCGTATTTGGGCGAAGGCAAGAGCATCAAGGATGTCGAAGCGGCCCGCCTGAGCCTCGAAAAAGCGTACCATTCACACGGATATCAGACGGTTCTGGTGAACATTCCTCAACAGGAAATCGGCGCCGGAATCGTCAGACTGACGGTGGTCGAAGCCCCGGTGGGCCAACTCACCATCAAAGGATCGCGCTATCACTCGCTGCGTGTCATCAGCGCGACCCTGCCGCAATTACGCGCCGGCTCGGTACCCAATTTCAACGACGTTCAGAAGGAGCTCGCGCAGGTCAATCACTCGGCGGATATGCGCGTTACGCCGGTTCTGCGCGCATCGACCACGCCGGGCCAGGTGGACGTCGATCTGACGGTCAAGGACGAGCTGCCCTTCCACGCGACTCTCGAAGCGAATAACCGATTCGGGGCCAGCACCGCCCATGTGCGTGTAATCGGCGAAGTGACCTACGACAATCTGTTTCAAAGGAACCAAAGCCTCAGCATTCAATATCAAACGGCCCCTGACCGGCCGGCGCAGGCGAAGATATGGTCCGTGTCCTACGTGATCCCCTCGGCGAGCGGGCTCGTGTGGGCGTTGTACGCCGTACGCTCGGACAGCAACATCGCCGCGGTCGGTGATCTGAATGTCATCGGCAACGGCAGCATCTACGGCGTGCGGCTGATAGATCCGCTCGCATCGGCGAGTCCGCGCTTTTATCACAATTTCACGGCGGGTTTCGACTACAAGGATTTCAAGCAGGACGTGGCGCTCAGCGGCGGCAGCGCAAATTCGAGTCCCGTCCGCTACTCGCCATTTACATTGCAGTACACGGCGACTTGGCTCGGACCCGTGGATGCGGCGCACCGATCCGCCGCCACCACAGCGACGCGCAACAACACCACTCTGGAGCTCGGCGCCAACTTCGAGATACGCGCGCTGGGCGGCACCGACGCTTATCAATTCGCGCACAAGCGCTCCGGCGCAACTCCGTCGTATTTTGTCTTGCACGGCGGCCTGCAGCGTCAGCAGATTCTGCCGTGGAATTGGAGCCTGGTAGGCAAATTCGACGGGCAGCTGGCAAGCGGACCCCTCATCAGCAACGAAGAATACGGCGCCGGTGGCGCAGAAAGCGTGCGCGGCTACACCGAGTCGGAACGCTTGGGCGATGAAGGCATGCGTGGCTCGGTCGAGTTGCGGACGCCGCAGCTCCTGGCGGGGCATTCGCCGCGCTTCACCCAGTCCCATCTCTATGTTTTTGGCGACGCGGCACGCGTACGAACACTCGAACCGCTGCCGGGGCAAATTGCCGGCTACCACCTCGCCAGCGCCGGCGTCGGCCTGCGCGTCAAGTTCGGCGGACTGCTCGTCGACGTGGACGGGGCGCGGACCTCGTCCGCGGGTTATGTTACTCCCAAAGGCGATTACAGTGCGCAGTTCAGAGTCAGCTACACGTGGTAAATCAAAGATCGAGGTTCGAGCGTACCGTCATGAAATCCGTCAGATCTGTAACATTGATGGCGATCTTATTGCCCACCCTCGCACTCGCATGGTGGAACAATGATTGGAAGCAGCGCACCGTTGTCGTCCTCAACACCTCGGATGCCGGCGTACACACGAGGGAACCATTGACCAACGTGGCGCTGCCGATCCGCCTGCACTCCGGCAATTTCGATTTCGTCGGCGCGAAGCCCGACGGCTCGGATTTGCGGGTACTGGGGGGCGATGACAAGACGCCGTTGAAGTTCTGGATCGAGCGCTTCGACAGCGTCAATGAGCTGGCCGTTCTCTGGGTCCAAGTCGCGAGCATTGCGCCGAACAGCGACAAGAACACGCTGTACGTTTACGCCGGCAGCGACAAGGCCGCGACGGACGGCGCCGCTCCGGGTGCGGCGGACACCCCGGCGGCGGGCAGCCTGGGCGATCCTGCGACGACCGCCACATTTCACTTCGCGGAGAAGAACGGGATCGCCGCGGATCAAACCGGGTTCATCAAGGCAGTTGCGCCGACCGCGAGCGAAGTCAACGGCCTCATCGGACAAAGCGCGCGCCTCGCAGGTCAGCCTGTCATTTTCCCCGGCAACGAGAAGGTCAAGTTTTCGGCCGATGGCCCGTTCACCGTCTCCTTTTGGGCGAGGCCGGACGCGGCGGCCGGAACTCTGTACTCGCAGGGGGCGCTGCAGGTCGTGCTTGCCAACGGCAAGCTGAGCGCGAAATTCGGATCGGCGAGCATCGCGGGTGGCGATTTCCCGGCCTCTGCCTGGACCCATGTCGCGGTGAGCGGCGGCGGCGGCAAATTCACGCTGTATGTCAACGGGACGCAGGCGGGCGAGTCCGACTTGCCGCGCCCGGCCCCCGGTCTCGCCGGGGACGTGCGTGTCGGCGAGGGATTTCAGGGATTGATCGATGAGCTGGAGATCGCGAGCGCCGCCCGCAGCGCCGATTGGATCAAGCTCAGTTACGCCGCACAAAGCGCGGATGCCGCGCTGATCGCCGCCAAGACCGAGACCTCGGGCTCCACGAACAGCGGCAGCACGGGGTACTTCGGCATTTTGTTCAAGAGTTTGACGCCGGATGCGTGGAGCATCATCGCCATCCTCGGCGTGATGTTCTTGATCGCGGCGGCCGTGATGATCAGCAAGTCGCTGTACGTGAGCCGCACCGACAGTGCGAATCAGCTATTCCTCGCACGATTTCGCGACGTCGATGACGTGCTCAAGATCGGCGAGGAGGAGCCTGGGAAATTCGGGAACTCCTCAATTTATAGATTGTACCGCGCGGGATTGCGGGAGTTGCTCAAACGGAAAGTGGGCCAGACCAACGTGCCCGCCTTGTCCGGACTATCCCTCGATGCGGTGAAAGCCACCATCGACGCCGATTCGGTGAGAGAGGGCTATGCCCTGAATTCGAAGATGGTGTTGTTGACCATCGCGATCGCCGGGGGACCATTCCTCGGGCTGCTGGGCACGGTGGTCGGCGTCATGATCACCTTCGCTTCCATCGCGGCGGCGGGCGACGTCAATGTCAACGCCATCGCGCCCGGCATCGCGGCGGCGCTGCTGGCAACGGTGGCCGGTCTCGGCGTCGCGATCCCCTCGCTGTTCGGCTACAACTATCTGGCCTCTCGCATCAAGACGATTTCTTCGGACATGCAGATCTTCGTCGATGAATTCGTCACCCGCGTGGCCGAGACCTACGGAGATCATTGATGTCCGCCGGCCCCCAGGAGCAGAACCAGCTGTACGACGACATCAACATCACCCCGATGTTGGATCTGGCGTATGTATTGTTGGTGACGTTCATCATTTTGACCACCGCCGCCGTGCAGGGGGTCAAGGTCCATTCGCCCGAAACCGTTGCCGCCAATAATCTCGGCCGCCCGCAGACGCGGGCGATCACCATCACGGCGGATGGCGCCATTTATCTCGACGCTTACCCGGTGACGCTCGATCGCCTGCGCTCCACGCTTGCTCAGTACAAGGCGGCGAATCCCAACCTTCCGGTGGTGCTCAAAGGGGACGCCGCCACCCAATATCAGGCCGTCATGGACGTGTTGGAACTGGTGAAGAGCCTGGATATCACGGAGATCGGCCTCGTGACCAAACGGGCAGTGCCCTGATGCAGCTCAATACCGACTCCAAGCCGTACGACACCATCAACGTCACCCCCATGTTGGATCTGGCCTATGTGCTGCTGGTGGTCTTCATTCTCATGACCACCGCGTCGATCCAGGGCCTCAACATCTCGATGCCCAAGCCGTCCAACAAGCCGGTCACCGAGAAACACGATCTGAAGGTCATCCAGGTCACCGCCGACGGCGCGGTGCTGATCAATGGCGTGGCCGTCAGCACGGCCGAACTCGAGACGCAACTGAAGCTCGCGCAAGGCCGCGACAAGCAGATGTCGGTGGCGATCAAGGGCGATGCGCGGACTCAGTACGCCAAGGTCATCGCCGTCATCGACCTCTGCGATCGGCTGGGCGTCAACATGGGCCTCGTGACCGCCAGGATCGGGACCTGACATGGAGCATGCCGCCTCGAGTGCCGGTGGTTCCTTGCGCGACAGGCGGTGGGGGCAGCGCATCGCGATCGGACTCATCCTCGCGCTGTTCTCGACGGCGCTGGTGTGGGGCGCGCTCAGTTTGACCCGCGGAGCCGACGCACCGAAACGTCAAATTGCACGCATCATGATCTTGCCGGATACGCCGCCGCCACCGCCGCCGCCCGAGGAAAAGAAGCCGGTTCCGAAGGAGCAGCCGGCCAGCCAGCAACAGATCAACACCCCCAAGCAGGAGACGCCGCCGGAACCCGCGCCCTTGAAGATGGAAGGGCAAGCGGGAGAGGGTCCCAGCGCCTTCGCATCGGGGGACGTCAAGCAGGAATACATCGGCGGCGATGTCGGCAACGGCTCACGGTATGCCGCCTATGTGGCACGCGTGGAGCAGCGCATCCAGGCGGAACTCAGTCGGCACGATGTGCGCGCCAGCGATATCAAGCTGTTCTTGTGGTTGCTTCCCGACGGCTCGATTCAGCGATTCTCCGTGGACGGGGGCGACGCGCAGACGGAGCGCTCGGTCCGTGCTGCGCTCGCGGCATTGAGCCGCATCGACGAGGCGCCGCTCGCGGACATGCCGATGCCCATCGGTCTGCGAATCAATTGATCAAACAAGATGCGGGACTATTTTCTATGAAACGATATTGGCGTTTGGGATTCTTGGCGTTGCTGGCGTGTTCATCCGCTCCCGGTTTTGCCGACGAGGCCGAGGAATTGCGTACTCTGCGCGATTCGACCATCAATCTCGTCAATGCGCTCGTCGAGCAGAAGGTGCTCACGCGCGACAAGGCGGATGCCATCATCGCCCAGGCGTTGAAAGCGCGCGCGAAGGGCGCGGACGGAGCGCGGGGCGCCGATGGGGCCGGGCCTGCAGCCGCCCCGGGTGTGGTGCGCGTTCCGTATGTCCCGGAAACCGTCAAGCAAGAAATCGCCAAGGAGGTCAAGCAGGATGTGCTTGCCCAGGCGAAGACCGAGCGCTGGGGCGAACCGGGCGCGTTTCCCGACTGGCTGAGAAGATTCAACTGGTATGGCGATGTGCGTCTGCGGGCGGAGGCCGACCGCTTCCCGCCGGGCACCAGCGCCAATGCGTCGGTCGCCGAGCTGCAGGCCTACGGGGTCAATATCGCAAACTCCACGGCCGCCAATAATCGTCTGCGCTTTCGCTCCCGCTTTGGATTCGACGCCATCGTAGGGGATACGGTGACGGCGGGTATTCGGGTGTCGAGCGGGGGCGTAGGTTCCGGCAGCAACGCAGGCTCCGAGAATCAAACCATCGGCAACTACTCGACGCGTTCGGCGGTGGGATTCGATCGGGCCTACATCAGCTATCATCCTTGGTCTTGGCTGGAAGCATCGGGCGGTCGACTCGGCAATCCCTTCTTCAAGCCCACGACGCTGATCTGGGCGGACGATTTGAGCCTCGAGGGCGTGGTGCTGAACGTCCACCCGAATTTCGGCCCGCGGCTGATGTGGTTCACGACCGCGGGTGCTTTTCCCATACTGCAGGTCGATCCCACGCCGGGGAACAGTGCCAAGAGCAAGTGGCTGTACGGATTTCAGACCGGGGTCGATTTACGCTTCACTCAATCGAGCGGGTTGCGGCTGGCGGCGGCCTTGTACGATTACCGGCATATTGAAGGCATCCCAAACTCAAGCACGGTGGTTACCGACTACAGCTCCTCGGCGGCGCCGTTCCGGCAGACCGGCAACACCGTATTCGACGTCAATGGATTGCTCAACACGCAAAACGGCACGCAAAATTATCTGTACGGCCTGGCATCCAAATTCCATGAAGCGAATGTCTCGGCCTCCCTGGACTTGGGCTTTGTCGGGCCCACACACATCATCATCGATGGGGACTGGGTCAAGAACTTAGGCTTCAATTCGACCGAAATCGAACAGCGCACGGGCTACCAAGTCAACCGGCAAGTCAAGGGATGGCAGACGCGCGTGAGCGTGGGGTATCCGACCATGCAGCAGAAGAACGCCTGGCAGGCGTACGTGGGCTACCGCTACGCGCAGCGCGATTCGACGGTCGATGCCTTCACGGAGCAGGACTTCCATCTCGGCGGCACCGACGCGCAAGGCTATTACCTCGGGGTCCGCTACGCCTTGGAAAAGAATACCTTCGTCAATCTGCGCTGGTTCAGCGCCAAGCAGATCGACGGGGTGGAATTGGCCGGCGCGGACAGTTCGGCCTCCGGTCTGCCGCTGGCCATCGATGTGGCGCAACTCGATCTCGTGGCATCATTCTGAGAAACGCATGTACCGTACCAAAACCGCGAGCGCCCTTCTGTCGCTGGCCTTGAGTCTCGCGTCGCTCGTCTTCTCCTCCGCGACGCGCGCCGACGAAGATACGACCGCGCGAGCCCGTGAGATGCTGCGGCGAACTCAGGAGGCGCTGCGGCAGGCGCAGTCCGAGAACGCCGATCTGGCGCGCGCCAAGGCCGATGCCGACCGCAAACTACAGGCCGCAACGGGGCAAATCACCACGGTGCAGACCGGTGCGCGCGCATCGCAGGCGTCCTTGCGTTCGCAATTGAGCGCCGCGCAGGCGGCGCAAGCGGAGCTGCAACGCATGCTGGCCGACGCCACCGACCGGGCGGCGGCTACCGGCGCCAAACTCACCTCGGCCACCCGGGAACTCGAAGCGCGTGCGTCGGCCATCGCAAGCGCCAATCAGGAATTAGAGCGGAGCAAGGCGGCGAATTCGAGCTGCGAGAGCAAGAATCTCGCGCTCTACGGCTACTCACAGGAAATTCTCGGTCGCTACCGACAAAAAGGCGTGTGGTCCGCGCTAACGCAAAAGGATCCGGTGCTGGGGTTGAAGGAGATCGAGGTCGAGAATGTGGTGCAGGAATATCAACTGAAGCTCGCCAGCCAGAAGATCAAGCCCTAGCCCGAAACAGTCATGAAACATGAGGCGTGACACGAGAATCCGGGATTTGATGGTGAAAAGAACGTCCTTCGTGAATAGTCCAGGCTAACCACCCGTACACGGAAAAGCCGCTTGTCATCTCAACCCAAACACATCGTGTGGATCGCGTCTTATCCGAAGAGCGGCAACACCTGGCTGAGATTCCTCACCTGCAACCTGGTGTTCGGCGGCATCGATACGGCCGCCAAGCTCGACTGGTTTGCGCCCGATCTGCATGAACTGCGCGGCACCGTCAACCTACCGGCACAACGGGTGTTCATGAAGACTCATTTTCCCTACTCCGCGGCGCTCCCGCTCGGAGAACGCAGCGCCGCGGCAATCTATGTGGTACGCGAGCCGGGGGATGTCATGCTCTCGAATTACCACTATGCCAAGCGCACCGCTGCGGTCACGGACGACGGCGAGGCCGCCTTTACGCGTTACGTGGACGCCTTCATTGCCGCGGGCGGCGATCCGCGTTGGCTCGAACTCCAAATGGGCTCCTGGGAGAGCAATATTCGCAGCTGGATCGACTCCCCGCCGCCCTTTCCCGTGCTGCGCATACGCTACGAGGATATGCTGGAAGACGGATGCAAGGTGGCGCGAGCGCTGTGCGATTTTCTCGGTATCCGGCGCACGCCGGAAGCGATTCGCGCCGCGGTGGAAGGCGCATCGTTCGAGCGCATGCGGGCCATCGAAGAAGCCGACATCCAAGCGCAGCGCGCCGGCATTTTCTTCAAGCCGCATCTGCAGAAATCTATTGCCGCCGGACTGCGCTTCATGCGTCGCGGCACGAGCGGTGGCGCGGATGGAATGATGTCGGATGACCAGCGCCGACGATTCGACGCCGTGTTCGGCGCGCCGCGCCGCCGGCTCGGATACGCCTGAGCAGTCGCGACGAGCGGCGGCCGGAGCCACGGCGCCGCCGGCCCTCCTTACGAAACGCGCCTGCCATACGAAACAGCGCATTGCTTCAGTCTGCTCTCCGAGGCACACGCGTATCAGGCACTGATTCTATGCCGCAGTCGGCGCGGTGCGCCGTGAGTCGGATACGCGCGAAGCGCGCCGCTTGCCCACGAAACGGCGCGCGTTGCCTTCGAGGCGCAGGTGCGACAGACAACGCACGAATGTCATACGTCTGTCCGCCAAGCGCAACTTTCCGTGGCTGCGTCAACTCCTCGCGTCGCAAAATCCATGCACCGTGCTCGCCCGCATCTCAAATGTTATGACTTCGTCACAGAATGGACATTTGCAGGACTTCTTGGCCTGAGAACATGCTCGCGTCGAAAAACCAGGGATATGCCATGCGCCCAACCGGGCGGCGCAACTTCCGGTGAGTCGCCAGGCGAAGAGTTCTTTTCTTAAATTCTGATGGGAGATTCTTAATGACCATGAATCTGGGTATCAAGGTATTGGCGGGCGCCATTGCGCTCGCCATCGCGGGCACCGCTGCCGCGAACACCACGGCAGTGACCACCGATGTGGTGATGACGATTTACGACAGCACCAACAGCACCGAATATTACTATGACACGGGCATCACCTACGCCTCGCTCGGCACGTCATCGCTGTCCGTCAACGTGTCTTCGGATGCGAACTATCAGGCGTTCGAGGCGAGCGTCGGCTCGGGCGACGTGGTGACCTACTCGGTCAACGGCGTGGGGAGCACCACCAGCGTTGCGTTCACCGCCGCCGCCGGCAGCACCTTGACGGCGCAGGCCGGTGTGAATGTGAAGGACGCGGCGACGAATACCGGCACTTACAGCGGACAGGTCGCCAACGTCAGCTCCTCCACCACCAACTCGGCGTACGTGGGCGTGGGCGGGGCCAGCGGCGCGCTGTGGGGTTCGGGCTATGAGAACACCGTTTCCGGCGATGTGGGCATAACGACCGATGCCTCGTCGGTGGGTACGGCCATGACCATGTATACGGAATCGACCACTAAAGGGGGATCGGTTAGCACGGCATATACGACGCTCTCCACCCAAGGTACTTGGAATCTGGCCGCGGACGGCACCTTGACCTACAGCACCACGGCCAGTGCGGTGCCGCTGCCGACGCCGTTGGTGTTGTTGCTCTCCGGAATCGGCCTGATGGGCTTGGTGGCCCGTCGCGGCCAGTCGGGCAAGAGCCTGGGCTTCGGCGCAGCCGCCTGATCGATGCAACCGCGCAGGCTTCGACGGCGGAGCCTGCGCTCATTCCTTACAAGCTTTAATTAGGGGTATTTCAATGAAGTCTTCTGTCAAACCGACACTGATCGCGGCGGCTGTCGCCTCGGTTCTCGGCACGGGCGCCGCGTACGCGCTGGCGCCCAATGCTAATATCAATTACACGTTCTATGCGGGCGGCGGTTCGGCCCAGGTCAACGCGGTGGTATGGGCCGCGACCCAGAACATGGTAGCGGGCACCATCGACAGCTACAGCGACGCGGGTTCCAAGGATAGCAGCGCCTACCGCATCATCAGCGGCACCACCAGCACGGCCATCGGCAGCGGCGCCGCCGCCATTCCGGCGGGCTCCAACATCCTATTCTTCTACAAGTTCAACGGCGGCAGCTTCCCGAACGGTGTGCAGCCGCAGCTCGGCAGCGGCGCCAATCTGGTGTATCCGCCCGTGTCCTCGGTGACGGCCGCCACGGCCACCGGCAATGCCTATCCGCTGCCCACCTACTCGATCTCCGCGAGCGGCGAGACCGACGGGCATGTTCCGGACTGGGGCATCACCGACGTCGAAGTCAGCCTGTTCAACTTCGCTGACAATTTGAACGGCGTCGCCCAGTTGACCAGCGCGCAAGTCAATGCCATCGCTCAGGACGGCATCTACGATAACCTGTTCGGGGTGGCGGTCAGCAATGCGCTGTACAACGGGACGCATCCGAAGACCAGCTTCACCAAGCAGGAAGTGGCCGGCATTCTGAAGGGCCAGTTCACCGACTGGAGCCAGCTGTTCGCCGATGACGGTACCGCATTGAGCGCGGGGCCCGTGTTGTTGCTGGATCGCGGTTCGGGTTCGGGCACCAAGGCCGCGGGCAACCAGTATTTCCTGAATTATCCGGGCGGCATCGCAACGTCCGGGTCGGTCGCCCCCGGCAGCGTCACCTCGGCCACGGTCAACAGTTACACCGGCACGGTTCTCAGCTTGACCAGCACGTCCTATCAGGACGTGAAGGAAGCCAGCAGCACGGCCATCGTGAACGATCTGCAGGCGGCCAATGCCGCCGGCAAGCGCGCCATTGCGGTACTGGGTCTCGAATTTCCGCCCGCGCTGTATCAAGGCTCGGCCGGCACCAACCAGTATTCGTTCGTGGCCATCAACGGCGTGGGTCCGGATACGGGCACCTCCAGCGATAACATCAATGGGACGGTGGCTACCAAGTACACCAATGTCATCACCGGCAAGTATGACTTCTTTTACCAGAACTCCCTCAACACCCGCTCGGGCTTCCTGACGAACGGAACGGTGAATGCGAGTTGGACCAACGCCTTGAAGAACAATTTCCAGTCCCCCAATATTTCCGGCTGCCATTCGGCAAGCGGTGTATCCGGTCTGTTGCTGGATCCGAAGATCATCGGTTCTTTGCAAACGGGTGTCGTGACCGGCACGCGTCAGAAACATTCGACTGCGCCGCTGCAGCCGTGGTTCGATGCCACGACGGCGAGCGTCTCCTGTTCCGACGGCCTCTAAGGATTGAGTCTCGGAACGGTCCGGCCGACGGCGGCCGGATTCTCACAGGCCCCGTGGCGACACGGGGCCTGTTTTATTTGGGGGGAAGGCCGACTCGTAGCTTCGCCGAAATGGCGGCCAATTTCCTGGACCAGTACGCTGGATCAGAAATTCGGTGAGCACCGAGAGCTGCGGTCGACTGCCAGCGAATTTCTGATTCAGAACACTAGATTGGAACGGCGAAATGTCGCGGCGGCAATCCGCCTTCGCGTCGCTCCCACATGATGGTGTATGCAGCTTCCAAATTTCTGCGGAATCTCCAGGTGTCGAACAAGGGCGAGGCGCTTCGATGCTGCGCGAGCCGCTCGCGATAGGCCGCGAGAAGGTCGGCCGACCGGGCGAGCCGCAGCGCCGCCGCCTCGTATTCCGCCAGGTTCTCGGTTATCAATTCCGAAAGACCGGCGGCGCCGAGCAGGCTCGACGCCACGCGTCCCGCGAATGTTCTGCCGCGGCAAGTGAGCACCGGCAGGCCCGCGCGGAGGGCATCGCTCGCGGTGGTATGGGCATTGAAGGGCAGCGTATCGAGAAACAAGTCGGCCAGCCGATAGCGGGCGAGGTGATCCGCCAGATTCGGTAACCTTGGCGCGAATACCAAACGGTCCGGCGACACGCCGCGCTTCAGCGCCTCTCGATGCAGATTGAGCACCACCGATTCGCGACCGGCCGAGAGCCACAGCACGCTGCCATCGACCGCGTGCAGCAAATGCATCCAGACATCGAATACGGCGGGCACTATCTTGTATTGGGTGTTGAAACAGCAGAACACGAAAGCGCCCTCCGGCAAGCCATTGTCGGAGCGCGTCGGCGTGGCTTCCGCAACCAGGCAGGCATCGTCGCTGGGCTGATACGAGTGCGGCAAATGAACGATGCTCTCATCGTAAAACCCGCGGTCCCCATCCGGAATGACGGTGGCGTCGGCAATGAGATAATCCATGTAAGGCGCCCCCAGGGTGCCCGGATAGCCCAGATAATTGACCTGCAGCGGCGCCGGCCGCTGCGCAAAAATACCCGGGCGGCAGCCGTCGGTATAGCCGTTCAGATCGACGGCGATATCGATCTCGAGTTCACGCAGCAGCGCGGCCGCGTCGCGATCGCTTTTCGTGGTGACATCGATGAATTTATCGAAGGCGTGCTTGATGCGCTGGCCGAAGAGTGCAGGATCCTCCGCCCGGAGCGTTATCGCCGTGACCTCGAAGCGCTCGCGGTCATGACCTTCGAACACCCCCGCCATCAGCTGCGCCACCGGATGTTCACGGAAGTCGGCCGAGACATAGGCCAAGCGGATCTTGCCGTGGCCATAACGCTCGCCGTTCCACAGGGGCGGCTTGGGATTGGCCCAATTGTCCTTGACGAACAGCCGCGCACAGCGCTGCTGCGCCTGCGGCGATTGGCTCGCCGCGATGAACAGTGACGGCAGCGTGACGCGCGTGTCCGCGTCCACGCCGGCCGCAATGGCGGCGATGGTCGCGTCGTAATCGCGCCAATCGCAGCACAAGAGGCGCGAATGCAGCAGCATGCCCAAGGCATAATTGTAGTCGGCAGCGGTTTCGGGCGCGGTTTTAAACATCCGCTCGAGGCAGGCGGCGGTTTCCTCCGGCCGATTCAACGCCAACAGCAGCCGCGCCCGATTGCTCAAGGCTTCGAGGCACGACGGATCGAATTCCAGGGCGCGATCGTAGCTCGCCAGCGCCTCTTCCGGCCGGTTCAACTCACGC
Source organism: Pseudomonadota bacterium (assembly GCA_030799355.1). Classification (GTDB taxonomy): domain Bacteria; phylum Pseudomonadota; class Gammaproteobacteria; order Steroidobacterales; family Steroidobacteraceae; genus Bog-1198. The sequence continues at coordinate 34,469 of JALYHP010000120.1, forward strand.
AGCGCATTGCCGACACCGCTGAGCGCATCGGCATAGGCCGGCTCGAGGGCCAGGGCGGCCGCATAGGCATCGAGGGCGCTCGCCGGCCGCTTCAAGCGGCGCAGCGCATTGCCTCGATAATAATGCGCCTTCGCAAATCGTGGATTGAGCGCAGCCGCGGCCTCGTAGCGTATCAAGGCGTCCTCGTAGCGCTGCAACTGCAGCAGCGCATTGCCCATGTTGTAAAGGGACTCGGCGTCGTTAGGATCAAGTTCCGAGGCGCGCCGATAACTATCGAGAGCGTCTTCCAGGCGCCCGAGTCGGAACAGCGCGTTGCCGCGATTCAGATGGATCGCCGCCGCCTGCGGCTGATCCCGCAGCGCCAGGTTGAACTCCTCGAGCGCGGCCTGCGGCGATCCCGAGTCCAGCAGGATCTTGGCGCGCAGATGGCGCATCTCGGCATGGTCGGCAGTTCGCGCCAGGATTGATGCGCTCGCCTCGAGGGCTTGCTCCCAGCGGCCGAGCATACGCAGCATGTCGATACGGCCGACGAGCGCTTCATCGAGATCCGGCTGCAGCTGCAGTGCACGCTCATAGGCCGCGAGGGCTTCCTCCGTCCGGTGCAGGTCGCGCAGTGCGTTGCCGCGGTTGTTGTGAAACAAGCCGAGCGCGGGTTTCGACCGCAGAGCGCGGTCGTAGCTTGCGAGGGCTTCCAGCGGTCGATGCAATTGGAGCAGCGCGTTGCCGCGGTTGTTGAGCGCCTCCGCGTAGTCGGCCCGCAGGATGAGCGCGGCGTCGCAGCTCGCGAGCGCCGACTGCCATTCCCCCATGCGCAACAGCGCATTGCCCAGGTTCAAAAGCACCACCGGCTGGCGCGGGTCCGCGGCAAGCGCTTGGCGCAGCACGGCGATGGCCTTGGGAGCATCGTCGCGCTGCAGGGCGATGAGGCCGAGTACGTGCAGCGCGTCCACGTGCCGGTTCGATCTCAAGACCCCGATGCACAGCGCCTCGGCCTGCCGCAGGTCGCCGTGTTGAAAGCACGCGAGGGCGCGCTGAAAGGTATCAGCCGGATGCACGGACTATGCCGCTGCCTGGGTCAGTCGAACCGCTGCGTTCAGGCGCGTCCACTGCACTGCAGGAATTTCCGCGGAACCGTGGTTTGTCCCATCCACGCAGATTAGGCAACTCCCGTGACGGTCCCGTGACAAAGCGGCGGCGCTGTCTTTCAGGGGTGTTGCTTCGCGGGGCACGAAATACCCTGGGATACCCTGCGATGCGGCCGAGTCATCCGCATGCAATGTTCGCCGTCTATGCTGAGCAGCATACAAAAATCTCCGTGGATGGCACCGTGGCTAAACGTCGATTGCCGCCGGCACGTCCCGGTGCAAGCGCTGACTTGTTGAAGATCGACTTGAGCGCGCACATCGCGCGTTCGATGGGGGTGCCCACTGCGCGCTCGAACCCCGCCATGGCCGGGATCAGCGCTCTGGCCCTGCTGGCGGCCGGCGCCGCCGAGGCGCATCCGCCGCTTCCCACCCCCTGCAGTTCCGGGACCTGCGGCAGCAACGCCTCCTCGTTCGTGACCTATGGCAGCGCCGGAGCGAGCGTCAGCGGCTCCACCCTGACGGTCACGCAAACCACCGCGAAGGCCATCCTCAACTGGGCCGATTTCAACATCGCGAGCGGGTACAAGGTGAACTTCGCCCAGCCATCCTCGACAGCGGCGGTGCTGAACGAGATCTGGAGTGCGGATCCCAGTCATATCGCCGGTTCGCTCTCCGCCAATGGCCAGGTCTACCTCATCAATCAGAACGGCATCGTGTTCGACAAGGGTGCGCAAATCGACGTGGCGAGCCTCACGGCCTCGACGCTCTATTTGTCGGCAAAAAACTTCGAGGACGGCATCGTATCGAACAATGACAATGGCTCCAATGATTCGGTGAACGCGGCCTTCTCGCAATTCCCCGGGAGCACCACCCAATCCGGTACGGTGACGGTCAGCCCCGGCGCGGTCATCACCACGGCCGACGGGGGGCGGATCATGCTGCTCGGCACCGCGGTCACGAACGGCGGCACCCTCTCCGCCCCGGACGGCCAGGTCATTCTAGGCGCGGGCAACGAAGTGTATCTCGCCGCGAGCACCGATCCGTCCATGCGCGGATTTCTGATCGAGGTCAACGCCGCCGGCGGCACGCAGCAGGTCATCGACTCGGCCACCGGTCAAAGCACCGCGGTCGGCACCGTGACCAACACCGGCCAGATCACCGCCGACCGCGGCAACGTGACGCTCGCCGGCTTCATCGTCAATCAAGACGGTGCCATCGATGCCACCACCTCGGTGAGCGCGAACGGCTCGATCTATCTGGTGGCCGGCGATACCTCAGCGGTCGACTCCAACGGGGGGGCCCAGCAGTACTACAATGCGGGAGCGGCCGGCTTCGGCAAGCTGCTGCCCAACAAGGGCGGCACCTTGACGCTGGGTTCCGGCAGCACCACCCAAGTACTCGCCGACAGTACGGACACCTCGACCATCAGCGAGGGCAACCTCGCGGCCGGCGATTTCTACGCATCGCAGGTCGACCTGGTGGGCGACACCGTGACCATGCGCAGCGATTCGACCATCCGCGCCCCGGGCGCCACCGTGAACGTGTATGCCGCGGGCGATCCGTACACCACCATCACCAATCCCGCCTACGCCTATGGCGACGGCGGCACCATCGACCTCGAGAGCGGCAGCACCATCGATGTCTCCGGGCTCACCGACGTCCAAGTATCGGCCACGCGCGACATCATCCAGGTCACGCTCGAAGGCAATGATCTCGCCAACGATCCCCTACTCAAGAACGGGTTTCTGCACGGCACCACGGTGACCGTCGATGTCAACAAGGGCTCCACGCTATTCGATGTCTCATCGTACAAGAACAACATCGGCATCGGCATCAACGAGGTGCTCACCACCGCCGGCACTATCAATCTGAAAGCCAACGGCTCGGTGAAGGCGCAGTCCGGTTCGACCCTGAACGTGTCGGGCGGCAGCGTCGCGTACCAAGGCGGCTACGCCGACAGCACCACCACGCTGCTGGGCTCCGACGGCAAGGTGTACGACATCAGCACCGCGCCCAAGGACATCACCTATGTCTCGGTGGCCAACAGCTATTCTTCCACCGACTCGACCTGGGGCACCAAGACCAGCGCCAGCTCCAAAACGTATTACGCGGGTTATACCCAGGGCAAGGACGCCGGCAAGATATCCGTGTCGGCGCCGCAGATCTCGCTGAATGGCTCCCTCCTCGCGACCACAGTGGCCGGGGAGTATCAGCGAAGCGGCAGTTCCCTCGCCAAGGGCGGCCAGCTCGTCATCGGCTGCGATTGCACGAACCCGGGCGGCACCCTGACGGACTATGTCGCGTCCTCGGTGGTGTTCTCCGATACAGCAAGCAGCGACAGCGGGGTGACGTCCCTGTCACCCACCCAGCTCACCGACAACGGCTTCAATCAGATCACGGTTTACAGCACCGGTGCGGTCACCCTGCCGAAAGGCACCAATCTCAACCTTGCCGTGGACGGGCGGCTCGCCGTCAAATCCACCGACTCCATCAGCATCGACGGCGATATCAGCGCGCCGAGCGGCACGGTGAGTCTGACCACGACGGCGTTGTCGACCGGTTCGACCAACGATGTCTCCCACGATGTCACCCTGGGCGAGGGCGCCAGCATCGATGCGAGCGGCAACTGGATCAACGACTCCGCCGCGGTGACCAGCGAGCCGGGCACGGGTCCCACGGTGGTGAATGGCGGCAGCGTCACCTTGAGCGCGGCCGGCAATGTCGTGCTCGGCGCCAACAGCGCCATCGACGTATCCGGGGGAGGCTGGCTGAGCAGCGCCGGCAAGCTCACCGAGGGCATGGCCGGCGGCATCGCCCTCAAGTCGAGCTACCGGGCCAGCCCCACCGCGCCCTATACGGGGACCGTGGAATTCGGCAGCGGCGCATCCCTGGTGGGCAATAGCTTGAGCGCCAGCGGCGGCGGCACGCTGACCATCGCCGCGGGGTCGGTGACGGTGGGCTACGCCGCCTCCGGCACACCGGGAGAATTGCTGCTCAGCCCGGACTTCTTCAGCAACAAGGGCTTCAAGAGCTACAGCATCACCGGCGAGAACGACGTCGTCATCGGCAGCACCGATAACAGCAACACCACCGCGGTGGTGGTGAATCCTATTCAGGAAACCCTGTCGTTCAGCAAGAATGCCACGCTCCAAAAGACGGGTACCAAGCTGTCGAGCTTCACGCGCCTGGCGGCGCTGCCCTCCTCGGAGCGCTCGGCAGCCAGCATCAGTTTCAATACTACGGCCTCCTCCACCGGTGCGGGAGTCGGCGACAGCGGCGACATCCTGCTCGGCCGCTATGCCTCCATCGTCACCGACGCCGGCGGCAGCGTCAGTCTGGATTCGCAGGGCTATACCGGGAACATCACCGTCTTGGGCACCATCGATGCCCCGGCGGGCGATATTACGCTGACCCTGGGATCGTCAGACCGGACCACCGCACCCGGCGACTCCTACATCGCCAATCAGGAGATCCTGCTGGGGTCCTCTGCGAAACTGGAGGCGCAGGCCTACGCCCAGGTCGATACCCTGGACGCGCAGGGCTACCGGGAAGGCAAGGTTCTCGCCGGCGGGACCATTTCTCTGCAAGCCAACAAGGGCTATGTGGTCACCGAGCAGGGCTCGCTCATCGACGTGAGCGGGGCGGCCACCTCCATCGACATCACCGGAGTCGATGGCAAGGCAGCGAAGACCATTGCCGGCAATGCGGGCACCATCAACATCGATGCGCGCGAGGGCATCGTGCTGCAGGGCGACCTGCGCGGCCAGGCGGCGGCGGTGGCCGGCGCGGCCGGCGGCACCTTGAACATCGGCCTCGATCTATTCGACTACGTGACCACGGTATCCAACAATCAGAACTACGACAATCCGTATCCGGTCACGGCCCGAACGCTCACCCTCAGCAGCCAGTCGGCGGCCGCTCTCGGCAATCAGTTGCAAAGCGGCACGGCCAAGATCAGCGAATCCACCCTGAGCGCGGGCGGCTTCGACTACATCACGCTGAAGAGCGCCGATGTCATTGCCATCGATGGCAACGTGTCCTTGACCACCAAGGCGGGCTTGACCTTGGATGCGCCGCTGCTGCAAGGCGAGCGGGGATCGTCCCTCGAGCTCACCTCCGCGGACGTGGCACTCGGCAACTACTACAATACGGCGGATTATTTCACCACCACGACAGCGGGGGCGTCCGAGAATCCGACCGCCGCAACTGTGCTGTCGCCCACCTGCGCGGAGGCGGCCGATTGCACCGCGACGCTTAACGTCAACGCGCAGAACATCGACATCCGCGGGATCAGCGCATGGAGCGGTTTCAGCAGCGAGACGCTGGTGAGCAGCGGCGACATTCGCCTCACCACCGCGCAGAATTACTATGGGTCGTCCAGCGCTCCCACCTATGAGGCCGCGCTGCGCACCACCGGGGACCTCACGCTGCAGGCGCAACAAGTGTATCCGACCACGGATACCGATTTCACGATGTCGGCCGGCTCCTCTGTCACCATTCTCCCCTCGAGCGGTACCGGTACCACGCCCTTATCGGCGGGCGGCATACTGACCATCGATGCGCCCACTATCTACCAGTACGGGACACTCGAAGCGCCCTTCGGCGACATCACCCTCAATGGCACCGACATCGTGCTGGAATCGGGCAGCACCACGTCGGTCTCGGCCAACGGCACGCTGATCCCGTATGGATCCACCGTCAACGGCACCGAATGGACCTATTCTCCGTACTCGGGCGTCACCGAAGTCATCACGGCGCCGGTCAGTAAAACCGTCAGCCTGAACGGATCGAGCGTGGTGATCAGCAAGGGCGCCACGGTCAACGTGTCCGGGGGCGGCGATGTGTACGCCTACGAGTGGACCTCCGGCAGCGGCGGCACCACCGACGTGCTCGCCTCGGCCTCCAATGGGGGCACCTATACCTACGCGATCGACCCCAACCTGGGCTCCACGTATTCGGCCATCGACGCGCAATACGCGCAAGGCAACTCGGGCACCAAGTATCAGACCATCTACATCTCCGGCGTGCCGGGGCTGAAGGATGGTTGGTATGCCCTGCTGCCCGCACATTACGCGCTGCTGAGCGGCGCTTACGCCATCGAAGTGGTCAAGTCCGACAGCGATCTCACCCAAGGGTCCTCGGTCAAGCAAGCGGACGGGTCGTACGTCGTATCCGCCCGCTTCGGCGTCGCCGGCACCGACATCGCTGATAGCCGCACCTCGACCATCGTGATTGCATCCGATGCCGTGGTGCGTACCCAGTCCGCGTACACGGACAGCCAGGGGGATACCTTCTTCGGCGCGGGCTCGGGAAACACCTCGGGCACGCGGCTGGCGGCCGACGCCGGCGTGTTGTCCCTCTCCGCAACCTCGGATATCACGCTGGACGGCACCGTCGATTTCGCGGCGGCGAGCTATGCCTACACCGATTCGAGCGGCAAGTCGGCCACCGCCGAAGGCGCCGGCGGCGAGGTGTCCATCCAGGCACCGAACATCCGCGTCGTCGACTCGGGAACCACCACCACGGCCACCGCCGGCGGCACGCTGCAGATCGACGCGCAATCACTCGACAATCTTGGCGCTCAAGTAGTGGTTTTGGGTGCGACGGCCACGACCACGTCATCGGGCGAGCAGATCAATGTCGCCGTGACGAATGCGGTGGAACTCGACAATACCAGCGTCGCGCTCACGGCCCCCGAGCTCATCGTGGCGGCGAAAAACCAGGTCACGGTGGATGCGGGCGCCAAGATCAATGCCACCGGCACCCTCAACCAGTCGCCGAGTACCGTGGTGGTCAACGGCGCCGGGGCTCTGCTGACCGCATCGAGCGGCGGCCTGGCGTCGGTCACGGTGGACAAATCGAGCGATGCCCTGCCCACCAATGCCGCAGGCCAACTCACCTTGGGTTCGGCGGCGAGCTTATCGGCCGCCGGAGGACTCCTCCTTTACAGCACCGGCAATACCACCGCGGCTGCGGACGTACAGTTCTCGGCGCCGGCGCTCGGACTGTACTCGAGCCGCGTCAGTGTGGGTGACGTGCCCACCGGGACCGACACGCCCGCGGGCTTGAATCTCGGCACCCAGTTGTTGAGCACGCTCGGCAACCTCACCGAATTGACCATCGGCAGCAGCTCGACCATCGATTTCTATGGCACCGTCAACCTCGGCACCTCCGGGGATGAGCTGCAAAGCGTGACCTTGAATTCGGCGGGACTCGCGGGATACGACACGGGCACCGCGAAGTCCAACGTCGAGGCCGGCGCCATCACTCTCGAAAACACCGGTGGCGCGAGCCTCGCGACCAACCAGGGCAATAGCCCCCCCGGCACGGGCACCCTGACCTTGAGTACCGCCGATGCGACGGCCAAGCAATCGGGTCAGATCACCCTGGGCGCCGGCGATAAGAGCATAGGCGGTTTCGCGGCGGTGAACCTAACCGCCGCGGGCGACATCGAGGCGCAGGGGACGGGGACCTTGTCGATATCGAGCACCGGCACATCGGCGGTGCCGCTGACCATGACGGCCGCGGCCTTCACGGGCGCGAGTTCATCGAATGAATCCATCACCGCCACCGGCGCGGTGCAATTCCAACAAGCGGCGGCCAGCGCGGTGACGCTGCCCGCGGCCTCGTTGGGTGGCAGCCTGTCCGTCACCGGCAGCTCGATCGAGCAGGATGGCACCATCGACATGCTGGGCGGCGTCATCAAGCTGCGGGCCATCAGCGGCGATGTCACCTTGGGCGCCACGTCGCTGACCAGCGCCGCGGGTGCCGACAAGAGTTTCGGTGTGACCGATTCGGTGGCCGCGGCGGGCACCGTGAGTCTGACCTCCGATCACGGCAGTGTGACGCTCGTGGGCGGCGCCACCGTGGATGTGGCCGGAGCGTCATCGGCGGATGGCAAGGTCAATGGCAACGCCGGAACCTTCGATGTCTCGGCGCCCCAGGGACAATTCGTCTACGCCGGGAGCAGGCTCGAGGGCAGCGCAGCGGCCGGTGCCTCGCAGGGCAACTTCTCCTTGGACGTGGGCTCGGGTTTGAGCGGGTCGGGCTTTGCCGATCTCGTCACGCTCCTGTCCGGCAGCGGTTTCGAGGGCACCCTTTCGCTGCGCACCCGCACCGATACGGCGGTGGATGTCGTGAATCCCAGCGGCACCGCCGGCGATGTCATCACGGCCAGCAGTTTCGCGCTCACCGTGGATCAGGGCGACATCAATGTATACGGCACCATCAATACCAGCGGCGGTAATGCCACCAGCACCGACGGCGGGGCCATTTCGCTGTGGGCAGGCACGGGCCTCACGCTGGAGTCGGGCGCAAAGCTCCTCGCCAACGCCGGGTCCGCGGGGCCGGTGGGCGTCAACGGCACCGCGCAAAGCGCCAAGGGTGGCGACATTACCCTGGGAACGAGCAGCGGCACCCTCACCATCGAGGGCGGCACGGCGCAGAACCCCACCACCATCAGCATGCAAGGCACCGGCGATTCGACCACCGACGGTACGCTGACGCTGCGGGCTCCCCGAACGTCCGACGGCACCAATGTACAAATCGACGCGGCGCTCGACCAAACCCAGTCTCTGGCGATAAATACCCGCCAGGCCATCATCGTCGAAGGGGTGAAGACCTACGATGCCACGGTGCTGGGGAGTGTCGATGCGGGCTGTGGCACCGGCGGATCCTGCGATGTTGCCGACACCGGCGGCCTGCTGTTCACCGACGCGCAGACCTTCATCAACAGCACATCGACGCTGCCCAGCAATTTGCAGGGGCTCGCCGTCAACAACACGGTCCAGGTGCGCGCCGGAATCGAGGTCGACAGCCCCACCGGTAACGGCAGCAACGGCGACCTCACGGTGGGCGATGCCGGCACCACGGTATGGGACTTGAATAGCTGGAACACCGCCCTGGGCGCGCCGGTCAACCTGACCCTGCGGGCCGCGGGAAATCTGATCTTCGATGCCTCCTTGAGCGACGGCTTCACCGACAACGGCAGCTCGAGCGGCGTGTCGGGTTGGGCCTTAGGAGAGTCCGCCACGAACATCGATTCGGCCTCCTACCGGCTGACCGCGGGTGCGGATCTCGGCTCCTCGAATCCGCTCGCGGTGGTCGCCCAAGACGTTGCGAGTTCGGCTATCGCGCCCAACACCGGTAATGTGATCGTCACGCCGGGCAACCTCATCCGCACCGGCGACGGCAACATCGACATCGCGGCCGGCGGCGATGTGCTCTTGGGTTACACCTTCGGCGGCTACGATGCCAACGGCAACATCCAGACCGCGGAAAGCGATCCGCTGTCCTCGGTGATCTACACCGCGGGGGTTCCCTCTCGTTTGAACGCATCGCAGTCCACCGAGTTCACCACCAACAAACCCAAGCGCAATTCCACCGACACCGTGTCCTACACCACCGATGGCGGCAACATCAGCGTGAGCGCGGCGGACGACATTCGTAGCTCCCCGAGCTCGCAGCTGGTGTCCGACTGGCTGTGGCGGCGCGGCAGTACGAACTCGGATGGAACCCTGGTGAACACCAAGGACAACACCAGCTGGTGGATCGATTTCACGCGCTTCGAACAGGGCATCGGCGCGCTGGGCGGCGGCAATATCACCCTCACCGCCGGCCGTGACATCGTCAATGTCTCGGCGGTCATACCCACCACCGGTCGGCTGCTCGGCGCGGCCGGCACCACGCCTTCCACCGCCAACCTCATCGTCACCGGCGGCGGCACTCTGCGGGTGCAGGCCGGCGGCAACATCGAAGGCGGCGTCTACGAGAATGATTGGGGCAATGCGTCGATTACCGCGGACGGTAACATCGAAGGCGGCGCCACGCTGGCGCAGGAAACCGCGGGCTATACGTTGACGTCGATCACTAGCACCAGCACAAACACTCCCATCGACCCCATCATATTGGCCGGCAGCGGCACGTTCAGCGTCAGCGCCGACGGTAGCGTCGCCATCGAGATGGTGAGCAACAGCACCGTCCTGCCCGTGACCAACGCCAATCAGGCTTTCGTGGGAGCCGCCGCCGGCAGCGCGTACTTCTATACCTATTCGTCGAGCAGCGCCCTCGACATCACCAGCGTAGGCGGCGATGTGGTCCTGAACAATAGCGACACCAATTTGGCGGTTGCCAATGCTCTCACCGACAGCCAAGGCAACCTGATCTACTACAGCACCTACGACGCCAGTAACTTTTACGACATATATCCCTCGACCGTGAATGTGGCGGCGCTGTCCGGCGATGTCAGCATATTGTCGACCAACGGTGTGGGCCTATACCCTTCCGCCACCGGCAATGTCTCCCTCCTTGCCGAGCGCTCCATCACGGGTAGCACCACCGACGATACCCAGAGCAGCTTCAGGGTCAGCCTGTACGAGACCGACCCGTCCCTGTGGCCGAGCGCCCTGAAACCGGTGGCCACTCTGGGGATACCCGATTCCCGCACCGCGGATCTGCCGACCACCCCGCTGTACGAGAACGATTCGCAGCTGTCCTATGTGATCGCCTACACCGGCAATATTTCCGAAAGCTTTCTCACATTCCCGAAGGCCGCCGACGTCATCGCCGGCGGCAACATCTACCAGCTCGACTACACGGGCAAGAATCTGCATGCCTCCGACGTGACGCTCATCGAAGCGGGCGGCGACATTACCTACAGCTCGCCCACCGATCCCGTGAGCAACGATCTGCTTCTCAACGACATCGGCATCACCTTAGGGGGACCCGGGTATCTGGAGGTGCTGGCCGGCGGCACCCTCAGTCTCGGCGACTCGCTCGGCATCGTCACCACCGCCAATATCAACGACTCGCGGCTGTCCGCCACCGGCGCCTCCATCGTGGCCGGCGCGGGCTTCGGCACCAATGCCGATGGCACCATGCGTCAGCCGGACTACGCGGACTTCACCAAGACCTATCTGGAGCCCGACGCCGCCGGAAATGCCAGCGCCTACGCCGGGGATCTGATCGCGTACATGGAATCGCTCGATCCCACCACGTACGCCAATGTGAACTACAGCGCCGCGCTGGCGGCCTTCAAGGGGTTGACTGCGGCGCAACAGCTACCCTTTTTGTCGCAGGTGCTGAGCGATGAGCTGAGCGCCACCGGCCTCGCCCACAATGCCAGCGGCACGAGCTACGATCGCGGCTACACCGCCATCGACACCCTGTTCCCCACCACGGATGCGAGCGGCAAGGCACTCACCTACAGCGGCAACATCGATCTGTTCTACAGCCAGATCAAAACCGAGCAGGGCGGCAACATCGATCTGCTGGCACCGGGCGGTTCGGTCGTCGCGGGCGTCACCAATCCGAATCCCGCGCTCAGCAAAGTCAAGGACAGTGAATTCCACGTCACCAATGCCGCCGCCGATCTCGGCATCCTGGTGCTCGGCTCGGGCTCCATCGAAGGCTTCGCCAGCCAGAACTTCGATGTGAACCAATCGCGCATCCTCACCCTGGAGGGCGGCGACATCATTCTGTGGGCTTCCAACGGCAGCATCGACGCCGGCAACGGCGCCAAGAGCGCATCAAGCACGCCGGCCCCCGTCGTCGTATACGATTCCAATACAGGCACCTTCAGCGTGGATGCCAGCAATTCGGTAACGGGCAGCGGCATCGGGCAACTCCTCTCCAAGCCCGGAGAGAAGGCCGGGCTGGTCAATCTCATCGCGCCGAAGGGCGCGGTAAATGCGGGCGATGCCGGCATTCGCGTGGCGGGCAATCTCAACATTGCCGCCGCCCAGGTGATCGGCGCCGGCAACATCAGCGTCGCGGGCACCTCCACCGGAGTGCCCGCGTCCGATGCGGGTGCCTTGGCCGGCGCTCTATCGGGCGCCAATTCGCTCGGGGATGCCAGCAAGAACGCGGTGGAGCAGCTCACCCAAGACGTCGGCAATGCGGGCAACTACCAGCAGCTCACGGATAGCTTGCAACCCACGTTCATAGTCGTGAAGATGTTCTGTCTCGGAATCGAGTGCGAAACGCAGTAGGGCGCGGGCGGCAAGTCATGCAACGAATCTTCGCGTGGTGTTCAATGCTGGGTGTCGCCGTGCTGAGCGTCGCCGAGCCGAGCGCCCCGGCCAGGTGCGCGCAACCCTCGGTTGCCCAGGCGTCCGTGGCCCAAGGGCTTGTAGACGCCGCGGGAGATTCGGGCGCTGCGCCGGCCGCAGACGCGGCACCCACCTTCAGCGTAGCGGACGCCGACCTGCCCGATCCCTTGGTGGTCATCGCGTACGGCGACATGCGCTTCACGGATCCCAACGAGCAGACCGCGAGCAAGCCCTCGGTACGCCGTGCGCTCGTCGCCAAAGTGGCCGCGGAGCATCCGGCGGCTGTCTTTCTGAACGGCGATGTACCGTGGCACGGCATCGCCGCCGATTATGCGGTGTACCGAACGGAGACCAAGGCCTGGCGCGAGGCTGCGTTGCGGGTCTATCCGGCACTCGGCAACCACGAATTCGCGCAATGCGCGCAAGCGCAGTGCCTCGAGGAATGGTGGCACAACTTCCCGCAGCTTCGCGACCGGCGTTGGTACTCGGTGGCCGTCGGCAGCAAGATCTTGGGCATCGCGCTCGACAGCGATGCCTCCCTGCTGTCCGGAAGCGAGCAGCGGGAATGGTTGGAGCGGCAGATGGCCGTGCTCGCGCCGCGAGTCGAGTTCGTGCTCATCGTCTTGCATCATCCGCCCGTCGCCGACATACAGACCGGCGAGCTTGCGGATCACAATCCGCGGCCCAACGAGCTTGCGCTGGCGGACTACTTGAGCGGTGTGGCGAAGAACTCCCGCGTGCGGATCCTGGTCAGTGCCGGTCACATCCATAACTACGAACGCTTCGAGCGGGATGGCGTCATCTATCTCGTCTCGGGCGGCGGCGGCGCCCGGCCGTACCCGGTGGTGCGTACGGAACAGGATTTGTATGACCGCTACGACTTCCCCAACTATCACTATGTGCGGTTGGAGATTCATGGCAGGCGCCTTACGGGCGAAATGATCCGGCTCGCCGATCCCAATGGCGCGAAACCCGGCGCGTGGGAAGTCAAGGATCGCTTCCGGTTGATGGTGCCGCCCGAAACCCACTGAGGCGGCCACCCGCCGGACCGCCGCGGGGAGCGGCGGGCGAGAAGTCGATGTTCCGCTACCCGGGATACTCCCGGCTACGTGTCCCCTGAGGTTCGCCGCGGTACGTGTCGGGGGGGATGTCGGTGATGGCGTCGGTGATGGAAAAGCCGCGGGGTTTCTCGCCGCGCTCGGCGCGTTCCCGCATGATGCCGTAGGCCGTTTCGAGGTGACGGCAATAGCGCCGGGTATCGAACAACGCGGAGTCCAGGCGGTTGCGCGCCAGCCGCGAACGAAATACGCCGAGCAACGCGGGGTGCGCGGCACAGCGGCGGGCCATCGATTCGTAGCCGTCCAGGTCAACGGCAATGAGCTCCGGCAGATCGAGCGCCATCAACAGACTCGCGGCCACGCGCGACGCAAACGAATGTCCTGCCAGGGTGAGTACCGGCAACCCGGCCCACAGCGCATCGCTCGCGGTGGTGTGCGCATTGTACGGCATCGTGTCGAGAAATAAATCCGCCAGCCGGTAGCGCGCCAGGTGATCGGCCATCGAGGGTAGCCGGTCCGCGAACACCAGTCGTTCGGGGGCTACCCCTCGATTCAGCGCCTCGCGGCGTAGGTTGCGCACGACGGGCTCGCTCCCTTGGCTCAACCATAGGACGCTGCCTTCGACGGCACGCAGCAGCCGCATCCACCCATCGAAAACCGCCGGCGTGATCTTATAGTGTCCATTGAAGCAGCAAAAGACGAAGCCCTCCTGGGGCAACCCGCATGCAGCTCGCGTAGGCGTGCGCGCCGCGATTTCGCGGCGCGCATCGTTGGGCTGGAAGCAGCCCGGAAGGTACACGACGTTTTCGGAATAAAAGACATGGTCCGCTTCGGGAATCACGATTCTGTCGGCAACGATGTAGTCCAGGTGGGACGTTCCCTGGGTCCCCGGAAACCCCAGGTAGCTCACCTGTACCGGCGCGGGACGCTGCGCAAAGATCAGCGGCCTGCTCCCACCGCTCAGTCCCATGAGGTCCACGGCAATATCGACTTCGAGGCGACGCATCGTCTCGGCCACGTCACGGTCGGTACGACCACCGACATCGATGACGCGGTCGAAGGCCGCGCGGATGCGGCGACCCAAGGGGCTCTGCTCCTCCGGCTGCAATGAAATGGCGATGGTCTCGAATCGCCGGCGGTCGTGCGTTTCGACGACGCCGGCCAACAACTGCGACACAGGATGGTCGCGAAAATCTCCGGACACGTAGGCGACGCGGATCCGGTCGTGCCCATAGACCGGGCGAACGTGGGCGGTTGCGGACTGCGTCATCGGCAGCCTATCGCCGGCGAACACCGTGGCGCATTGGTACTGCCTCTCGGCCGAATCCGAAACGCAGAGAAAGGGTCCGGGAATACACGCCTTGCGGCCCTCACGCACCTGGTGATCGATATTCTGCACATTCTCGGCGTGGGCCGCCCAATCGCAACTTTGCAGGCGCTCCTGCACCAGATTCCCCAAGGCATAATCGTGATCGGGCGCCGCCGCCAATACCGCCTCGAAGGCACGCGCCGCGTCTTCGTGCCGCCGCAAGGTGCGCAGCGTGGCAGCACGGCGATACAGGAGTTCCGCACGGCTGGGATCGACCCGCAAAGCGCGTTCGATAGCCGCCAGCGCTTCCTCGTGGCGCTTCAAGCGCAGCAACGCCATGCCCAGCCCGTCGAGTACCTGCGCCGCGTCCGGTTGCAGCGCCGCCGCCCGCTCGAAGCTCGTCAGCGCTTCGACCGGCCGGTCGAGCAAGAGCAGGAGATGCCCGCGGCGGCCCAGAGATTCGGAATCGGGTTGCACCGCCACCCATTGGTCATAGACCGACAGCGCCTCTTGTGGTCGTCCCAACCGCTCCAATACTTCAGCGCAGTTGGCGAGTGCGGCAGTCGATGAGGGTTGTATCGAGAGCGCCCGGCGATAGCTCGCAAGCGCCTCATCGCCTCGGCCCAACGACCCCAGCGCATTGCCGCGATTGTGGTGAGCGTCGGCATGGTCCGGCTGCAGCCCGATGGCCCGGTCATAGCTGCCGATCGCCTCCTCGGCTCGAGCGAGGTCGCATAGCGCATTGCCCTCCCCATACAGCGCACCGGCAAAGTCCGGCAGGATCTCGAGCGCGCGCCGATAGCTCGCGAGCGCCGCCTGGGGTCGATGCTGATCCCGATAAGCATTGCCGAGGTTGCAATGGGCAAAGGGCTGCGCCGGGTCGATTTCCAGGGATCGACGGATGAGGTCTTCGCCTCTCGTGGCATTCCCCTGCTGGAGCGCCACGATACCCATGACGTTCAACGCATCCCGATGTTTGGGATCGAGCGTCAAAATGTGCCGGCATAGGGCATCGGCCGCGTCGAGCCGGCCGAGTTGAAACAGGCTCACGGCCTCGGCGAAGCAGCTGTCCGGCGCCTGCGATGCCGGTTTCCTCGAGAGTTCAGCCGGCTTCGAAGATGTAATCATGATAGGGCGGGCTTTGCACGGTAATTCGATCCCCAACGCGAACCTGAAGGCCCGCCTCGGTGAGGTTCGCGCGCCGATGGGCCGCGAGGGTGATCTGAACGGTCGATTCACCGCCCGTTGCAGGATCCACGGCGGTGACGCTGACTCGCAGAGGATCACTCGAGTTATTGACCAAGATGGCGGCGGGCATCGAGTCGCCGGCAGTGGAGTGCAGGGTCAAGACCACCGGTACATCGCCAACCTCCGCGGGGCCGGATGAAGGTTCTGGGACGCTCCGTTGCGCAGCCGCGGCCGACGTACCTTGCGGTGAGGCCTCATCCGCGATCGCCGGCGCCGCCTGATCGGACCGCGACGATGGCGTTCTCGCCCCAGTGGGCCACGCCGGCCTGCTGTCCGCCTCGGAATCGCGCGACTCGCCCGCGTGTCGTTCCTGCCAGAGAAAAAATCCCGCGCTCGAGAGGAACACGCCCATCAGCGTGAGAAAGATCACCACGGCGCGCGGCTTCATCCAAGGGTTCCCGGTGTCGAATCGGCTGTGGATCAGCCTATTTCAAGGCTACCCACGCCATGCGAAAATTTGATGACAGCCACCGGCCGGCAGCGCGGCGATCGCGCGTACCCCACGCCTCGTCACGTCCGCCCGCCAACGGCGACGCCGCCGCGTTACCAATGACCTGCGCTTCGTAACCCACGCGAAGGGTCTCCGCCAGCCATTTCATGTGATATTCGTCACAGAAATGCCATTCCCACGACATACTCATGGCCTACGATTCACTGCGTCCAGTCCTACACTCATTCAGGGAGAAGCAGTGGTCGACCCCAAAAAAAAACAGGCGGTATCCATTCGGTTGGGCGCGAGTGACATCCGCAACATCAAGCGAGCGGCCAAGCGGTTGGGCGTGCGTGATTCGGACATCATGCGTTTCGCCATCAAGTCGACGTTGAACCGCATATCCCCGTTGTGCGATCCGGCCATTCGGGGACGCAATCTGGTCCCGGTGCTGGTCGAATCAGGCGAGCAATTGATCCGCTATTTCGAGCTGGATGCGTATCGCCTCGAAAGCATCATCAACGAAAACGCCGGAGCAGGATGCGCCGTCGAGTCCGACGACATCGCATTGCTCGCGATGAGCGGGCTGCGCGAGGAATACCTGGCGATGCGTCTCAAGGATGGCCGGGGAGTTCCCGAGACCTCCGTGCAGGAGCGCTCCCTGCGTCGCTATCTGTACGACAAATACGTTTATAAAGCAGCGGAGCCGCCACCCGCCGCGACTTCGACCGATCCGCAAATTACGGCACAACGGGCCGCCGGTGAGGGCGGCGCGGATGGTCATGGCGGCAATGAAGCCCTGTTCGCAGCACATTCGCACAACGCCCTGCAGATTCCGGGTGCAGTGTCTCCATAACCTCGAGCTCAAGGGAGAATTTCGCATGAAAGTACGTCGACTGATGTCAGCGCCGGTGCTGACGCTGGCCGCCTGGGCACTCTGCGGCGGCACGGCGCGTGCCGACACCGTCCTCTATGACGGCACGAGTCTCGTGCAGGGCGAGCAGGCATTCGTTCAATCGTTCACGCTGTCGACGGCGGGCACGCTCAGCATCACGGTCACGAGCATTTCCTGGCTGGACAACGTCGCCGGCCTGACAGCGTTCGTGACCACCGCGACGAGCGCCAGCGGCAGCACGACCAGCGGCAGCGAATCGGTGAGCGTCAACGCGGGCACCGTATATGCTCATTGGTTCGGCGACGCCAAGGGAACCTATGATCTCGGCCTCGTGAGCGTCAAAATCACGTTCCAGCCGAGCAGCGTCACCGCGGTACCGCTGCCTCCCTCCCTGGGGCTGATGGTGGGGGGATTGGGCGTGCTGTTCGGCTGGCAGCGTCGCCAGCGGGCGATCATTCGCGCCTGGGCTTGACGTCCGGTCCCGCCCGGGGGCCCGGCGCTCTCGGCCTGACCCCGTACCGCCCGGGGGGCTGACGATCGCATGACATAACGGCGTCGAAATGTCGCGCCTGCAATGAAACTCTCATATGCGGTGCATAAACTGCTCGCCTCGATGGGGTGTGAGCGCAGAAGAAGCAAGTATGCCGCTGATTTCCAAGACTCTCGTGCTCGGTTGCTGGGTGGCCGGCTGGGCCTGCGGCTGCGCCGGTGCCGCCGAGCTGACAGATGCCGCGCAGCCGCGCGCGGATGCCCAGGAGACGTCCGCGCCGGGTTCAGGCATGGACCAGCGGGAGACCGCCGCAACGGTCGGCGACTACCTACTGCAGCCCGGGGACGTGTTGCAAGTGTCGGTATGGAAAGAAACCGAACTCACTGCGGAAGCCCTGATCCGGCCGGACGGCGGCTTATCCTATGCGTTGGCCGGGGAGCTGCGCGCGGCGGGTCGTACCGTAGCCCAATTGACGGCCATGCTCGAGCAAAGGATTCGGAAATTCGAGCCGGACGCGGTGGTCACCGTGGCGGTCAAGGCAGCGGCGGGCAATCGTGTCTATGTCATTGGCAAAGTCACGCATCCGGGCGATTTCCCGCTCAACCGCCCCATCGATGTGATGCAGGCGCTGAGCCTTGCGGGTGGTGCGACGCCGTTCGCGGACATCGACAGCATTCGCATTCTGCGCCGCACGGGAAATCATCAGGCAGCCATCGCGTTTCGCTACGGCGAGGTGCAGCGGGGGCACCGGCTCGACCAGAACATCTTACTGCAGAGCGGTGACACGGTTGTCGTTCCATGACCCGAAGCGCTGCGGCGCGCTCCTCTCTCGTCTTTTTGGCGGCGGCACTCTCGGTGGCTGATTCGACGCGCGCGGGCATTTGGTATTCCGAACCGGTGCTCGGACTGGCGGCGGATTATTCGACCAATCCCGGGCTCCTGAACGCCCCGCACACCGCCGAGACCCATGGCGCCGTGCTGATCGATGGTTCGACCACGTATCATGCCGACGGGGTCAGCCTCGCGCTCCAGCCGAGCTTGCGGCTGACCGACAGTGCCGGCTATTCGACATTGGGATCGGACTATGAGCATCTCGCGTCCTCGGCGAAACTGGTTACGGAACGCGACGCTCTGACGCTGAGCGGCCAGGCCGCCCGCGATTCCAGCCTGTATTATAACTATGCGGTCAACGGCTCGACCGGCGTCAGGCGTGACTCGACCTTGGTGGACGCGGCGTGGACCCATGATTTCACCGAGCGCCTCAATGTCGGTGCCGACGTGAACTCGAGCCGCGTGCTCTACGGGAAATCGTATGGCAGAGCGAGCCTGACCGACTATCGATATTCGAGTGCGGCTCCGACCCTGTCCTATCAGTTGAGCGAGCGCTCCACCCTGGATGCGGGCGGCAGCGTGGGCAAGTATGTTTCCGCCGACGGCACCACGAAGAGCGTGAATTACTCGCTCGAATTGGGTTTCATGCGCCGGATCGATGAAGCGTGGAGCGTTACCGCCAAGGGGGGCGCGTCCCGGGAGACCAACTCCATCGCCGAATACTCCGGGAGGCGTTTGCTGGCCACGCCGACGTCGACGACGAATGGCAGCGTGTTCACGGCGAATCTCAGCCGCCAAGGGTTGTTGTTCGGCATGAACGCCACCGCCTCCCGCAGTCTGGTGCCGACCGGTTTCGCCTATCTGGCGCGACAGGACTCGTATCAGGTAGGCGTCAATTACACGGCCAGCGACCGGTGGACCTTCGAGGGGCATGCGAATTGGCTGCGCTCGCGGGTGCCACAAACGGCAGCTCCCGACTCGGTTCAGACCTACGAGAACGTCGGACTCTCCACGACCTGGCTCCTCACCGAAAAGTGGACCCTCACGCTACGGGCATCGCGCCTCGTGGCCAAGTCCTCGACCGCCACGGTGCCGGCGAGCGGCGCCGGTTTACAATTTTCGCGCCGTTTCGATCGCATCAAATGGCATCGGACGGCGCCATGAACGCCGCCGTTTTATCTCCTTCGATCGACCTGCGAGAGCGGTGGGTATCCTACTGGCGCAGGCGCCGCACGTTCCTGGCCGTGACGGCGGGTTCGTCCATCGCGACCGTTGCGCTCGCGCTGCTGTTGCCGCCGACCTACCGGTCCACGGCGACCATACTCATCGAACAGCAGGAGATTCCACAGGAACTGGTGCGTTCGGTGATCACGTCGTTTGCCGATCAGCGCGTGCAGGTGATCAGTCAGCGCGTCATGACCACGCAAAACCTGCTGGCGCTCGTCGAGCGTTACGACTTGTATCCCGACATCCGGCAGAAGGAACCGCGCGAGGTGCTGCTCGACAAGATTCGTGGGGATATCGGGATGCGCATGATCAGCGCCGACGTCATCGATCCGCGCAGCGGCAGGCCGACCCAGGCGACCATCGCTTTCAGCGTGTCCTATCAAAACCGCTCGCCGGACTTGGCGCTCAAAGTGGCCAACGATTTGACGACTCTATACCTCAACGAAAATCTCAGCTCGAGGACCCAGCTCGGACAGCAGACGGCGACATTCTTCAGCGAAGAGGCGTCACGGCAGGCGGCGCATATCGCGGACCTCGACAAGAATCTCACCGCCTTCAAACAGAAGCACCGCAACGATCTTCCGGAACTGGTGCAGCTCAATTTGCAGAACCTCGACCGTGCCGAACTCGATCTGCATGAGGCAAAGACCCGCGTGGATGCCCTCGACTCGGAGCGGCTGCTCCTCGAGGCCCAGCTGGCCCAGCTCAATCCGATGTCACAGGTCTATTCGGACACCGGCCAGCGGGTGATGGGACCGGAGGATCGCCTCAAGGCGCTCAAATCGCAGTTGGCGAGCTACAAGGCGCGCTTCGCGCCCAATCATCCGGACATCATCAGTACGCAACGCGAGGTCGAAGGCCTCGAAAAAGAAGTCAAGCTGGACGATGAAACCGGCGATCGTATGCGCCAGCTCGATGAGGCCAAGGCGCAGCTTGCGCGCGCGCTGGAAAAATATTCCCCCGATCATCCTGACGTTCTCCGCTGGCAGCGCACCGTCGCCAGTCTGGAAGGCAGCGTCAAAGACGCGGAGGCCACCGGCAAGAAACGCGAGGCCACCTATCATTCCGATAATCCAGTCTATGTCCAGGTCAAGGGTCAGCTGGACGCCCTCGCCGTGGATCGCGACAGTGCAATCAAGCGGCGCGATGAACTGCAGGCAAGATACGATGACTACCAGCATCGCATTGCGTCGTCACCCGAGATCGAACGGGTGTTCCACAGCATGACGCGCGACCTCGAGGCGGCGCAGCTCAAGTACCAGGAAATACTTTCCAAGCAAACGGAAGTGCAGGTATCCGAGAACCTGGAGTCGGAGCGCAAGGGAGAGCGGTTTACCATGATCGAGCCTCCGCAGGCTCCGGAAAAACCGGTCAGTCCCAATCGGGTCCTGATCGTCGCGCTCGGGCTTTTGCTGAGCGTGGGATTCGGCGTCGGGGCCGCCGCGGCTCATGAGTCGTTCGACGCCTCGGTGCGGGGCCCCAACGACATCCGCCGGATTTTGCAAGTGGCGGCACTGGCGTCCATCCCCCTCATCGTCACGGATCAGGACCGGGCCAAGCGCAGGAAGCACCTGCGGTACGGATGGGGTACGGCTCTCGGGCTGATCATGCTCATCGCCGCGACAGTGCACCTGTTCGTGCGTCCCCTGGATGTCCTGTGGTTGAATCTACTGCGGCGGCTGGGCGTGTAGCCGTGGATCGGCTGCGCAAGGCCTTGGATTCGGCTCGAGCCGCTCGCGCGTGCAACGAAGAAGGACCGCCGCGCATCGAACCCGCCGGGCCGCACGTATATCCGCGCGCGTCGAACACGGGTTCGCTGCCGGCGATCGTGTACTCGCGCACCAAGACGTTCCGGCCGTCTGCCCGCCTGCTCGAACAGAATCGCGTGACCAACCCCGCGGTCGAGGCGCCCGCCGTCGCGGCCTATCGCATGTTGCGTACCCAGGTATTGCAGCGAATGGATGCTCGAGCCTGGCGCTCGCTAGCCGTCTTCAGTCCGGGCGCGCATGACGGCAAGACCACCACCGCGATCAATCTGGCGGTGAGCGCGGCGAGCGATCATTCGCATACCGTGCTGCTGGTCGACTTCGATCTCAGGCGGCCGATGATTGCCGCTACGCTGGGACTGCAACCGCAATTCGGCGTGGAGGATGTGCTCATGGGCCGCGCTTCGCTGGAAGAGTGCCTGTACCATCCCGAAGGCTTCGAGCGGCTCGTGGTGCTGCCGGCGCTGTCTGCGACGCGAGGTTCGTCGGAAATTCTCGCCGCGCCCCGCGCCAAGGAGCTCATGGTGGAGTTGCGCAGCCGCTATCCGGAACGGATCGTCATTTTCGACCTTCCCCCCGTGCTCCTCGCGGACGACGCCCTGGCGGTAGCCCCCCGCGTCGATTGTGGTCTGGTGGTGGCGGCCGAAGGCCGTACGCGCCGCAACGATCTGGTGCGGACCATCGAACTGCTGCACCAAACTCCTCTGGTGGGCACCGTGCTCAATCGCGCGGCCGATGCGCGGTCCGACTACTGAAGCTGCGCATGTACGAACGTCATTTCGGGCTGATCAACAAGCCCTTCGCCCTCACCCCCGATCCCGCGTTTCTGTACCTGTCGCGCCAGCACACCATGGCGCTGACCATGCTCGAATATGGCTTGGAATCGCAGGCGGCATTCTTCCTGCTCACGGGCGAGATCGGCTGTGGCAAGACGACCCTGATACGCCACTTGCTTCGTGATATCGGCGACCGGGTGGCGGTGGGCCTCATCAGCAACACCCATCCGCGGTTTCAGTCCATCCATGAGTGGGCCCTGTCGGCGCTGGGAGCGCCATGCGGGACATCCGAGATCGGCCGCTACGAAGCCCTGGTCGAAGCGTTCGTCAGCGAATATGCCAAGGGACGGCGGACGCTTCTGATACTCGACGAGGCCCAGAATCTATCGATCGACGTACTCGAGGAGTTGCGCCTGCTGTCGAACGTCAACTCGGAGACCGACCTGGTGCTGCAGATCCTGCTCGTCGGCCAGCCCGAACTGCGTACGACGCTCGAGCGTCCGGAACTGCGGCAATTTGCCCAACGCGTTTCGGTGCAGTTTCACTTGCAGCCTCTCGACCGTGCCGAAACGCATGCCTACGTGCGGCACCGGCTCAGCATCGCGGGCGGCGACGCGGCGTTGTTCGAGCCGGAAGCCATCGAATTGGCGTATGTGCACACCAACGGAGTGCCGCGTTTGCTCAATCGTCTGTGCGACATGGGCCTCGTGTATGCCTTCGCCGAGGGAAAAACCCGCATCGACGCTCAATTGATTTCCGAGATAGCGCAAGAAGGCGAAGGTGCGCGCGTGGGCGCCGCCGCGGTCTGCGACCTGCCGGTTTCCCGCACGCCGGCGCATGGCGTCGCCTGACTCTCTTGCGGCGCTTCCTCATCGCGCTGGTTCTCGCCGGGGCGGCCTTGCAATGCCGGGCCGAAACGCTGACGGCGCAGCGGCTTGGCGTCGCATTCAGCGCGGGAAATGCGGCCAGCGCGCGCGTCGCGGCCTACTACGCTTCCCGACGCGGAGTGCCCCCCGCCAATGTCATCGGCCTGACGGTACCGGACCGGGCCGTGATCTCCCGAGATGAGCTTTCGCGCCTGCGCGCCGCCCTGCTCGCGAAACTGCCGTCGGACGTGCAGTCCCTGCTGCTCGTTTGGGCAAGGCCCTATGCGGCCGAATGCATGTCGATCACGACGGCGATGGCGGCCGGATATCAGCCCGGCTTCTGCGAGCCCGGATGCGAACGTACACAGCCCAGTCCGCTGTTCGACTCCGAAGGATGGCTGCCCGCCGATACGGCGGGCTGGCTGCCGGCCATGTTGCTGCCCAGCGACGATGAGGCCCTGGCGCGAAGCATCATCGACCGCGGGATAGCGGCGGACGGTACTCAGCCGCGCGGCATGATCTATCTCGTGCGAACCCCGGACGTCGCTCGCAATGTACGGGCAGCCGGCTATTCCGATGCGCAAGCGCTGCTCGGCAAGCGGATACGCATCGTCGAGAGGAGCACCCCGATCGAGCAGGATCTGCCGGACGCGTTGGGCTATTTTACCGGTGCCGAGCGCGTGGGCGAACTTTCCAAGATACATTTCCGCCCGGGCGCGGCGGCCGATCACTTGACCTCGAGCGGCGGCGTACTCGACGGGTCGGGGCAAATGTCGGCGCTCGAATGGCTGCGCAGCGGCGCGACGGCCTCCTATGGGTCGGTATCCGAGCCGTGCAACCGCACGGGAAAATTTCCGAGCCCGTCGATTTTTCTCGACCATTACCTGCGCGGCGAGACCCTTCTCGAGGCGTATTGGAAGAGCGTCGCCATGCCCGGACAGGGGCTGTTCATCGGCGAACCGTTGGCCAGGCCGTATTCACCCAGGCACTGAGAAGGACGAATGACGGAATGACGGTACGCCCCCCTCGCCCTCCCCGGCCTAGTCCTTCGCACCCGAGCCCAGCGCCGCGTATCATTTTCGTCAATCGCTACTACGATCCCGATCAGTCGGCCACCAGCCAGATGCTGACCGACCTCGCGAGGGGGTTGGCCGCGAGAGGCTTCGACGTACATGTCGTTTGCTCCCGCCAGCTCTACGATGATCCGGGTGCGGATCTTCCGGCCGCCGAGTTGCTGCGCGGCGTACGGGTCCATCGGGTGACAACCACGCGCTTCGGACGGACACGCTTGCCGGGGCGAGCTCTCGACTATGCGTCGTTCTATGTCAACTGCGCGCTCATGCTGCTGAAGCTCGTGCGGCGCGGCGATGTGCTGGTGGCGAAAACCGACCCGCCGCTGCTTTCTATCGTGGCGGCGGCCATCGCCAAGACCAAGCGCGCGGCGCTCATCAACTGGCTTCAGGATGTATTTCCCGAAGTCGCCTCCAAATTGGGCGCCAATCCGCTCCCCGCATGGCTGGACAGAGCCGTCAGGGGCATGCGCGATGCGTCATTGCGCGCGGCTGCGATGAACGTCTCGATCGGTGGCCGCATGCGTGCGTATCTCGCGGGTCGAGGAATTCCCGAATCCCAGCTGTGCGTCATCGAGAATTGGGCGGATGGCGATGCGATCCAACCCAAGCCGGCGGCGATGAGTGCCCTACGGGCCCGATTGAACCTCCTCGATCGCTTCGTCGTT
The DNA here is from genome assembly GCA_030799355.1 of Pseudomonadota bacterium. Classification (GTDB taxonomy): domain Bacteria; phylum Pseudomonadota; class Gammaproteobacteria; order Steroidobacterales; family Steroidobacteraceae; genus Bog-1198. The sequence goes on from JALYHP010000120.1 coordinate 59,236, forward strand.
TGCTATTCCGGTAACTTGGGCAGAGCGCATGAGTTCGCGACATTCCTGGGGGCGGCGGAGGCGCTCAAGGAAGATCCCAATTTCATCTTCCTCGTCATCGGCGGCGGCGCCAAGATGGAGTCGCTCGAGCGGGCGGTCGCGGCGCGCGCGCTCGATAATTTTCGCTTCCTGCCCTATCAGCCGCGAGATGCCTTGGCCGATAGCCTGGCAGCCGCCGACGTGCACCTCGTGAGCCTGCTCCCCGGACTCGAGGGACTCATCGTGCCGAGCAAACTCTTCGGCATTCTCGCGGCCGGCAGGGCGTCGATTTTCATCGGGGCGTCGGACGGGGAGGTGGGACAGGTCATCGAACGAGCAAGCTGCGGTCGGCAGGTCAAGGTGGGCGACTCGCCGGCCTTGGTGGATACGCTGAGGAGTCTCCAGGCCGACCGCGCGGTGCTGCTGTCAATGGGTGTGCGAGCGCGGCAAGTGTTCAGCGGCCACTATGGCGTTGAACGGGCGCTCGAACGTTGGGTTGCGCTGATCGGGAGCGCCCCCGCTGATACCTGTGAGTTGTAATAGGACAGTGACCTGTGGCCCGCGAATCGTCGCTCGTGTTGGGCGTGATCGAGTATTGATCGGACGATGCCATCCGACCCAAGCAGGCCATGAGTGCCGCTCAACCGGTCACTCTATTGCAAATTGCGCCTTGCTCGATCACCGGCAGATCAGAGGGCTGTCATAGTATCGTTACAGTCGAGCGTCAGACTTGAAAGATGCTACGATCTTTTCTCGAGAGGGCCACTCGACGCAGTTCATTCCGCCGGGCATTGCCGGCGCATGTGGGAGGCTCATCCATCTACGTGTCCGGTTCGGCTGGACTCAAGTATTTATTTCGGCCGATGGAGTCGGTCGATCCCAAACTCTGCGATTTGGCGCAAGAATTCGTGGCCCCCGGCCACGTGGTATGGGACGTCGGCGCCAATGTTGGCCTATTCTCCTTCGCCTCCGCGCACTTGGCTGGAGCGGGCGGTGAGGTATATGCATTCGAGCCTGACGTTTGGCTCGTTCAGCTGCTGCGGCATTCGGCGTCGATTCAACCCGCATCGTCCGCATCGGTCAAGATCATCCCTGCTGCTATTGCGAATTCCTGCGATTTACGAACATTCAATATTGCGGTTCGATCTCGCGCCACCAATTCACTTGCGGGATACGGCCTCGGTCAAACCGGCGGGATCGCCGAACGGCAAACCGTGATGACGGTATCCCTCGACTGGTTGGCGGAACGGCTGCCGTTACCCGATGTGGTCAAGATTGACGTGGAAGGTGCCGAGCTCGAAGTGTTGAATGGGGCTCTCGGTTTATTGCAAAAAAAAGGGCCCATTATTTTATGCGAAGTGAGTGCCGAGCATTCGAGACCTTTTGCTGATGCACTGATGAAGCTCGGCTACCGTGTCTACGATGGCGACTTGGCCGCCCATGCGCGTCAGGAGCTTGCCGCCGCACCCTGGAATATGGTGGCAATTCGCGTTTGACTGCACACCCTTGCACAAGGTGACCAGGTCGCGGACCTGCATGGACGAAGGACGGAGATCAGCGGATGCGAGATCAGTTTGTCGAAGGTGTCAAGTCAGTGCTCCGACCGGTGGTTCGGCACCGGACGCTGATCGAGCGGGCGAAGTTCATCGGCACGCACATTCTGGATCCGCAATCCGGAAACGACCGGATCGCAGAGTTGTTATTGGAGGGGAAACCCAGAGCGTTGGGCAAAATGGGCTCGGCGGAGCTGGGTGGGTTGCGTCGGTTCGAGGGTAGCAAGGATCTCACGGGGGTGTGTCGAAGCTGGGGTTCGCATCGCGGGCGCTTGAACCTGAACGCGGGTGTCTATCCGCAGGACGATGCGGCATTGTCGCGCTTCTGCCAGTCGTACAGCCAGATTCTCGGCGAGTTGGATTTGTTGGCAGTCTGGTTTCATCGAGGCGAGCGGCGGCTGGTCACGAAGTTCGCGGCTCAGGCGGCGTTGGTGTCTTTGACGGCACTGGAGCCCTTTTATCACCAGCGGCCTTGGAGCCAGCACCTGTCGGGAAAGCGCGTGCTCGTGGTGAGCCCCTTTTCGGAAACCATCAAGAGTCAATATGCTCGGCGCGAGCAGGTATGGCGGAGCAGACCCGAGGTGCTACCTTCGTTCGAACTGGATACGTTGCGCTGTCCATTGAGCGCGGCGCTGGTGAAGCCACCCTTTCCCGACTGGTTCACCGCGCTGCAAGCCATGCGGCAGGAAATGAGTCGCCGCAGGTACGACGTGCTGCTGGTCGGCGCGGGCGCATGGTCTTTGGCCCTGGCCGCCCACGCCAAACGTGAAGGAAAGTGGGCCATCCATTTGGGGGGACCGTTGCAATTGCTGTTCGGTATCCGGGGCGGACGCTGGGACGACCAACCTTTCCTGCGGACGATTTACAACGAAGCGTGGGTGCGACCGGGCCTTGCTGATCGCCCGGAGGCGTTTACCAAGATCGAGAACGGCTGCTATTGGTGATCCCTGCGAACGACACGCCCGCAACTACACGCCACGCGACCGGCATACAGCGGGCCATGGAAGCCAACGCTAGCCGCCCCGCGTCACGTTATTCGTGATTTTGCGCGCCATCAACAGCGTGGCACCTACCAGCCGCGCTTGCCCCCATCGGCCCCTCACGAGGTGACGGAGCATCTGTTCGAACATGACCCGCTTGGCTGCACCGAGCTGCCGCGGTAGAAATCGAGCGACGAACCGCAGTCGATTGCGATAAAAGAATCCGGAACTGAATAGCGGCATCGCCTTGTGACTATTCGCGCCCCACTTGTGGAACACGTGACTGCGGGGCGCGTAGCCGAATGAAAATTTGCCGCTACCGCGCATCGCCCAATCCGCGTCCTCGAAGTACAAGAAATAGTCCTCCTCCATCAGTCCTACGTCGGCGATGTATTTCTGGGACACCAGCATCGAGGCGCCCATGATGTAGGCCAAGTCGCGCTCGACGGCAGCCCCGTCGGCCGGGACCTCGCTCACGCGGGCGCCCTCACCGATATGCCGAGTCGATCCATTCGAACGGTTCAGCTGCGCCCCACCCATCGCCTGAACCACGTCGGGCGCATCGTAATATCTAACCGTAGACCCGACCATTCCGATGGCAGCGTCTTTGTCGGCACGAGCAATTAGCTCCACCAGCGCTTGTCGCTCGACGACGGCATCGGCATTTAGAAACCAGAAATAATCGAAATTTACCAGCCCGGCTGCCTTGATGCCGACATTGCATCCGCCGGCAAATCCCAAATTTCCGCCGGAACGAATCAGCGTCAATCGGTCATCGTCCGATGGCGCTGACAGCGAGGCGGCGGCCCATTCGATCACTCGACACCGCACATGACCGACATTTGGCCGATCGCTGAGCCGACTGACACCCTCATGCCTGCGCCAAGCGGGTTCGGCCTTCGGAGCGTCGCACCACGACACGATATGTTCGATCGACCCGTCGTGTGATTCGTTGTCCACGACAAACACATGAAAATTCTCATGACTCTGACAGAAAATGGAATCGAGGCACTCTATGCAGTCGCGCCAGCCGTTCCAGTTCACGATCACGACTGCAACGCGCTTTTCCGCAACTTGTTGCGGGACGGACATAAAAAACGTGCCGGTGGTATTCGAGATGAGCTGCATAGTAGACGCGGATCGGTGTTACCGAACCATCACGACTAGGTTAGCGCAGACCATTTTTTCGCGAGGCTCGTCAGCCTGCGACGATGATCCGGCTCCAGCCTATTCCAGCCCCAGATCGACGCCGCTGAAACCCCGGTCATTGCAGCAAACCAACTCCCGCCGCCCGACCACCATTCAAACGCCGAGCCGACGAAGAATAGCAGCGCGGAACCGGTACCCAATGTAACCGGCCAAAATGCAGTCGTCGATAATTGCAAGCCATTTCCTGCGAGTTCGTGCTTCACGAAGAAACGACTCGACATCAAGGTTGCCGCCAGTTCTCCGGCGAGGATTCCCAAACCGAGGCTGGAGATCCCCAAAAGTGGATATCCCAAGGCGCCAAAACCAAGCGCGCAGACCGCCCGTGCCAGCGACGCGGCAAGCACGATCCGCAGACTGTTGATACCGTTCAGATGCAGCGCGATTAGCGCTCCCGAATTGGTGACGACGACGCTCGCCAGCATGAGGCAAAGCAGCGGCTTGTCGAGGGCGACGGCGTGCCTCGTCCACTGAGCATAGAGGAAGGGAATCAACGGGTAGAGCAACAGAGCACCGCAATTAACCGCAGAGCCAACCAATACCCAAAACGCTTCGTTGATGGCAGCGAGCTTTGCGACCTCGGCTTTTGCGTGGAGTCGAACGACCTCCGGGAGCAGCGGAGCGGTCAATACCGTGGTTACGGATGTCCATAGGTTCGTCAGCGTGCGCACCGTCGTGAACACCGGGACTGCCGCAGGTCCAGTAAAAGCGGCAATCATCAGAACGATCCCGTTGGCGGTGCCCTGTTGGATGATATTGCTTCCCGTCAACAACGCCGAGTGGCCAAGGTCTCGTAAGCCAGTGGCTCGATCAACACCTCTCAACCAGGGATAGAACTCGGGCAAACAGTGACGGATATAGCAAGCGGAGGCGATATAAATGACGACTTGCGCAGCAGCAAACAGCAGGCTGGTAGAAAGCATGTTCAGTCTCAACAAAGCGGCGAGCATGATCGCACCGAACTGCGCTACTTGAAATGCCATGCCCCACCACGCAGCTTGATACATCATCCCCGCGGGGATCAGTAGTCGGTGGACGATCCCAAGGTATGACCCCGTGAGTCCCCACGAAACGGTCAGCGCCAGTAGGCCAAACTGTGCCCCCCTACCTCCACTACGTTCCGCAGCCACCCCGAACGCGGCAGCGAGCGGATCAAACACCAGAGTGGCCGCGGCAACGAGTAGTTGCAAAGCACTGATGACGGCGATACCGGTCACCGCCGACGAAAGATGCCGACGCAGCGCATCGGTGTCTTTATGGTACAGATAGGTGAGTTTGTTGCCGATGTAGGCGACAAATCCGCCGTCCAGGGAGCGCAGCATCGCAACCGTGGAAAGCAGTGCAAGCCAGCTTCCGTACGATTTCTGGCCCCAATACTTCAGGCAGACCGGAACGGACACGAGTTGAAACACCAGGGTCAACACCGTAGCCAGCCCGTTTACCAACGACACCTTTGCCGTTCGATTCTCAATGCCCCCCGTGATCAAGTTGGGAAACCCATGGTAGCCGTGAAATTCAGACGTCAGTCCATCAGGTTGGCAAATAGTTTTATCGTGATCGCGCTGATTGCCGGCAGACGACTGTCGGGACCGATGGCCCCGTCGCCTGATCGGGCCGGCAGCCGCGCCAATAGGAGGTGCAGCAGGCCAATTCCTGCCATCGATCTAAGCCATACTACGTAACTGGCGGCGATGACTCCCTCGAAGCCCATCACAACTTGTTTGATCGTCACGACCACGATCAACAATCGGGTAACCGTCTTGCCCGCTCCCAAATTGAACCGCGCACCGACGAAACCCAGGATGCCGCCAATGGTGGACATGCCCATCAGCACGCCCGGCCAGCCAAAATTCCAATAGAGCTCCCCCAAATGCGAGGGCGATATGTAAACGTCCTCCCCTTCGGCGACGTGGAATTCCTTATTGACCAGTTGGCCCGTGGGTACATCGGGTTTGTCCGGCCATATTATCTTCGGAATAAAAGTTGCGGCGAGCGGTGTCAGGGTGTAGCCGTCCTGATAGGGGACACCGTTGCCCGTTCTCTCGACGATCATCTGAACGCTTGCGCGAAGCGACGAACGCTCCAATAGCGTTTGCGCGCGATGGCGACCGCTATTGACCCGGTTCTCGGCGGAGAGCGCCAATTGCAAAATTTTGCCGAAGTTTTCCACGACAGCCGTACGCGCAATACCGCGGTTGCCGTGCACCTCCGTTCGATATGCTTGGAAAATGGGGAATACGAGAATGGCGTAGGCGACAGCACAGGCCAGCCACAGCTTCGGCACCCGATTGTCGATCAACGTCGCGGTCACGATCACTAGGATCCCGCCGAGCATCGCGAGCCCCTTGATATCGGCGACAAAACCGACAAAGACCTGGAAAGCGACGATGCCGACTACGGGAAGCAGGAGGGCTCGAAGACGGAAGGCACGCCAAGCATAGGCGATCAGAAGTATTCCAAGCGGCTGCATCATTTGCGCCAAGATATTGGCACTGATGTCATAGCCGCTGCGGCTATGTAGACCCCTTTGGACGGCCTCATTCGTGGTATCCGTGACGATATGAACGTACCACTGATATGTCCCGTACGACCCAACCGCCCACATGAGAAAGCCGACGAATAAGATGGCGCGAAACGACCAGTCGCGAGGAACCGATGCAGCGCGGCCCGGGTAAAGGCTCGAAATGACCAAACGGTAGGCAAGGACCAGTATTGCACCGCCAATCAATATGACTATTTCCGGCACGCTGAGAGGGGCCCTCGACTGTTCCGTCACGGCCCCCTCGGCCAGAGCCCCCAGGTCGCCGAGTCCGTACATGATGAAATATGCAAATAGGAAGATGCCCAACAGCGAATAGCGTCCATTCAAGCCATCGATGTCGATGATTGAACTGCTGCAAAGAGCAAACATCAAAATCAGGTAAAGAATTCGCGGATTTTGCGGTGCCCCGACCGCACAAGCGATCCCCACGACAACGCAGAAGGCGACGTTCACCGCGGCGTAGAGAGCGAACCGATTGTGGGGGGCAGCAGGCGGCAACGTGTACTCGGGCAGATATTCTCTTCCAGGCCGTGCAGATAAATCCTTGGATGTTACGTTTTCATTACATCGGGGGAGACTCATGAAAAATAACTCGAGAAAATCCAGGTAATCATAAATTCATAAAACCATGGGAGCATATTTCCGTGCCATGTCACTCAAATCCATAGCGGTCGCAAGCATCCGGTCATTCGGCGACTTCGTCATCGCGCATTCAGTATTACGCAGAGTAGCCGAGGATGACAAAGACCGGGTTCGATTGATTTCCTGCGGGCATGTCGAGGACTTGAACGCGGTTTTGTCGAACGAGGTGTGCGTCACGCTACTGCACTCGGGTGAGCACAGCGTACCGGCCGTTTTCGATGTCAAGAAGCGCGGCGCGTTGGCCGCCTTGCGAAGTGCATTGTCACTGCGTCGAGAGTTCGGGAAGACCGGCCGCGATCGGAATGAAACGCTGGCCTTCCACTCGTTCGGAATGCGGGAGCGCTTCATTGCCGGAAGCTGGCCTGCCATCGCACCGCGCACGAGGTGCGCAAATATCTACGAAACATACCGTCATTTCTTGTCCGAGCACGATATCCGAACGACGGCTTGCGCATCGCCGATGCCCTCGGGCTGCGCCCGCTCCGTCGGTATATTTCCCGAAAGCAGGCTTGCCGAGAAAAGATTGACGGCCCAGACGCTCTCGGTCGTCATCGATCAGGTCGTTCGAGCCGGCATGAGTGCAAAGTTGTTCGTCCTCGATGAGGATATACCTTCCGAGCGCGAATTCCCCTGCACGGTCAGAATCGACCGCAATTTCGCCAGCTTGGCAAGTGCGATAGGCTCCGTCGATTTCGTGATTTCGGCAGATAGCCTTCCCGCTCATCTGGCGGAATATTTTGGTCGTCCGGTATTTGTCGCCTTGCCGTTTCACAACGAGTACTGGTTGCCCCATGGGTGCTTTTCGGCCAAACATTGGGGAATTTTCCATAGCCCGAGGGAGCTTTCTGTATCGTTGGATGGCTTTTTGGCGAAGTTCCAGGGCGCCGTACCGTTGCAAACCGGCTTATCGGCTTGAATTGCATCCCCTCCAGGCCGGAACCGCCTCGCCGATGCGCCGGGCGATTTTCTCGGGAAATCCCCTCGAGACGTCTCGTTGCTACCGGGTAACAAGTTGAGCGCCCTTGTAAACCTGTTGGCATTCCTCAGCGTTGTCGCCGACCTGAGCACCGGGCCGGCGCCGGTCTTATATCATCGAGCAGCCTATGAAAGCCCCGTCAGTGGCGATCCGGACGACCTCTTGTTGCTCGCCGGCTACGGTTTCGCCGCTGATGACGTCGTGGTGTACCGCGCCATCGCCGACACCACTCGACATTCGACCGCTCCCAGCCATGTCCCGGCGCATTCCAGCCCGGATTTTGGTCTGGCCTCGGTCGTCGGCAACGCCGATGTTCCGTATTCCTTGACAGTCAAGCTGCCGCCACTTCTGCGTGCGGATCAGACATATGCTCTCTGGGTTCGCACCGCGCGCGGAGCATGGAGCGAATCCGTGAAGATAAACGACGCTCGCCCCCTATGGATCAGCCCGGCCTACGTCTATGCCTCTGGCTCGCCGGCGTTTCTACCCCGTGAACTCAAAATCGTGGGACGGAATCTTCAGCCGGCCCCCGGTCAGTCGACGCAGATCAGGCTGATTGGGCCGCAGCGGTTCATTGGGAATGCCGCGGTCGACGCGCAGTCCTCCGGCCCTTTGGATCACTACGTGGCGCGATTGCGATTGCCCACGCACCTGGCGCCCGGCAACTATGCAATTCAGGTGAACCGCGACGGTTCCAGCTGGATGAACCTCGATGATCAGTCGCTCGAGGTCGTTCCAGATAGGCCACGGATCGGCGAATTTTCCGTGGGCGATTCGCAATTCGGCGGCTGCCGACCGGACGACGGCGTCGATGATACTCCGTGCATCGTGCGCGCGATCAGCGCCGCAACACGCGCGGGTGGGGGCATAGTTTCCTTCGGACCCGGGACCTGGGATCTCATTGACGGTACCCCGGGGGGATCGGTTGCGGGCGAAGGAATTCTCGTCCCAGCGGGTGTGCAACTTCAGGGTGCGGGAAGCGCCGTAACTCGAATACAGCGACATGCTGAGTGGAATTCTCAAGCCGCCACAGCGGCGTTTACGTTGGTGGGGCATACGCTCGTTACCGGTTTCACTTTCCGGGATCTCCAGATCTATCGACCTGGCGATCATGCGGGTCCTTTTCTGCACTTGGGTGAAGGTGACCCGCGGACCGTATCGGCTTCGGGCCGACCGTCCTCTGCGACCGTGGTGAGTGACATCACCATCACGCGAAATGTATTTGACAAACCTTGGGTGGCGGTCGGCTCGGGAGAACTGCCGATCGAACGACTGTTCATTACCTACAATACTTTTGGCGCCTATCTCTCGGCCTTGGAGCTGAGCGGCGACAAGTACAATGTGAATCATGCGTACCGCATCGACGACTCGGTGATCGACTACAACGTATTCAAGCCCGGCAGCATGCTGGATTTGACCGCAAAGACAGGAACGATGGCGAGCGAACTCGGTGCCGGTCATCGAGTCGATTTCAGCCACAACTCAGCCGACGGCTCATCGACCGAATACCTTTACTCGGCCGATGATGCCAAAGGCTGGCGGGCGGCTTTTTTTTGGAATTTGAACAACAACGTGCAAGAGGTGCTGGTCTCGCAAAATACCGCGACATGTACCGGCGACAAGATCGGCGATGGGGAGGCGATCGCTTTCGACAATAATATCAATACGTTCGGCTTCGACGGTGCCCCTACCGTGTCGGGGGCGACGGCCGGCGGCATCACGCTGAAGGCATCCTTCGCCCCCCGGCAATTCGACCGCGTGGTGCCGAGCGAACGTTACTATGTCGGACATTGGGTTCGCATCGTGAATGGTCCCGGAATAGGCCAGGTCCGCAGGATCACCGGCTATTCGGAAAATGCCGACACGCATCTCACGACCATCCATGTCGCTCCGGACTGGGACGTTGCGCCGGCGCCGGACCGCAGCCGGGTCTCGGTTGGACGCGAATACCGTCAGTTGTACGTCGTGGACAATCACGTCGATAATCGCAAACCCTTATGCCAGAAAGCCAACCGTAGCCGCAGAGTCGCGGGATCGATCGAGATGTGGGGACAGAGCGCCGACTCCGTCTTCGCCGGTAATCATCAATACGACTCCGATGGCATCTTGGTGCAACAGAGCTACGAAACGCCGGAACATCCCTGCGCCGGTTGCACCATGCAAGGCTTTTTCAACTCGTTCCTGGAAATTCGCGGCAACGTCATCGATGGCGAATACGATTGGACCAACGATTGCAGCAGTTCCGGCATTACCATAGGCATCGCTGCTGCGCCCTGGGAGGCCACCCCACCTCCGACGGTGGGTTTCGGTGTCTCGATATCTCACAACACGATCCGGCACGCCGATGGACAGTCGGGCGGTGCGATTAGCCAGGTGAGTACATGGTATGCCGGTCCGGGTCCGCATCGCTGGCCGCTGAGCAACAACCTGCTCATCTTTCACAATTCCATCGCCGACATCGATGGCGCCAGAGCCATCGCCCGATGCGGCAAGAGTCATCCCCGAATCGGCATCGCATTCCCCGATCCGGCGATCGCATGGCGAACCGTGCTTTACGCGAATTCCTGCAAGAACGTGTCGATGCCTGTCGGACCTGGCGGTATCGACACCGTCAAAGTCTGCCCGCCCTCCGTTCCAGATTCATGCGAGTGCCCGCAATTTGCCCGATAGGAACCTCAATGCCGACGCGGCCTTCGATCTGAGCGGTTCTCCGTATCGAACAGTCGACCGACTCACGAGAACTCAGCACATGCCGAAGCGCAAGCTGGCCATCGTCAGCACCCACCCCATCCAGTACTACGCTCCCGTGTTCCGCGCGTTGGCGGCATCGGCACATATCGAACTGCGTGTCTTCTACACTTGGTCGCAGGCGGCGGCTGCGCGTCTGTTCGACGCCGGGTTCGGCACCGACGTCAGCTGGGATATTCCTCTGCTCGAGGGCTACGCCTACCAGTTCGTTCGCAATGTGGCCGCGTGTCCGGGAACAGGGCATTTTCATGGACTGAATACACCGACACTGGTGGCGGAGATCGAGGCGTGGGGCCCCGATGCCGTGCTTGTCTACACCTGGAACTCCCGGTCGCATTTGCGCGCGCTGAGATATTTCAAAGGTAGGTTTCCCGTTCTGTTCCGGGGCGATTCCACGCTGATCGATCGCCGCCCTTGGTGGCGAAAGCTCATGCGCCGCGCCTTTTTGACCTGGGTGTACAGCCACGTGGACGTCGCCATCGCAGTGGGCAGCCACAACCGCGACTATTTTCGTTGGTGCGGCATGCCGCTACGGCGCGTCGCGCTTGCTCCACACTCCGTAGATACGGTGCGCTTCGGCGCGGACGCGGCCGAGCACGAGAAGCAAGCGGCGGTTTGGCGGTGTCATCTCGGTATACCTGCCGAGGCGGTAGTGATCCTGTTCGCCGGTAAATTACAGCCCAAGAAAAACCCCGATATTCTTCTCAATGCCTTCGCCGCGCTCGACGGAGGTTCGCATCTGGTGTTCGTAGGCAACGGCGAACTGGAAGGTCGGTTGCAGGCGCGGGCGGCTACCACGCGCAATGTTCATTTCATGTCTTTTCAAAATCAAAGCATCATGCCGGCGGTGTATCGCCTAGGCGACCTGTTCGTCCTGCCCTCGCAAGGACCGGAGGAAACCTGGGGCCTTGCCTTGAACGAAGCCATGGCCTGCGGCCGCGCCGTCGTCGCAAGTTCCAAGGTGGGCGGAGCGCGCGATCTAGTGAGGCCTGGCGAGAATGGCTGGACTTTCGAGTCAGGCGATGAATCGGCCTTGCGGGCGATCCTGCGCGCGGCAGTGGCCGGCGGACGGACGGCCTTGCATGCCATGGGCCGGACGGCGCAGGCGCGCAGCGTTGAATGGTCGAGTGAAGAGAGCGCACGACGCATCGGTGCGGCATTTCTCGATTGTCTGCCGCGGGCCGCCGCCACGGTCGATACTGCGGCTGTCCGCTGACGATACTTTTCGGACGGTATACAGGGTGCGCCATGCATAATTCCCCGCCGGTTACCTACATCTTCAGAAAGCGCGTGCCGGGAAACTTCAGCATCGAGCAGTTGTTCGATGCTCTCTTCACGCGCTGCGAGCGCTCCGGGGCAAGCCTGCACAGGCTCGAACTGCCCTACGTGTCCACCGGAATTTGGAGCGTGGTGCGCAATGTATGGTTCGTCGCGCGGCGCCGCAACACCACGCTGCTTCATATTACGGGTGACGTTCACTATGCGAGCCTTCTATGCCCCTTTTCTCGAACCATCCTGACCATTCACGACTGTGTGGCCATGCAACGGGGTACGGGATTCAAACGCTTCATCATGTGGATGCTGTGGTTCTGGCTGCCGGTGCGGACAGCCGCAGCGGTCGTCGTCGTCTCCGAGCAGACAAGACGTGATTTGTTGAAGACCGTGGCGGTGCGCGAGAGCAAGGTCCGGGTCATTCCTAATTTCGTCGATCCGGCATTCGACTTCAGCGTGCGACCGTTCCCTCTTGCGCAGCCGCGCGTGCTTCATGTGGGAACCGCACCGAACAAGAATCTTCAACGCGTCATTGCGGCTTTGAAGGCAATCCACTGCGTTCTGGTCGTCGTAGGCGTACTCCCCGACGCGGTACTCGAGGAGCTCGAAGCGAGCGGTATTCTCTGCGAAAACCACGTGGCCGTCGATCATGAAGCCATGGTCGAGCTGTACCGCAATGCCGATATCATATCGTTTCCCTCCACCTACGAAGGATTCGGCATGCCCATCGTCGAGGGGCAAGCCGTTGGCCGCCCGGTGCTGACCAGCGACCTGGATCCCATGCGCAGCGTCGCGGGTCCCGGCGGAGCGCTGTTCGTGGACCCATTGTCCGTCGATGCCATTCGGCAAGGGTTCCGTGCCCTCATGAGCGACGGCGCATTGCGTTCTCGCCTCGTTGCCGCAGGCAGAGATAACTGCCGCCGCTTCATGCTGGATGCCGTCGCGGCCAGCTATCTCGACGTGTACGAGACCACACGCCGTCACGCTCCTGAAACATAAGCTCGGTATCTAGATGGGCCCGCTGCGGACTTCATCGGCTGCTCGACGCGGGACGTACCGGCCGTCCGGGAAGGCGTCGATTCTGCTGCGTGATGGAGAAACGGGGATGGCGGTGAATTCGTTGGATCACGGCGCAACGAGCGGCTTCGTTTGGCGACTGTCGTGGGGTCCTGTCCTCCTCGCAACCGCTATCGTCGGCTTGAGCCTGTGGCTGTTCTGGGATGGCTTGTGGCTGCTGGCGTCGGGGTGGACCGGCAGCCCCGAATACAGCCACTGCGTCCTGATACCCCCCATCGCCGCCTTTTTGATCTGGCAGCAAAAGGCTCGCCTGGAGCTGACACCTTTCGAAGGCAGTTGGTGGGGCGTGGGGCTGGTGCTGCTCGGCGGCGGCCTGCTGGTATTAGGGCAGCTCGCGACCGTCTTCACGCTCGTACAGTACGCGTACCTGGTGACCCTCTATGGCCTGGTTCTGGCGTTTACCGGTCGGCACGCATTTCGCATGATTCGTGTCCCGCTACTGATCCTGGTTTTCATGATCCCGCTGCCGGCGTTCTTCCTCTACAACCTATCGACCAAATTGCAGCTGGTGTCCTCGGATCTAGGCGTGTGGTTCATGCGCTTGTTCGGTATCAGCGTCTTCGTCCAAGGCAACGTGATCGACTTGGGGAGCTATCAACTCCAGGTGGCGGAGGCCTGCGACGGTCTGCGCTACCTGTTCCCCTTGATGACGCTCAGCTTCCTGATGGCCTATTTCTACAAGGGGGCGACGTGGAAGCGGATCGTGCTGTTCCTATCCAGCATTCCGATCACCATCGTCATGAACAGCGGCCGCATCGGCATGATCGGGCTCATGGTGGAGCACTGGGGCATCGGTATGGCGGAAGGGTTCTTGCATCAGTTTCAGGGCTGGATGGTTTTCATGCTGAGCATGGGGCTGCTGCTCGGCGAAATCGCGTTGCTCAATCGCGTGGGGCACGAAAGCGGAACCTGGCGTGAACTATTCGGCGTCGAATTTCCCGCACCCACGCCCCCGGGCGCCGCGCTGCGGCGCCGCAAGCTGCCGCTCACTTTCGCCGCCGCCTCCGGCGTGCTGGTGTTGTTCGTGGCCATCGCCTGGGTGTTGCCGAGGCCGCGCGAAGTGCTGCCCAGCCGCGCGACCTTCGTCGAATTTCCCATGCATCTCGGCGCATGGACGGGCCACATGGGGTCGCTCGAGCGCGTTTATCTGGACCAGCTCAAATTGGACGACTATCTGCTGGCAGATTACACCGAACCGGCCGGCCGCAGCATCAATCTCTACATGGCCTACTACAACTCGCAGCGCAAAGGCGAAGCCGTACATTCGCCGCGCTCGTGCCTGCCGGGTGGGGGGTGGCAGTTCCGCGAATTCGACCAGCGCGTGTTGCCGGAAGCGCGGTTGAATGGCCGGGCCCTGCGGGTCAATCGCACGCTCATCGAACTCGGCAACCAGCGGGCACTGATGTATTACTGGTTCCAGCAGCGCGGCCGCGTCATCACCAACGAGTTCGAGGTGAAGTGGTACCTGTTCTGGGATGCCGTCACGCGCCATCGGACGGATGGGGCATTGGTCCGGGTCATCACCTCGGTACCCCTCGGCAGCGATGCACGCGAGGCGGACCGCGAGCTCACGCGGTTTGCGTCGCGTATCGCGGCGGATCTGCCGCGCTACGTACCGAATTGAACGGGATCTCCTATGTGATGCCCTTCGTCGTGGCCATGATCGGGGCCATGGCCACGCTGCCGTTTCTCGCCAAACTCGCGCAGCGTTGGCGCATCGTCGATCACCCGGGGCAGCGCAAAATACACTCGGCGCCCATCCCCCGCATCGGCGGTCTGGCTATGGCCCTCGGGGTGTTCGTCGCCGCCGGCGTCGCCATCAGGCTGGAGGTCGCGGACCGGTGGTTCTTGAGCGCGGCGGGGGTGCTCGTGGTGTTCGGCGCGTTGGATGACCGCTACGACTTGAACTACCGCATCAAATTCGCCGGCCAACTGCTCGCCGTGGCGATGGTGGTATTTGCCGGCGACGTGCAGATCCACGCCCTGACTCTCGATGATCGGTACATGCTGCCGCAGTGGGTCGCCCTGCCGTTGACCATCGTTTTCCTCGTGGGCATCACCAACGCCGTGAATCTGGCCGATGGGCTCGATGGGCTCGCCGGCGGCACCACGTTTCTCTCGCTGAGCGCGGTGGCATTGCTGCCGGGCGGCGGGGCGCACAGCACCAATACGGCATTATGCTTTGCGTTCGCCGGCGCGGTGCTGGGATTTCTGCGCTTCAACACCTATCCCGCTGCCGTATTCATGGGCGATGCCGGCAGCCAGTTGCTCGGATTCGCGGTCGGCGTGCTGAGTATTCGCGCCACCCAGAGCCTGGCGAGCCAGGTCAGCACCGCGATTCCCGTGCTGCTGCTCGCGATTCCCATCCTCGATACCCTGAGCGTCATGGTGCAGCGTCTGAGCGAGGGACGATCGCCGTTCAGTGCGGATAAGAACCACATCCATCACAAATTGCTGGCGCTGGGGTTCGGCCATCACGAAGCCGTCATGGTGATCTATGTGATGCAGGCATCGCTTTTCATCATGGCATATTGTCTGCGGTATGAGTCGGATTTGCTCATTCTCGCCTTCGTTACCGCGTTCTTCGTGCTCTCCATTACGGTGATGCAGCTTGCCGCCCACCGAGACTGGCGTTCCCCGGGCGCGGAAAAGGGGGTCGATTCCGTGTCGCTGCTATGGGATGTGGTGCAGCGGCCGGCACTGTTGCCGCGTATGTCGTATCTCGCGATCCTGGTGGGACTCGCGGGATACGCCGCCCCCATCGTGTTCGAAACGGTGGCGCTCGGCAGCGATGTGCGGGTGCTCATCCTGGCGCTGTTCGCCGTCACGATGAGCCTGTTGGTCATCCTGCGCGCCGGACCTTTGAGCGTGGTTGAAAAGGCGACCCTCTATGTTACGGCCACCGTGCTCGTCTATCTCGATGCTTTCGTGTTGCCGAGCAACCGTCTCCTATCGATGATCTCATGGACGGCAATGGGACTCACCGCCCTTGCCACGGCCGTCCGGCTGCGCATGAACATCGACCGCCGCTTTCAGGTGACCCCGCTCGATCTGATCGTCTTGTTCATGGCGCTGGTGGTGCCCAGTCTGCCGGGCGTAGCGGCACTGCCGCACGGCGGGGCGCTGACGATCAGCAAGCTACTGATACTGTTCTATGCCATCGAGGTTTTGATGAGCCGGACCGAAGGACGCGCGGTGTGGGTGCGCCTCTGCGTCGCGGCGATCCTCGCCGGCTTGGCCGTACGCCCGTTGGTGCCGTTTTAGTGACCGGTTGTCACGGCAGCGTCATTTAGCCTGCTTAAGCTTGCATGTCCCAAGGGATGCACGGCGGTGAGGGTATGTCTGTTCGGATAGTCCAGCGCACGCTGCTGTGCGGCTTTGTGTCGGCCGCGGCACTCCTCACAGCCTGCGGCGGAGCTGAAACCCGCAAGGCGCGCCACATCGAAAAGGGTGAGGCATTCCTTGCCGCGAGCAACTTCGAAAAGGCTCGCGTCGAATTTCGCAATGCCTTGCAAATCGCGCCCAACGATAGTGACGCACGCTATGAGAACGGCGTGGTGGCTGAAAAACTGGGTAATCCGCGCGAGGCGGCGCAGTTCTATCAGGGCGCCATCGATATCAATCAAGACAATGTAGCGGCCCGCGCCGCGCTCGGGCGCCTCTATTTGTTTTCCGGTGCTCCGGAGAGAGCCCTCGAGACCATCAAGACGGCCTTGGCGGGGCATCCGGAGGACGCCGCACTCCTCACCGTGCGTGCCGCCGCGCGAATCCAGCTCCAGGATCCGGACGGCGCTCTGCACGACGCGGAGCATGCCGTGCAGCTTTCCCCGACCTACGAGAACGCCGTCGCGGTGCTCGCCGGCGTCTACAAATCCCGTAACGAGCCCGACAAGGCTCGGGTGCTTTTGGAAAACGCGATTACGGAAATACCGGACACCGTCGATCTGCGCCTCGCCTTGGCGCAACTCGACGGAAGTCTCGGGCGCCAGCCTCAGGTGGAGGAACTGCTCCTCGATCTGATACGCATCAAACCCGCCGAGAAAGCGCACCGATTGCGCTTGGCCCAGTACTACGCGCGATTGAATCATCTCGATGAGGCGGAACGAGTCTTGCGCGAGGCCATCAAAACCCTGCCGGCCGAACGCGACTTGAAGACGGCGCTGATCGATTTTCTGGCCACCCGCCGCGGTCGCGATGCGGCGGCCCACGAGATGGCAGCGATGCTCGCCGCCAATCCGCAGGACTATGACCTGCAATTGGTGCAGGCCCGCTTTTTCGAACAAGGCAAGGAGTATGCCAAGGCGGAAGCGGCCTACCAGAACATCATCGGCGCCGCCGACTTCGCTGCGCCCGGGATCACGGCCCGCAACCGGCTGGCCGCACTCAAGCTGCAGAATAACGACCTGGCGGGAGCCGAGAAGCTGCTCGGCGAGGTGCTCGTCAAGAGCCCGCGGGATGACGACGCCCTGTTGCTTCAGGGCAATTTGGCCATGGTGAAGAAGGATCCGAAAACCGCCATCATCGATTTGCGCGCCGTGCTGCGCGATCAACCCAACGCCATCGCAGTGATGCGCACCTTGGCGCGCGCGCATCTGGCCAACGGCGAGCCCGCGCTGGCCGAAGAGACCATGCGCAGGGCGGTGGACGCGAATCCGAAGGACAGCGGTGCGCGGCTCGATCTAGCGCAACTGCTCGCGCAGATGAACAAGCCGGAACAAGCCAAGGCGTTGATCGACGAACTGGTGAAGCAGGAACCGGACAATGTGGCCGCCCTCGACACCCAATTCAGGGTGGCCGCGGCCACCAACGATGCCGCGGCGGCGCGCGCGGCGGCGGACGCGATGGTGGCGCTCCAGCCGAAAGGCGCCGCCGGGTACTACTACCAGGGCCTGGCCGCCGAGTCCGACAAAAGATGGGAAGACGCTCTGCGGTGTTATTCCACCTCGCTCGAACTTCAGCCCGAAGCGTCCGAGCCGCTGCAAGCGCTGGCGCGAACGCTGGTCGCACTGAAGCGTCCCCAAGAGGCGCTCAAACGGCTGGACGAGGTGGCGGCGCGTGATCCGAAACGGGCGGCCGCGCTCAACATCAAGGGCGAGATCTTGATGGCAACCCAACATCCGGCCGATGCGCAGTCGGCGTTCGCCGGCGCCATCGAACGCGAGCCGAAATGGTGGCTTCCCTATCATGGACTCGCTGCGGCACAGTCGGCTCAACACGATTCTTCCGGGGCCGACGCGACGTTGCGGACCGGAATCGCGCGGGCCGACGACCCCGACAAGCTGCAGGTGGATCTCGCCGGCGTGCTCGAACGCTCCGGAAAACCGCAGGACTCCATCGAAATATACGAGTCCTTGCTGCGCAAGGATCCAAAAGCAGATTTTGCCGCGAATAATCTCGCGATGCTCCTGGTCACTTACAAGAAGGATCAGGATAGCTTGAATCGGGCCAAGGAATTGGCGGCGCGCTTCGCCGATTCGCGCAACGCCGATTATCTCGACACCTATGGTTGGGTGCTGTACAAGCGCGGCGATTCCAGTGCCGCGGTGCTGGCCTTGCAGACGGCGGTTTCCAAAACGCCGAACTCGCCGATATCGCTGTATCACTTGGGCATGGCCCAGGCGGCCGCGGGCCAAGCCGATGCGGCGCGCAGCAATCTGACGCGTTCCCTCCAATCGGGCAGGAATTTCGTCGGGATGGACGAAGCAAAGGCCACCTTGAGCAGTCTTGCGAAAGTCGCACCTGCAGCCGGCGCGCCGCGAACCTAGCCGCGCGGATCTAACATTCGCTGACTTGAGGATCTAGCACATGATGAGTCTGTCCACCCGGCTCTGGTCGGTCATGATATTGATTGCCGTGCAGGCCGCGGTAGCCGTCCAGGCGGACGTGACGCTTCTCGATCAGAGCAATCTGATTGCGGCGGCGGGCGTGGCCCAGCCCTCCGAGTATTCGTTCACCACCACGAGCGCGCAAGCGCTCACGCTCACGCTCACGGACCTACAAACGCCGGCTGCCTTTCAATCGTTGAAGGTAGCGGTGACCCTGGGAGATGCCCTGGTGGGATCCGCCAGCATCGACCCCACCACGCACACGGCCACCGTGTCCATCCCCGCCGCAACGGGCACGTATACCGTCGATGTGATCGGTACGCCGGACGCGACCCAGCAGCTGGGCAGCTTTGGCGTCTGCGTGGCTCCGGCCACGAGTGCCACGTCGTGCGTGGCCGCCGATTCCTACTCGGGGAGTATTCTCGCTCCGACGACGGCATCGACGACGAACGCATCGAGCTTCCAAGCCGACTTCACCTCCACCACGGCCGGTACTTATACCGTGACCCTTACCGATGACGTGTTTCCAGCCGCCTTGCAGTCGGTGGGCGGTGGAATCACCAGCGGCAGCACGGCAATCAATAGCACGGGCTTTGTGCTCGGCACGAATCAGGTGACACTCGCCGCCGCAACGAGCTACCGGCTCACCCTCGCGGCGCTCGCGGACAGCACCGTGAAGGCAGGCCTTTACAGTGTGCACATCGTGGGCCCGGCGGGAGTTGCGGTACTCGACCGGACGACCCCGGTGGGAACGATGTCCTCGGCGACCGTCGTCGGCAATTCGACGGCGCAACAGCTCAACATGACTTTGAGCGATTATGATTATCCGACCGCGCTGGCGAGCGTGGGAGCGGCCGTCACCCAAGGATCGAGCGTAATCGGTAAGCTGACGGCGCCGGGATCCCTGTCCGGCATAAGCGCTGCCGCGAGCGACCTCGAAGTCTGGCAGTTCGCCCTCGCCGGTGCACAGCCGGGGGTATACAGCTTCGGCTTGTCGAGCGCCTCGGCGGGATTGTATTCGACCACCCAGGTGGTACAGACCACCAGTTCCACGTCCCAAAGCTTCGCCTTCGCGATAACGCTGCCGGCGGCCGGCTCGTACACGCTGACGGTCAATGACTTTCAGTTCCCCACATCGCTGCAGTCCCTCTCGGCCACGGTCGCCCAGAACGGAGCGCTGCTGCAGCAGAGCTCATCGGGTGTTTTCACGGCGGCCGCGGGCGTTGCCATCGTGGTCGTCGATGCCGTGGCTCCCAGCAGCGGCAGCGCCATCTTCGGCGTTTCGGTGCAGAGTTCGGACGGCTCGCAAACGGTGCTCGATCAAACTCAGGCGGTTGGCGGTGATTTCCAATCCCAAACCGTCACCGTCTCCACCGCGGGCGGCTACAACGTAGCGCTGGCGGATCTTGGGTTTCCCGCCGCCTTCAGTGATCTGGCCGTCGTGGTGTCGCGCGGCGCCACGGTCGTCGGCAAGATTTTCAACGCCGGTACGTTCAAGTTCACCGGCAGTGTCGGTGCCTATCAGCTGACCACCGTGGCGACGCCGAGCTCGCAGAACTACGGGTTGTACTCGGTCGACATCGCTGCCGCGGCACCCACGGTGACGTTCAGCGCCGGCAGTTCGTCGGTGACCGCGGGCAATGCCGTCACGCTCACCTGGAGCAGCACCGACACCAGCTCCTGCACGGCCTCGGGCGGCGGCACGGGATGGTCGGGGACGGAGGCCACCAGCGGCACACTATCCCTGACGATCAGCGCGACCGAGACCTTGACGTTGACGTGCACCGGCGCCGGCGGCACCGCCGCGCAATCGGTTACGGTGACCGCCACCGCCGCGGCGAGCAAATCCGGAGGAGGTGCCCTGGATGGGAGTCTGATCGGTGCGCTCGGTGCCCTGCTCTGGCTTGGCCGGCGGTGCCGCCTGAGCCGCCCGGGCTAGCGGCTCTCGAACGGACCATGTTTCTCGACGCGCCTCTACCGCGCCGCGTGCTCCGGTGCGGCGGCGATTTTGGGTACCGTGCAGGCGATGAGCATGCTGCGATCTTCTTCACTGCCCTTGATGGTCTCATAGCCGCTGTTTCCGCAGGCACGGCCCGCTTTGATGAGGCAGGAGGACCATCCGTTCAAGAGCCCTTCGCACGTGATTGCGAAGCCTCTGCGGCCATCGGGAACGTAGGTGCGGTTTACGCTGCTGCACGCCACGGTCGTCAATATCGCAGCCGAGGCGATGAGCAGCCGCGAATTCGAGCGTTTTGAAATTTGCATCTTGTTCTCCATTTGCCATTGGGGCCGCCAACGATGGGCACTCAACGTTACATCCGTATTGCAATCGCACGCGGGGCGCAGGCCCCCGCCAGCGATACCGTTCCGTGCCCCTCCCCCACACATCCTATCCATGCTCTATCGGAGAGAACGATGACGCGCACGGGTTTCCGGTTCCTGGTCGCGGCCGCCGCGGTGCTTCACCTCGCATCGGCGGGGAAGGCCGCTGCCGATGCATTGAGCGGCGCATTCATCGGTGCGAACCTAGGCCGCGCGCGCAACACTTATAATGCGGGGTTGATCGATTCCCAGCTCGCCGCCGATGCATCGAGTGCGAGCGACACGATCACGTATAGCGAGAAGTCGGTGCGAAGAATGGGCGGCGCCTGGTGGTTCGATACCGGGTATTTCGTGACCGGATATCTCGGAATCGAGGCGTCCTTCCTGCATGCGGGCGAATGGCGATATCTGTCGACCGGCTCGGTCAAGACCTCCGCCGACACGCGCAGCCTCACTTCCATCGTCGAGGTGATATCGCATGGTCCCGCACTGTCGCTGATCGGGCGTCTGCCGCTCGCCGAAGCCTTCGAGGTCGATGTGCGGCTGGGCGACTATCTGGGCAAAGCCATCCTCGACGACTACCTCGTGGTAGGCACTGCCAGCGCTTTCGCGGCATCGCCCAAGACCGTCTCCAGCCTCCTGGCCGGCATAGGCGCCTCGTATACGCTCGCCGGCCATTGCTCCCTGCGGGTCGACTATCTACGGGTGAACAAAACCGGCAACCACCTCACCGGTGTCTTCAGCGTGAATATGGTCACCGCCGGGCTGAGCTACACCTTCTGATGCGGCAGATGGCGAGGCTGCCTTCGGTGGCGCTGAAAGCGCTGCTTGCCCAACGAGCCCATGCTGCTCTCATTGCCGAGCCGCAGGCGCGGCTCGCCGATCGTTTCCGCGCGGCAAACCAGGCCGCGAATTACCGATGATCTGAATGATCGCGGTGGCTGGGCATTCCTGACCACGCGAAAGCGCGCGCAGGGCTGAAAGCGCGCGGGGGTCGGCGCCACCGTCCGGGCCGGCGAGGCGGCTACGGTCGGCCCGACGTGCGGCCGCGCTCAGTTCAGATCACGCTGCAAGATGAGTTTGAGCATGAGATGTTCGGTCGCGCTCGTGAACCCGACGCCCAATCCGCCTTCGACCGACCAGCGTTTCCCACCGAAGTCCGCCACGGCGAACAGTTGGTGCCGCTGCTGCGACGAAGAGAGGAAACCACGCAAGGGGCCGAAGTCATCGTATTCTTCCATCGCCATCGCCCAGATCTTGTTCACGTTGTAAGCCACCCGCGTCGAAGGCGCGAAATCCACACTCGAAAAACCCTTCCAGGAATTGTCCAGGATGGGATTGACGATGACATCGACGGGGCCGAAACGCCAACCGATGATGGGGCGGATTTCCTGTGTATCGGCAACGCTGTCCCAGCGAGCCGTGTTTCGGCTGAACTCGAAGTTCACCCCGTAAAAGAAACTGCGCTCGGCGGCGTTGGGCACGACGAACAACGTGCGCAGCTTGAAACCGTCGTAGCTCAACGCTCTTTTCGAGCTGATGCTATAGAGCGGCAGGTACAGACCCGCCTCGAACTAGTCGGTGACGCCATAGGCCCACTCGGCAACGCCATCGAGACTGTGGTTCGGTACGATGCCGCCCGGGATGCCAGCGTGCGTGGAGCCATCGATCGTGTAATTGTCGTGCAGCGTCAGATTGAACACGCTCGGCGCGGCGATCTCTCCGTTATAGACCTGGATCTCGTCGGTTTGGGCATGGGCTTGCGTGGCTGCCAGAAACAGCACGCAGGGCATCATGTAAAGCGCGATCATCGTATGCGGCGTATAGGCTCGGTACATACCAACCGGCTCCTCAGGGGCTCAAAATATGCGGCCCGGCCGATTCGACATGCCGGGTGCCGGTAAGCGCCAGCGTTACCCGCAGCTCGTCGCGCAGAATGTCGAGCGCCCTGGTAACACCCGCCTGGCCGCCTGCGGCCAATGCGAACAAGAATGACTTGCCGATCAGCGCCGCGCGGGCGCCGAGCGCCAGCGCCTTGGCCACATCTTGCCCGGAACGAACGCCGCCATCGAACAGCACTTGGCAACGTCCATCGATCGCGGCCACGACCTCGGGCAAGACGGCGATGGAAGAACGAGCACCGTCGAGCTGCCGCCCACCGTGGTTCGATACGATGATCGCGTCGGCGCCCGCCGCCAGACCCAGGCGCGCGTCTTGCGCATCGAGTATGCCTTTCAAAATCAGCTTTCCCGGCCAGCGGCTCCTCACCCATTCCACATCTCGCCAGTTTGCCGTCGCATCGAACTGGGTTGCGGTCCATTCGGCCAGCGTGCGTATCTTGCTGGATCCGCCGATTCGGCCGGCAAGGTTGCCGAAGGTTCGGCGCTTGCCGAACAGCACGCTCACGGTCCACGCGGGTTTGCTCATCAAATCAAAGACGTTGCGCAAGGTGAGCCGCGGCGGAATCGACAGCCCGTTGCGCCGATCGCGGCGGCGCTCGCCCAGAACTTGCAGATCGAGCGTGAGTACCAGCGCGGAGCACTGCGCGGCCATCGCCCGGTCTATGAGTTCTTGATTGAATCCGCGATCCCGCATGAGGTACTGCTGGAACCAGAACGGCTGTTGGGTTGCCGCACGAACATCTTCGATCGAGCAGATCGACATGGTGCTCAAGCAGAACGGAATGCCGAAGTCGGCCGCGGCGCGCGCACCGAGGATCTCACCATCCGCGTGGAACAAGCCGGCAAGTCCGGTGGGTGCAATGGCCAAGGGCATGGACGAGGGAACTCCCAGCAGCGTCGTCGCCAGAGTGATGTCCGACACGTCGATCATGACGCGCTGCCGGAACGAGAGGGCATCGAGGTCCGCGGCATTCCGTCGCAGCGTCCGTTCCTCGTAGGAGCCGCCATCGGCATAGTCAAAGATGGCTTTCGGGATGCGGCGCCGGGCGAGTTCGCGCAGATCGCCGATGCTCTGGATCACCGCCATGGCGCTGCGAGGCGCTCTCCCCTAGCGCAGGACGTCAAATTTCTTCACCCGCGACCGGTTGGAAATGCTCGACGGCCGGTGGCGCGCCGAAGAACGGTCCCACATAGGCGCGCCATTGCGTGAAGGCCGGCGAACCGCGAAAGCCGATCGTGTGGTCCTCGAGCGTTGCCCACTCCACGCGCAGCGCATAGCGGTTGGGCGTCTCCACCGAGCGGCGCAATTCGTGGGCGAGGTAACCCTTGCTGGCCGCCAGGACGGCGATGGCGGTCGGAAACACCGCTTCGAATGCGGCCTCTCGGCCCGGGACGATGGTCAGTTGCGCGAGTTCGACGATCATTTAGGTGCGGTCCTCTTTACGGATGGTACGACGCTGCTGTGTTTTACGGACATACCGCTGCTGTTTCGCGGATGATACACATCCTGCGGGGGGAACAGGCGCGGCGCGATCGCAAAGCTCCCACCGCCATCGCGGACCACCGCAATCAACGACTCTTCCAGACAGGGCCCGAAACTCGGATCGCACCAGATCCAATAGCGGCGTCCTGTCCCCGAGGGTTGCGGCGCCACCAGTACCGCGACGCCGATCATCAGGGTCATGATGATCGGCTGTGAATTCAGCTTGTACGCCGCAAAATCGATGTTGCACACTTGCGCCAGCACATCGGCGGCGCCTTCACCCGACAGCGAGTACGCCGCATCTTCCCGCAATACCGGATAAACGCCCGGCGGATGGGCGTGCGCCGCAGGCTCGAGGCTGCGTAACCAGGTTCCACCCGCCAAGTCTTCCAGAAAGAACTCGCCGATGCCCAGACGAGCGACGAACAGCGCCTCGTCGGACATGCGCACCGCATCGCCGCCATGTGCCTCGTCGGACATGCGCACCGCATCGTGGCCGCGTGCCTCCTTCGAGAAACCCACCTCGTGGCCCGCTGCCGGCGAATACGCCCAGGTATTCGGCGACTCGGGGACGATGATGCCGTGCGAGGCCAGCCACTGCGCCGCACGCGGGCCCTTCAGTCCGAAGCGCCCGCGGAGCTGCCGGCGTTGCAGCTGCAGTGTCATGCGGCAGCCGCGGCACGCTGCCGCGTATTCTTCGGATCATAAAAAGGCGTGGCAACGATGCGTGCCTCGAGCATTTGACCGTCCTCGCCGCGAATCTCGATGGTGCCGCCACGGCGCGCCAAGCTCGGCGCCAGCATCGCAAGACCGATGGATTTACCGAGGTTGCGCGAATACGCCGCACTGGTGACTCGTCCCGCGATGGCGCCCGCGTCGATCACCAGCTGGCATTCCTTGGGCACGCGCGCCGGGTCGCGCATCTCGAAGCCCACCAACAGCTGCCGCGGACCGCGTGTCGGCAAAATGCGCAGACTGCGCTGTCCCACGAAAAACGGCTTTTGCATATTCACCGCCCATGCGGCGTTCGCCTCGAAAGGATCGGTGAGACCGTCGGTATCCTGACCCACGATGAAGTGGCCTTTCTCCAGGCGCAGCAGGCGCTGCGCTTCGACGCCGAACGCGCGCACGCCGCGCGCTGCCCCGGCGGCGCGCAGGGCACGCCAAACCGGCACGGCATCCCCGGCCGCGACGTGAACCTCGTAGCCGAGTTCGCCGACGAATCCCACCCGCAGCAACCGCGATGCGACGCCGGCAATCCGTGCACTGCACGCGCTCAAGTAGGGACACTGCGGTTCGCCAAGGTCCGCGTCGGTCAATGGCTGCAGCAAGTCGCGGCTCAACGGACCGGCAACATTGAACGCCGCCCGATGGCCGGTGACGTTCACCAGCGCGCAGTCCAGACCCCACAGGGCGTTGAGCCGCAGCAATTCGCGGAACACGGTGGCCGAGCCGCCCGTGGTGGTGGTGAAATAGAACATCTCCGGCGCCAGCCGCGCGATGACGCCATCGTCGATGATGACCCCGGATTCATCCAGCATCAGCCCATATCGCGTCATACCGACTTTCAGGCTTGCCATGCTGCCCGCGTATACCCTGTCCAGAAACAGGCCGGCCTGCGGCCCGTAGATCTCGATCTTTCCCAAGGTGCCCACATCGATGATGCCGACGCCGTTGCGCACGGCATGCACCTCGGCCTCGATGCTTTGTGCGCGACTTTCGCCGGTCACCGCATAATATTCGGGCCTTCGCCAGTTTCCCGCCGGCATCCACACCGCGCCCAAGGCTGCGTGTTCCGCATCCACCGGCGTGCGTCGTTCGGCGTTGAAACTACGACCCGCCAGCAATTTCAGCGGCACCGGATGGTACATAGGCCGAGACGTGGTCAACCCCAGCTGTTCGACACCGATGCCCCGATAGCGCGCCAACACACGCAGCGCGTTCATGTTCGAGTGCTTGCCCTGCGACGGTCCCATGCCCACGGTGCTATAGCGTTTGAGCAACTCACTCGAGTCGAATCCTTCCTGTGCGGCGTTTTCCAAATCTTTGACCTGCAGGTCCTCGTCGAAATCGACGAAATTTTTCGCCTTGGGATGATCGATGATCGGGAAATGATGCGAGGGGCGACGGGCCGACCGGGCGATGGCCGCGGGAACCTCGCCGAAGCCGGTACGCGCCGCGCCGAATCCCGCATGCGCCGCTGCCGATCGTCCCGCCCGCGCACCATCGGCGACCCGCCCGAGGTCATAGACGCCGTTCATCCGGCCGCACGCAAAAATGCCCGGCGGCAGCTCATCGGGTACGAATTGCTGCAGCTCGGCCGAGAAGCGGGTGGCACCGCCCGCCTGCAGCAAAAGATTCGCCGCCGCCGACCACCCGACACTCATCAGAACGGCGTCGCACTCGATGCGCCGGTGACCCGACATGACGATCCCGCCGGTGGCGTCGAGCGGCGCCACTTCGAGCGCCGCGACGCTGCCCTCTCGTCCGGCGAGCGCCTCGTAGGGCGCATGCGCCGGCAGAATTGATATTCCCAGGGCCGCACACGCGGCCGCGGCGGCGGGGTCGTCAGGGGCAGCGCGCAGTTCCACGATAGCCGTGACCCGCATCCCCTCGGTATGCAAGTCGAGGCACATTCGATAGGCTTCTGCATTCGCCGCGACCATCACCACGTTCCGGCCGACGACCACCCGATGACGCAGCAACAGGCGCCACGCGGCCGTCGCCAGCATCACGCCCGGCAGGTCGTTGTTACGAAACACCGCCGGTTGCTCGATGACGCCGCAGGCGAACACCACCGCCTTGGCACGCATCTTGGTCAGCCGATGCGGCTCGGCGAGCGCTATCCAATGATCGGCATAGCAACCGGCCGCCACGGTGGAGCGGAACACGGTGATGGCCGCGGATCCGTTCACGGCCTCGACCAGCGTCCCGGTCGAGGGGTGGCCGCCGTGCAAGCCGATGCCGCTGCCACCCAAACGCGGCGATTCATCGATCAGCGCCACGCGCGCGCCGGCGGCCGCTGCCGCGAGCGCCGCCGACAGGCCGCTCGGGCCGCCGCCCACCACCAACACATCGCAGAAACCGTAGCGCTTCGCCGTCGTTTGACGTGGCGCATCGAGCGCTACCACCCCGAGCCCGGTGAGAGCGCGGAACAGGCGCTCCCAGCGGGGAAACAGCCGCTTGGAGTGGAACGCTTTATAGTAAAAGCCCACCGGCAGCCAGCGAGCCAACCGGTCCAATATTTGCGCCTTGTCGCGCCTGACGCCGCCGAAGGTGTTGACGGCCGAGACGCGCATGCCTTCCCGCAACGGTGTGATATCGCCGCGCACGTTCGGCACGCCGTCGACCTGGAACAGGACGTTGCTGTCGTGATTGGCGAACGACAGGGCATGCCGTCGCCGATGGTACTTGAAGCTTCGCGCCAGACACGGGACGCCGGCCGCGGCGAGCGCCGATGAGAGGGTGTCGCCCTCGTATCCCCGGTACTCGCGTCCCTCGAACACGAAGGACAGCGTGACCGCGCGATCGAGCCACTCCTCGGGATGCGCGTCCTGCCGGTACATCACGGCGCGTGATCCTGGGACGGCAGTCCGCGCCGGACGATGTCGGCCGTATAGCTGGCGAGGACGACGTCGCGCAACGTATCGCGCAGAACCACGAACCAGAAGCCCGACGCGATGTGGCACCACCACTCGTATTTGTTCCCGGGAGATCCCGAGCGGTTGAAAACGTACTGGCTCCACTCGGCGTCGCTGCACGTAGCGGGGTCGGGACTCGGGCGGACCTCGCCGCCGTAGGCAAACTCGGATACCGGGCGCGGCCCGTTCAGGGGACAGACCATGACTTTCATCAGTGGCCCACCGATGCCGCGCCCTTCTCGCCCGTGAGCTGGAAGCGCGCGAACCGGTCCATCGTGAATCCTTCGATCAACGGATGATTGCGCCCGGTTGCCACGGTGTGGCTCATCGTCTTGCCGCACACCGGGGTGGCCTTGAAGCCCCAGGTTCCCCAGCCGGCGTCGAGAAAGAACCCCTCCACCGGTGTGATGCCCATGATGGGGGAGAAATCGGGGGTCATGTCGGAGAGTCCCGCCCATTGACGATTGACCTTCACATCGCTCAGGAATGGAAACAAGTCGAGCATGCGCGAGCTCAAGTTTTCCGCGAAGTCGAGCGTCGAGCGCGTCTGATGCAGTTCGTAGGGATCGAGCGATGCCCCCATGACCAATTCGCCGCGCGCGGTCTGCGACACATAGACGTGCAGCGAGCCCGATACGACGATGGGATCGAGCCAAGGCTTCACCGGCTCGGATACCATGGCCTGAAGCGGGTGCACATAGATCGGCGTGTGCAGGCCCACCATGTCGAGAATGCGCGGCGTGAAGCCGGCCACCGCACACAATACCTTCGGCGTGCTGATGAACCCGCGAGAGGACTCCACACCCACGACACGCCCGCCGTGAAGTCGGATCGCCGTGACTTCGGTCTGCTGGTGGATTTCCACGCCGCGACGGTCGGCCCCCCGTCCGTAGCCCCAGGCCACCGCATCATGGCGTGCGATCGCGCCGGGCGCATGGAACAGCGCGCCCACGATGGGCGCATGGCCGCCACCGCTCATGTCGATGTGCGGTATGGCGCGCTCGACGAACGCGGCATCCACCGCCTCCGAACGGATGCCGAAGTGCTTGTTGACCTCGGCGCGCCAGCGCATGGTGCGCATGGCCGAATCCGTGTGCGCGAGGGTGTAGTGGCCGCGGGTCGAATAGAAGAGATTCAAGTCGAAGTCTTGGGCCAGATCCTGCCATAGATGCAGGCTGGCATCGTAGAACTCGACCCCCTCGGGCGTCAGATAGTTGGAACGGATGATGGTCGTGTTGCGTCCGGTATTACCCCCGCCGATATATCCTTTCTCGAGAACGGCCACGTTGCGTATGTCGTGGTCTCGGGCCAGATAGTAGGCGCATGCCAGCCCGTGTCCGCCCGCGCCGATGATCACGACATCGTAACTCGGCCGCAACGACTCGTGACGCGTGAACATCCGGGGTTCCGGATGCTTGCGCGACCAGCCGAAACGCAGCAATCGAAGCGGCATGCGGCGTCAGCGGAATGCGCGAGGAAGAGAATCGGTTAGCAGCATCGTCATACCGGGGATATAAGCACGGTGTTCGACCGGCGAGCAACCGCCTTTGCGTCCGGTGCAGACCATCGACCCACCGCTCGATACGATCTTGCCCAGCGCGGCGGGCCGCTCGATACCTTTCGCCACGAATGTTCGCTAAGCTCTGCTTCGTTCGAACCCGGCCCGCAGCAGGAGACTTCCTCTTGGCACGTAACCCGATGTTTGCTTCGGTCATGGGCATGACGTGCTGTTTCTACGGCCCGGCGCTGCTGGCTGTGCTGATGGCCGGCGAGGCGAGTCCCGTGATCGCGGCCGCGGCCCTACCAAACGCCACAGCCGCACGCTCAGCGGCCGTCTCAGCCAGCGCGCCGGCGGCCACGCCGGGCCAGGTCGATGAGCGGAGGCTGCGGGCAGCGGATTCCGAACCGCAAAACTGGTACGCCGGCGGGCGCGACCAAGCCGGCACTTACTACTCGCCCCTGACGACGATAAACGCATCGAATGTGAAAGATTTGGGCTTTGCCTGGCAGTACGATCTGGGTAGCCCGCGTCGCGGGCAGGAAGCCACTCCCGTGGTCATCGACGGCATTATGTACACCTCGGGTACGTGGGGGTACGTGTATGCGGTGAACGCGGCCACCGGGCGGGAGGTGTGGCGTTACGATCCGAAGAGCGACTATGTCGCCGCCCGGAACCCGTGCTGCGACCTGGTCAACCGCGGTGTTGCCGTATGGAAGGGCAAGGTTTACGTCGCCTCGGGCGATGGGCGGCTGCATGCCCTGGATGCGGCGACCGGCAAAAAAGCGTGGGCGGTCGATACCATCACGGACCACCAGCAGCCATACGCCAGCACGGGTGCGCCGCAGATCGCGGGGGATGTGGTGGTCATCGGCAATGCCGGCGCCGACATGGGCCATGGCGGCGTGCGCGGCTACGTCACGGCATACGATCTGCAAACCGGCGCATTCAAATGGCGCTTCTACACCGTGCCTCCGGCCGTCGGGCAACCGCTCGAACAACCCGAACTGGCCGCGGCCGTCGCTACCTGGGATCCATCGCGCGATCCGCAATTCAAACTGGGCGGCACGGCATGGGACGGCTTCGCCTACGACCCTGCGCTCAAACTCGTGTATTTCGGAACCGCCAACGCAGCGCCCTACGATCTGCGGCAGCTCGGTCCGGCCCGGCTCGACGCGCTCTACACGGCATCGATCATCGCGCTGCATGCGGATACCGGCAGGCTTGCCTGGTACTACCAAACCACGCCGCGCGATAGTTGGGACTTCGACGCCGTGCAGAAAATGATTCTCACCGAGCTCGAGGTCGGGGGCGTGAAGCACCGCGTCATTCTGCAAGCGAACAAGAACGGGTTTTTTTACGTTCTCGACCGCAGCAGCGGCAAGCTTCTGTCCGCCAAGAATTTCACGTACATCAACTGGGCTTCCGGCATCGACATGAAGACCGGCCGTCCGCTGATTACCGAGGCTGCGGACTGGTATTCTTCGCCCAAGAACATTTATCCATCCTGGTCGGGGGCCCATACCTGGCCTCCCATGTCGCTGAGCGCACAGACGCATCTCGTCTACATTCCGGTACTCGATGTTCCCGCGGTGTGGGTGGACATGGCGCACAACGGCGGCGATGTGAAGTTTCTCGACGGATTCTTTACGACCAATGGCATTTTTCCCGATGACACCTACGATGCCGGCGACTTGCGGCGCCTATACGGCCCCTTGCCCAGCCTCGAGAGCCTCCAAGCCTCCCGAAAAGTAAAGCTGGTGCGCGAGCTCATCCGCGCCTGGGACCCGGCGGCGCAGAAAACCGTTTGGGAACACGAAACCTCGTCCGGCATGCGCGGTTACGACGGCGGCATCATATCCACGGCCGGCAACCTCGTATTTCAAGGCCGGGGCAGCGGCGGCCTGTGGGTGTACGCGGCCGACAGCGGCAAGGTGCTCAAGGTGCTCCACACCGGCAGCCACATCATGGCAGCGCCCACCACCTATGCCGTCGACGGCGAGCAATACGTGGCCGTCCAAGTGGGGTATGGCGGAACGGGCATCGCCGAAGGCCCTCTACCCTCGAGCAGCGCCGCCAACAAGTATGAAAACACCAACCGGATCATTGCCTTCAAACTCGGTGGCGGACCCGTGCCGACGCCCGCGGCGCGTGTCGTAAAACCGTTCGCTAAGCCGCCCGAGCAGACGGCCGGCGCCGACGCCATCCGCGCCGGCGAAGTCAAATTCATCGAAGAATGCTCTCGCTGCCACGCATTGGGCTTAAGTTCCACTCCGGACCTGCGCCGGCTGAATCCCGGGCTGCATGCCGCGTTCAAGGACATCGTGCTACGGGGCGTGCTTGCGCCGGCGGGGATGGAGCGCTTCGACGATATATTGAGCGAGAAGGACGTCGATAACATCCATGCCTACTTGATCGACCAAAGTTGGGTGGCTTACCGGGCGCAAGAGGCCGCGTCGCCGAAGTGACTTGGGCGTCGTCGGCTACCGCCATTGGCGTCCAACCCGGACCCAAGTTGCTCATTGGGCCGCGCGGGCGTAGCGACACATGTCGCGTATTGGCGCGCCCGCCGCAGAATGGGTAGGATGCTCGTGATGCGACCCGTCCCAATGCGACAAGCCGTACTACGCGCACTTGCATTGTGCGCACTGCTGACCGCAGCGGGCTGCGCGTCGCTGCCCTCCGGCGCGGATTTGCCGAAAACTGCTTCGCATGCCCTCGGCCCGATCGACACCCGTCTGCGGCGGACCTTCGAGCCGCTCGCCGAGGCCCACCCCGGCACGTCGGGCTTCCGCATGCTGTCGGCGGGCATCGACGGGCTGACGGCGCGCGTCGAGCTGATCGATTCGGCGGAACGCACGCTCGATCTTCAATATTACATATTCCACCGCGATACATCGGGCAATCTGATCGCCCTGGCCCTGTTGCGAGCGGCGGATCGCGGCGTACGCGTGCGCCTCCTGGTCGATGACGGCGAAACACGGCCCGGCGACGAAGACATCCTGTCGCTCACGGCACGGCCCGGCATCGAGGTGCGCATCTTCAATCCGCTCACGTATCGAGGGCATAACCGCGCGATCCGCCTCGGCGATGTCCTGCTGCATAAACATCGGCTCGACTACCGCATGCACAACAAGCTGATGGTCGCCGACGACGCGGTGGCCATCATCGGCGGCCGCAACATCGGCGATCAGTATTTCCAGATCGATCCGCAATCCCAATTCGGCGACGATGACGTCGTGGTCGCGGGACCGATGGTGGAGAACCTGTCGAACGTATTCGACGAATTCTGGAACAGCCGCCTCGCCGTTCCGGCGCAGCATGTCGACAAACCGCATACCTCGGACCGCGCCTCGGAGAAATATCTGGCCCTGCTCGCGGAGTATCGGCGCCGCCTCGATGCCGCGCACCCACCGCCGGCTGCAGCGCGCCGCGACGCGGTACTGAATGTCGCCCCTCGCGATGCGGCAGTCGATGTCTCTCACCGCGACACGGCGCTGAATGTCGCCCGCCACGACGCGGCAGTGAATGTCTCTCACCGCGATGCGGCGCTGCAGGTCGCACACCGCGAGGAACCGAGCGCTCCGATCGCTGCGCCGAAGACGCCGTTCGCCGATATCGTCTCGGGCCGCGTACCGCTCCTCTGGGAGCACGCGCAGCTGGCGTACGACAGCCCGGACAAGAAGGCGGTCGAGAATGGCGCCGCGACGGGCAGTTTGATCTACGCCTCGTTGGCCGAACAAGCGAAGAGCGTCCACAGCGAATTGTTGATGGTCACGCCGTACCTCATCCCCTCGCCCGACGAGCTGGCCATTCTCGAGGACGATCGCAGACGCAACGTGATGGTGCGCATTTTGACGAACTCGCTCGAGTCGGCTCCCGACCTCCCGGCGCATGCGGGGTACGTGCACTACCGGGAAGGATTGCTCCGGGACGGTGTAGAGCTGCACGAGGTGCGCGCACAGCTCGGCAGCGCCCGCGGCAGCGGCCAGACCAAAGCCGTTTCGCGCCGGGCAAATTACGCACTGCACGGCAAGTTGTACGTGTTCGATCGCAAGAGGGTGTTCATTGGATCGATGAATTTCGACGAGCGGTCCAAGCATTTGAACACCGAGATCGGACTGCTGATTGCCAGTCCCGAATTATCGCGCGAAGTGGCCGTGCGCTTCGATGCGCTGACTCAGCTCGACAACGCGTATTTGTTGAGCCTAGACGATGACTCGACCGACAAGCATCCCCGGCTGGTGTGGATCACCCGCGAATCCGGTAGCGTGGTGCAGTACAAGACCGAACCGACACGAAACGCCTGGCAGCGAGTGAAAGTCAAATTGCTTTCCATGCTGCCGCTCGACAAGGAGCTGTAGCGCGTTTTTCGTGATCGTGGGACAAGAACCGCCCGCTCAACCACGCAGCGGGCGGCCGGTCGCGCACCGGCGACAGTTGGCCCCCGCATGCTTTGCCGTTACAACGTGCGTCCCTTTCGTGCGAATTGGACCCCGCTATGTCACTACCATCCATTGCTCGTCTGTCATCGCTCGTGTTATCGATCGCCATGACGGCATCGACACTCTGCGCGGCTGCGACCACCGGCAGCACTACCACCAGCACCGCCACTACCGCCGTCACCGCCGCTGCCGGTACCACCACTGCCAGCACCGCCGCTACCGCGACTACCGGTACCACAGCCATCACCACTACCGCTACCGGACCGGCGGCGAAGCTTGCGGTCAAGCTCGGTAAGCCAGCACAACTGTTGGTGGGCCTCGGCGCTCAGGGTACGAACGGCAATGTCGTCTCGACGGTCGAATCGCAAGCCGCAAAGGTCGAGATCTATGAACGTTATCTGGGGTCGGGCGACTGGACCCGCTGGAACAGCGCCCCTTGCGACTATGTCTGCGTGGTCGCGGACGCGGCCGATCTACTGGGCGCCATTCCGATGTATACCCAGTATCAAATGGCCAACAGCGGCGATGGCAATCTCGCGGTGCTCAACGACAGCACGTTCATGAAAACCTATTGGGCGCGCGCAAAATTGCTGTTTCAAGACATCGCAGCCTATGGAAAACCGGCCCTCGTGAATCTCGAGCCGGATTTCTGGGGCTATGTCGAGCGTCATGCGACCAACTCCGACCCGACGAAAATGACGGCTCTGGTCAGCATCAATGCGGATTGCGCGTCGCTGCCGAACAATGTCCGCGGCGTTGCGCAGTGCCTCATCGCCATGGCTCGCAAATACGCCCCGAAAGCCTATGTCGGCTTTCCGCCATCCAACTGGGGCGGCGATACCACGGCGGCCGTGGTCGCGTTCATGAATGCGCTGGGCGCCCAGAATGCCGATTTCATCGTGGCGGAAACGCTCGACCGCGACGCCGGCTGCTTCGAAGTATCGCCGCAACCCACCGAGTGCGTCCGCGCGGGGAAGGGCTGGTATTGGGATGAGACCAACGCCACTCACCCGAATTTTCATGATCATCTCGCCGTCATCGGTGCGTATCACACGGGCATCGGCAAGCTACCCGTCATCTGGTGGCAAATTCCCGAGGGCGTGCCCTCGACGATCCCCGGAGGCTCGCCCTATCATTACCGCGACAATCGCATGCATTATTTTCTGACGCACCCGGCGGAACTGGTCGCGGTCGGCGGTCTCGGGGTGGTATTCAGCACCGGCGAGAATCATCAAACCACCATCAGCAGCGACGCCGGCGAATTCGAAGCGCTCGACCGGACTTATCACGCGGCCCCCGCGAAACTGCCCTGAACGATCGAGCGCTGCTTGTTGCCAGGCGCGAGCCCACTCTCGCGCCTGCAAGACGGCGCGGCGCGGCGTCAGCGTACCGACGCCTCCATTGCGTTGAGCTTGGCCTCGATCTCGGCCCCGAAATAGGCTTGTGGATTGGAGGGCGTCACATGCTCGCGTTGCTCACGCGCGGCAATCGCGGCCTTGGCCCGCTCGAAGGCCTCGCGCAGCGAGCGGGCTCCCGGCAGCGCATCCCGGTAGAACGCTTCGCCGAAGTACGTCAACTCGCTGTCGTTGGAACAACCGAAGGAGGTCCGATCCGCAGCCGCCGCGGTAACGACGATGGTCTTCGGATCGCGCAACGAATCGATGAAGCCGCCTGCGTAGCACGCGGAAATGATGATCACACGCCACTTGATGCCGGACGCCCGCAACGCGTCCGTCAGGGCGTCGCGCGTCAGATCGTCGAACGGAATCTGGGAATTCGACACCGCGATGACCGGATCGGGCGAGCCATGAGAGGAGAGGGAAAGGAACAGCACGTCTTTGTTCAGATCCATGCGCGAGGCGAGCCCTTGCAGCGCATAGGCCAGACCGGACACGCTGGCGAGCGGAGCGCGCCGCAGATCGCGCGCGTCGTTGATCAAGGACACCTGCCTGCCGTCCGCCCCGAAACGTTTACCCACCGTGCGAGCCGCCAACTCGATTTCCTGCGCGAAGACCTTCTGTTCGCCGACACCGGCAAAGCCGAGGAAGAACGCATCGGGATCCGTCGACGCATCACGGTGGACGGCATCGAGCGCCTCGTCGATTCGGCCCGCTTGCTCGAACAGCGCCGGCTCGCGTTCGGCCAGTCCGTCATCTACCGGGGAAACACGCTCGCGCGGATTCCACACATCGGGAATCGCGTCCGTCGCGTCGCTCAACCAGCAGAAAGTCGCAACAAAGATGACGCCCATCACTGCCGCGGCACGCTGGGACCGGCCGGTGATCGCGCGCAGTCCTCGCAGCATGTACACCAGTATGTAAGCCGCCGCGGCACAGCATACCCACCTGTACCAGGACGGTTCGAGGTAGTAGGCAATGACCGATACGAGCAATAACGGCACCGGCGCAAGGCCGAGTGCGAGTACCAGGGTGGCGCTCAGCGTCGGCCGGGGATGCGATATCCCCCTCAACAAGCCTGCCAAACCGAGGATTGCAAGCGCATACCATCCCAGCAAGGGAATACCGCCGACATAGAATTCAGGATCGGGTTGCCGCTGCCACCGATCGATGAATATCCAGGCCGCGAGCCATGAGCTGCCCAGTAGCACGACCGTTGCGACGGGACTGCCGCGTGGCTTCAGCGGGATGGTTTTGAGGCACCACAGGCGCGCCAAGGTCTCGAACCATGAAGGCCGCCGGTCCTGGCCGGCAACGGTGGGGGAGCCCTCATCGGCATTCGGTGTCGTACCGGCCGGTTGGCTCGCCGATTCCCTCTCTGTCATGACGGAAGTATACCGCCGCGAGACCCGAGCGTGATTTCAATCGACCCCGAAGCACCAAGGATGGCCCACCGTGGCCCTTGGGCCCTTGCACGTGATCGCCATTGGTGTCGGCTCGGACGGCAGCATCGTGAAATGCGAGGAACCAGCATGTGCTGCCCGCAGCGGGCATTCGCGACCGTCGCCGTCGGGCCCGTCAAGCGCCCAACAATCTGCGTGCCAGTAAAGATCCCATGTCGCGGCGACCGTCGGCAACAACATAGATGATCACCTGTTTCGGATGCACCCGGTAAATTAGACGGTAGGGCTTAAAGAAGATTTGTCGGTACTCTGAGATACCAAGAGAGCGCAACTCGTTCACATTGGAACCGCGGTCCGGAGATGCTCGGAGCGCTTCTGTCGCGTTCACGAGCCGGTCCAGGACGTGGTCAGCGCTCGATCGGGAATCGTGCTTCGCGATGTACAGGTAGATCTCTTCCAGGTCACGCTCTGCGTCCTTGGTCATCGAGACCTCATAGACCATCAGGGACTGCCGGCCTTCGCACGCAGGCGACCCGCAACCTCCCGGATCGGAGTGATCTCCCCGCGCTCAACCTGTTGGCTGCCTAGCGCAAGAATCTTCAGTAGAGCCAGCGTCTCCTGAGTTTCCTCGTAAGATGCAACGTCCTGAATAACGGCCTTGGCTTCGCCATTTTGCGTGATGATCATGGGTCTACGGTTCTCCTCCAGCACTTGAAGCACTTCGGCGGCATTGGCTTTCAAGTAACTAATAGGCCGTATTTGGGTGGAATAGCGCACGCCAACTCCCCGATACCGAAAGACTTAATATAGTCTTTTTATGGTCCTGTCGCAATCGCGAACCACGGCGCGATTTCCGGTGAGTGCGCCATTTCTGGACGTCCCATGGCGGAAGCCCCTTCAGGTGACCGGGGACCAACGGGGCATTGGAATCCATCTAGCTGTGTCACGCGATCGCACCTATCGGGGCGGGACAGGCTCTCCGATCGATCCGGGGAAGGCTCCTGCAACCGGCTGAGTCGTCCGTTGCAGGCAGAGTGTCGAAGCAGAGTAAGATCGAGGCCGATCTACACAGGTGCCGGATGACACAATCGAACTCGCCCGCGGATAGCGCCCCGAAGAACGAACTGAGCCGCTCCCTCAAGCCTCGCCATTTGACCATGATTTCCATCGGCGGCATCATCGGCGCCGGTCTTTTCGTCGGCAGCAGTACCTCGATACTCGCGGCGGGCCCCGCCAGCTTCATCAGCTATTCCATTTGCGGTTTGCTGATACTGCTGGTCATGCGCATGCTGGGCGAGATGGCGACGGCGCTGCCCCATGTCCGTTCGTTCACCGAGTTTGCCCGCGCCGGGCTGGGCGATGGGGCCGGGTTCGTGGTGGGTTGGCTGTACTGGTATTTCTGGGTATTGGTGGTCCCGGTCGAAGCGATTGCCGGAGCCAAGATCCTGCAGCTGTGGATACGGCTGCCGCCGCTGCCCATCGGCGTCGGCCTGATGACGGTGATGACCTGCGTGAATTTGATGTCGGCCAGATCCTATGCCGAATTCGAATTCTGGTTCGCCTCGATCAAGGTGACCGCCATTCTGGCATTCATCGCCATAGCCACCTCGTATGCTTTCGGCTGGACCGCGCCGCACGGACCGACCTTCGGTAATCTGGTCGATTTCGGTGGCTTTGCGCCCCGGGGTTGGCTGGCGGTGCTGGCCGCGGTTCCCACGGTTTTCTTCGCGATGACCGGAGCGGAGATTACCACCATCGCAGCGGCCGAATCGGAACAGCCGGGGCGCGCGGTGGCCAGGATGAGCTCCGCGGTCATTGGGCGCATCTTGGTTTTCTACGTCGTGTCGCTATTCCTGATCGCCGCGGTGATCCCGTGGAATACCGTGCGGTCGGGGGAGTCGCCGTTCACCCTGGCCTTGAACACCATGCACGTGCGCTGGGCCGGCGCGATCATGACGGTGATCATTCTCACGGCCGTACTGTCGTGCATGAATTCTGCCTTTTACGTGAGTTCGCGCGTGCTGTTCATTCTCGCCGCGCGAGGCGACGCGCCGCAGGCAATGGTCAGGTTGAACGCCCGCCGAGTGCCGGTGGGCTCGGTGCTGATGGGTGCCGCGGCGGGATTTCTCGGCATCATCGCGGCCACCGAAGCGCCGAAGCGGGTGTTCGATTTTTTGGTGAGTTCCTCGGGGGCGTTGGCCGTCTACATCTATATGGCCATTGCCGTGGCGCAAATCGCCCTGCGTAGACGCCGCGAGCGTGATCACGAACCGCAACCCGCGGTCATGATGTGGCTGTTTCCGTGGTTGAGCTATTTCGCCATCGCCGCGATGGGCGCCGTCTTGATCGCCATGGCCTTCACGCCGGGCCTGCAACAGGATTTCAACTTCAGCTGTATCACCCTGGTGGTCGCTATCGCCGCTTATCGGGTGACACGGTGGATGCGCCGGCCGGCGGCGGTTCCGCGCGTCACGACTTAGGCTTCAGCCCGCAGGCAAGTGCAATCCCCACTCAGACCCCGCAAGCTGCGGACCATCGAGCGGCTTTTCCAGAATCCGGAGCGATTCGGACCGCCGCCAGGGGGCTACTTGCTATAGTAGAGCGGCCCGCCGGGAGGCGGTCAAGCCACGTAATCGACGGCTTCAACCGGATATGAGCGCGCGGCGGAACGCAGGCGCGGCCACCGCTGTACATCCCATACGCCCCTCGGATGGAGACGGGTAAGTCCCTTTCACCGAGTCCACAGGCGCTCGATGTAATGACTTTTGCTTGTCAAGCGATAAAAGTTACATCCGCGGTTACAAAGAGTACGCTGCTCATGCCGAGATTTTTGGCACTATGAGTCATGCCTTGCGGTGACCCGCACAGGCGATAGGTTTAGGTGAATCTCGCGCCGGCAAGCCAGCCAACTCCCCCGCTGGTGCGATATCCCGGCGGCGTCGCCCCTCAAAAGGCGACGCCGTTTTTTATTCCAGAACCGCGAATTTTCGCTCCGTCCCCATTCGCATCGCCGGGTGCGGTAGTCTGCGTCATGCGTAACGGATACCTGTGTCCCGGCGCGGGCAGTCAGCCGGATCGCGGCGCGCGATGATTGCCCTCCTGCAAGCCAAGGCAGCCGGTATTTGGACTGGCGCGCATATTCGCAACAATGTCGTGGCGGGCGTCGTGGTCGGGGTCGTCGCCCTACCGCTCGCCATGGCGTTCGCGATCGCGAGCGGCGCCCGCCCGGAACAGGGGTTGTACACTTCGATCGTCGCGGCAACCCTGACGTCGCTGTTCGGCGGCACGCGCGTGCAGATTTCCGGTCCCACGGGTGCGTTCGTGGCCGTGCTTTCCATCATAACGGCTCAGCACGGGATTGCCGGGCTGCAGATCGCGACACTGATGGCCGGCGTGATCTTGATCGCGTTCGGTTTCGCGCGGCTCGGGGCCGTCATCAAGTACATCCCGAAACCTGTCATTGCCGGCTTCACCGCAGGCATCGCCGTCATCATTTTCGTCGGGCAGTGGAAAGACTTCTTCGGGCTGACGCCCGCGCCCTCGGGCCTGCGCTTTCACGAGAAACTCTGGTCACTCGTCCTGGCGCTTCCCTCCATCAATCTTGCCACCACGGGCCTCGCGCTGCTCTCTTTGGCCATTCTGACCTTTGGCACGCGATATTTGAAACGCATACCGGCGCCGCTGGTCGCATTGCTGTGCGCCACTGTCGTTCAGGCAGTGTTCGAGTTCAAGGGTGTTGCCACCATCGGCTCGGCGTTCGGCGGCATACCGAGAACGCTGCCATCTTTCAGCTTTCCGTCGGCGACCCTGACGCAGGTAATTTCTCTGGTGGGTCCCGCATTCACCATTGCCTTGTTGGGCGCGATCGAATCGCTGCTATCCGCCGTAGTCGCGGACGGCATGGCTGGTACTCGCCATGATTCCAATCAAGAACTCATCGGCCAGGGCATCGCCAACATCGCGGCACCCTTGTTCGGTGGATTTGCGGCCACCGGAGCGATTGCGCGCACCGCCACCAATATCCGCAACGGCGCCACCGGTCCTCTGGCAGGCTTGGTTCATTCGGGATTTCTGGTTCTGGTGATTTTGCTGCTCGCGCCGCTCGCCTCCACCATTCCTCTGTGCTGTCTGTCGGCTGTGCTGTTCATCGTGGCGTGGAACATGAGCGAAGTGCCGCAGGCCGTGCGGCTGGTCCGAACCGCGCCGAAAACCGACGTCGCCGTGCTGCTGCTGACGTTCTTACTCACGGTATTCGTCGATCTCGTGGTCGCGGTGAATGTCGGCGTGATCGTGGCCGCGCTGCTCTTCATGCGCCGCATGGCGGACGCCGTCATTGTCGAACAGCACGTAGACACCACCGCAACGTCATTCGACATCCTCGGGCCCAAGCCGCAAAGCGGCGTCGTGATCTACAGTATCGACGGACCGCTTTTTTTCGGCGCGGCCGAGAAGCTCGAGCGCACGCTCGCGCACATCCAACGGCCGGCGACGACGCTCATCCTGCGCATGGGCAACGTGCCGTTCATCGACGCGACCGGTATCGACGCCATCGACGAGATGATCGCCGACTTCAAGCGCCATGGCGCTGTCGTGCTGCTGGTCGAACTGAGGCCCAATGTGCGCTACAAGCTCGGTCGCAGCGGCGTGATCGCGCGAGCCGGCGACGAGAACGTGATCGATACGCTCGAGCATGCTTTGCAGCTCGCCAAGCAATCGAGGGCGCGAGCGCCGGCAGCGTCAACGCAAGCTTGACTCCGACACCTCCGTATCCGGACCGAACACCGGACCCGAATTCCCAAGGCCACCGCAGCCCCGCGCCACGCAGCGCCGTGCCGGCGTCGCGCTCGAATGCCAGCGATTGGCTGTCACGGCTCGGCTGTCACGGCTCGGCTGTCAGCGTTCGAACTTCGTGGACAGGATGATGGATGACGTGGTGCGCTCCACCCCGTCGAGCGCGCCGATCCGGTCGATGACCTGATCCATATCATCCACCGACGCCGTCACGGCAACGGCGATCAAATCCACCTCGCCGCTGACCGAATGCAGCACCCGGACCTGCTCGATGGCGCGCAGTGCCGCCGTAACCGCGCGCGTCTCCTTGGGTCCCACCTTGATCATGACGTGCGCCCGCACCGCGCCCAGGCCGTGCTCGGGGGCCAAGCGCACGCCATAGCCGACGATGACGCCGCTTTTCTCCAACCGCTCGATACGGCTTTGCACGCTGGTGCGCGACCTACCCACCAAGCGGGCGAGCTCGGCGGTCGAGGCGCGGGCGTTCTCGCGCAGTGCCGAGATCAGCTTATGGTCGATGGGATCCATGACAGCTCCTGTCCCAGGCCCGTCAGCCTGGCGCGCGAGAACAATCGAACAGCGGTGTGGCGCGCATCACAGTCCTTCGCGCCCCTTACTCCCGCCGTTTTGACTGTTTGCCACTGCATAATGCCCGTTTATACCGTAAAAACGCCTGAAACGCCCCTATAATTCGCAGGGCCGATGACCGACAATAACCCTTGTCGCGGAGGGTCCTCACGTGAAAAGCATCGTTGTGGTTGGCGCCGGAAAAATCGGCTCGATGATAGCGGAACTCCTGGTTCGGTCCGGTGATTATGCGGTCACCGTGGTGGACCGCTCGGCGCAGCAGTTCGATCGGCTCGAAACGGCGGTGCCGATCACCAAGATCGCGGCCGACATCACGCATGGCGACACCCTGGGCAAAATCCTTAAAGGCCAGTTCGCGGTGCTGTCCGCGGCGCCCTATCATGCCACTCGGCTGATCGCCGAGACTGCCAAGGCGGTGGGCGCTCACTATCTGGATCTGACCGAAGATGTGGCCAGCACGCGCGCCGTGAAGCAACTCGCCGTGGGCGCGCGCACCGCCTTCATACCACAATGCGGCCTGGCCCCGGGCTTCATCACCATCGTCGCCAGCGACCTGGCGTCCCGCTTCGATGCGCTGCAGGATGTGCGCATGCGCGTCGGTGCCTTGCCGAAGTTCCCCTCGAACGCGCTGAACTACAACCTCACCTGGAGCACGGATGGGGTCATCAACGAATACTGCGAACCGTGCGAGGCTATCGTCAACGGCCAGCTACGCGAGACCCAGCCACTGGAAGAACTCGAGGAGTTCTCGTTGGACGGCATCCTCTACGAGGCCTTCAACACATCGGGCGGACTCGGCACGCTGTGCGAGACGCTGGCCGGCAAGGTGCGCAATCTCAATTACCGCACCATCCGCTATCCAGGCCATGCCGCCATCATGAAAGCGCTGCTGAACGATCTGCGGCTGCGCGACCGGCGCGATCTGCTCAAGGATATCCTGGAGAGCTCCGTCCCCGTCACGCTGCAGGACGTGGTCATCGTCTTCGTCACGGTCAGCGGGATGCGCGGCGGTCAACTCGTTCAAGAGACCTACGCCAACAAAATCTATGCCGCCTCCTTGGGGGGGCGCGTACGCAGCGCCATTCAAATCACGACGGCGGGCGCCATCTGCGCGGTGCTCGATATGCTGAGCGCCGGGGATCTGCCGCAATCCGGGCTCATCAGACAAGAAGAAATCAAATTGCAGCCGTTCCTCGCCAACCGGTTTGGCCGCTGCTACGCGATGGCGGAACCGGCGGCGGCCAACGCCGCCTGAGCGCCCGGTCGCGCGTGCGCGCCCGCGAGCCGCGGCGGTCGAGACGCCCACTCGCGGTTTGGTTGCGTTGTCATAGTACCGCGTTGTCCTGGTGCCGCGTTCATGGCGCCGCGTCGTCACGCCGGGCCGCGGCATGCATAAGTGATGCCGCGCTCGGCATCGATGAGCCCGTGCCGCATGAGCCACTGCCGGGCATCCTCCGCGTCCTCCTCGAACCAACGCGCGGCGCTGCCCAGACGAAACGTGTAACCCCACTCATCCATGTCGCGGCACATACGCTCCCGCCCGACGTTCGGCAGCGCCGAGGCCAGCAAGATCTGCAAATAACAGACCGCGTTCTCTTCCGCATCGTCGCCGCCCGCATCGGTATCCAAGCCGGCGCGCCGCTCGACGGTCATGCAGACGAAATGCGCGCCCTCGTGCAGCACCGAATGCAGCGGCGTGTCGAGCCGCGCGTAGATCTTCGAGCCGATCAGTCCGGCCTCGCGTTCGCCCCAGTAGGAACCGGGAATGACTTGC
Source organism: Pseudomonadota bacterium (assembly GCA_030799355.1). Lineage (GTDB taxonomy): Bacteria > Pseudomonadota > Gammaproteobacteria > Steroidobacterales > Steroidobacteraceae > Bog-1198. The sequence goes on from JALYHP010000120.1 coordinate 103,318, forward strand.
CCGGCCGCCACCAGCGTCAATTCCAAACCATACCGGTCCAGAAGCATCCCGAGATCCAATCGGTTGATGGCATTGACCAGCAGCAAGGCGGCTCCGCTCGAGGCCCCGGGCTATTTCAAGCTCGTCAGCCGCCGCATGGCGATGGCCACCAGATCGCGCGCCATCTGCCGGCGCAAGATGTCCGCCTCATGCTCCTTGGCGAGCAGCTCGTTCTCCACGAAGCTGTAGTCTTTCGATAAACTGATGGTTTGCGGCTTCAGCAACTCGGTGTCGGGTCCTCGCACCGAGAACGTCACGGTATAGGTCAGCTCATATTCCGTCGGAATGTTGCGCGCCGATACCGACAGGGTGCGTTGCTCGACGGCATCCCGCGTAACATCGATGGTCGCGGTGGATTTTTCGCGCACATCCTGGACCAGCGCGCCCGAGCTCTTCAGCTGATGCTCGAATTCACGTGCGAAGTCGGTATATGGATCTCTCACGGACAGGTAGGGCCGGGCGAGGACGCCCGGCAGCGGGTCGCTGCCGGCCAATCGAAAGCCGCAAGCGCTCAAGCTTGCGACCGCCGAGATCACGACACTGCAAACTGCGGCGAGTCTCAAGCACGGCCTCCCAGGGGTATCGACCCAACCTCGACTCCGCCCTGCCTGAAGGGAATTGTGCCGCGGTCGCGGCCACATGAAATACTCAGACGGGCTCCTACTAGACGACGACGTTGACCAGCTTTCCCGGCACGATGATGGTTTTTCGAATCACCGCCGAGCCTACGAATTTTTTCACGTGGGCATCGGCGAGCGCCGCTTGGCGCACCGTGTCCTCATCCGCATCGGCGGCGACCGCGATCCGCGCGCGCAGCTTGCCATTGACCTGCACGACGATGTCCAGGGTGGCCGATTGCAGCGCGGCCGCATCGACCGGCCGCCACGGTTCGTCGATCAATGCCGTGCCATGTCCCAATTCGCGCCACAAGGCATGGGTGACATGGGGAATGACGGGCGACAGCGCCAGCACGGCGATGTCGAGAGCCTCCTGCATCACGCTGCGATCCTGCGGCGTGCGCTGCGGAAACTTGCCGAGCGCGTTCAACAGTTCCATCACCGCCGCGATCGCCGTGTTGAAGGTCCGCCGGCGGCCGATATCGTCGGTGACCTTCGCCAGGGTTTGATGTGCCTGCCGCCGAATCGCCCGCTGCGCATCGTTCAACGCAGCGGTGTTGAGCGGCTCCGCCGCGCCGACCGCCACATGCTCGTGCACGGCCTTCCATAGGCGCTTGATGAAGCGATAGGCACCTTGCACGCCTTCGTCCGACCATTCGAGCGTCTGCTCCGGAGGCGCGGCGAACATGGTGAACAGGCGCGCCGTATCGGCGCCGAATTCATCCACCAGTGCCTGCGGATCGACGCCGTTGTTCTTCGATTTGGACATCGTGACCACGCCGCCGGACTCGACTTCGCGGCCGTCGGCACGCAGCACGGCGATGCGGCGCCCGCCATCCTGACGGAGCTCGACGTCGGCCGGGTTGAAATATTCGACGCGGCCCGATTCCGGCTTGCGGAAAAACACCTCGTTCAACACCATTCCCTGAGTGAACAGATTCGTGAAGGGTTCCTTGAAAGGCACCGCGCCCATCTCATGCACGACGCGCGTCCAGAAGCGCGCGTAGAGCAAGTGCAGGATGGCGTGCTCGATGCCGCCGATGTATTGATCCACGGGCAGCCAATACCGCACGCGCGAGTCGAGCATCGCCAGATCGTTGCCGCTGCAGGCGAACCGCAGGAAATACCACGAAGAATCCACGAAGGTATCCATGGTATCGGTTTCGCGCCGCGCCGCGCCGCCGCAGCGGGGGCATGCCGTGGTCAGGAATTTCTCGTCCTTGAGCAGCGGATTGCCGCTTCCGTCCGGCACCAGATCCTGAGGCAGCAGCACCGGCAAATCATCCTCGGGCACGGGCACGGTGCCGCACTGCGCACAGTGGATGAGCGGGATCGGACAGCCCCAGTAGCGCTGCCGCGAAATGCCCCAATCGCGAAGCCTCCACGTGGTCTGTTTTTCGCCCAGGCCGAGCTTGCTCAGGTCCGCCGCGACCGCCGCGACCGCCGCCTCGAAATCCAATCCGTCGTACGCTCCCGAATCGATGCAGCGGCCATGCTCGCCGTACCAGGGCTGCCAGGCGTCGAGGGAGTACGATTGGCCCCGAACGTCGATGACGGGTTTGATCGGCAACCCATATTTTTTCGCGAATTCGAAATCCCGCTCATCGTGCGCCGGCACGCCCATCACGGCGCCTTCGCCATAGCTCATGAGCACATAGTTGCCCACCCATACGGGCACCGCTTCACCGGTGAGCGGATGACGAACGGCGAGGCCGGTGGGCATGCCTTTCTTTTCCTGGGTTGCGAGTTCCGCTTCGACGGCAGGGCCCCGTTTGCACTCATCGACGAACGCCGCCAGCGCCGGGTCGGCCTGCGCCGCATACACCGCCAGGGGATGCTCCGCCGCCACCGCGCAGAACGTCACCCCCATGATCGTGTCGGCCCGCGTGGTGAAGGCGTGCATGACGCCTTTCAAGTCGCCGAAGTCGTAGGAGAAGCCGATGCGCACGCCCTGGCTCTTGCCGATCCAGTTGGCCTGCATGGCACGCACGCGCTCGGGCCAGCCCGGCATTCCCTGCAACGCATCGAGCAGGTCATCGGCGTAGGCCGTGATCTTCAGGTAATACATCGGGATTTCGCGTCTTTCGACCAACGCGCCGGTACGCCAGCCGCGGCCGTCGATGACCTGCTCGTTCGCGAGTACGGTCCCGTCGATGGGATCCCAATTCACCACGCCGGTTTTCCGATAGGCGATTCCCTTTTCCAACATGCGCAGAAACAGCCACTGGTTCCAGCGGTAATACTGCGGGTCGCAGGTGGCCAATTCGCGGCTCCAATCCAGGGCGAACCCCAGGGATTTGAGCTGCTTTTTCATATGGGCGATGTTCTCGCGTGTCCATGTCGCCGGCGGCACTCCGTTCGCCATGGCCGCGTTCTCCGCCGGCAGGCCGAACGCGTCCCAGCCCATGGGCTGCAGCACATTCTTGCCGTTCATACGCATGAAGCGGCTCAACACATCGCCGATCGTGTAGTTGCGCACATGCCCCATGTGCAGGCGGCCGCTCGGATAGGGAAACATGCTCAGGCAGTAATACTTCTCGCGGGCGGCCTGCTCCGTTGCCTCGAAGCAGCGATGCTGGTCCCAATACTGCTGTGCGTCGGCCTCGACGGCGGGGGCCTCATATCGTTCTTGCATGATGAGTCGACAGAATACCCGAGATGCCACGCCGCCGCGAACTGTCCTGCGCTTAAAGGTAAGCTTGGCGGCTACCATGGACGCATCGAATCGCTATGTCGGGTTTGCTCTGGCCACCACCAGCGGCTGCCTATGGTTTTTGGCCGTCACGCCGTTCGACTGGTCGCCTCTCGCCTGGGTGGCCGCCGTGCCGCTCTTGCTCGCCATCGATCGGGCTCCTACGGCCAAAGGGGCGCTGTTTCTCGGGTGGTGGGCCGGCGTGGTGGAAAGCGCGGGCGGCTTTTACTGGCTGATCGATACGACGCAGCGCTTCGCCCACCTCCCCTGGATCCTCGGGGCGCTGGTCCTGCTGTCGTTCTGCGCGACCCGGGCCCTCATTTTCTTGCTGTTTGCCGGCATCGTGCACACCCTACGCCGGCGCGGCCGCTCGGGGCGCAGAACCGTCCCCATGGCGTTGCTCGTGCCGCCGGTCATGGTGGCGTGTGAATTCGTCGTGCCGCAGATCTTTCCGTCGGGCCAATGGATCACGCAAGCGTGGCATCCGCTGGTCATCCAGATCGCCGAGCTAACAGGCCCGCTCGGCGTCACGGCGCTGCTGATGCTGGTCAATGGCGCACTCCACGATCTGCTCGCCGCAACGCCGGGGGCGCGCGCCTCGGCGGTGCTCGCCGCGGCCCTGCTCGCGGCGGCATTGATCTTCGGCGCGGTACGAATGCGGCAGATCGACGAGTTGGTCGCGCGCGCGCCGCGCCTCGCGGTCGGCTTGGTTCAGCCGAATGTCGCCTACACCAACGACGGCGAGCTATCGCGCGAGGAAGCCGTGCGCGAATTGACCGCCCTGCAGGAGCAATCGCGCCGGCTGGAACAAGACGGGGCGCAGTTGATAGTGTGGAGCGAAGGCAGCTACCCGCTCACGCTGCCGCGGGACTTCAGAGTCGACTTCCCGCCCGACTCGCTGGCTATGATTCGGCGCGGCATCACGGCACCGCTGGTGATCGGGGCCAACACCATCGACTCCGCAGCCGACCGACCCTTCAATTCCGCCCTGCTGCTCGATCAAAACGGCCGCGCGGTGGGGCGCTACGACAAGGTGCGGCTGATGGCGTTCGGCGAATACATACCGGGCGCAGACTTGTTCCCGGGGTTGAAAGATCTGCTGCCGCCCGGCATCGGCCAGTTCAGGGCGGGCGCGGGGCCCGGCCTCATGATGCTTCGAGCCGCCGGCGAGAGCTGGCGTCTCGGACCGTTGATTTGCTATGAAGATCTTCTACCGGGATTCGTCCAGGCGGTCGGCCGACTGCATCCCGATGTGCTGGTGAACCTCACCAGCGACCAATGGTTCGGAGCGGATAGCGAACCGTGGCAGCACCTCGCACTCTCCGTATTCTCCACCGTCGAGTTGCGCGTCGCCTTGGTTCGATCGGTGAATTCCGGCATTTCGGCCCTGATAGATCCGAACGGCCGGCTGCGCGCCAAAACGTATGCCGACGATCCCTATCGGCATCCGCGCGCGGCCGATGGCATTCTCGTGTCGGTGCCGAAAATGGCCGGCGGGCGCACCTTGTTCGTGGCCTGGGGCAACTGGTTTGCGTACCTCTGCGTCGGGATGATCCTCGCCATGGCCGTATTCGTGTACCGGCCCGAGCGAACCGCGTGAGCGAGCGGCTCCCTCGAGCCGGCGCGCGAGTCCGACCCGCGATGCGGCCGCGGCCCCTTGCCTCGGAAAGCAGCTCCCAGCCTAGGCTGCCTGAAGAGTCGCCAAGTGAGACGGCGCGATTGTCACGCACCGCCCGTCCATGAGTAAAATGCCGCCCATGCAGACCTGCCGCATACCGTCATGGTGAGAGGCCGCCACAACCGGATCAAGAATTACTTTGCCGAGAACCGGCTGTTCGCCGTGCGCAGCATCGTCGCGGGCCTGATGGCGGCGGCCCTGCTCCTGGTGGTCGGCGCACGGCTGTTTTATTTGCAGGTCTTGCGGCACGACTATTATTCCACCCTGTCGCAGGGTAACCGGATTCGCACCGAGCCCATACCGCCGAGCCGCGGCTTGATCTTGGACCGTAACGGTGTCGTGCTCGCCGACAATCTGCCGGCTTTTCAGATCGAACTGGTCCGCGAACAGGTCGGCGACGGCAAATCGCTGGATGCGACCTTGGGCTTGCTGGCCAGCATCGGGCTGCTGCGGCCCGATGAAGTGAGCAACGTCAAGCGCTCCGTGCTGCTCCACAAGGTGTACGAGAGCGTGCCCATCAAGCTGCAGCTCACCGAGGATGAGATGGCGCTTTTCGCCGTCCATCGCTATCAGTTCTCGGGTGTCGACATTCGCACGCGCCTGGCCCGGCACTATCCGCTCGGTGAAAGCGCGGTGCATGCCATCGGCTACGTCAGCGCCATCAACGAACAGGATCTGAAGCAGATCGATAGCGATGAATATGCCGGCACCAGCCTCATCGGCAAACTGGGCGTCGAGGCGGCTTACGAGCAGCAGCTTCATGGCAAACGGGGCTCCCGCGAAATACTGGTGAACGCCGCCGGCCGGCCGGTCGAGAAGCAGGGCGATTTCACGCCGCATCTGGACGTCCACCCCCCCGTCGCGGGCGATGATTTGGTGCTGGGATTGGACATTCGCGTTCAGAAAGTGGCCGAAGAGGCGCTCGCCGGCAAGCGTGGCTCGGTGGTGGCCATCGATCCGAAGTCGGGCGATGTCATCGTGCTCGCAAGCAAACCGGGCTTCGACCCCAATGGTTTCGTACGCGGCCTCACGGTCGCGCAATACAGCCTGCTGCGGGACGATATCGATATTCCGCTGCTGAACCGTGCGTTGCGCGGCGCATACCCGCCCGGCTCGACGGTCAAGCCGCTCTATGCGTTGGCCGCGCAGAAATACGGCATCCTGTCACCGCTGCAGACCGAATTCTGCGGCGGCTTTTTCATCCTGCCGGGCAACAGCAACAAGTATCGCGACGACAAGAAACACGGATTCTTGAACATGCGCCAGGCCATCGCGCAATCCTGCGACGTGTATTTCTACCGGGTCGCTCAACGGATGGGGATCGACCGCATGTCGGACTTCATGAAGACGTTCGGTTATGGCGCCTTGACGGGTATCGATATTCCGGGCGAAAAGCCCGGGTTGTACGCATCGCCGGAATGGAAACGGCACGTCTTCAAACGGGCGGCAGACCAAGTGTGGTTCCCCGGCGAGACCATCAGCATGGGCATCGGCCAGGGACCGATCACGGTGACCCCGCTACAGCAGGCTCATTTCGCGGCTGAAATCGGCGAACGCGGAAAGGTCATCGCCACGCCGCGACTGGTGGCGGGCATTCGCCCCGCAGGCTCCGACACCATCGTGCCGCGCAGCGCCCAGCTCGGCAAGCCCATCGACATCGCCACGTCCGAACAGTGGGACGTGGTTTCCGATGGCATGGTGGGCGTGCTTTTTGGGCCGGGCGGCACGGCCTTCGCTTCGGGCGTGGGGGCAAAATACAAATTTGCCGGCAAGACGGGTACCGCTCAGGTGTTTACCATCAAGCAGACCGAAAACACCCGCGCCAAGATCAGCGAGGAACGCAAACGCGACCACGCCTGGTTCATCGCTTACGCGCCGGCCGATGATCCCAAAATCGCAATTTCCGTGCTGGTCGAGAATGGCGGCTTCGGCGCGTCGGCGGCCGCACCCATAGCGCGCAAGGTACTCGATGCCTATCTCCTGGGACCCGACGCGGTTGCCGAGCCGAAAAAGACGCCGGCACCCGTGCGCGCCACCGCTGAGGCGCCGAAGGCTGCACCGCTATAAGCCTAAGCGCCCGCCTCCGGCCCTGGCTCGCCTCGGTTCGATTGAGATTGAGCCGGCTCATGGGCCTGCAATTGATGCTCCACTCGATCGGCCTTGATTTCCATGGGACCCGCCGATGTCTGCACGACGAATACGACGTCGCCGACGAAAATTTGCGCATCGCCATTTCCCGGCAGCGTCGTCGGCCGCGGCGATTGCTCCGCAGCCGCCTCCGATCGGCTACGCGTCGGCAGGCCGCCCGCGGAATCCGGCGTCAACTCGAGCACCACATCGTCGGCCCTGATCTGGATCGGCTGAGCGCTGCCCGCGATGCTTATCGACACCTCACCGCTCAGTCGCATCGTCTCGCACTGCGGGTCGGCATCATCCACCAGCGGCTCGGCGAAATCGGCGGACAGCTTCATGACCGCGCCTATCGGTATCTTGACCGTCGCCTCGCGGCCCGGCCGTTCGCCTTGGATCACGAAGGTCTCGGCATAGGCGGTCGACATGCTCGTGGCGCACAAGAATAACGCGCTCCATTGCTTGATCATCATCGATTCCTTTGGTTCGAATCCATGATCGGTCGTGAGGCTCGTCGAAAGCAACCATCGAAGGGTAAAATTGTGCAAAAAGGTGTCTGCGAAGTGCGACGGCAAGTCCAAGGGGCGTGCGGCCGCCCCGCACGAGCGATCGCGTCGCGGACTTGAAGCATGCCACGCCCGCACGGACGCGACGCAACGCAACGCAACGCCCGGCTGCGTCACGTCTGAGTCCGCGTTTATGGTGAGGCGGGCGGCCGGTTGTTTCGCCGGCGCAAACGTCGCCGCACCGCATCGATCAATTCGTTGAGTTCGGCGAGCCCGACGGCCGCACCGACGCCCAGGAATGCCAAGCCAGCGCAGATCATGGTCGCCAACAGCACGCCGGCTTTGCGCGCGAACGACTGCGTTGCCCAATCGGCCAACAGCCAATGGCTCGAAGCCGCGCACACCGCCGCCAAGGCCGCGCCGGCCAGGGCCGCCTTCCCCAACAGCACGAGCATGCGACGCGACTCCAGACCCCCCAGCTGACGAACCATCAGCAGGTACAGCACGATGAAATTACACGTTGCAACGCAGCCGGTGGAGAAGGCCAGGCCGAGATGCCCCCAATGCAGCCGAAACGTGAAGATCCAATTGAACAGTAAATTGAGGCCGACGGCGAGGAAGCTGACCAGCATCGGCGTCTTGCGCCGGTCCAGCGCGTAAAACGCGTTCACGAGGACTTTCAGCGCCGCGTAGCCCGCGAGGCCGATCGCATAGAAGCGCAGCGCTCCGCCCGCCTGTGCGGCTTGCCGGGCATCGAATTTCCCATGCTGGTACAGCACCGAAATGATGGGCTCCGCCAGCATCATGAGTCCGATGGTGGAGGGTACCGTCAGCAAGAACATCAACCGCATGGCCCGCGCCAGTTCCGCGCGAAAGCCCTCCATGTGGCCGGCGACCACCAATCGTGACAGCAGCGGTAGAGTGACGGTACCGAGCGCCACGCCGAACAGGCCCAGCGGCAATTGCATCAGCCTGAAGGCGATCGCGAGCCAGAAAATCGCGCCATCACCGAGGGTCGATGCGAACATCGAATTGACCAACACGTTGAATTGGGTGGTGCTGGCGGCGATGACCGATGGCCCCATCAAGCCCAGTATCGCGTTGACGCCGCGATCGCGCCACTTGAAATCCGGACGATATCGATACCCCAGCCGCGCCAGCGGCGGCAACTGCACCGCCAGCTGCAGCGCACCGCCGAGCAGCGTTCCCATGGCGAGTCCGATCAAGGCGCGCGGTCCAAACTTCGGATCCAGCCATGCGCCCAGCGCCACGCCGCCGATGATCGAGCCCAGGTTGAAGAAGCTTGACGCCATCGCCGGCATGCCGAACACGCTCTTCGCGTTCAGCATTCCCATCACCAGCGCAGCCATGGATACCATGACGATGAACGGGAACATGATGCGCGTGAGCTGCGCGGTCAGGGCCGCCTTCTGCGGATCGAAGCCCGGCGCCAACGCACTGACCAGTTGCGCCGAGAACACCATGCCGACGATGCAAATCGACCCCAATACGACCAGGGTCAGCGTCGCCACCTTGTTCGCGAGCCGCCACGCAGCGTCATCCCCGCTGCGCGCGATGGTCTTGCTGAAGGTAGTCACGAACGCGGTGGACAATGCCCCTTCGGCGAATAGATCGCGCAGCAGATTCGGGATGCGAAATGCCGCCGTGAAAGCATCCATCGCGCCGCCGCCGCCGAACAGCGCCCCGCAGATCACCTCGCGGGCGAGACCCAGCACGCGGCTGCACATGACCGCGAGCCCGATGATACCGGCGGCCTTGGTATTCAAGCGTTCGGTAGGACGGTCGGGAGCGACTGCGGCGGCGGCGAGTGGCGGCGTTGCTGATACGTGTTTCGGGCCGGTGCCGGCGTTCATGAGCACTCGCAAGTCTTGAGATCAGGCTAGGTCGGATCCGGTTAGTCTACAGGGGTAAAGCCGCGACCGGACCGCCGCGGCAGACGACGCCCCGCATGACCTCAGCCCCGCCGCCGCCACGCCGCCAACGCCAACGCGGCCAGCGCGCCGACGATCACCGGATAATTTCCGAATCGCGCATAGGGCGTCAGCCCGGACATCGGCCGCACATCGGCGCGCAGCACGGCCTGCGCGAATTGCGGCAGGTGCGCCACCACCGCGCCGCGCGGATCGATGACGGCGGTGATGCCGTCATTCGCGGAACGGATCAAAAAGCGTCCGGCCTCGAGCGCCCGCATACGTGAGATCTGCAGATGCTGATGCGGCGCCGTCGAATCGCCATACCAGGCATTGTTGGTGACGTTGATCAGCAAGGTCGCTTCGCGCAACACCGCGAGCTGGCTGCTGCCGAAAGCGTCCTCATAGCAAATCGTGAGGCCGAGCTTTTGCCCCGCTGCGCTCAGGATCGCCTGCCGTTCGGAGCCCGGTGTAAAATCGCTGTACGGCAGGCTCATGAGCCGCATCCAGGAGCGAATGAATGCCGGTACCGGGAAATACTCGCCGAACGGCACGAGGTGGCGCTTGTAGTACCACCCTTCCGCTTCGCTCATCACCAGCAGCCCGTTGAAATAGCGCATCGTCGCCGGCTCGTAGTTGACCATGCCGATGGCAAAGTCGGCATGATGCGCGCGTCCGGCCTCGCGCAGGCCGTGCAAATAGTCGGGAATATCCTCCGCAAGCACCGGCAATGCCGATTCGGGCCACACGATCAGCCGCGCACCCCACGCTTGGCCCGTCAGGCTCGCATAGCGCGCCAGGGTGGCCTCGCGGTTGTTGCTCAGCCATTTTTGATCCTGCGATACGGCGCCCTGCACGGCCGCGACCCCCATCGGCGCGCCGGCCACGCGCGTCCACGGGTGCCGCGCGAGCAGCGCCGGAACCAGGAATAGGGTTGCAATTGCCGCCAGCCCAACGAGGACCCGGCGGCGATGCTCCCCCACCGGGCGGTCCGCGCCATCCGCACTCGCGCGAGCGCCTCGCGATGCGCGCGGGCCCGGTGCGAACACGCTATGAAGGCCCGCGGCGGCCAACACGGCGCTCCAGGTCAACCCATAGACGCCGAATAGCGGCGCCCACCCCGCGAGCGGCGTGTCGATGAAAGCGTAGCCCAGTGACAGCCAAGGGAATCCGGAGAGTATCCAGCCGCGAAGCCACTCGAGCAGCACCCAGAGGGCCGGCAGCACCAGCCAATCCCGAGTCATCCCGGCCTCGAGCCAAAAGCGATTCGCGGCGTAGCACAGCGCCGCGACATACACCGACATCAGCGCGATCAACGCGCCCTGCAGCACCAGCGTGAGCCAGACGGGCACCAAGCCAAAGACATGCAGGCAGGTGTACAGCCAATACGTGCCGAAGACGAACAGGCCCCCGCCGAAGGCGGCTCCCACCTCCGCCGCACGACGCGGCGGCAAGCCTCGAATCAAAGCGAACAAGGCGGCGGGCGCCAGGACCCCGAGCGGCCACCAGCCGAAGGGGGCGAATGCCAGATTGAGCGCTGCGCCGAGCGCACCGGCGGCCACCAGCCGCAATACCCTCTGGCGCCGCCATGCGGCCTCGGAGGCCGGCTCGACAAGTCGCGTGGCCGCGAGTGCGGCGGGTGGTTGCTCGGGCATGACGGAGCCGACGCGGCGTCGATTCCCGAAGATACTCAGGCTGGCTCCCTCGAGCGATGCATCCGCCGATTCAAGGACCCGACTCGGCCGCCGGCGGTATGAGGGCCGAGGGTGTGATCACTCGCAGCAGATCGATGCGCCGCCGGTCGGCGCGCACCACGCGAAACTCCACCTCGCCCACCTGGATGGTTTCGCCACGGCGCGGCAAGCGCCCGAATTCCTGCATCAGCAAGCCGCCGATGGTGTCGTACTCGTCGTCGGAAAACGCCGTGCCGAAGTAATCGTTGAAGTCCGCGATGGGCGTAAGCGCACGCACCGTGAATTCACGCTCGCCTTCGCGCCGGATCATCTGATCATCTTCGACATCGTGTTCGTCGTCTATTTCGCCGACGATCTGTTCGATGACATCTTCGATCGTCACCAGACCGCAAACACCGCCGTACTCATCCACCACCATGGCGATGTGGTTGTGGCTCAAACGAAATTCCTTGAGAAGCACGTTGAGCCGCTTGCTTTCCGGCACGAAAACCACCGCACGCATGTACTCGCGGATCTCGAACGGCTCGTCGCCGGCCGTCTGCAGGCGCAGTAAATCCTTTGCCAGCAGAATGCCGAGAATTTGATCGCGATCATCGCCGATCACGGGGAACCGGGAATGGCCCGATTCGACCACCAGTTCCACCAATTTTTCCGGCGGCTCATCCCGCTCGACGAACACCATCTGCGAGCGCGGCACCATGATGTCGCGAACCTGCATATCCGCGACGGCCAAAACACCCTCGAGCATGACCAGCGCGTCGCCGTCGAACAGGCCGCGGGCGCTCGCCTCGCGCAGATCTTCGATCAACTCCGCCAGATCCCGCGGTTCGCCGGACATCGATTGCGTGATGCGTTTCAGCCAGCGGCCGGTACTTCCAGTAGTCTGTTCGGACATGGACGCAGGATACTCGATCAGGCGTACGGATCTGAAAAACCAAGCCGATCAAGGATTTGAACTTCCCTGGCGGCCATTTTCCGCGCCTCGGCGTCGCGCTCGTGATCGAAACCGAGAAGGTGCAATACTCCGTGCACGGTCATATGGGCCCAATGGGATTCGGCTGATTTTCGCTGTAGGACGGCCTCGCGCGCAACCACCGGAGCGCAGATGACGAGTTCCCCAAGATAATGACGACCGTCGGGACCCGGGCCCGGCCCGCTGAAGGACAATACGTTGGTGGGCTTGTCCTTGCGCCGATACCGAGCGTTCAAGCTGCGGCTGCGCGCGGCGCCGACCACGTGCACCGACAGCACCTGCGCTCCGGTGCCGCCGGACAATGCCGCGGCCGCCCATGTCATGAATTGCGCGCGGCGCGGGACCCACGGCCGCCGAGCGGCATACGTCACGTCCACATCCAATCCTGGCGAGTGGGCAGGCGGGATAGGCAGACCGACTCCTACGAACCGTCGGGCGAATTCGCTTCGTAAGCCTGGACGATTCTCTGTACGAGGGGGTGGCGCACGACATCCCTCGACGTGAACATCGTGAAGGCGATGCCGTGCACGCCGCGCAAGATATCGATGACGGTGCGCAGGCCGGACTGCTTGGCGCTCGGCAGATCCACCTGCGTGATATCGCCCGTCACCACCGCCTTGGAGCCGAAGCCGATCCGGGTGAGAAACATTTTCATCTGTTCGTTGGTGGTGTTCTGAGCCTCGTCCAGTATCACGAACGAATCATTGAGCGAGCGGCCGCGCATGAAGGCGAGCGGCGCCACCTCGATGACGTTGCGTTCGATCAACTTGGCGACGCGCTCGAAGCCCATCATTTCGTATAACGCGTCGTACATGGGCCGCAGGTACGGATCGACTTTCTGCGACAGGTCGCCGGGCAGGAAACCCAGGCGTTCGCCCGCTTCGACCGCGGGGCGCACCAGGATGATCCTGCGGACGCTTTCCGACTGCAGCGCCTCGACCGCGCACGCGACCGCGAGGTAGGTCTTGCCCGTGCCGGCCGGCCCGATTCCGAAGGTCAGATCATGGGTGCGCACGTTGTTCAGGTACTCGGTCTGATTCGCGCCGCGTGCGCGCACCGCGCCGCGCGCGGTACGGACTTTCAACTCGTCGGTGGACGGGCCGGAATCGCCTTCCGCGCTTCCCGCCGCCATCTGCGCGGCCGCTCTGTCCATGCCCAGCTCCTGCAGCGCGATGTGCACGCGCTCTGAATCGACCGGTTCGCGCCGCGCTCGCGTGTACAGATTTTGCAGCACGGTTTCGGCGTGCTTGATCGCCGCCGGCAAACCGATGATTTGAAACCGGTTGCCCCGCCGTTTCACCTCGACGCCGAGCCGTGTCTCGATCTGACGCAGGTGCTCATCCAGCGGCCCGCACAATTCGACCAGGCGGATGTTGTCGGCCGGCGCGAGCACTAGATCTCGCGTCATGGAAACGGAACTCACGAGAGCGCTTCTTCCACGAGACGCCCGCGAAGCGAATTCGGCATCGCCTCGGTGATCACGAGATCGGCGAAGCGATTGATGAGCCCCATCGGATCGTCCGCGGGTCCGTCGAAATTGACCCACCGATTGTTGTCGGTGCGGCCCGCGAGTTGCCGCGGATCCCGTTTGGCGGGCCGCTCCACCAGCACCCGCTGGCGGCTGCCGACCATGCGCTGGGAAATCGCACGCGCCTGACCGTTCAACCGCTGCTGTAGAAGCTCCAGGCGGTGCTGCTTGACCTCGAGAGGAATCTCATCCGGCAGTGCCGCCGCCGGCGTGCCGGGGCGGCGGCTATACAGGAAGGTGAATGACTGGTCGAACCCCACCTCGGCGACGAGATCGAGGGTGGCCATGAAATCCTCGTCGGTCTCGCCCGGGAACCCCACGATGAGATCGGTCGAGATGCAGATGTCCGGCCGTACGGCACGCAATTTGCGCAGCTTATGCTTGTACTCGAGCACGGTATGGCCGCGCTTCATGGCGGCGAGAATGCGGTCGGAGCCGCTCTGCACGGGCAAGTGCAAGAAATTATTGAGTTTCGGGACGTTGGCGTAGGCCTCGATCAAGCTCTCGTTGAAGTCGAGCGGGTGCGAGGTGGTGAACCGGATACGTTCCACGCCCTCGATCGCCGCCACGAAGTGGATCAGGGTGGCAAGGTCGGCGAGCGTGCCGTCCTCCATGGGCCCGGCATAGGCATTCACGTTCTGGCCGAGCAGCGTCACTTCCCGCACGCCCTGGCGCGCCAAGCCCCGCACTTCGTGCAATACCTGCTCGAACGGACGGCTGATTTCCTCGCCACGCGTGTAGGGCACGACACAAAAGGTGCAGTACTTGCTGCAGCCTTCCATGATGGAGACGAACGCCGTGGCGCCCCCGGCCCGGGCCTCCGGCAAGCGGTCGAACTTCTCGATCTCCGGAAAACTGATATCGATCTGCGAGCGGCCCGACGCGCGCACCGCGTTCAGCATGTCCGGGAGGCGATGCAGCGTCTGGGGTCCGAATACCAGATCGACGAACGGCGCCCGCACCCGGATGCCGTCGCCTTCCTGGCTGGCCACGCAGCCGCCCACACCGATCACGGTATGCGGGCGCTGCTCCTTCAGGAGCCGCCATTCGCCGAGCAGCGAAAATACCTTTTCCTGGGCCTTCTCGCGTACCGAACAGGTATTGACCAGCAGTACATCGGCTTCGGCCGGATTGTCGGTGCGCACCATGCCATTCGCCGCTTCGAGCACGTCCTGCATCTTGCTGGAATCGTACTCGTTCATCTGGCAGCCGAAAGTTTTGATGTAGAGGAGTCCGGCCATTCGACCTACGTAAAAAATGGGCTCACGGTGAAAAGGCCGCTAAGATACTAGCAATCATGGCAATACGCGAAGTTCTCAAGATGGGCGATCCGCGGCTGCTGGCGGTGGCGAAGCCGGTCGAAGACCTCAGCACCGCCGAGCTGGACCATTTGCTGCAGGATATGCGGGACACCATGGAGGATCTCAATGGGGCCGGGCTCGCAGCGCCGCAAATCGGCGTCGGCCTGCGCGTGGTCATATTCGGGATGGAGCACAATCCTCGCTACCCCGAGGTGGACGCGGTGCCCTACACCGTCCTCATCAACCCGGTGCTTACCCCCCTGGGCGACGACATGGAGGATGGCTGGGAGGGCTGCCTGTCCGTTCCCGGAATGCGGGGCGTGGTCCCGCGGTACCGCAAGCTGCGGTACACCGGGGTGGATGCCCACGGCCAGGCTATTGACCGCAGTGTGGACGGTTTCCACGCCCGGGTGGTGCAGCACGAGGTCGATCACCTCGATGGCATTCTTTATCCCCGGCGCATCCGCGACCTCACCCAGTTCGGCTTCAGCGAGGCGCTTTTTCCCGGCGAAGCCGTCATCGACGACTGACCGGCGCCCGCCCGCTAACCAGGCGCCGCCGCCGCGCAGCCTTCCGGCGCGCCCCGTTTCAGCACGTCGGGTAGCGCTCGCCCCTGCTCGGTGAAGCCGAGCGACACCGAATTGAGGCAATGGCGCTCGCCGGTAGGCCGCGGACCGTCCGGAAACACATGGCCCAGATGGCTACCGCAGCGCGCGCAGACCTCCTCCACCCGCACCATTCCATAGCTCACATCCCGGACGCGTCGGATATGCGCCTCATCGAAGGGCTGGAAAAAGCTCGGCCAGCCCGTGCCGGAGTCGAATTTCGCGCTGGATCGGAACAGCGGCAACCCGCAGAAGCGACAGGTATAGATGCCGTCCTTCTTGTTGTCGAGAAAGACACCACAGAACGCCGCCTCGGTGCCATGTTCCAGCAGCACGCGGCGCTCAGCGCCGCTCAACCCGGCGGTGATTTCGCGGCGCTGTGCATCGGTGGGCGGGGTCATGTCGAAAGCGGTCATGGAGAAAGCCAGCTCATGCGGTTTGCAGTACCGCGCGGCGCACAGGTTGCGACAGTTCTGCCGTCACAAACGATTCCTTGGAATACAGATAGTCTTCCCCGGATTCATCGATCACCCGTAGATGACCAGACTTCTCCACCCGGGCATCCGGGATGCATACGTAGATCTTCCGACGCTCCAGCGATGCCTCGTACCCTGAGTTATCGATGCAAATTACCAATCGCCGTGCTGCTCTAGCCATAATGCGTTACCTCACAGAAGGCGCTTAATCTTGCTTTGGTCGCCTTAGACGGCGGACCGCGCGCCGGATTGACGCACCATTCGGCCTGTAGTCGAAAACCCTAGAACGGGATGTCGTCGTCGAAATCCTCTTTGCCGCCCGCCGGCGCCGGCGTCTGGTCGTAGTCATCCCGTGGCGGCGCACCGGCCCCGCCGCCGGCTCCGCCGCCGCGCTCCGCGCCACCGCCCGC